>JAZRLS010000017.1:0-72895 GCA_045646945.1 Eubacteriales bacterium | reverse complement strand
AGCAGTGCTGGTGGTTCCAAAAAGCTTTAGCTATGAACAGTTCCCGCCGCAGCGGGAGGCTCCCTTGTGCAAAGGGAGCTGTCGCGAAGCGACTGAGGGATTGTACTCGTGGCAAAAAACATAATAAAACAATCCCTCCGTCACGGCGCGCCGTGCCACCTCCCTTTACACAAGGGAGGCCAAAGATAGTTGCCACATCTGTGGCGGTAGGGC
Source organism: Eubacteriales bacterium (assembly GCA_045646945.1). Lineage (GTDB taxonomy): Bacteria > Bacillota > Clostridia > Oscillospirales > CAG-272 > HGM12713. The sequence goes on along the minus strand of JAZRLS010000017.1, from coordinate 72,682 downwards.
GACTACCGCAAGTGTCGGATAATTGGACGAGTCTATAGGCTCAGCGTGTGGAATGCCCCAAGGGGGCTTATGCAAGAAACCAGCACTGCTGGTGGTCATGACTTAAAGCGTTTTGACAAAGGCTTCAATTCGTTCGAGTGCCTGAGTGATATGCTTGATGGAGTAGGCGTAGGAGATACGCGCAAATCCGTCACCGCCCTGTCCGAAAGCGTTACCTGGAACGATGGCACACTTGTATTCGTAGAGCAAACGGTTACAGAATTCCTCGCCGCTCATACCGTACACGCCGATCTTCGGGAAGATATAGAATGCGCCCTCGGGTTCAAATGACTCGATGCCGATGCTGCGCAGACCGTTGTAGATATAACGGCGGCGTCGGTTGTATTCCTCGACCATCATCTGAATATCATCGTCTCCGTTCTTGAGTGCCTCAATGGCGGCAAACTGTGCCGTCGTCGGCGAAGACATAATTCCGTACTGATGGATCTTCAGCATTTGCTCGCACAGCGGTGCGGGCGCGCAAAGGTAACCGAGACGCCAACCCGTCATAGCATACGCCTTGGAAAATCCGCTGGCGACGATGGTGCGCTCCCACATTCCCTCGAGCGACGCAATCGAGCAGTGCGTGCCCGTGTAGGTCATCTCTGCGTAGATTTCGTCGGAAAGCACGAGAATATTGGTGTTTCTGAGGATTTCCGCAATCTCCGAGAGTTCCTCACGGGTCATAATTGCGCCAGTGGGGTTGTTGGGATAGGGAAGAACGAGCATCTTGGTGCGGGGCGTAATTGCCGCCTTGAGTGCATCGGGATCGATCTTGAACTGATCCTCAAACTTGGTTTCGAGAATGACGGGCACACCGCCGGCAAGACGAACGAGCGGTGCGTAGCAAACGAAGGACGGCGTGGGAACGATGACCTCGTCGCCTGCCTCGATCACGGCGCGGAACGCAACGTCAATGGCTTCGCTTCCGCCGACAGTGACGATGATCTCCTTGGCGGGATCGTAAGAAATATGGAATTTTCTAGTCAGATACGCGTCGATCTCTTCACGCAGAGACAGAAGACCTGCGTTTGCCGTGTAGTAGGTTTTTCCGCGTGAAAGACTTTCAATGCCTGCCTCACGAATATGCCACGGTGTCTGAAAATCGGGTTCTCCGACCGTCAGACCCACGACGTCCTGCATCGTGTTCATCAGATCAAAGAATTTACGAATGCCCGATTTGGGGGTATCGACGACGGTTTGCGATAAAACTTTCGAATAATCAATCATTAGCTAAAGGTTCCTCTTTCATCAATTTCGGGAGCGTCATAGAGTACGCCTGTGTCCTTATATTTGTGCAGGACGAAATGGGTGGCGGTGGAAATCACACCGTCAATGGTCGCAAGCTTCTGTGAAACGAAGTAGGCGACCTCCTTCATCGTTTTTCCTTCGATCAGCACCGAAAGGTCGTAGCCGCCCGACATCAGATAGACGGACTTGACCTCGGGATAGTTATAGATGTGCTCGGCAACACGGTCAAAGCCGCGTCCCTTTTGGGGAGTGAGCTTGACGTCGATCATCGCGGAGACCGCCTCGCGGTCGGTTTTTTCCCAGTCGATGATGGTTTTATAGCCGAGAATGGTTCCGCCTTGCTCGAGCTCTGCAATGGCGGCGCGAACACTTTCCGCGTCGGTATCGAGCGCGATCGCGAGTTGCTCGGGGGAGAGCGTTGCGTTGTTTTCAAGTAATTTCAAAAGTTGTGTTTTCAAGGGTAACCTCCTTTGCTTTGAGCGTTAGTGAGAAATGTTTTTGAGAATGCTTTCGTAGGAAAGTCCGTATTTGTCAGCAATATCGCGCGCATAGCTCTTTCCGTCGGGTTTCGCACGGACGATTTTGAAGGAGCGCTTGCCCTCTTCCATTCCCGCTACGAGGGTATCGATGCGATTTCCGCCGTCGGGGGCGGTGCGCTCGTTGATTTCGTCGATCTTGCTCGCCAATTCGTGCAGATGGGTCGAGAAGAGACAGCGACAGCCGACGCGGCTCAAGCCTGCCAACACTTCGGCGGCGATGTAGGACGCCTCAAACGAGCCTGTCGACGAGAGCGATTCATCGAGAAGCACCAAGCTTTTTTCGGTGACTGCCTCAAAAATATCGCGCAGACGCGCACACTCCTCGCCAAGACGACCCTTGTCGATGGTGTCGTCCGCACCTGTCGGGAAGTGCGTGAAAATACCGTCCGAAATGCTGAGTTCAGCGCGTTGGGCAGGGACAAACAGTCCGAGCTGCATCATCGCTTGCGCAAGTCCAATCGCACAAGTGACTACCGATTTACCGCCGCGGTTGGGACCTGTCAGCACGTAGATCATCGCGCCGTCCCCACGGTCAAACGTGAGGTCATTCGATACGATCTCGTCGTCGATTTTGAGTGCCACGCAAGGATTGTAGAGTTCCGTGGCGCGGAAGACGACCTCGTCGCAGACGATCGTCGGCGTGCAGAGCGGAAGTCCTTTGTCGCGGAGCGTGCGGAGAAGCACCGTTCCCTTGACGAGGAATTCGATCTCGGGCATCAGATTCAGCAGAAAATCGGTGTTTTCCAGCACGTATGCTTGCACGATTTTCTTCCAGGAGCGCAGAGATTGACGGTAGACCTCGTTGATTGCCGAATTAAAGGCAAGTGCGAGGGCAGTCTTTTGATTTTCAGATTGCTTCTTTCCAAAAGGAACAAGGTTTGCAATACAAGTATATTCGTCGTCTTTAAAGTTGAGACGAAGAATCTTTTCGAGTACGTCACCCGAACGGAAGGGCTCGGGGTTGATCGAGAGCACACCCGCACTCGCAGGACGAAGCTGTGCGTCGAGATTGACGCCGATGGTGACGCTTCGGATATCGCGTACACGGGTCGTCAGCTCCGAGAGCTTTTCATTGAGCTCGGCGTAATAGTCGCTCTCCACAAGCTCGGAAATGCGATCTGCGAGCGTGCGGAAGGCACGGCTCTGCAGTTTCTCACGGATGGGAGAAAGCCCTGAGTGGAGGGTGGCAAGGCTCGAAATATAGAGCTCGATCTCGGTAATGCTTTCGAGATACGACTCGGTCTGACCCGAATCGGCTTCGAGACGGCGGAGCTCCATAATGTCGGTCAGCACGGGGATCAGGCGGTTCAACGTTGCCGCGATCTCGGGGCAAGCGAGCATATCGCCAAAGACCTCCATTCTGTGGGCAATGACTGCGGGATCGGAGGTGAAATATTCGTCAAGATCGCTGTTTTTGAGGGTGAATACCTCAAGTAGTCCTAGCTCCTCGAGCGTAAACATATCGATGGCGGGACGCATCTCCCCACGGTAATACGCGGCTTGCGTCGCTTCGTCGGGGAAGATCAGACTGAATTTTGAAAGATCGGGGGTCGTGTTCAAGGTGTCGACTCCTTTCTGTCAGTTTTTAAAGATTAGCCAAGCAAAATCCAAGCCGCGAGCGCGACCTGAAGAAGAATGATGATCGGAATGCCGATCATAAATTTTGCGTGCTTGGTTTTGTGGCGAATGAGAAACATTGTCGCGAGCATGGCAATCGAGCCGCCGAGCGCTGAGAGCAGAAGCAGAGTCGCCTCGGGCGTGCGGTGACGGGTTGCGTGCTTCGCCGCCCATTTATCGTAGATGCAAACGATGATCGCGACGAGCGAGATTGCGGCGAGATAGGCAAGAAAGAAGAAGGGGTGATCAAAGATGAAATCACGCATAAGACACCTTATGCTTTCTTTGCGGGGAAGCTGTCCTTCAGACCCACGACGCGGTTAAAGGTGTTCTCATTCTTGGTATCCTTGCAGAAGTAACCGACGCGGACGAACTGGAGGCGCTCGCCTGCCTCTGCCTTCTCGAGAGATGGCTCAACCATCGCGCCCTCGATCTTCGTGAGCGAATCGGGGTTGAGAAAATCGAGGTAGGTTTGTCCTTCGGGGACTTCTGCCGTGTTTTCGATATTGAAGAGACGGTCGTAGAGCATCAGGGTCGTCGGCTTTGCGTATTTTGCGGAGAGCCAGTGGATGGTACCCTTGATCTTTCTTCCGTCGGCAGGCATACCGTTGCCGGTTTCAAGATCGGCGGTGGCATGAATGCACTTGATTGAGCCGTCCTCGTTCTTTTCGATTCCCGCGTACTTGATGATATATCCGCCCATCAGACGAACCTCTCCGTCGGGTTTCAGACGGAAGAACTTGGGAGGCGGAACCTCTGCAAAGTCGTCGGCGTCAATATAAATCTCGCGCGTCATCGGAATTTCACGCGTTCCGAGCTCGGGCTTTTGCGGGTGATTTGCCACCGAGAAGGTCTCTTCCTTGTCCTCGGGGTAGTTGTCGATGATGACTTTGATGGGGTTGACCACTGCGATGCGGCGCAGTGCGTTTTCGTTCAGGTCGTCGCGTACGCAAGCCTCCAGCTGACGGACGTCGACCGTGTGGTCGGTGTTGGTCACACCTGCCTCACGAACAAAGGTGAAAAGCGCGCTCGGCGTATAGCCGCGGCGGCGCAGACCGCACAGCGTGGGCAGACGGGGGTCGTCCCAGCCGTCCACGTAGTTTTCCTCGACCAGCTGACGGAGGTAACGCTTGGACATAACCGTGTAGGTGATGTTCATACGTCCGAATTCCCACTGATGGGGCTTCTGAGCAAATCCGATCTTGTCCACGACCCAGTCGTAGAGCGGACGGTGGTTACGGAATTCGCTGGAGCACAGCGAGTGCGTGATGCCCTCGAGTGCGTCCTGAATGGGGTGCGCGAAGTCGTACATCGGGTAAACGCACCATTCGTCGCCCTGACGGTGGTGGTGAATATGCTTGATTCGGTAAATGACAGGGTCACGAAGATAGGGGTTGTCGCTTGACGGATCGATTTTGGCACGGAGCGTTCTTGCGCCGTCCTCGAACTCGCCGTTCTTCATTCTCTCAAAGAGATCGAGGTTTTCCTCGACCGAGCGGTTGCGGTAGGGGGATTCCTTGGATGCGATCGAACGGTCGGTTCCCTTGTAGTCGGCAAGGTCGTCCTTGGAAAGATCGCAGACGTACGCGTCACCCTGCTTGATCAGCTGAACGGCAAACTCATAGCACTTGCCGAAATAATCCGAGCCGTAGAACACGCCGCCCGTGGGGGTCGCACCCAGCCATTCGAGGTCCTCACGGATAGAGCGGACGAACTCGTCGCTCTCCTTGGCGGGGTTGGTGTCGTCGTAGCGGAGATTGAAAAGTCCCGTGTACTTATTGGCAACGTCGGTGTTGATGCAGATTGCCTTGACCGAGCCGATGTGCAAGTAGCCGTTCGGTTCGGGAGGAAAACGCGTGTGAATTTTCAGATCGGGGGTTACGGCAAGGTCGCCGTCGATGATTTCGTGAATAAAATTGCTTGCAATTTCTGCCATGGTTCATACCTCTTTTAGTTCATTTCGGAAAGCTTTGCTTCGATGCGCTCGAGCACCTTCTGTTTTCCGAGAATTTGCATTACGCTATACAGATCGGGAGCGTTGAGCTTGCCCGTCACGGCAAGACGGAGGAACATACTGACGTCGGCAACGTTGCCGCGGAATTCCGAGGGATTTGCCTTGTATGCCTTCATATCGGGGGTGTAGCCGAGATTCTGACCGATTGCCTTGATCTTTTCAAACCAGGTGTTCATATCGTCGCTTTCGTCGTACTGTTCGCAGAAAGCAGTGAGGATCGCGCGGATGTCGGCGCGGTCGTACTGCTCGGCGTAGTCGCATTCGGGTGCGAAGAATTCATCGTAGAAGAATCCCATATAAGGCTTAGCATCCGCCCAGGTCGCAAGATCCTTTCTCGGCTTTTTGCCGCCGCGACCGATCGAGAAGATTTTCTCGGCAAAGGTGGGATCCTTGGCAAGACACTTGCCAAAGTCAGAGTCGAATTCAAGTGCCCAAGCTGTGACACGCGCGGTGACGGTTTTTGCATCCATCTTGGAGATGACGTTTTTCGAAACGTCATTCAGCTTCTGGAAGTCGAAGAGACATCCCGAAACCGACATTTTCTTGATGTTGAAGGGGAATTCGCGGTAGCTCTTGTCGGGATTCTGCATTCTCCACTCCTCGTAGTTCGAATTGAGAAGCGTCATCACGTATTCGCACACAGCCTCTGGACAGTAGCCGAGACGGGTGTAGTCGTCCATATTCGCGCCCATATCGCGCTTGGAGAGCTTCTTTTTGTTGCCTTCCTCGTCCAAACGCATAATCTGCGCGATGTGCATATATTTCGGTGTTTTGAAGCCAAGATAGCGGAAGAGCTGCAGATGCTTCGCAAGGCTCGGGAGCCATTCCTCTCCGCGGATGACGTGGGTGGTTCCCATCAGGTGATCGTCGACGGCGTGCGCAAAGTGGTAGGTGGGAATTCCGTCGGATTTGAGAAGTACGAAATCCTCGTCGTTTTCGGGAATTTCCATATTGCCCTTGACAAGGTCGGTAAAGCGGATCTTCTTATCGGGGGTGCCGTCTGCAAGAATACGGAGCACGAAAGGATCGCCTGCCGCAAGGTGCGCCTCAACTTCTTCCATCGTGATGGCGCGGCGGCGAAGCATCTCGGCACGTCGTGCTTCGGCTTGTGCCTCCCAGTCGGTGTTTTTCAGTTCTTCTTTTTTATTGACCTGATGCAATTCCTCTAGCTCCTCTTCGGTCGTAAAGCAGGGGTAAGCTTTTCCTTCGCGAACGAGCTGCTTGGCAAAGGTCTGATAGATCGGACCGCGCAGACTCTGCTTGTACGGACCGTAAATGCCGCGGTCGCAGATTTTGCCGTCTTCTCCGAGGATCGCGCCCTCATCAAAATTGACGCCGTAGACCGACAGCGTGCGAATCAGTGCCTCTGCCGCACCGGGGACCTCGCGCTTTGCGTCGGTATCCTCGATTCGCAGATAGAGCACGCCGCCGCTTTGGTGCGCCAGACGCTCTGCAACCGTCGTGGGGAAGAGCCCGCCGAAGTGAACAAAGCCCGTGGGGCTCGGTGCAAATCGCGTTACCTTTGCGCCTTCGGGGAGTGCGCGGGGCGGAAACTCTGTCTCGATATCGGCGGGAGTTTTTGTAATGTGGGGGAAGAGAAGTTCTGCAAGTCTTTGATAGTCCATCGTTAAAATTCCTTTCGGTATGTGTTAGATCAGATAGGCGACTTCGTCGAGCGCGTCGCCAAGACGTGCCGATTCGCCGTGTCCGGGGTAAATGAAAAGAGATGAATCAAGAGAACGTAGACGGGAGAGGGAGCTTCGCATTTTATCTGCGTCGCCGCTCCATAAATCACACCGCCCGAAGGTGCCCGAAAAGAGGGTATCTCCCGTGATGATCGCGCCGTCGCAAAGGTAGCAGACCGAACCGCCCGTGTGACCTGGGGTGTGGAGCACGGTGATGAGTTCCGTTCCCAGTGGAATGAGATCTCCGTCGGAAAGTGTTTTTTCTGCCGCCTTGTAGGTGCGTTCTTGCCCGAAGAAATCGTAAAAAGCGTTCTTTTTACCGTCGGTCAGCATCACGGCATCGTGCTCGTGAATGGCGGCGGGGATTTTCTCAGCGGCTCGGAGTAAGTCGAGCGAGAGGATGTGATCGAAATGTCCGTGCGTCAGTAAAATGCCCACAAGGGTTGCGCCTTCTTCTTTGGCGGCGCGCAGAATTGCGTCGACCGAAACCGAAGGATCGACCACAAGTGCTTCGCCATCCGATACCAGAAGATAGCAATTGGAAGCAAAGGCGTTGGGGCAAATGGGAATGATTTTCATAAAAGCCTCCCCGAGACAATAATTCAACAGTTTATTATACCATATTTTTTCTCGGTTGTCTACATCATATTAAATATTTTTCTGATTTTTCTAAAAAAAGAGAGATAGAAAAGGACTTGCAAAAGACGGTAAAATCTGCTATAATGAAGAAAATTACAGAAGAATGGGAGGGTGAGGGCGATCAAAACGACCGAAAATATCGGAATTTTTTGCAAAAGCGACGATAAAAAAGAAATGATGCATTTTCTTGGATGTGACGAAAAATACAATAAAGAAAAATGCTCGGATTTTGAGTTTTTTGCCGAATGGGAACGGATTTTGCCGCTTTGTGCAGGCAGCGAAAGTGCATATTTGTATGAAAAGCAGCTCTCACTTTTGGGAATCTGCGCGAAAAAAAACGACGGATTCCGCGCTTCTTCCAAAGAGCTCTGGCAGATGGGAAATGAAAAACTAACCGAAGAAACAAAGTGTTATTTTACAAGGAAATATCAAAAAATGATGGAAAAACAAGGATTTGATATATTTGAATATATAACGAATATTGCTAATGAAACTGCGACGGCTTCTGCCAAAGATATAAGTTCTTGGGATTGGCTTTCGAAAAGACTTTTTTCGGCACTGGGAGTTTGCTCTCATCTTTTCCTTGATCTTTCGAAGATGCGCTATGTGCGTCCCGATCGCTATCACGCATCGCTTGCTTGGCAAAAAATTCTCTGTGGTGAAAAGATCAAAGAAGAAGAACGCTTTGTGTTGGGATTTCAGCTTTTGATCGAGGCACTGCTTTTCTTCAAGCAAAAAAAGATTTCTACCACGGTACGTCTGTTTTCGCACGATGCTTCGCTGTGTGAGCAAACGATTTTATATTTGAAAGGAAATTGTCTGATGGAGGGGGAGATCCGATGTTCTCTTTTTCTTGACACACCGCCAAGTGTCTATTTGTCGCTTTGTCGACAGAGTGAGGGACAGATTCGCGTTCTTCCCGAGCTCGTGCTCCGTCCGTCGGATCTCGGCGCACCGCTCGCGCCCGCACTCCGTGAGATTGCTACGGTCTATCCCATCGGAGGACTTCGCTTCGGTCGGATTCTGAGCGACTCTCCGTCGCTCTCCCTGGTTGCTACAGAAGAAGCATACGAAAAGATCGACGCATTTCTTTTGATAGAGGGAATATGTGACGAAAAACGACAAGAAATTCTGAATAATATTTTTAATTCTTAAATCTATTATTTTTTCATTGAATTGAAAAATACAAGACGCTATGAGAGAAAGGAGCAGACGATGGGATTGTTTTATCGACGGCCGCTTTGCTTTTTTGCCTTTCTTTTCATAGCGCTTTCTCTTTTGGTGTTCGGTATGCCAATGGAATTTGTTTGTCTTTTCTTTTTGATTCTTGCGGTTCTTTTCTTGCTTGGTGTGGGGAGTGTTTTCTTTTTTAAAAACCACAAGAAACAACGAATTTTTTGTCTTGGGGCAGTGATCTCAATTGCCGTGGCACTGTGTTCGGTCGGACTGTCTCTTCTGACCGTCTTTCTTCCGCACCGCAGTGCGGAACGCTTTGTCGGGGAGCACGCTTTTGTTGCCGAAATCGTGCGGGAGGAATACCGCGCCGACGATTACGTCCGATATTCGGTCAATCTATTGCAAATCGATGACGAGGAAACCTCGGTTGATGCGACGCTTTCCTGCTATTCTACCGTCGAGCTTCCTCCTAAGGATCGCATCTCGGCAAGAGGAGAAATTCTCTCTCCCGAGGGAAACGACCGCGAGGGATATCTTCTTTCGGTTCGGTTGGATGAAGAGGAAACAATCTATCGGCAACGCACCTCGGAGAGCCTTTCTTTTTGGGAGCTTATCACTTCCCCCTCGGGCATTGTGATTCTCTCGGAGCGTTGCGGGGCGGCACTCCGAGACGGGATGATCGCATCGCTGGGTGAACGGAGCGGTTCGCTTGCGGCGGCGTTCTTTGTGGGCGACCGTTCGGAACTTGATGCATCGGTCGTGCGAGACTTCGGACGCTCGGGTACTTCGCATCTGATGGCGGTCAGCGGACTTCATTTTTCGGTGTTGCTCGGCGCGCTTGATTTTCTTCTTAGAAAACTCCTTTGCCCGAAAAAGGGAAGACTTGTGCTTGTGAGCATTGTCAGCCTTTTCTTCCTGTTTCTGACGGGATTTTCGATGTCCGCCTGCCGTTCGGCACTGATGTTGTACGCGCTTTACGTGACGTTCTTATTTCAGGAGGAGGCAGATTCGATAACTTCGCTCTTCTGCTCCTTTGCTCTCATCGTCCTGATTTCGCCTTACGCTATTGTGGATCTGGGACTTTGGATGTCCTTCCTTGCTACGTTGGGACTCTTGACCCTCTACCCGTGGATTGCCGAAAAAATTCCAAGGCCGAAGAGCAAACGGTGGCTTTGGCGACAGGCGTTGCGGATCTTGCGCGCCGTTTTAATGCTCGTTCTGATGACCACGGTCGCAACCCTCTTTCTGTTACCGATTCTTTGGATATTTTTTGGCGAAATTTCTACCGTATCGCTGTTTGCCAATCCGATACTCTCTCCGATTGCCTACGTCTTTTTGGTGGGAATTCCGATCTGGCTTCTCGTTGCCGCCATTCCGTGGATTGGCACGGTGTTCGGCATCGTTTTGTCTTGGCTGAGCGAGATTCTTCTCGGCTTGGTTTCTTTCTTTTCTAACATTCCGTCGGCAACGCTTTCCTTGAACTACCGATTTTGTCTGCTTCTCATCCCGCTCTTTTCGGTAGCGATGATCGCGGTGCTCGTTCTTCGTTTGCGGCGAAAGTGGCTTGTTCTGTTACCGCCTCTTGCGCTGATTCTTTCCTTTATTGTTTGCTTTCTTGCCGTTCAAGTGAGCGAGAGAGTGCCGAGTGTGTCATACGTTTCTTCGCAAGGAAATCATGAGGCACTTTGGGTTTCGGACGGAGATGAGGTGGCAATTTGCGACCTTTCGGGCGGTGCTCCTTGGCTGTATCAGACGTTGATTGACGAAATTTCGTCCTCGACGGCAACCGAGATCTCGAGTGTTCTTCTGACGCATTATCATCGGAGGCATCTTGCCTCGCTCGACTTGCTGTTGCAGAGAGAAATGGTACGAACGCTCTATCTTCCGATGCCACACGGTGATGAAGAACGTGCTGTGGCAAGCGAGCTTTGGTACTCTGCCCGAGCGGCGGGAAGTGAGGTCGTATTTTATGAGAATGGGTGCTTGCCGCTGACCGAGAACACCTCGGTAGGGATTTCGTTTGGCTCGCACGAACACTTGTCGGTGGCACTCAGCCTGGTGGGAACGAGGGAAAGGTTGACCTACGTCACCTCCGCGTTTCTCTCGGAGATGGGAGAGACGGCACTTTCGGAACAACTGACAAGAAGTACAACGGTATTGATCGGCGCGCACGGTGCTTCGAAGGACGGGGAACGGTCGATGACATTGTCGGAGCGAGGAAGCATTGCACGGGTGATTGATTGCTCGAAGCGGCGCGCACCTCTCCTTTGGGTGGAGGGGGCAGACCATTACAGCCCAACGTCGTATGCGTGGTCGTGGCGCACCGAGCTTCCGTAAATTTCATAAAAAACTCGGCGGGTTTCATCACCGCCGAGTTGTGTTTTTGTGTGAGATTATAGCGTTTGTTCGCAAAGTGCCGCGCCAATGACGGTGGCAAACTGTGCACCGTCGGGAATCAGAAATTTGACGCCGAAGGTGGTTTCCAAGCCTTCAAACACTCTCGTGATCGAGGGGAGTGCCGTGAGGTTGCCCGTCAGCACGACCTTCTTCAAAGCGAAGTTTCTTGCCGCAAAGACGGCAAGCATCGCGATTGTTTCGGCAACCATATTGGCAATGCCGAGCGCGATATCGTTTTTGTTTGCGATATCCGAGAGCTTTCCGAAATTGGATGCCGTGATCTCGTCACCAAGCTGGAATTTGTGGTCACCCGAAATGTCACCGATGCGAAGATCGATGTTGGAAAGATTGCCCTCGGAAGCGAGCTGCTCGAGGTGCTCGATGGTGTCAACGCCAAGCATCTGACGCGAAAGTCCGAGCAGCGTGCCGCCACCCACGCCCGTACCGCCGAGATATTCGGTGTGGATCGTATTTCCTTGTTTGGTTGCGTGAATCAGCGCCGTACCTGTTCCCATACTGACGACAATTGCCTCGTCAAGGCCCGAAAGATAAAGTCCTCCCTGACCGACGCATTGAAATTCCGATGCCTTACGGCAGTCGAGCGAGTAAAGCGGCTCGGAGATAAAAGACGAGCCGACGCCCGTCATCCAGACACGGTCAATGTCCGAAAGAGCCAGATGATTTTGTACGGTGAATTTTCCGAATGCGCCGTAGACCGAGGTTACGGCGTCGGTGGCGCGGACGAACAGCGGCTCGATCAGCTCTTGCGTTTGTCCGTCGGAACGAAAGCCGACGATCTTGGTCGTACTTCCGCCAATATCGATACCAATAACGGTTTTCATCAGGGTGAGTCCTCCTTTGAGAGAAACAAAAGTCAAAATGTTAATTATATTATAGCATACTCTTGCAAAAAATGCAAGGATATGTTATAATAGTGACGTTAATTTTATAAAAAGCAAAAAAGGACGGACGATTATGAAATTTCAGAATCCCAATACCGATGTTTTGAAGGACAAAAAGCTGTTTATCTTTGATATGGACGGTACGATCTATCTTGGCGGGAATCCTTTTCCGTTTGCCATCCGCTTTATCAAAAATCTTCGTGCCAACGGTAAAAAGGTGCTTTTCTTTACCAACAATGCCTCGCACACCACGCCCTTCTATCAGGCAAAGCTCGCACGCCTTGGCTTTGAGCCTGCCGCAGATGAGATTATGACCTCGGGTGACGTGACGCTCGAATTCCTCAAGCGTTTTCGCGCAGGAAAGTCGGTGTACCTTGTGGCAACCGACGAGCTCTGCGAGGAGTATCGTGCCAAGGGCATCAACCTTTTGAAGGGAGACGAGGAGAAGGCGGACATCGTCATTACCAGCTTCGACACCTCACTGACCTACGACAAGCTCAATCAGGCATGCCGCTTTATTCGCGGCGGTGCGGAGTATCTCTCCACCCACCCCGATTTCAACTGCCCCACCGAGAACGGATTTATTCCCGACAGTGGCGCGATTGCCGCACTCGTGACCGCTTCGACGGGCAAGGTGCCGACCTATTTCGGCAAGCCCTACAAGGAAACCATTGAGATGATCGGAGAGGCGACCGGCTTCAAGAATGACGAAATGTGCATTTTCGGTGACCGCCTTTATACCGACATTGCGCTCGGCAAGAAGTTCGGTGTGACCTCGGTGCTCGTTCTGTCGGGTGAAACACAACCCGAGGACGTGGATGCCGCCGCAGATGCCGATAAGCCCGATTTTGCGTTTGGCTCGCTCGACGACGTCGACCGTATTATGTTTTAATGTTTACGGGGCTTGCCCCGCACCCCACGTAAGAACTTTTTGGAAAAAGTTCTTACGAATCTCAAAAACTTCACACAAGAATTTTTGAATAAAATCGCATCCCAAATCCATCGGTACGTAGTGTCCGATGGATTTGTACCTTAGAAAGCCGAAGTCTGTGCAGACAATACGGCGACCTTATCCATTCCTTCGAGAAAGCTTTCTTTGCTTCTTTCTTTCCCGAAAGAAAGAAGAGAAATCCAACCCTTAACTAACTATTAGGAGTAATTATGGCATTTGATGCAGGAATGTTAGCCTGTACGCTGAGCGAGATTCGTCGCGCGGCGCTTGGTGCAAGAATTGAAAAGGTATATCAGCCCGAGCGGGACGAGATCGTTCTTCAGATGCGAAGCTTTGAGGGAGGACGCCGCCTGCTGATCAACGCGGGTAGCGGAAATCCCCGCATAGGCTTTACCGAGATCTCAAAAGAAAATCCGCAAAATCCGCCGATGTTTTGTATGCTTCTGCGCAAATATTTGCAGGGTGCAAAGCTGTCCGAAGTCTCGCAAGCCTCCTTTGACCGTGTGGCATTTCTCGGCTTTGATACGAGAGACGAAATGGGCTTTGAGTGCCGCCGTTATCTGATTGCCGAGCTGATGGGCAAGTATTCCAATCTGATTTTTGCCGACGGAGACAAGAAGATCATTACGGCACTTCGCACTACCGATTTTTCGATGGACAGTATGCGTCAACTGCTCCCGGGAATGACCTACGAGCTCCCGCCCGCGCAGGACAAGGAAAATCCGCTGACGGTGGACGGAGAACGCTTTTCGGAGCTTCTTTCGTCCGCTCCTGCGGAGAGAGGGTGCGACCGTTGGCTCGTGTCGGCGTTTTCGGGCGTTGCTCCCGTGGTGGCGCGTGAGATCGTCTACCGTGCAACGGGACATACCGATACTCCTCTGAAATACTGCTTTGCCGACGAGATCTGGCGGGAATTTTCCGTCGTGTACGATCGCGTACGAAACGAAGCGTTCGAGCCGTGTCTGGTGCTCGACGGAGAAGCACCTGTCGAATATTCCTTTCTGCCGCTGACGCAGTACGGAACGATGGAGAGCCGTTCGTTTGAGAGCGTCGGAAAGCTCTTTGACCTCTATTTTGAGACTCGTGACCGCGAGGTGCGCGTTCGTCAGAGAGCGTCGGATATTCTCAAGCTTCTCACGAACGCCGAGGCGAGAATCCACCGAAAGCTGGAGCTGCAACGCGCCGAGCTTCTCGATTGCGAGCAGGGAACCGTCTATAAAAAGTACGGGGATCTCATCACAGCGAATCTCTACCGACTGTCACGCGGAGATGCCCGCGCGGTGTTTGAGGATTACGAGGACTACCGAGAGGACGGAAGCTTTGGCAAGGTTGAGGTCGAGATGGACACCCGTCTTTCGCCCTCGCAGAACGCACAGCGATACTATAAAAAGTACAACAAGGCAAAAACCGCAAAGATCGAGCTTGCCAAGCAGATCTCACTCGGGGAGGAGGAGCTTTCCTATCTCTATACCGTGTTTGAAGCACTCAGCCGCGCCGAGAGTCCGAGCGACCTTGCGGAAATTCGTGACGAGCTCTACCGTTCGGGCTATGCGTCGAGAATGAAATCCTACGCCGTTCCCAAGGCGCATAAGCCTGTCGTGATGCAGTTCAAAACGCCCGACGGAATGCGCGTGCTCTGCGGAAAGAACAACGTGCAAAACGAGTATATCACGCACCGTTTGGCAGAAAAGCACGACCTGTGGTTTCACGCCAAGGGCGTGCCCGGCTCGCACGTGCTGCTTGTGACCGAGGGACGCGAGCCGACCGACCTTGACTATACCACCGCCGCCGAGATTGCGGCATATTACTCAAAGGCAGAGGGCGAGAAGATCGCGGTCGACTACCTTCTTGCCAAGCACGTCAAAAAGCCTGCGGGCGCAAAACCCGGCTTTGTGATTTATCATACCAACTGGACGGCATACGTTACACCGAATGGGGAAAAGATTGCCGAGATGCGGCAGGGAAAATGACAAATTTTTGACAAAAAGCCTTGATTTTTCCCACTTCGTATGGTATAATACCCTTTGATCAATTTAATAAAACAAAAAGAGAGGAAACTATTATGAGTCTTCACGATTGGTTGAATAAAGATATTGTTTGCAGCTGCGGCAGAACGCACCGTTGCGACATCGCACACGTTGTGGTGGAAAAGAACGCGCTTGCTAAGCTTCCCGAATGCTTGGCAGAGTACAACCACATTTTACTCGTTGCCGACGAAAATACATATCCCCTTTGCGGTGAGAGAGTCCGTGAGCTTCTCGGTGACAAGATCGAGCAGTTCTGTCTCTTGACCACCGAGCCCGGTGAGCCGCACGTCGTTCCCAACGAGCAGGCGATCGGTGCGATCGAGCAGAGTCTGACTGACGCAACCGACCTGATTCTCGGTATTGGATCGGGTGTTATCAACGACCTTTGTAAGTACGTTTCCTTCTATCATCATATCGAGAGCGGTATCATCGGTACAGCTCCCTCGATGGACGGCTACGCATCGTCGGGTGCGGCAATGATTCTGAAGGGAATGAAGGTGACGGCAACCACGCACGCACCGACCCTGATTATGGGTGATACCGACATTCTTTGTGCCGCTCCGATCGGAATGATCCGTTCGGGATATGCCGATATCATCGGTAAGTACAGCGCACTCTGCGACTGGAAGCTCAGCGCGCTGATCAATAACGAATATTTCTGTCAGGAGATCTACGATCTCGTGATGGATCGCACCAACCTCATTCGTTCGCTCGCAACCGACATTCGCGACCGCAAGCCCGAAGCAATTGAAGAGCTGATGCTCGACCTCGTACTCATCGGTGCGTGCCTGACTCTCGTCAATTCGACGCGTCCCGGCTCGGGCAGTGAGCACCACCTGTCGCACTATTTCGAGATCACGGGTCTGATTTACGGCGAGCCCTTCTTCTTCCACGGAACCGACGTCGGATACGCAACCATCGTTACGGCAAAGCTTCGTGAGGAAGTTCGCGCACTCGAGGAGCCGACCTTCTCTGAGCTTTCGAAGGAAACGAGAGAAAAGTGCTATCAGAAGATCTACAGCCATCTGTGGACTGAGATCCGCGACCTGCAGAACGAGGCGGGCAGATACGATCACCCCGTCAACGACATTTACAAGGCAAAGTGGGCAGAGGTTCGCGCAATTCTCAACGAATGCCCGACCGCCGATGAGATCGCCACGATGCTGACCGACTGCGACTTCGATCTTTCTCTCTTCGAGCAGCAGTACGGAAGAAAGAAGATCCAGAACGGCGTATGGTTCGCGAAGGACCTCAAGGACCGTTACTCGGTGCTCTGGCTCTACGATGCCATCTTCTGCGGTGAAAAGGAAGCGGCAGAGATTCTTGCTGATTAAAAATCAAACAGCCAAGCGTTTTCGCTTGGCTGTTTTTGTAAAAAAATAAAAAATATTGATAAAAAGTATTGACAAAAAATGCGGGGGGGGGGGTATAATATTTTAGGATATTATGCCCAAAAAATCTTTTCTAAAAAGGAGTTTTCAATGAAAAAAATGACACTTTCACTTTTTATGGTGCTTTGTATGCTTTTTTTGAGCATATTGACTGCTTGTCAAGGGGCAACCGAGCCTGAGGCAGTGACCGAAGCGGTATCGGATGAGACGTCGAGTACCACGACGGCAGAGAAAAACGATGATACTCCGAACACGCCCGACGAGCAGAATCAGCCGAGCCCGGAGGAACCAAATGAGCCGAATACTCCGAACGCGCCGAATACCCCCGAGCAGCCCAACGAGCCTGCCGAACCCTCGTATCCGCGCCCCTCGGAGCTTCGTACCTATGAACTGAACGAAGAAACGGCGGGCATTAAGGTGCTTGGAGAGCGTCACTTGAAGGTGGACGGCTGTATCACGATGGACTGGACGGGCGCGGGCATTGAGTTTAATGCCGATCTGAACACCAAATCGAACGTTTCCTTCGTTGCAAAATCGAATGCGCTTTGCTATTTCAAGGCATACGTCAACGGACTTCTTTGGAAGAACGGAACGTCGAGCTATTTTACGGTGGGAACGAATGATACGGTCGTTGAGCTGAAGGACGTTCCCGCAGGAACGCATACCATCCGTCTGATCAAGGTGACGGGATATACCATCGCGCAGGCGAGTGTGTCGTCGGTAACGCTCGACGGTACGATCAGCGAAACAGCTCCCGCAAAGAATGAGCTTTACATCGAATACCTCGGCGACAGCATTAGCTGTGGATGGGGCGTGATCGGAAACCATACGGGTAACTGGGCGGATCAGGACGGAACGCTTGCGTATCCGTATCTTGTTTCTCAGCGCCTCGGTGCCGATTATTCGATCACGGCACTCTCGGGAAAGGGAATGGTGGTTGGAAATCCCAATTTCAAGGACAACTATCTGCACGCAAGTCCGATGCGCACGACCGAAGCGGAATATGATTTTGCAAGACAGGCGGATATCGTGGTGATCAATCTCGGCACGAACGACGTTGGTCAGCACGCGAATATGGCAACCTACCGTGAGGCATATGCGGCACTGCTCGGACAGATCTTCGAGAAGCACGGCGAGGACTGCGTCGTGTACTGTCTGTGGGGTGCGATGGGTGACGGATTCAGCTATCACGTCAATACCGCTATCTCGACCTACAAGCAATCAAATCCGAACGCGAAGATCTATACGCTTCAGTTAGCGGGCTCGTCGGTGCCCGGCGGAGCACCCTCGTGGGGCCATCCCTCGAAAGAAGATAATATGAAATATACGATTGCACTGGAAGCGTTGATCACCGAAACCTATCTTTCGAAAAACTAAGCGATACTTGTCAGGAGAACGAACGACATGAAAGTATGGAAAAAATATTTTTCGCTTTTCCTTTGTTTTGCTATGCTGTCTGTTTTACTGATGTCGTGTAACAGCGAAGAGTCTGCGGAAATCGAAACAACGTCCGATACGGAGAAAACAAGCGAAAGCATTGTCCCTCCCGACGATAAAAACGATAACACGCCGGAAGTACCGTCTCCCGAGGAAGAGAATCCGGGGGAGACACCGAGTGAGCCGGAGCCTGCGGGAGAGCTTGAATTCCGCTTACAGAACGACGATACTTATGCGGTGGCGGTCGGTACGATGAAGAACGCGGAAACCATCGTGATTCCCGCAACCTACGAGGGAAAGGCGGTCACGGCGGTCGCAAATATGGGATTTCAGGAGTGTGCAAAACTGAAATCGGTCACGCTGCCTGACAGTGTGAGAAGCATTGGAATGTATTCATTTTATCATTGCTCTGCCTTAGAGAGCATTGAAATTCCCGCCGGAGTGACGAGCATCGGAAAGAGCACGTTTGCGGGCTGTGATAAATTGACGAGCCTTAAGCTTCCCTTTATCGGGGAAACGAAGGATGGAACGAAAAATATGCATCTCGGCTATATTTTCGGTGCGATCTCTGCTTCCAAAAATTCCTCTTCCTTGCCCACGGCACTGACCGAGATCGAAGTGACGGGCGGTACGGTGATTGGAGACTCTGCTTTTTACGGCTGTAATCAATTGACGAAGATCAAACTTCCCGACAGCATTGAAGAAATAGGGGGCTCTGCTTTTTTGGATTGCCAAAAGCTGACAGAGATCACACTTCCCAAGGGACTCAAAAAAATCGGCTTGTCTGCGTTTTCTTACTGCAATCGTTTGGAGACGGTCAACGTGACCGATCTTGCTGCGTGGTTTTCGATTGAATTCGGCAATTCGGAGTCCAATCCCTTGCGTTATGCCGAGAATTTTTGCTTGAATGGCGAGCTTGTGACCGAGTTGACCGTTCCGGACGGTGTTACGGCGATCGGTGCGACGTTGTTTCTTGGCTATGACGCGCTGACGAGTGTCGTGCTTTCGGACAGCGTTCTTACCATCGGGGATAGTGCGTTTGAAAAATGCGCTTCGCTGACGAGCGTGACGCTCGGCAGGGGGGGAAAGAGCATCGGTAATTATGCGTTCCGCGAATGTAAGAAATTAGAAACACTCTCCTTGGGAGAGAGCCTTGAAAGCATTGGTCTCAGAGCCTTTTTGGGTTGCGCCCGTCTCGCTGAGGTCGAACTGCCGGACACTGTGACGAGCGTTGGTGTGGCGGCATTCAGCTCCTGTGATGCTCTGACGCGCGCTGTGCTTTCCAAGAACCTTTCCGTTGTTGAAAACGAGGTCTTTTTCCTTTGCGGATCACTTCGTGAGATCGTTCTTGGTGACGGTGTTGAGCAGATCGGATCGTGGACGTGGGCAGAAAACGTCTCTCTTGCGAGCATCGTGATCCCGAAAAGTATGACAAGTATCGGTGCGTTTAGCTTTTACGGATGTAGCGCGCTGACGGATATTTATTTTATGGGCACGGAAGAAGAATGGGCGGAGATTGACGCGGCGGAAGCATATCTGCCGAGTGGCGCAACGGTACATTTTAACTACGTTCCGAGCAATTCTTAAGGGAAAACACAAGCGGCGGCTCAGACGAGCCGCCGCTTTTTGTGCGAACTTATTGAATTTCGAGCTTGCGACCTTCGTCTGCCTGCTTCGGTGCTTCCTTGGGAAGCGTCAGCGTCAGCACACCGTCGCGGAATGCGGCGGAGATGGCATCGGCTTGGATTCCGTCAAGAGAGAAACGGCGCGCGTAGGATGCGTAGGAGCGCTCCCGGCGGAGATATTTTCCGTTTTCGTCCTTGTCGTCGGATTCCTTTTTGTGTTCTGCGCGGAGCGTCAGCACACCGTCGCGGATTTCTGCGTGGATTTCCTCCTTGGAGAATCCGGGCAGATCGGTTTCAAGAATATATGCGTCATCGGTTTCGCGAATATCGGTCTTCATCGCGGGCGTGACGGGCGCAAACAAACGGCGCTCCATTTCTTCGAATTCCTTGAACGGGTCGTAGGTAGCAAAAAATCGGTTGCCAAAGGGTATCAGATCAAACATCGTAAATCCTCCTTCTATGTGTTTTTTGTAATTTGTTTTTTGATTTTTTGTGATACTTTTTCCGAAGGACGGTTCCTTTTCCTTCGTGTCTTTATGATACACCAAAAATATGAATATATATTTTCGAAATTATGTCGTTTTTGTAAATCTTAGCACTCTTATTGACAGAGTGCTAAAACAATACAAAAAACAAAAGACGCATTTGCGCCTTTTGTGAGATATTTTTAGCAATCATTGAAATTATTTGCCATATTTTTAGCGATTTCGATATCGCTGTGCACCTGTGCGGAGAGCTCGTCCACTGAGCTAAATTTGTGCTCGGCACGGAGAAACGCCAAGAGCTCTACCGTGATCTGCTTGCCGTAGAGGTCGCCCGAAAAATCAAAGAGATGCGTCTCCGCACTGATGAAGTCCGAGCCGACGGTCGGTCGCGTGCCGACGTTGGTGATGCCAAAATGTGCGGAGTCGGAAGTTTCCCCGACGGTGGTACGCGAAAGATAGACGCCGTGCTTCGGCGTTGCGAGCGCGGCACTCAGCTTCTGATTGAGGGTGGGAAAACCGAGCCGTCTGCCGAGATGCTGTCCGTCCAGCACGGTAGAGCGAATCGAATAAGCTCGTCCGAGAGCCGCGTTTGCTTCTTCGATGTTTCCGTTCTCGAGTGCCGAACGAATGGCAGACGAGCTGACGGGCGTGCCGTTTGCGGTGATCGGTTCGAGTGCCGTAAGACCGATTCCTGCGGAGTCGCACCACTGTCGGAGCAGCTCCGCGTTGCCGCGACCTTTCGCGCCGAAGGAGTAATTATAGCCGCAAACGATTTCCTTGGCACCGAGGGCACCGACGAGAATTTTCTCAAAGAAATCCTCGGCAGAGGTGGTGGCAATCGTTTCGTCAAAGGGGTGGCAGACGAGAACGTCCACGCCCATCGTTTCGATCAGAGAAATTTTTGTTGCGCGGTCGGTCAGCTGAGGGACCGAATTTGGCGCGAAATAATTCCTCGGCGAGGAATCAAAGGTAAACACCACCGCAAGACGTCCTGCGTCGTGTGCCTTTTTTACCGCGGTATCGATCACGGCACGGTGTCCGAGATGCACTCCGTCAAAGCAACCGAGTGCCACCGCAGAGGGTGCGAGAGGTGTAGCGGGAAGAGAGGGATAAAGGATCATAGAGCTCCTTTCGGTTTTTCAGTAAATCAATATAAAATTGCTTTTCTTAAGCAGATAATCATACATCATACAAGCGATTCTTTGGCAGAATTGCTTATACACTATTATACACGAGGACGGGTCTTTTGTCAAGGGAAAGCCGACTTTGTGAAGAAATAAACAAAAGTTGACAAGAAAAATATATATATGTTATAATAAATATATATTAATTTTTACTTTATTTAAAATTGTTTTTGGAGGTGGAACGTGCCACTATTTGGACTTCACGGAGTGCACTTGAAGCACCATAAAAATACGGCAAAAATGAAGCCTGAGCCGATGCCCGTACCAAAGAGCATTACGCTTCCGATGTCGATGCACATCGGCGCGCCTGCCGTGCCGTGCGTAGCGGTCGGAGACGAGGTGCGCGTCGGTCAGAAGATCGCCGAGGCTGGCGCGGGACTTTCTTCGCCCATCTATTCGGGCGTTTCGGGAAAGGTGAAAAAAATCGATGAGATCACCGCATCTACGGGCGCGAAAATGCGTGCCGTGGTCATTGAATGTGACGGGGAGCAGACACCCGCAGAGGGACTTATCCCCCCCGAGGTGCACGACAAAGAGAGCTTTCTTGCGGCAGTGCGCGAGAGCGGTATCGTCGGTCTTGGCGGCGCGGGATTTCCCACTGTAGTCAAGCTGAACGTGCCCGAGGGGCGCGTCGATACCGTCGTGGTCAACGGTGCCGAGTGCGAGCCCTACATTACTTCGGATACGCGCACGATGCTCGATGAAAGCGAGCTGGTTTGTGAGGGACTTTCTCAGGTAATGAAATACTTATCGATTCCGAACGCGATTTTCGGAATTGAAAAAAACAAGCCCGAATGTATCGCGGAAATGAAGCGAGCAACCGCATCGATGTCGGGTGTTCTCGTCCGTGCGCTTCCGTCGCTCTATCCGCAGGGCGGTGAAAAGGTGCTCGTTTATCACACGACGGGACGCGTGATCGGTGAGGGCAAGCTCCCGCTCGATGCAGGCGTGATCGTCGTCAATTGCACCACGCTCGCTTCGATCGCCAAATATCTCCGCACGGGCATGCCGCTTGTCGAAAAATGCGTGACGGTCGACGGTTCGGCGGTCAAGTTCCCGAAAAATTTAATCGTTCCGATCGGAACGTCGGTGCGTGACGTGCTTGACGCTTGCGGCGGATTTGCCGAACCACCCAAGAAAATTCTCAGTGGCGGACCGATGATGGGGGTGGCACTCGTTGATCTGGACGCTCCGATCTTAAAGCAGACCAATGCGGTGCTTGCTCTTGGCGAGAAGGAGGCAACACCGCCCAGAGAAACGGCGTGTATCCGTTGCGGCAAATGTCTTGACACCTGTCCTTTTGGACTCTCTCCCGTCGAGATGGCAAAGGCGTTCGAGCAGGGCGACGACGCATCGCTCGAAAAGCTCAAGGTCAATCTCTGTATGGAGTGCGGCTGTTGCTCGTATATCTGTCCCGCCAAGCGAAATCTCGTGCAGATGAACCGCTTAGCCAAGGGAAAGCTTCGCGCATATCAGCAAAAACAAAAAGAACAAAAAGAAAAGGAGGGTGCGTCTCGTGGATAATGGCTTGCTTGTGGTGTCTCCCTCTCCCCATATTCGATCGAAGCTGACGACGCAGAGAATTATGCTCGACGTCATTCTTGCGATGCTTCCCATTCTGGTCGCGTCGGTGGTGATTTTCGGTTTCCGCGCACTGGCGGTGGTTGCGGTTTGCGTCGTGAGCTGTGTCTTCTTTGAATGGGGCTTTGAAAAAATTTGCAAAAGACCAAACACGGTGGCTGATCTTTCGGCGATTGTGACGGGAATGTTGCTTGCGTTCAATTTGCCCGTCGGAATTCCTTTGTGGCAAGCGGCATTCGGTTCGCTGGTTGCTATTGTCGTCGTCAAACAGCTTTTCGGAGGTATTGGTAAAAACTTTGCCAACCCCGCGATCGTTGGACGAATCGTGCTTCTGCTCTCCTTTGCAGGTTCGATGTCGAATTTTGCGACGAAGAACGACGCGATCAGCTCTGCAACACCGCTTTCGATGATTGGTGCGTCGGGGGCATCCATGCCCACAACGCTGGAGCTCTTCCTCGGAAAACACGGGGGAAGCCTTGGCGAGACCTGCGCGCTTGCGATCCTGATCGGTGGTGCGTATCTGCTGGTTCGCCGCGTGATTTCGTGGCACACCCCTGTTGTGATGCTCGCGACGGTGGCACTGATGACCTTTGCGTTCGGGCAGAGCCCCGTAGAGCATCTGCTTACGGGTGGACTTCTGCTCGGTGCGTTCTTTATGGCAACCGACTATACTACCACGCCCTCGACCAAGTGGGGAAAGATTCTTTTTGGCTTCGGATGCGGCGCGATCACCGTATTGATCCGTGTGTTCGGAAGCTATCCTGAAGGAGTATCGTTTGCGATTCTCTTTATGAATATTCTGACGCCGTATCTTGAACAATGGACGAGAAAGCGTCCGCTCGGAGGTGCGAAGAAATGATGAAAACAAAGAAATCGATGAATTCTTCGCTCAAAAGTCTGATTGTATTGCTTTCCATTTGTCTCGTCGTTGCCGTTCTGATGGCGGCGATCCATTCGCTGACCGCACCGAAGATCGAGGAAGCGAATATGGCTGCCGAGCGTGAGGCACTCCGCTCGGTGCTTGAAACGGCAACCCTGTTTGAGAAGATCGAAGGGGATTATCCCGAAACGGTCACGGCACTGTATATGGACATGGGTGGCAGTGGCTACGTTGCGATTCTCGAAGCCAAGGGCTACGACAGCTCGAATCCGATGAAAATTGCCGTCGGCTTTGATGCGGACGGAAACATTCTTGCCGTGAAAGTCATCTCCGCCAACGGAGAAACCTCGGGCATCGGTACGAAAGTGACGGGAGAGGGATTCCTTTCGCAGTTTGTCGGCAAGGACGAGAGCCTTGACGGCGTGGATACCATCAGCGGCGCGACGATCTCTTCTTCGGCACTGATTAACGCTGTGCGCGATGCAAGCGAGACCTTGCATCGAACCGTGATGATAAAGGACGGTGAGAACTGTGAGTAATCAAAGGAAATGGCAAAACTTTATCAAGGGACTCATTCGTGAGAATCCCGTACTTGTGTTGGTGCTCGGCACGTGTCCGACGCTCGCGGTCACCTCGTCGGTGCTCAACGCACTCGGTATGGGGGTGGCGGCAACCGTCGTGCTTCTTTGCTCGAATATGGCAATTTCGGCACTTCGCAAGGTGATTCCAGACAAGGTGCGAATTCCTTGCTACATCGTTCTGATCGCGGGGTTTGTAACCATGGTGGAAATGCTGATGCACGCATTTACTCCCGCACTCTACGAGTCGCTGGGTATCTTCCTCTCTCTAATCGTGGTAAACTGTATCATTCTCGGCAGAGCCGAAATGTATGCAAGTAAAAATACCGTGCTCGATTCGGCAATTGACGCTGTCGGTATGGGCTTTGGATTTACGCTCGCACTTTTTGCGATGGCAACCATCCGTGAGATTTTCGGAAACGGTACCTTCTTTGGACTGGAAATTCCGTTCCTCTCCGAAAATCCCATTTCGATTCTCACCTTGGCACCCGGCGGATTTTTCGTCTTCGGATGCCTGATTGCACTCGTTAATAAGCTCACAAAGGGCAAGGCAAGAGGGGGCAAGAATTTCGGATGCGCGGGATGCCCGTCCGCTTATCTTTGTGGAAAGCAGGGCGAATGCACCTCTGACACTCAAAGTGAAACGAAGGAAGGAGACAAATGATGGAAACCTTGAAGGGATTTATTATCATTTTGATGACCTCGGTGCTCGTCAATAACTACGTGCTCTCTCGCTTCCTCGGAATCTGTCCTTTCCTCGGTGTCTCGAAAAAGGTCAATCAAGCAACGGGGATGGGACTTGCGGTCATCTTCGTTATGCTGATGTCTACCGCTGCAACCTGGCCGATTCAGATCTATCTTCTCGACCGCTTCGGACTCGGATACCTGAGAACCATCGTCTTTATTCTCGTGATTGCGGCACTTGTTCAGCTCGTGGAGATTATCCTCAAAAAATATCTCCCCGCGCTTCACGCGTCGCTCGGTATTTATTTGCCGCTGATTACCACCAACTGTGCGGTGCTCGGCGTGACCATCAACAACATCAACGACGGCTATAATTTTGCCGAATCTATGGTCAATTCCTTTGGTGTCGGACTTGGATTTTTGTTGGCAATGGTGCTCTTTGCGGGCGTTCGTTCCCGTCTGGAAACGGCAAATCCCCCGAAATCCTTCGAGGGACTTCCCATCACCCTCGTGTCCGCCGCGATTGTCGCGCTCTCCTTCTTTGGTTTTGCGGGACTCGTGGAAGGCATCTTTGCATAAGGAGGGGGCTCGTATGAATGGAATTTTGATTGCGGCACTCGTGGTCGGAGGTATCGGTGCGCTTTGCGCGGTGATGCTGGTTCTGGCATCCAAATTCTTTGCCGTGGAAGAAAATGAAACGGTGGGAAAGATTCGTGAGTGCTTGCCCGGTGCGAACTGCGGTGCGTGCGGATTTGCGGGCTGTGACGGTTACGCGAAGGCACTTGCCGAGGAAGAGGGTATCAAAACCAACCTCTGCACGCCGGGTGCTGACGCTGCGGCAAAGCAGATTGCCGAAATTCTCGGTGTGGAAGCCGAGGACGTCGTAGAGCAGGTGGCGGTCATTCACTGCTACGGCGACTGCAACCATACTGCCCAAAAGATGGAATACGCGGGAATCGAGAGCTGTGCGGCGGCAAAAACGATGTACGGCGGCGCGGGACTTTGCACCTACGGCTGTATCGGTCTTGGCGACTGTGTGCACGTTTGCCCCAACGAAGCGATTTGTATTGAAAACGGAATGGCGCATATCGATACGCGTCTTTGTATCGGATGCGGACTTTGTGCCAAAACTTGTCCGCGCGGAATTATCGAGCTGATGGCAGACGTCGAGCGTGTGCTCGTTACCTGCAACAATCACGAAAAGGGCGCAGTCGCGCGCAAGGAGTGCTCGAATGCTTGTATGGGCTGTAAGAAATGTGAAAAGAGCTGTCCCGTGGGAGCGATGAAGGTTGTGGACAATCTCGCGGTGATTGATTACGAGCTTTGTAACAACTGCGGCACCTGCGCGACGGTCTGTCCCGTCGGCTGTATTCTCGTGTCCGATTTTTCTGGTATCCACCGCTATGCGGAAGAAAACGAACTGATAGAAAAGGAGAACGAAAGATGACACGCTTGAAGGTAATGTCCTTTAATCTGCGTTGGAGCGGAGCGAAGGACGAAATCAATTGCTTTGAAAACCGCAAACCGAAAATTCGCGAGCTTCTTTTGCGAGAAGTGCCCGACGTCATCGGTTTTCAGGAAATTACGCCCGAGATGCGTCGCTGGCTGGTAGAAACGATGGACGCATATTACGCGGTTGGCGGCGGACGCGGCAAGGGATATTCGGGAGAAGCGCCCCTTGTGATGTTTCGCAAGGATTGCTTTCAGTTGATCTCGGCGGATACGGTGATGCTCTCCGCGTGCCCCACCGTGCCCGGTTCGATGTACGGATTGGAGGACCACAGCAAGTGTCCTCGCGCGTACGTGAGGGCTCTTTTGAAGCACGATGAGATCGACGAGCCGTTCTATATGTATAACGCACATACTGATCATTTCGGTGCGAACGGACGGATTCTTGCCTCAATGCAGATGATGCAGGATATCAACTCGCATACGAAGAATTTCTTCCTGACGGGAGATCTCAATGCCGCCCCCGATGCTACCGAGATCAAGCTGCTTTCGTCGGCGTGTAACCGTGAGATCAAAGATGCGACCGCGGGACTTGGCGGAACGCTTCACGGTTTTGGTAAGGCAACACTGCGCGACGAGAACGGAGTGCTTCTTCCCGGCACGAAGATCGATTACGTCTTTGCAGGCGGAGCGGTCGAAGTGCTTGATGCCAAGGTTGTTACCGAAACTCCCGACGACGGAATTTATTCATCCGACCACTTCGCGGTGTACGCGGTGGTGGAAATGTAATATAAACAAGAAAACGCCACCGAGCTCGGTGGCGTTTTCTTAATCGTCAATATCGGTTAGCTTGGAAACTGTTGTGCCTAAAGCTTCCGCGATCTTAAAGAGCGTTTTTAAGGACGGGCAAAAATAGCTGCCGGGTCCTTCTAATTGAGAGATATATCCCGCGGAAAGATCACACGCCTCGGCAAGCTCCTCTTGTGTCATTCCTTGAAGCTTTCGATAGTAGGCGATATTCAATCCGATTTTGATTAAATTCATTTTATATTGACTATCCAGCATTTTGTACCTCTCAAAAAATTCTTACAAAAATATTATACCCTATTTACACAAAAAAGATTATATGATATAATATAGGAAATATTAGGCGTAATATAAGGTTTTATAAGAAATAGATAGGAGAAACAAAATGAAACTGCTTATTGTAGGATCCAGAAGCATTGGAAATTTTGATTTGTCGAAGTATATTCCTTCCGAAACGGAGCTTATTATCAGTGGCGGAGCTAAGGGAATGGATCATATCGCTGAAGAGTATGCGGATAATCATCGGATTTCCAAGTTGATCCTTCTTCCCAAATATGAACTCTATGGAAAAGCGGCACCTATCAAGCGTAATGAAGAAATGGTGGAGATTGCCGATCAGGTTTTGGTCGTATGGGACGGAATCTCCAAGGGAACACGTGCTACGATTGAATACGCCAAAAAGAAAAACAAACCGCTGACACTTCTTGTGGTATCTCCCACGGAAAAAGCTTAAAAAATTAGGAAAAGGAAAGGGAAAACCCCACTTGTGGTTTTCCCTCTTTCTGTTTGCGTTGCAAACAGAAATTCACCCTTTCGGGTGCTATTGGGTGTATTGCGGGGCTTTGCCCCACACCCCACGTAAGAACTTTTTGAAAAAAGTTCTTAAGAAACTCAAAAACTTTCAATTTTTTGCAAAGATAGTTTTAATAAAATCGCATCCCAAAACCGTTGGGACGTAGGGTCCAACGGTTTTGTTCCTCAGAAAGCCGAAGTCTGCACAGAGAAATACGGCGACACAATAAATAATTCGTGCTGTTTTCTTTTGGGTACTTTTCTTTTTCAAAAGAAAAGTACCAATTCCTCTCCCTCAACTAACTTCCTAAAACTCTCATTGTTGTTAAATTCAATCCGTGCGCCTTCGATATGCAGGACGCGGAGGGAGGCATAATTGTAGGTCGAGAGCGGACGGTCGAGCGCATCGTCGGATTGTGCGCAAACGAGGACGTCATTGTCGGTAAATCCAGAGATGATCAGCGTGTGATAGAAATTTCCTTGCTCGTTGGCAAGCTGAATGACGTCACCCAACTCGACTTTTCGGCTTTCCCGCGCGTCGGTTGCGTACGGACCGACTCCGCCGTTAGCCTCAACAAACTCCGGGATGCCGATTAAGAAGCGGTAAAGCTCGTTAACCCCCGACCAAGCGGGCGCACGATCGTCGGGAGAGCGGTAATACCACCCAAAGGTCGGGGTAAAATTCATCACGCCGCACCCTGCAAACAAACATTGGGAAACAAAGTTGGTGCAATTTCCTCCTTGACCCGTAAAGTCGATAAAGAGCGGATTGCGCGAAAGTGCCCATCGCTTGGCATATTCGACGGCGCGTGCGCGGTCGTATGGAACGTTCACTAACACAAAATCTTTCCTCCTTTTGGTTTTCAGTCTTCTCATTGTATGCAAAAAATCGAAAAAAGTGAAAGTATTTCTTGCGTTTTTTGCGGAAATATGGTATACTGAAGACAGGAAGAAACAGAATTGATGTTAGATATAACTAACCAAAAAATCCTTTTTTGAAAGGAGAATGCTTTGATGAAAATTTTACATACGGGAGATTTGCATCTTGACAGCGCGTTTTGCGCCGAAACCGCACAAATTTCCGACGAGCGACGCGAGGTGCAGAGAGACCTGTTGCGCCGTGTGTTTGCCTGCGCGAAAGAAGAGCAGTGCGATCTCATTTTGATGGCGGGGGACCTCTTTGACAGCCGTACGGTGACTCCTGAAACGGCAACGCTGCTCGATCAGCTGTTGCGTCAGAGCAACTGCCCCGTGGTTATCGCTCCCGGAAACCACGACCCTTATGCCGAGGGGAGCTTTTACCATACGTATCAAACAACGAAGCTGCCCGAGCAGGTCTATCTCTTTACCTCAAGCGAGTTGCAATGCTTTGAAATTGAGGAGATTCGCGCGCGTGTGTTCGGCTACGCCTTTTCCTCGCCATCCTTGACCGAATCCCCGCTCAGTGGCGCGACAATGCCCAAAAAGGACGGATGGTGGCATTTGCTTTGCGCGCACGCTGATCTGACCTCTCCGATTTCGCGTTCCGCCCCTGTGACCGAGGGAGATATTCTCCGAGCCGATTTTGATTACGCGGCGCTCGGACATATTCACAATCCCCCCGCCTTCTCGTCAGAGAAGATCCGATACTGTGGCTTTGCCGAGGGGCGAAGCTTTGATGAGCTTGGCGAAGGCGGTGTGTTGATCGTGACCTTGGAAGAGGGAAAATCGCCTTGCATTGAACGGAAAATTCTGTCGAAGGTTTGCTATGGTGTGGAGGAGCTGGATCTGAGTAATTGCTCTGACGAGCAATCGATCGACGAGGCAATCCAAAAAACGCTTCAAAATGCCGTTTCCAAGGGGATTACCGATCTGCGACTTTACCTTGTGGGAGACGTTGATCCCGATATTCTCTCTTTTGTGTTAGATGAGGCTAACCGAAAGAAAAAATCGTTACGTTCGTTGGATCTGATTAACCTGACAATTCCCGTCGCGGACGGAGAATTTCTGAAAAAAGATATGACCATCCGAGGCGCGCTCTATCGGGAGCTCTATCCCAAGCTGATCGATGAAGATTCCGTGGTACGCCGACGGGCGGCAAGAGCACTTCGCATCGGGCTTTGCGCGATCGACGGACGCACCATTCCTACCGAGGAGGACATCGAATGAAGATTTTAGAACTCCATATTCTCGAATTTGGCGGACTCTCGGATCGTCATTTCTCGCTCTCTGACGGATTGAATATTTTTGAGGGAGAAAACGAGGCGGGCAAGAGCACGGTATGGCTCTTTATCAAATTTATGCTTTACGGAATGCCTCGCAAAGGACACGAGGAACGCGATCGGTCGGTCAACTGGCGGTCGCACCGTGCGAGCGGAAGTATGCGGCTTTTATATCGCGGAGAGGAATACCGCATTGAGCGAAGCTTTACCGAAAGCGGCAGAGTCGGCAACGACAAGCTGTCAATCTACCGTCATTCGACGGGCGAGGTTGTATTTGCGGGGAAAGAAGCGGGCGAGGTGTTTCTCGGAATCCCGCGCGAGGTTTTTGAGAGCACGTGCGGCATCGGACAGATGCAACTCTCGAATCTTGGGGGAAAGAAAGGCGCGGACGCGATCCGAAATCTTCTCTCAGGCGCGGATGAGACGGTCGATATTTCTCATATTGAGTCGAAACTCGACAAGCTCCGCGTGCAGTACCGCCATAAGAACGGCAAGGGCGGACGCTTGGGCGAGCTTGGCGGAGAGCTTAACGAGGCGAAAAAACGATGGGAACGGGCGCAGGATACCGAAAAGCAGGTAACTTTGCTCGAAGAAAAAATGAAAAAGAATCAGATAAAGACGGCACAAACCGAGGAACGGCTTGCCCTCGTCAGTGATCGGCTGACACAGCTCGGGACGCTGGAGCTGTTGCGTCGCTTTGAACGACTTCGCGCGATGGAGGAGCAGGAGCACCTACTCGACGAAGAAATTGCCGCTCTGCGGAATCGCGAGCAGAAGACCGACGTTGCGCTTTGCGAGGCGGACGTTGCGAATCTTCGCAGTCTTGCCGACCATCTTCGCGCGTCTATTGCGCGTCTCGACGCGCAAAACGAGCAGAAACTCTATTTTGATGCTCGCAGAACCTACGACGAAGCCGATGCCGAGACCGCAGAGCAGCTCGAGCGTGAGGGCGGCGCGCCATCCGTTTTGAAGAAAATGAAGCAGCTTTCCCGCAGAACGGGGATCTGCTTTTGTATGGGCGGCGCGATTGTCGCACTTGGTACGATCGGACTTTTGTTGCATCCGCTTGTGACGTCGGTTGCCGCACTCGTCGGTGTGGCACTTTGTGTCGTGGGCGTGCTTTCCGGTGGGGAACGAAAAAAGATCGCGAACAGCTTCGGACAAACGCCCGACACGCTGGAAGCCTACCTGACACGCTGTACTGCGGCACTTGATGCCAAGCGGGAAGGTTTGCAGGAAAAAACCGAGATCGAGGCGGCAATCGGTGCCAGCGAAACGATGGTGCGAGAGATCACCGAACGGCTTCGCGCGGCACTTTTGCGGACGCTTCCCGAGAGCGACACTGTGCCTACCGTCGCCGCGGCGGAGAAAGAAATGACGCGAATTTCCGCATTTTTGCGGGAGTTTGGTGCACTTCGGGGAAGAAAAGCGGCATTGGAGCAGTCGATTCTCCACGAACGCGAGGGGCTTTCGCAGTATGACGAAGCGGCTCTGAAGGCAAGCTTGACGATCGATCCCTCGGAACTGGCAGGACTTGACCCCGTGCGTCTGGAAACCGAACGAAGATTCCTCAAAACGCAGGCGCAAACACTGACGGATAGCTTCCGTACTGCACAAATCGAGTTGATTTCTGCCAAGGCGAACGCGGAGAATCCGATGGCACTTGCCGATCGCGTACAGAAGCTCGATGCTGAATACGAGCGCGCGGACGAGTATTATCAAACGCTGGAGCTGACGCTTGCGTCGCTTTCCGCCGCCGCGGAAACTATGAGCGGAAATATTACGCCGGCACTTAGCCGAAGAGCGGGCGAGATGATGGCGTACGTCAGTGCGGGACGCTACGAAACGCTGACGGCGGGCGCGGACTATACACCGTCTCTGCTCGACGAAAGTCAGCTGACCGTGACGGCAGATCTTCTTAGTGCAGGCACGCGCGACGCGGCATATCTGAGTTTGCGGATCGCTCTTGTGATGCAGCTCTTTTCCGAAGAGTTGGCACCGCTGATGCTGGACGACGCACTCTGTCAGATCGACGACAAGCGAATCGTGCGGATTCTGACCTTGCTTTCAAAGCTCGGCGAGCAGGAGCTGCAATGTCTTCTCTTTACCTGTCACCAAAGAGAAGCACTTGTTTGCGCGCGAGAAGCGTTGTCGTATCGAAAACATACGCTGTAGGTAAAAATGCCCCAAGAAAAAACTTGAATTTTGGTGAATTTGCCCCAAGAAAAAAATGAAAAAATATGGTAAAATATAAGTAGTAGCAAAGAAAATCCATGGACAATACGCAAAAACGAAATAGGAGGACGGATATGTTTGAGATCGGAAGCTATGTGAGTTATCGGGCAGAGGGTGTTTGTGTGATCTCCGATATTCGCGAGGAGCGTTTCGGTGCGCTCGGTGCGATGGGAAAATACTATATTCTATCTCCTGTCGGCGATGAAAAATCTACCTTGTTTGTTCCGATGGATAACGAGGGTCTTGTTTCGATGATGCGTCCCCTGCTTTCGGCGGACGAAATTCTTCGGATGGTCGAGGAGCTTCGCGACGAACGAATGGAATGGATTGAGGAAAGCCGAGCGCGCAATGCTCGCTTCCGCGAGATCTTTGCGGAAGGTGATCGGAAGCAGTTGATTGTACTTCTCAATACCGTGGTAGAGCACAGCGAAATGATTCGAAATCTCGGAAAAAAGGTGGGCTCGACCGACGAAAATGCAATGTATCGCGCCAAAACGATGCTCTTTGAGGAATTTTCGATGACGACCGATCTTGGCGGCTTGGATGAAGTCATTCCGCTTCTTCGTGGGGAAAGAAAACTGCGCGAAAAGAAGCTTTGTGCGAATATTTGACATATTAGATCGAAAAACAGCTCCGTTGCGGAGGCAACGGAACTGTTTTTCTTGTTTTGATGGATGAATGGATCCAGATGGGAGATCATATGATTGTGAATCAAATCATTCGGATGTTTCCTTCCGACCTTTGGGTCGTGAATCTGCGGGAAGGTGCGAGAATCGTCGCGTGCCGTGCTCCGTGGGAGAGAAATACGGTGGGAGAGAATTTTTCGGAGCGTTTCTCCGAAGAGAGCTTTGCAAAGATCTCGGAATATCTCTTCTCCTATGAGATGGAGCCGATGGTGACCGAGACGCTTGAGGGCAAGATTGTAATTGTCATTCCGTCGCTCATGCCCTCAAGTACGCTTGCCGTTGTTCTTTTGCCGCAGATCGACCGAAAAATTCTTTTGCGCTTTCTTGCCAAACGAAGCGGAATTGACTTTGCTTGGGATGATTCCCTCACCTCTGAGGCGGAGGGACGAATGCCGGGAAACGTGGTAAACTATGAAGAGGAGCTTCGACGCTTGCTTTGGGAGATCGAAATGCTTTCCTTTTCGGCACTGTCTCCCTTGCGAAGAGGAGAATCTTGTCGGATCGACGGATTTTTAAAGAAGAGAATCCAAGGGATATCCGAGCTTGCGGGATGCGAGGTGACGCTGGGCGAGTGGCGAAAAATTTGCAATTCCGAGAGCTTTGATTTTGGCGTGTTTACCGCCTTTCTCCTCCTTTCGCTCTTGTTTTGCCGTACGGTCGCGCATTCCCGTTGCGCCGAGATTGGCATAGCGGACGGAACGGACGAGGAGGATGCTTTTCTCACCGTTCGTGCTCAGTGCGAAGAGATCTCCGAAGCACTGTCGTGGGAGCTTGGAACGCTGGAATCGATGACCGAAGAGAGACTAATGCTGTTTGAAACGAATTACAGCGAAGGACAGTTTCGCCTCAAAATTATTCCGCGCCGCATCGACGTGTCTTACCTCGGACTCAAGGCAGCACTGACTTTGAAAGAATCGAATCAGAAGAATGGATTTTGAATATGGATACGAAAACACTTCAAAAAATTGAATTTCGCCGTCTTTCTCTTGCTGACAAGGAAGCCTATGAGAAACTTCTCTTTGCCGAAACGAATCGCGGATGTGAGTTTTCCTTTGCCAATCTCTATCTTTGGGGGCGGCAGAGCTTTGCCGAGCTTGACGGACAGATTTTGTTTTTCTCGCAGTTTGACCGACGCAGTGTCTATCCCTATCCCGTCGGAGAAAACGCGCCCGAAAAGAAAAAAGCGGCACTTGATGCTATCATCGACGACGCCCGTGCGCGCGGCATTTCCTGCCGAATTACGGGACTTTCTTCGGATGCAAGAGCACTTCTTGAAGAGCTTTATCCCGAAAAATTTCTCTTTCACTGCGACGAGGGCTCGTTCGATTACGTGTATGCGATCGACGATCTTGCCGACCTCGCGGGAAAGAAATATCACGCAAAGAGAAATCACCTCAATCGCTTTCGCGAAGCTTTTCCCAATGCCGTCGCACGTCCGCTGACCGAAGAGCTCACGCCTGCCGTACGGAATTTCGTCAAGGAATGGTACGAAACCAGGCTTTCTGAAAATCCCAACGGAGATTTTCGCATGGAAGAGATTGCCATCGAGCGTGCATTGCGCGATCGGGAAATACTCGGTTTGGAAGGACTAACTATTATGGACGGAGAATGCATTCTCGCTGTCACGCTTGGCAGCCGACTCTCGCCCGATACCTTTGACGTGCACTTTGAAAAGGCGCGTTCCGACGTGCAGGGGGCATACGCAGCCATCAATTGCGAGTTCGCACGGTATTTGCGCGAAAAATATCCCGACCTTAAGTATCTGGACAGAGAAGAGGATATGGGGATTGAGGGCTTGCGAAGAGCCAAGAAGAGCTATTATCCGCACCATTTGATCGAAAAATGTTGGGCGCATCTTCGGGAGGAAGGGTATGAATATTGAGATCGGCGCACCGTACGAAAGTGATCGTGAAGCACTCCGAAGCCTTTGGAAAGAGGCGTTCGGTGATACGGAGGAATTCCTAGACCTCTTTGAGAGGACGGCATATTCGCCCGACCGAGCGCGCCGTTTGACGGTCGACGGGGAGTGCGCGGCGGCACTGTATTGGTTCGACTGTGAATGCGAGGGGCAGAAAATTGCTTATCTTTATGCCATCGCAACCGAAAGTGAACGACGCGGTCAGGGACTTTGCAGAGCACTGATGGAGGATACGCACGAGCACCTGCGCTCACTAGGCTATGCGGCATCGCTTCTCGTGCCGTCCGAGCCGTCGCTCTTCGGATTTTACGAAAAGCTTGGCTATCGGAATGCTACCGCAGTGTCGGAATTTACTTGTGACGCGGCAGAGGAATCGATTGAACTGAAGCGGATCAAGGAAGAAGAATACGCAACGCTCCGACGCCAAATGCTTCCTCGCGCAGGAGTCGTCCAAGAAAATGAAAACCTTCGGTATCTCGCGGCGCAAGCATTATTTTACCGTGGAGAAGAATTTCTTTTGGCGGCACGAAAAGAAAGGGAATATCTCGTTGGAATCGAGATTTTGGGCAATCGAACGGTCGCGCCTAAGATTCTCAAAACCCTTGGAACTCAAAAAGGAAGCTTCCGTACCGTCGGAGAAGACCGAACCATCTCAATGATATATCCCCTGAGTACCCAAAAAGTAACGAATATCACCTATTTTGGAATTCCTTTTGATTAAATTAGAAAACGCTAACCATTGTGTGTTTCCAAAAATTAGTTTCCACTAACCGTAAAAAGAACCGGCTTTTTCAAAAAGCCGGTTCTTTTTTGTCGAATGTTTTGTAGGTATTTGTCGCTTCTTGTCTTTTTATTCCCTAAAGCTATTGACTTTATAACTGTTTTGTGATATTATATACATAATAAATATATATTGTGATAAGGCATAGAAATTGGCAAAAGGAGAACCTATGAACAAGAATTTGCTGATTGTTGGTGCGGGAACGTATTCTCTTGTTGCAAAGGAAATTGCCGAGAGTATGCGTTGTTTCGATAAAATTAAATTTGTGGATGATCAAGCGAAAGTGGCTCCTGACGGTAGTGCCGTTGTGGGAAAAATAGCGGATATGAAGCATTTAAGTTCTGATTTTCCGAACGTCGTTGTCGCTATTGGGAATCCTGAGATTCGCTTACGGTTATTACAAAAGCTTGAGTCTGAAGCCACAATGCAGATTGCAACCTTGGTATCGCCTTTGGCTTACGTTTCTTCCTCGGCAGAGATCGGTAAAGGCTGTATCATTGAGCCGATGGCTGTTGTACACACCGGGTGTGTGTTGGGAAAAGGATGCTTGATTTCCGCAGGAGCTGTGGTAAATCATGTCAGTACGCTTGGCGACGGAACCCATATTGATTGTAATGCAACGGTTGCGGGATATATGAATGTTCCTTCAAAAACCAAGGTTATGTGTGGAACGGTGTTTGCCACCGAAAAATTGTGAGGCTTGTTTTTTAAATATTGTTTTGAGGATGGAGTTTAGAGATGTATAGACATTTTTTGAAAAGACTTATTGATGTTGTGCTGTCTTTTTTGGGCGGTGTTTTCCTATTACCGATCTTTCTCATTGTTTCTATTGCAATTGTCATCGATGATCCGGGTCCCATCATTTTTAAACAAAAAAGAGTGGGAAAAAACAAGAAACTGTTTTGGTTACATAAATTCCGTAGTATGAAAGTGAAAACGCCGGATATTCCTACGCATTTGCTTGAAAATCCGGAACAATATATTACGCGTGTCGGAAAATTCCTTCGTAAAACAAGTTTGGATGAGCTTCCGCAGGTGTATGATATTTTGTTCAACAAAATGAGCATTATCGGACCTCGACCGGCTCTTTGGAATCAGGATGATTTGATTGCTGAGCGTGACAAATACGGTGCCAATGACGTTAAGCCCGGATTGACCGGTTGGGCGCAAATTAACGGTCGCGATGAACTTGAAATTCCCGTGAAGGCGAAGCTTGACGGCGAATACGTAGAAAAGATGAGCTTTGCGTTCGACTGTAAATGCTTCTTTGGAACCATCAAATCCGTACTTAAATCCGACGGTGTAGTGGAAGGCGGTACGGGTGAAATGAAGAAGCAGGGAAAAAAGGAAGAAGAAACGGAAGAAGAAACGGTTACAAAATGAAAAAAATATTGATTACTGGCGCAAATAGCTACATTGGAACTTCATTTGAAAGATACATCAAAGAGAATTATTCCAACGACTATGTAGTAGATACCGTTGATATGATCGATGGGAGTTGGAGAACCAAGAGCTTCTCGGAATATGATACCATCTTTCACGTAGCTGGGATTGCGCATCAAAAAGAAACTTCTCAAAATGCAAAGCTTTATTATAAAATCAATCGTGATTTGGCAATAGAGACTGCAACTAAGGCTAAAAATGATGGCGTAAAGCAATTTGTCTTTTTGAGTTCTATGAGTGTTTATGGCATAGATATGGGTGTTATTACAGCGGACACTGTTCCTGCCCCAAAGAGCAATTACGGAAAATCCAAACTTCAAGCTGAATGGGGGATTGAGAATCTTTCGGACAACAACTTTAAGGTATGTATTCTTCGCCCTCCAATGGTGTACGGTAATGGATGTAAAGGGAATTATCAAACGGTGGTAAAGCTTGTGAAAAAATTCCCTGTTTTTCCAAAAATCAAGAATGAGAGAAGTATGATTTATATCGATAATTTATCTTCTTTTGTTAAACTTTGTATCGATAGAGAACTTTGTGGTCGGTTCTATCCTCAAAACAAGGAATATGTACAAACAATCGATATGGCAAAGAGCATTGCGGTCAAATTGAACAAGAAATTGTACCTCAGCGTTTTGCTTGGCTGCGGGGTGTTTTTGCTTCGTCCTTTCTTTTCTATAGCAAAAAAGGGGTTTGGCACTTTAATTTATAAAAATACTGAGCTTCACAATTTTGAATACTGTGTATTTCAAAATAACGATAGCTTTGATAAATCTGTATGTGATATAGAGTTTACATAAACTGATGAGGTGATCAAGATGAATGTGAAAAAAAGATTAGAGCATTTGTTGAAACATAATAGAGTAATTCAAACAACCTATCGCTATACTATGAGTGCGGTATTTAGATTTTTGGGCTTGTTTGTGAAAATCGATGAAAATTTGGTTTTGATGAACGGACATG
Source organism: Eubacteriales bacterium (assembly GCA_045646945.1). Lineage (GTDB taxonomy): Bacteria > Bacillota > Clostridia > Oscillospirales > CAG-272 > HGM12713. The sequence goes on along the minus strand of JAZRLS010000017.1, from coordinate 34,324 downwards.
GTTTTCGTTTTAATGATAGTCCAAAAGCTATTTTTGATAAAATGAGCGAGCTTGGTATGCTTGAACAGTATCGTGTTGTTTGGGCATTAAAAGAACCCGAAAAATATGATATCCCAAATGCGAAAAAAATTAAAATGGATACATTGGAGTATTTCATTACGGCATTGAAGGCTAAATATTGGATTTCTTGTGTAAATATTGAACGAGCACTTCATTTCAAAAAGAAAAAGACTGTATATTTGAATACTTGGCACGGCGCTAGTTTAAATTACGTTGGAAATGCAGTAAGTGGAAGAAACGATTTTCATTTTGAACATATAAATTATTTTTGTATTAATGGAGAATATGAGAGGGGTTTTATTATTCGTGATTTCAATGTTCTTCCTCAAGCAATTATTGAAACCGGTTACCCGAGAAATGACGATCTGTATGGTGTAACGAAAGAAAAACAGCAAGCCATAAGAGAAAAATTAAATATTCCTAAAGACAAAAAGGTTATACTGTATGCACCTACGTGGAGAGAAAGCAACGATGGTGGTGCAAGCTTTAAGTTGGCTCCTCCTATTACTTGGGATAAATGGAGAGAGCAACTTGGAGACAATTATGTTGTGTTGCTTAGAACACATCCGTATACAACCAAACTGATGAATGTTGAGTTTGACGATTTTGTTCGAAACTGTATCGACTATCCGAGTGTAAATGAGCTTATGATTGCTGCGGATGTTTTGATTTCCGATTATTCCTGTATTTTGCTTGATTATTCTATTTTGGAAAAACCGTTGATCTGCTTTGGATATGATTACGAAGAATACAAAGCCGTTCGGGATTTCTATTTTGATATGGAAAAGGTGATTCCCAATGGTGTTATTCGTACCGAAGAGGCAGTGATTAATCATATACGTTCGATGGATTATGAGAAGGAATGTCAAAAAACCAAAGAGTTGAAGGATGGCCATATGGAATACGGCGGAAGTGCTACCATTACATGTATCAACAAGGTTTTTGGCACAAATTATTAATGATCGAGAACCATTTTAGAATGAATAATTGGGTGAAAAAACAATGAAATTTTTGTTCTGGTTAAATATTGGATTTGACAGAGGAGGTCCGTCTGTTCATCTCCTGCAAGACGTAATTCGTCAAGCGTTGAATCAAGGGCATACGGTAGACGTGATTTTAAAAGATACCGGGGGAACATTGGACAAGGTTCCGTTGGACTTTCTTGATTACGAAGCGTTTGGATATACGTTGATTTCTGATGCCGATAACAAAAAAACGAGTTTTTTGAATAGATATATGAGTGAAATGTCTTATGCTTGGAAGTGCAAAAAGACATTTCGCAAAAAAAAATACGACGTTGTGTTTTTGCAATCGTGTAACGCAGCAGCTTTTTACATGAGGGCGTTGCAGTGTTTAAAGTGTCCGATTGTTTTTAACGTTCAGGATATTTTCCCTCAAAATTTGATGTTTTCCAATCAATTGCCGGTTGCCAAATTTTCGTATCCGATACTAAGTAAATTGCAAAAATATGCGTATCGTAAGGCAACCAAAATCATAACGATATCGGATGATATGAAGTGCACACTTCTAGAGCAAGGCGTTGATGAAAATAAAGTTGATGTTGTTTATAACTGGAGTTATTCCGACGAGCCCATTAGTTTGGAGGACATGGATTCCACCGCAGTGAAAAACATTATGATGGACAATGGACAGTATAATGTCTTGTATGCGGGCAATATCGGAAAAATGCAGAATGTGGAAATTGTAGCAAGAGCAGCACAAAGATTGGCAGAAGACAGATCGGTTCACTTTTTCATCATTGGCGAAGGAGCGAACAAAAGCAACATCGTGGAAATGACAAAGAACCTGAATAACATTACGTTTTTACCGTTGCAGCCCGCTTGCTATGCAGAAAGCTTATATGCGCAAGCAAATGTGAATATCATTCCTTTGTCAAGGGGTGGAATTTTCACTGCTCTTCCCAGCAAAACCGCAACATGCCTTCGGACAAAGCCCCCCATTTTGTTCTGCATTGACAGAAATTCAAAATTTTTTGATTTGATTTCCGAGCAGGATGATATTTATGCGGTTGACTGCGATGATGATCTTCAGTTGGCAAACACAATTGCATTGATGAAGGATTCAAGCGCACAGGATTGCTCCGAAAAGCGAGAGAAATTGCGAAAGATGTTTTCAAAAGCCAATGCGGAGAAATATATCTACACATTGGAAAACACAGCAAGTAAATAATCAAGGCTAAAGCAAAGGAAAGGAAAGAAGCGAATGAATAACAGTGATATGATCCCAAAAAAGAACAAGAAGAAAATAGGAATTGTTCTTTTTTCCAATTTGAGATATTCACCGTATCTGAAATTCTACACAGATGCGATTTCCAGGTTGAAAGACGCGGAATATAAAGTTATTTATTTTGACCGATATAAGGATTTGAACGAAGTAAAAGACGAACAGTTTCTTTCGGTCTCTTGGATTGGAACCAGGGGGAACGATTCTTCCAAGGTGTTGAAATTTGTCAATTTCCAACGTTTCAAAAGGCGGGCGATCGCTATCATCAAGCGGGAGAAATTTGATTTTCTGATTGTTGTACCAACAATGCCGGGTATTCTGCTTGCGAATTTTCTTTCCTCAAAATATGCGGGACGCTATATCTCCGATGTCAGAGATTATACCTACGAGCATGTGAAGTCCTTCTTTAAGATCGAAACAAAAGTCCTAAAGAATGCGGCGGTAAGAGTAATTTCTTCCCCAGGCTTCAGAACGTTTTTGCCTGAAGCGGAGTATCATTTGTGTCACAATATCGCGGGCGGATATGACGCCCCCGTATCTGTAAACAATGAAACCCAGCCGATTGTAATCTCTTATATTGGAAGTATCGGATATCCGGAGCAATGCAAACGATTGATTGATCTTGTCCGTTCCGATCCTCGGTTTGAATTTCATTTTTACGGCAACGATGAATCTGGCATTATAACGGATTATGTCAATGAGCTTTATTGCAACAGAGTGCTAATGAAAGGTCCGTTCGTACCCAGCGACAAGCCTCGTATTTATGAGCAATCCAATCTGGTGTTTAATTGTTATGGCAACGATAGACCGCTGGTGAAGTACGCCATTTCCAATAAATACTATGACGGCGCGCTGTACCGTCGCCCGTTATTGGTGAGCCCCAATACAATCATGCAAGAAGTCAGTGGGGATTATGCGTATGCTTTGGACCTTGAAAAGACGACCAATTTAAACACTCTGTTCGACTGGTACCGTTCTTTAGATGCAGGCAAGTATGATGCATTTGCATCAGATGTTGTTCAACGGTCTATGCAAGAAAACAAACAAACGGAGGAGGCTATTTTGCGGGCGATTATGGATGCCCCTGACGCGAAATAAAAAATTAGAAAATGAAAAAGAAAATTGTATTTGCTGTTTATCATAACGTAAATTCAGAAGCGCGAAGCAAGGAGTTTTTGGAATGCTGCACGATGCTTGGCGAAGTGGATTTCGTATCTTATGCGCTACCAGTCGGCTTTGAGAATGTTCGTTCCCATATTATTGATAAGAAATCCCCGTTTGCGTTGTTTAACTTTTTGCGAACCTCGATGAAAACAATTGATGAGGTTAAGCCTGACATTGTGGTTTTGCATGACAACGATTGTTCCGCACTCATTCCGAAAATCAGAAAAAAGCATCCGAACGCCAAAATCGTGTATGATTCTAGTGAACTTTATATTAAGGCCGGGGATTTCAAGAAGAAGAACTTTTTCGGCTCCGATGGAATTGTTCTTTGGTTGAAGTCTGCTTTGAGTAAATTCAGACCGATCTGCGAGAAAAAATATCTGAAAGACGTGGATTTGGTATTTGCTGCAAATATTGAGAGAGCAAATATCATGAAAGACTATTTTGGATTGAAATCCGTTCCCTTGGTATTTGACAATATGCACAGAATTGACGATGATTATGACGAGATAGCCTGCAAACAAAAATTTGACGGGAAGATCATTGACGGAAAATTCAACATTCTGTTTGGTGGGGGCATCAGCGAGGAAAGACAGACCTTTGACTATATCAATGATTTTCTGAAGCTGGGACCTGAGTATAATCTGGTGATCGCAGGCACGGCATCTGCGGTGGCCTACAAAAAATATGAGGAGTTGCTCAAAACCACGGGGGCGCAAAACATCTTTTATATCGGCTTTATCTCAAGAGCGGAACTGCGGTATTGTATGAAAAACGTTCAGGCAAGCGTGGTTGTCTTTGATAAGGACAGCTACAATACTTTGTATTGTGCTTCCGGAAAGTTGTACGAGAGCTTGTTTGAAGGCTGTCCTATTTTGTGCTCTGAAAATCCTCCGCTCAAGAGACTGTGTGAATCTTATGGAATTGGAGTTTCTTCGGACCACTTTGATAAGTCGGCGTTGAAGATGAAGATGGATTATCAGACATACAGAGATAATGTAAAGCAATATTCTCGCGATTTGAAGTATGAAGAAAGAGTAACCGCTTTGGCTGATGCGATAAGACGAGGAATATTATGAGAAAGCTATATTTTATCTTTGGTACAATTGTTGTTATCAAACAGATTTTTACTTTTAAAATGCCTATTTTCAGTGCCTCAATTGGCGGGTACAATTTAGACGTTCTTCTGTTTTTCTCATTCATTGGAATTTCTTTGTTTATATTTGTGTTTGATTGTTTAATGCGCCGTAAGGTTCGCCCGAGGGATATCGGTCTTTTGGTGTATGTGTTGTTCTCCGTTTTGGTGACCATAGCGAATTGGACAAACACAAGTGCTTTTCTCACGGATGCATCTTTCTTTCTAATGCCTATGGCTGTTTATGTGTGGGTGCGGACAACAAATATTAAACCATCCACATATGTAAAAATACTGGCAGTGGCATCTGTTGGTGCGGCCATTGTATCAATTCTGGTTTCCATCGGCGTGTTGGATGTGGGAATCTGGGCAGCGGACGGTAATTTTGTCCGAGCCGCAGGTGCTGTCAACAGTACCTTTGGCGTATGTGGCTTGATTGTTGCGAGTGTTTTAATTTTTAACAGTAACAAAACCGAACACGGAATCAGCTCACTGCTGCTTTATGTTACACTGGTTTGCGGATTCATCATTGTATTTCTGTCGTTTTCCAGAACGAGATGGGTTCTGTGCGCGGCTATCTTTTTCTTTATCTTCCTGTCATCCTTTGGAAAAAAGGCAAAACAAAACAGTTTTGGAGCATTGCGCATGATTTGCTTTGTTATCGTCGCTTTGTTTGTCATAGCATTTTTCGCACCGGAGTTCTTTGGCAAGCTATTTGAACAAATGCGGGCGCGATTCGCCAACATTTTTTCCAGCGACGATTCCATCCTCTATCGTGGAGAGGAGGTCGGCAGACAGTTTGACTTATTCCTTACTAACCCAGTGTTCGGTGTTGGATGGGGAAAGCTTACCGCCAACGGCATATATGTCCATGCGGTGTATCCCGGACTCTTGGCGCAGAGCGGATTGTTTGCGCTGTGTTATCTTGCTTGGTATTTTTCACCGCTCTGGCTCGTGTTTCATTATAAAAAACTCAAGGCCACTTCGGCATATGTACAGGTATCGTTACTTTTGCAACTTTCCTTGTTCATTCTGAATTTTACAAACGCAGGATTTGTCGTAAGCGGCGGCTATTTTATGCTTGCCGGAGTGTTTATCATTGAACAAAGCCTATTAAGAGAAAAGGGGTAACGATATGAGAATTGGAATACTGACATATCATAGAGCGATCAACTACGGGGCTGTCATGCAGGCATATTCCTTGCAAAAAAGAGTACAGGAGGATTTCTCTAAAGATACGGTTGACATTATTGATTATAACCATATTAAGAGAGAAATTTTCGTGTATAAGTGCCCGCTTGTTTTCCTGTATCGCAGAAGCATCGCCGAAGGCATTAAAAAATTTGTTCAAACCAAAGAATTCCGCTGCTGCATGCCTTTGTTGAAAAGAAGCAAAACCTTTCTCGGTTGCTCAACTGAGAAAATTGAGGCATATATGTCCGCGCATTATGACGTGATTATTGTTGGAAGCGATGCGGTGTTTAACTGGAACGATATTGGCTTGCCGAGCCCGTATTTTTTGGGAAACGTGCATGGCGTCAAGAAAATGTCGTATGCTGCAAGCGCCCATCTGCAAAGATATTATTCCGTTGACAAGAATCAGCAGGAATATTTAAAAAACGCACTGAAGGACTTTTCCTATATTGGGGTGCGCGACGATAATACAGCGCACTTTGTTGCTTCTGTGTTGGATGTCGATGTGGCTCAGCACAACTGTGACCCGTCTATTTTCCTCGATCTGAATTTTGATGAAATGAAATTGAAGCGAAAAATGAAGAAGCTGAAATTTGATTTCAACAAAAAAACAGTGTTTGTTATGTTGATGCATCCCGAATACGGAGATTTCGTTAAAAGGTATTTCGGAGAAGAGTATCAGATTGTGGCGCTCATGGACGGAAATAAATATGCAGATCTCTATCTGCACAATCTGAATCCCTTTGAATGGGCAAAGGTATTTCAGTACGGCCACTGTCTGGTAACTGATTACTTCCATGGCACCATCTTTGGACTGAAAAACGGATTGCCCGTCCTGTCGATTGACACATCTGGATATTGTAGTGAGGAATATGAAAGCAAAGCGCACGATTTGCTTCACAAGAGATTGAATATCCCGATGTATTATGCGCATGCAAGTGAGTTTTTCGGAGAGGACGGCTACGGGCGTTTTGCAGACAAACTGACTGATATTATAGAAAATCATAAGGCCGATGCGGTGGCAAAGGCACTCGAGTCTGAGGCACGATCTTATGAGGACTTCAAACTTGAATTAGCGCACTTACACAATGAAAATTAAGCCTGTGTGCTGTTTGGAGATTAGATGAACAGTAAAAACGAAACGTATAGAAACTTGGCCAGGGACACGGCTTTGTTTGCTATCAGCAATTTTGGATCAAAGATACTGGTTTTCTTACTTACGCCGCTATATACCGCTATATTAACCACGGCGGAATACGGTATTGTGGACATCATAGTAACAACCGTAAACTTTGTTTATCCGTTGCTGACACTTTCCATCGCCGAAGCCACGCTCAGATTTGCCCTTGACAAGGAAAAATCCAAGCAAGAGGTTCTTTCTTGCTCGCTCTTATTTACCGTCCTGTCGATTATTTTGTTGTTATGTGCTTATCCTTTTATCAGCAGATTCGGGATGTTGAACGTCAAGGACTATGGAATTTATTTCATCCTGATTTTTGCTTTCTTTAATATCAACAATACGTTTTCAAACTTCATAAAGGGTATCGGGAAAACCAAGCTGTTTGCCATAACAGGTATCCTGCAAACAGTCGCGATCATTGTCAGCAACGTCGTGTTATTGGTGTTCTGCGAGGCAGGAGTGGTCGGATACCTGATGAGCATCGTGATTGGATATGCAATTCCTGCAACTGTTGCTTTCTTTTGTGGGGGGATCTACAAATATCTCTTCCCGTTTAGGATGTCCTCCGATATTGTCAAGGAGATGCTTAAGTACAGCATTCCGATGATCCCCACCTTGCTCGCATGGTCCATCAATACCAGCATTGATAAATATATGATTATTGCTTTTTGCGGCGTTGAGGATAACGGGTTATATAGTGTTGCGCATAAGATACCCACGCTCTTGACAACCATAACAACGATCTTCTTGCAGGCATGGCAGATTTCCGCTGTTGTAAGCTATGAAAAAGACAATAAGGACTACACGGAAATTTATAGGTGGCTCAACACGGTGAATCTTTTTGCCACTATGGCGGTGATCATATTGGCTAAGTTTATGGCAAGATTTCTTTTTTCCAATGACTTCTATGCGGCATGGAAGTTTGTGCCGTTTTTAACCGTTTCTGCTTTCTACTCCACCGCATCTGGCTTTCTGGCATCCTCCTTCCGAGCGGCAAAAAAAACCAAATTGCTGTTTGTTTCCGTGATGTTGGGAGCGATCATCAACATTTTGTTGAATATTGTTTTGTTGAATTGGCTTTCAACCTTGGGTGCGGCAATCGCCACGGCAGTAAGTTTTGGAATTGTATGGTTGATGAGAATCGTTTTAGTTCAAAAGGTGACACCTATACGAATCAATGTTTCGATAACCGTTCTGTCCCAGGTTTTGTTGTTTGCCGCGGCGGCGATATATTCGCTTGAAATCAAATATAGCTTAATTTTTACTGCAGTAATTTTCCTTGCGATCACGCTAATCAACTTCAAAGACTTAAAAAAAATCATTATGGATATAATGGCTACACTTTGTAATTTTTTGAAAAAGAGGAGATGTAAAAAATGAAAACAGTAATGCTTGTCTTCGGAACACGTCCCGAAGCAATCAAAATGTGTCCTCTTGTCAATGAACTCAAGACAAGAGAAAATATTAAAACGGTCGTTTGCGTTACCGGACAGCATCGTCAAATGCTGGATATGGTTCTTGACACCTTCCATGTCGTTCCGGACTATGACCTTTCGATTATGAAGGCAGGACAGACCTTATTTGACATTACCACAAACATTTTGAACAAGCTCGGCGAGGTGCTTGACGAGGTAAAGCCTGACGTGGTTCTTGTTCACGGTGATACGTCCACGACCTTTGTTGCGGCTCTTGCTTGTTTTTACAAGCAGATTGCTGTCGGTCACGTAGAGGCAGGACTTCGCACGTATGATATTTATAGTCCGTATCCGGAAGAATTTAACAGACAAGCTGTAGGTATTGTTGCAAAGTACAACTTCTCTCCGACCGAGCTTTCTCAGCAAAATCTTTTGAGAGAGGGCAAGGATCCTGCAAGCATCTACGTGACGGGAAATACTGCGATTGATGCATTAAAGACCACTGTTCGTGAAGACTATACGCATCCTGAACTGGAATGGGCAAAGGATAGCCGTCTGATTATGATTACGGCTCACCGCCGCGAAAATCTCGGCGAACCGATGCACAATATGTTCCGTGCGATTCGTCGCGTGATGAATGAGCATCCCGACGTGAAGGCAATTTATCCGATTCATATGAATCCTGTGGTGCGTCAGGCAGCAGAGGAAGAACTTGGTGATTGTGATCGTATTCACATCATTGAGCCGCTGGAAGTGTTGGATTTCCACAATTTCCTTGCTCGCAGCTTTATGATTTTGACCGATAGCGGTGGAATTCAGGAAGAAGCACCGTCTCTCGGCAAGCCTGTTTTGGTGATGCGTGATACCACCGAGCGTCCTGAAGGAATCAAGGCAGGTACGCTGAAGTTGGTTGGCACCGACGAGCAGGTCATTTATGAGAATTTCAAGCTGTTGTTAGAGGATCCGTCTGCGTATCAGGCAATGTCGAAGGCAAGTAATCCTTATGGTGACGGTTTTGCTTGTAAGAGAATTGCGGATATTTTGGAGGGAAAATAAGCATGTCACTTTTTCAAGGAAAAACTCTTTTAATCACAGGTGGTACCGGATCCTTTGGTAACGCTGTTTTGAATCGTTTTCTTGCGACCGATATTGGCGAGATCCGTATTTTTTCGCGTGACGAGAAGAAGCAGGACGACATGCGTCACGAATTTCAGGCAAAGATGCCCGAGGTGGCGGAGAAAATTAAATTTTACATTGGAGACGTACGTGATCTTGCCTCTGTGAAAAATGCAATGCACGGTGTGGACTATATTTTCCATGCGGCGGCTCTCAAGCAGGTTCCGTCCTGCGAATTTTTCCCGATTGAGGCTGTCAAGACCAACGTGCTTGGTACGGAAAACGTTTTGACTGCCGCGATTGAGGCAGGAGTCAAGAACGTCGTTTGTCTTTCGACAGACAAGGCCGCCTACCCCGTCAACGCGATGGGCACCTCGAAGGCGATGATGGAGAAGGTTATCGTTGCGAAATCTCGTACCGTTTCTCCCGAAAAGACGAAGATCTGCTGCACTCGTTACGGTAACGTAATGTGTTCTCGCGGTTCTGTCATTCCGCTTTGGATTGAGCAGATCAGGGCAGGGAATCCCATCACCATTACCGACGGCTCTATGACTCGTTTCATTATGTCGCTCGATGAAGCGGTTGATTTGGTTCTCTTTGCTTTTGAGCATGGTGAGAGCGGTGATATTCTCGTTCAAAAGGCACCTGCTTGTACGATTCAGACGCAAGCGGAAGCTGTTTGCGAGCTCTTCGGTGGTGATAAATCCAACATCAAGGTGATCGGTATTCGTCACGGTGAGAAGATGTATGAAACACTTCTGACCAATGAGGAATGTGCAAATGCTATCGATATGGGTAATTTCTATCGTGTTCCATGCGATAAGCGCGGTCTTAACTATGACAAGTATTTTAATCAGGGTGATTCCGAGCGCAACACTTTGACCGAATTTAACTCGAATAATACGGAGTTGCTTTCGGTTGAGGCTACGAAGGCGAAGATCGCAAGTTTGAAATATATTCAAGACGAGCTTGCAAAGGAAGCAAAGTAATATGAATATTCTTGTGACTGGTGCAAAGGGCTTTGTCGGAAAAAATCTTTGCGTCGCCTTAAAAAATATTCGTGACGCTAAGGATCGCACTCGTCCTGACCTTGCGATTGGGGAGCTTTTTGAATACGATCTTGACACTGATCCCGCATTGCTTGACAGCTATTGTGAAAAAGCGGAATTTGTATTTCATCTTGCGGGTGTAAACCGTCCGCAGAACCCTGAAGAATTTATGCAGGGCAACTTCGGCTTTACCTCGACTCTGCTCGATACGCTGAAAAAATACAAAAATACTTGTCCTGTGATGATTTCGTCGTCGATTCAGGCGACCTGTATTGGTCGTTATGATAGCGATTATGGACGCTCGAAGAAAGCGGGCGAGGAATTGCTCTTTGCTTATGCCGAGGAAACGGGAGCAAAGGTGCTTGTCTACCGTTTTCCGAATCTTTTCGGAAAGTGGTGCCGCCCAAACTATAATTCTGCGGTCGCGACATTCTGTAATAATATGGCCAATGATTTGCCCATTACAGTCAGCGATCCCGCAATTGGCTTGGAGCTTCTATACATTGACGATCTTGTGACGGAGATGCTTGATGCGCTTGAGGGCAGGGAGCATCGCTGTGAATTTGACGGTATTGATACGATTCTTTGCATGGGTGGAAAATACTGTGCCGCGCCTGTGTCACACAAGGTGACTCTTGGCGAGATCGTTTCCCTCTTGGAGAGTTTCCGCGATCAGCCTGCGACACTCTTGATGCCTGAAATTCCTTCGGGCAGTTTTGCGAAGAAGCTTTATAGTACCTATCTTTCCTATCTTCCGAAAGAGAAGGTTTCGTTTCCCCTGAAGATGAACGTCGATGATCGTGGCAGCTTTACTGAGCTTTTAAAAACGACGAATTGTGGGCAGTTCTCGGTGAATATTTCGAAACCAGGAATTACGAAGGGACAGCATTGGCACCACACCAAGTGGGAATTCTTTATCGTCGTAAGCGGTCACGGGCTCATTGAGGAGCGTAAGATTGGTTCGGACGAGGTGCTTCGCTTCGAGGTAACGGGCGAAAAGATTGAGGCGATCCATATGCTTCCCGGATATACGCACAATATCATCAATTTAAGTGATACGGAAAATCTTGTGACGGTGATGTGGTCGAACGAATCGTTTGACCCATCTCATCCCGACACATTCTTTGAGGTGGTTTGATATGGCACAATTTCAAAACAACGGAAAATTAAAGCTTCTGATCATCGTGGGAACGCGCCCCGAGATCATTCGTCTGGCGGCGGTCATTAATAAGTGCCGTCAGTATTTCGACACGGTCCTTGCGCATACGGGACAGAATTATGACTACAATCTCAACGGCATTTTCTTCCGCGATCTAAAGCTTGCCGACCCCGACGTGTATCTTGATGCTGTGGGCTCGGATCTTGGAGAAACCTGCGGAAACATCATTGCAAAGTCCTATAAGCTGATGGTCGAGATCAAACCCGATGCGGTGCTCGTTCTTGGTGACACCAATTCGTGTCTGTCGGTCATCGGCGCGAAGCGCTTGCACATTCCGATTTTTCATATGGAAGCGGGTAACCGTTGCAAGGACGAATGTCTTCCCGAAGAGACCAACCGTCGCATTGTGGATATTATTTCGGATGTTAATATGGCGTACTCCGAGCACGCGCGCCGTTATCTTGCCGATTGCGGTCTACCCAAGGAAAGAACCTATGTGACGGGCTCTCCAATGGCAGAGGTGCTTCACAATAATCTCGCTGAGATTGAGGCAAGCGATATTCACGCCCGTTTGGGACTTGAGAAGGGAAGATATATCCTTCTTTCGGCACACAGAGAAGAGAACATTGACACCGAGAAGAATTTCAATTCGCTCTTCGGTGCGATCAACAAGATGGCAGAGAAGTACGATATGCCCATTCTGTATTCCTGCCATCCGAGAAGCCGTAATCGCTTGGCGGCAAGCGGATTTGCGCTTGACAAGCGTGTCATTCAGCACGAGCCGCTCGGCTTTCACGATTACAACTGTTTGCAGATGAACGCGTTTGCCGTTGTTTCGGACAGCGGAACGCTTCCCGAAGAGTCAAGCTTTTTTACAAGTATCGGAAAACCGTTTCCTGCCATCTGTATTCGTACTTCAACCGAGCGTCCCGAGGCACTTGACAAGGCTTGCTTTATCCTTTCTGGTATTGATGAGAAGGGACTGTTGCAGGCGGTCGATACGGCGGTGATGATGAATCAAAACGGTGATTATGGAATTCCCGTTCCCGATTACATTGAAGAAAACGTTTCTACCAAAGTTGTAAAGATCATTCAGTCCTATACGGGTGTGGTTGACAAGATGGTTTGGAGAAAGTTTTAGTAAGCATAAGAGGAGAAATATCTCGTGAATCAGCAGCTTATTGAAATACTGGTTGCTCTTTTAAAGAGTGAAGTATGCGATTCAATACAATTTTCGGAAGAAAAGAGAGCATTTATTAAGGCGCATTTGGAAGAACTATATAAGCTTTCCAAGGCGCATGATATGGTACATTTGGTGGCGAGTGCTTTGGAAAAACTCAATTTACTTGATAAAGATGAATTGTCACAAAAGTTCAAAAAACATCAGATGATAGCCCTTTATCGTACTGAAACGCTACAGTATGAGCTAACGAACATCATTCAAACTTTGGAAAATGAGGGAATCCCGTTTATGCCTTTAAAAGGAGCGGTGATTCGTCCATTGTATCCTGAGCCTTGGATGCGTACAAGTTGTGACATAGATTTGTTGGTGCATGAAAGCGACTTAAAAAAGGCTGTTGTGACTTTAGAGAGTGTTTTAAACTATAGAGCCGAAGATCACCGTAATTACCACGATATTTCTATGTATTCTCCTAGTGGAGTACATCTTGAACTTCACTTTAATATTCAAGAAAATATGCCGTCAATGGACCTGCTCTTATCTAGAGTCTGGGAGCATTCGACTCTTGTTGAAAATATGAAGTATCATTATAAGCAAATGAATGAATATTTTATGTTTTATCATATTGCACATATGGCATATCATTTGCTTAGTGGTGGATGCGGCATAAAACCGTTTTTGGATATTTATATTTTGGAACATAATTTGAATTACAACGACCAAAATCTTGACGAGCTTTTGGAAAAATGTGAATTGCTTACTTTTGCAAAATATGTAAGACGGCTTTCGAATGTTTGGTTTGGTGATGAAGCGCATACACCGTTGACCCTTGAGCTGCAACGCTATGTGTTAAACGGCGGTGTTTATGGAACTCTTTTAAATAAAGTTTCGGCACAGCAATTAAAGCATGGTGGTAAGTTTGGCTATGTGTTTTCGAGAATGTTTGTTTCCTATGACACTTTAAAACTTTATTATCCCATATTGCAACAGCATAGGTGGCTGTTGCCATTGATGCAGATTCGCAGATGGGGAAGACTCATAGTTTATGATAGGTTTCGTCATAGCGTTAAGGAGTTAAAAGCAACTAGCAATGTAAGCAAAGAACAAACTGAAGAGATGAAAACTTTTTTTGACAAGATAGGATTATAATCCCTAAGGTGGATAATATACATATATGAAAGCACTGAGTCAAAGCATTTTTTAGCTTTGACTCAGCTTTTTGTTTCATTATAGGAATAGACAATTCGTTTTTTTTATGATATAATAAAATAAAAAGGTAGGGAGGTGTGGGATGATTTCTATCGATCGGATTCTTGGAAAATTAGATGAATATTTGCATCGGAACGACTATATGTCGGCGGAGCGGCATCTCACCTTTTGGCTTTCCGAGGCGAGGGCTGAGCATGACGGGCGTACCGAGATTCTCGTGCAGAACGAGCGGATGGGCATTTACCGAAAGCTCGGTCGTCGGGACGAGGCACTTCGTGTGGTAAACGAGGTTCTTTCGAAGATCGATGAGATGGGGATCTCGCATCAGGTCGGTGCGGCGACGACCTATCTCAACGCCGCCACCGTGTACTGTGCGTTTGGCATGGCAGAGCAGGGGCTCTCTCTCTTTGAGAAGGCAAGAGGGATCTACGAAGCAGAGCTAAACGGACAGGATCGCCGTCTTGGCGGGCTTTACAACAATATGGGGTTGACTCTCGTGGAGCTTGGTCGCTTTTCCGAGGCGCGGGAGCTTTACTCGCGTGCTCTTTCGGTGATGATGGCGTGCGAGGGCGGCGAAGCCGAGGCAGCGATCACGCATCTCAATCTTGCGACCGCTGCCGAAAAAGAGCTTGGACTTCTCGACGCCGACGAGCAAATTTCGGAGCATCTTACGTGTGCTGAGTCTCTTTTGGAGAGTGTTTTGGTGCGTGACGGAAATTACGCCTTTGCGTGTGAAAAATGCGCGACGGTCTTTCATTATTACGGTCGCTTTTTCTACGGAAACGAGCTCGCGGAGCGGGCAAGGAGGATTTATGAGCAAGAACGGTCTTGAACTTTCAGAGCACTTTTATCTTGCGTACGGCGAGCCGATGCTCTATGAGCAGTTTCCCGAGCTCTGCGATTTGATTGCCGTTGGGCTCTTTGGCAGTGGTTCGGAGTGCTTTGGCTACGACGACGAGATCTCGCGCGATCACGATTTTGAAGCAGGCTTTTGTCTGATTCTTCCCGACGAATCTCTCGTGGACCGAAAGCAGGAATTTTTATTGGAGCGGGCGTACGCCAAGCTTCCGCGGGAATTTGAGGGTGTGTCTCGGTCTTTGATGAATCCCGTGGGCGGCAACCGTCACGGAGTGATGCGACTCTCGGAGATTTTGAAGCAAAAGACGGGCAGGGAGGACGGCATGCTCTCTCTGCGCGATTGGTTTTTTGTTCCCGAACAGTCGCTCCTCGAGTTGACGAACGGAAGGATCTTCCGAGATGATCTTGGTGCGCTGACCGAGGCGCGTGCGCGGCTTGCGTATTTCCCCGAGGACGTTCGTCGAAAAAAGCTCGCGGGCAAGCTCTTGCTTGCGGCGCAGGCGGGGCAGTACAACTATGCGCGCTCGGTTTCCCGTGGGGAGAGCGGTGCCGCGCAGTTGGCACTTTTTGAGTTTGTACAATGTATTCAACACGTGATTTTCCTACTAAATCGCAGATATTTACCGTATTACAAATGGAGCTTTCGTGCTCTGCGGGAGTTATCGCTGTTATCGGACTGTGCTACGGATTTGGAATTCTTGATTTCGAGTGGAAATACGTCCGACGAGGTCAAGAAAAAAAAGGCAATCATCGAAGAGATTGCGAAAAAGATGGCAAACGAACTTCGCTCGCAGGGAATTTCCGATCGTTCGGGTGCCGAGCTTGAGGCGCACGCTTACGCTGTCAACGATTGTATTGCCGACGAATCGGTGCGGAATTTGCATATTCTTTATGCCGTATAAAAGGGGATTGTAATGGTTGCGTTTTTAACTTGCTTGTTTGTTGGCGTTATCCTTATTGTGATGGGATTTTTGAATATGAAAGGGAATATCTCCTCTCTCCATTCCTATCACCGTCACCGCGTGCGTGAAGAGGATCGCTTGCCTTTTGGCAGAATGGTTGGACTTGGTACCATTCTCTGTGGTCTTGCTGTGACGATCTTCGGCACGATGATGCTTATCTATGAAAAAACACAACTTGCGGTTTTTTCGCTGATCGGAACGCTTTTGCTCATTACGGGTCTCGGAGTCGGTCTTGTCCTGACGTTCCGCGCTATGATCAAATATAACGGTGGGATTTGGTGAGAATTTGATCCATAAAAAAGCCTCTCCTTTTGGGAGAGGTGGCAGGCGAAGCCTGACGGAGAGGGTTCTTTGGAAAATGCCCTCTCCGTCGCTATCGCAAAAGCTCCCCCAGAGGGGGAGCCTTTTTTGATTCAATGATGGTGATGGTGGTGATGGTGGTGATGATGTCCGCCGTGGTCGTGGTGCTCGACGTGGCAATGCTCCTCGTGGCAGTGCTCACCTTCACGTTCGAGCTCGAGCGTGACGTGTCCGATGCCGTGCTCCGAGAGCTCCTCTCGGAGCTTGTGCTTGACTTCGTGCGCTTCGGCGTTCGTGACGATATGCATCGTGGCGTAATTGCTCTCACCGTCCATACTCCAGACGTGAATATGATGCACGTCGATGACTCCGTCAATTGCAAGAAGATGCTCACGGAGCTCCGAAATCTCGACACCGTGCGGCGTTTTTTCAAGGAAGAGGGAAAGAACCTCGGAGAGGTTTTGGATGGCGGCAATGAAAATGAAGATTGCCACGCCGATCGACATCAGCGGGTCGATAATCGCAACATCGGTAAATCTCATTACGATCGCGCCCACAAGAACGACTGCCCAGCCGAGCACATCCTCGAGCATATGCAAATTGACCGCTCTCTGATTGAGCGAACCCTTTTCACGGGTTACAAATGCCGCAAGAAGATTGACAGCGACGCCGACGATGGCAAAAAGGATCATTCCGTCGTAATTGATCTCGGCAGGGGAGAGAATTCGTCCCACCGCGCCGATGGTGACTGCCACCGAGCCAACGAGCAGAATCAGCGTAGTGATGACGCTTCCGATGACCGAGTATCTCGCGTAGCCGTAGGTGTATTTCTCGTCGGGCTGTTTTTTGCTCTTTTTTTCCAGAAAGAAAGAAATTCCGATGCTTGTCGCGTCCCCGAGGTCGTGCAGGGCATCGGACAGAATCGCTACGCTTCCCGTAAAGAGTCCGCCAAAGAATTCAAAGATCGAAAAGAAAAGGTTTAACAGAAAGGCGATGAGAATATTTTTTTCAGTTTTCATCGGGATCCCCCTTACTTGTTTGTTTTCAATAAAAGTATAGCACGCCGAGCGGGATTTGTCAAGAAAGACACGGAAAATCAAACGATATGAGAGAAAAACTCTCAGACTGAAAATTTTTAAAAGCTATTGAAAAATTCATAAATATGTGATATAATCGAACTGCAAAAGAATCCATACGAGCATAAAATTTTCAGATAGGAGGGATAAAAAATGAAACGAATTCGTATCCGCTTTTTTTTGTCCCTTTTGCTGATGTTATTGATCAGCGGAATCTTTGTTTCCTATGCGTGGCTATTGTCGGGATGGAACAGCGGACATTCTGTTTGGGATTTTTCTGTGGGAACGCTTCCTCCCCCCACTGCGACGATGTGGTTGTATTCCACCGAGCTGGAGGAAAGCAATTCCGAAGCGCTTGGTTGGGTGGAGCATTCTCTGACGGGAGATGCGCAGGACTCTCACGCCTTCCGAATGCCGGGGGCGGAGTCGCTGGAGCAAGAGGGCGCGTATATCTTTGAAATCAAATCTCTTCAGTTGGGTACGGTGGATAACCTGGTGATTATGAATCAGGACAATATAGTTTGCTTGCGATTTACCTTTGATTCCGCGGTGCATGGAAATTCCGCAGCCACCTTGACGGCAGACCTGAGTGACACCTTGGGACAATCGTTTCAGCTTTACGATTCTCACGGATACAAGGTGACCGATGACTCACTGAATCGCGAATTGCTAACGATTCAAGAGCAAATGACATTTTTGCAATATCAAGCCTGTATCTCGGCGCAAAACCTTTCTCCGAGCGATGCCGCGTTTGAAGAACTGCCGTTTTCCGAGGTGACGATGTTCGGAACGCCGTTGGATTTGTACGACGGCGGAAATCAGCCGATCGAGGGAGAATATTACGTTTACATCAAAATCATGCCGAATTTGAGTTCTTTTGCTCCCGCATCGGAGCTTTTGAACGCATATATGCCGTGTGTGATTCTGTTTGATACCGAAATTCAATTGACGGTGCATTAAGATGCCGAAAAAACAAAAAATATCGAAAGGAGGAGAAGGATGAAATTTCGAGAAAAAAGTCTCTCAAAAAGAATTCTGACGGTTGTTATGATTCTGCTGATGATCGTTTTGCTCAGCGTTGCGGGACTCATTAGTTATGCTTATTTTTCGACGGCACCTAGGGTATATACCGAAGACGGATCGCAGATTGCACGTTTGGGAATGAATCTTTCTCTTCTGTTTGATAAAATTGATGCGGAAGCGGTTCCCGCCAATACCGATCTTGGAATTTTACAATCGAAAACTACCGATGCGCAGGGAAATGAGACAGTCACCTATTATCAATACGATCCCACCAAGGATTGGGGGTCTCCGCAAAATCCGTATTTGATTTCCGAACTGCGACATCTGCAAAATCTCTCGGTTTTGCAGGATATCGGATATTTTTATCAGTTGTATATTTCTCAAAACTATGATGGAGAGGAATATAAAGGTGACGGTACGGTTGCCGCTCCCGGCAATCCGATCATGCCGTATTTCTTGGTTTGTGCGCCCGACGGAACCGTTACGACGATTGACGGAGAGGGCATTGTGATCCAACCCATCGGAAACGATGACTATCCCTTTATCGGCTACGTGGGTGGCGCTTTTGTGCAGGAGGAAACCACAGCGGTTGGAACGCTGGTGTCGGATACCTCTGCCATCTATAACCTTTTGATTCAATCGGACGAGGATATGCTTGACGTCGGCATCTTCGGAAATATTTCGTATCTTGGCAACGAGCCGGAATACAGTGTTGACGCAGACGGAAACATTACTTATGATACAAGCTTTTACGGCGCGGTATCGACGGTGAGAGATCTGCTTTTGGCAGACGTGCAGGTCACGGTGAAGCAAAACAGCTTTATTGAAAATCTGGCAGAGCACCTCTTTACCTACTCAAGATTGTCGGAAGAGGATCAAAAAAAGGTTGCGCACGAGGATCACCACATTGGAATTCTTGCGGGGCACGTAGAGTATGCTACCATCGAATTTATCAGTGTTCATTACAGCTCGGACGAGAAGAAAGCCATTGATTTGCTTCACACGGATGCCAATTATTATTCTTCTACGGGAATTATGGGATTTGTCTATAATATGAATCCCGTGATCAACGAGGACGGAACGGTAGGAACCGGTTCGGGAACCTCCAGCGCGGATATTTTGCTTGCTGTCAATGGGACAGGAACCGGCGGTGGATTAGCTTCGGGTACCGGACGCGGATACGTTACGGCATCGGAGATTTTCTCGAAATACAGCTATACGACTGAAAACCGAAACCAAGGTCAGATCGTTTGGCACTATACGTATTTTGACGGAGAGCATCAGGTCACCAATCACGGAATTATGATCTATGAAAAAAAGGATGGCAACGGAAATACGTATTATACGCTGGATGATGACCAAACGCTGGTTCAGGTCAGTCAGGTGGACGGTACGATGACCGCTACGGTGGAGAACAATTCCTGGACCAATTTCCTCTTCCGAACGGGAGAGGGAACCGACGGCTCTCCTTACGAATATTACACCTATAAGCCCGGAACAGCGACTCGGATTCAGCCCGAAGATTTCCATCAGCAGAATCTGATGATTATTGACGGTGCCGACAAGGACGGAAATCCTTTGTGTACCGAGTGGATCCGAAACAGAATTTTTGGAGGAACCGAGGCAACGGGACGCTATTATTTTTACGATGGTGTCTTTACTTTCTGCCTTTCCTCGCAAACCGACGTCTTCCGTGATACTTGGAAAAACAATCAAGCTCCCGAGATTTTCCTTGGCGAGAATAACAATGCGTCTTGGAAAGCGGATACCTCTCGCGGAAACAAGGCGGTTGTCACTTACGTCAAGCCGATTCTCGGAATGAGTGAGCTCGATGCGGCAATTTCGGCGGGAAAGAAGATTTTTATTGCCAATCAATCCGGTGCTGCTGCGGCGGGAATTTCGATGACGATGATGTCGCTTGCGAACGGATCGACCGATAGCGGTCTGGCAGACAACGCTTACCGTATGACCTCCACGACGCAGAGTATTGTTGACGAAGCACGAAAGGCTTCGATTTTGGAGACCTTGGAGAACAGTGAAGAAAACAACTTGGAGGATCTGGACGGAACTCATAACCAAACGCTTTGCGAAGCGATTCGAAACAACGAGATTTATATCATTGACCTTGGTTCTGCCGAATATCTCAATGAATTGAGAAATGAATACCAGATCACGGTAGCCAAAAACGGTAACGCATATCGCTTTTTCGGATATAATTTGAGCGATGAAACCAATAAATATCTTTCGTTGCTTTACCGAAATCCCAGAGTTATCGGCATCAGTTTGGGAAACTATTATAATATTTTCTGCGGAACGCAGGCCGAAGCCGCATCGAAGCGCGGATACGTATCGAACGTTACCGATGCTACGCTTTCTTATAGCAATGACAACAGCAATCCCTATTTCCGTATTTCCTTTACCAACGGTGAAATGCGGTACGTGCAGTACAATGGAGAAGGATATTTCAACGGTTCTTCCAATGAGACTGACAACGGACGCATGTATTTCTATACGGTAGAAGGAATGCATAACATTGACCACGGTTATATTACCTTTGAGCCCGCAGAAAATACGACCTCGCTCAGCTTTATTGCCGACGAGGCAATTTTGTGGCCGAACAATACCTTTGCGGGCGGAGTGGCGGATACCTCCACTTCCTACACCTTAAAAACCTTAAATGAGCTTGGTTGGAAGAACGCGGAAGGCGAGACGATTATTTCCTCTCCCGCCGACTTGCATAAAAAATTCAATATGACCGAGACTCCTGGCTTCGGTGCGATGGTGAATCTGTTGGGCGGTAGTTTGGATATCGGTAACAGTAAGCAGGTCGTGGCACCGGTAGGTACCAACGGGGTTCAAGCAAATATTCCTATGGGATGTGTGGCATTCCGAATTAATACCAATAAAACAAGTACGATTCGTGTGATTGTGGCAATTCCCGTATCCGAGTATTATGACGGAGGCGGGCAAAATGACGCTTTCTTCGATACCACCTATCGCTTTGGTTTGTGGCAGGTGGAGGAAGCGGGCGGCAGTATGATACAGTCGTTCAACGTGAATGACGCGATTCAGCAGTTTGAGCTTCCGCGCTCCAATCCGTATCAGCCGGGTACGACAACCGCAGATGCTTCTGCCAATTATATTCTGGTCGAGGACAACGGCACTACGTATCGTTGCTATCTCAACGGTTTGCGTGTTTTGGTGGGTTACGAATTTACCGTTTCGGGAGAGGGCGTATATATCATCGGAACGACCAGCGGTCCGATGGAAATCGTGCACTTTTCCGCGGACGGAACTGCCTCGGCAGGTCGTGACGGTACGAGCGGATCGAAGCTGGGCAGCATTGATTTTGTATACGATTATGCCGGAAAAATCGTTACGGTAAAGGAGTCAAGCAACTCCGAGACCGAGGATTACAATCAGTATTACGCGTCGATGTGCTTGCTGTATACCGACATCACCAACGTAAAGGATGCTACCGGAGACGTGTGGCAATTCTACAAAATTAACGACCAACAAATTACGATACGACGATCGGTGGGCATTGTCGACCAAGAGAAGCAAACCCAAGGCTCGATGTTCCATTTGACCGTGGCGTCGGGGGATAGCACGCAGACACCGTATATCAAATGTGTAAGCTATTCCTTCCAGGCGGATACGGTCCATCGTAATGACGTCTTACGGCAATAGACGCTAACCGAACAATATCAACGAAAGGAGATTGCTGATGGGAGAAAAAATGTCATCGCCGAAAAAGAAAATGATATACAGTGTGATTTCTATGAGCAGTCTTCTTTGCTTGATTTGCTTTTGTATTGTTTTACTACCGCACTTTTCTTTTTCTTGGTTTTCCAAGAATGATCAGGTACAAGGCTCGGGCATGGGGGTTGGCGCAAAAAAATATCCGCTGAAGGTGGAGTATGCACGGTGTGATACGCAAACGCTGGAGGTCGGTGAATTTTCGGAGATCCGACGGGACGAGACGTTGAATTTTTTGGAATCGGACGTCTGGTATCCGGGATATTCGGCGTTTTTTGAGTTGAAGATTACCAATGAAGGAAGCGATACGATTTTCATCAATTCGGTTGGTTTTTGCGCGCCGACAGAGGACGAAGAAAGTGCGCGCGTCGTGGACCAAACCTCCTATTATCTTGGTACACAGTTGAGTGCGGCGGTGCTGGCAATCAATCAAACGCCGCAAGCGACGCCGACAGAGCAACGTTTGTTGACCTTGAACGAGGGCACCCCCAACCGTGTGGAACTGATCATTTATGAGGAGGAAGGGCAGGGGGTAACCTTGCAGTCCTCGGAGAGTATACAGCTGACAGTTCGATTGCGCTTTGTGAATGAAAACGTTTCGCAAGACGTGTATCAAAATTTTGGAAAAGATCCGAATGCGACCGAATACTGTCAGCGACGGTTGTTTGTGAACTATGAATTAGCGGAATAAATTCCAAAACAGCGGTGAGCATTTCTGTTCACCGCTGTTTTTCAGTCTCACACAAAACTGACATACTCCCCGTTTCGGTATAGTGTTAGTTGATCTTCCTCGGGACGATAGATGCCGAGAAAGATCTCTTTCGCATCCTTGCATCCCTGGATTTTTAACTGCTTTGTCAGCCAATTCACGTCTCGCCCTATGCGAGAAAGATTCTCGCCCATTATGCGTCCGTCCATAATGACCTCCACGCCAATATGCGTCGCTTTTGCCGTAATCTTTAGGTCCTCGGGTGTTGCGGGACGGTTTGCCGCCTTGGGCAGAATCGATAGCTTTCCGTTGTGCTCGAAGATCGCAGTCTGAATCTCGTCAAGGTCAAAATACCCCTGCTCCCGACAAAGAAGCATAAACTCGGACAAGTCAAGCTTCGCCTGCTTGAGATTCTTTCGATAGAGCTTTCCGTCATTCATGAGTATCGTCGGCGTTCCGTTGATATACTTGCGTGTGCGCGGAATTTTATGGGCAAGCAAATTCAAAAGAAGCGAAGCAAGACCGTAAATGGCAAGGGCGATCAACGGCTTGTACGGCTTCTCAATCTCAGTGGCAAGCTCCGCGCCGATCGAGCCGATGGTGATGCCGCTGACATAGTCGAAAAAGTCGAGCTGTGCCACCTGCTTGTGTCCCATGATTTTTGTAATGATAAACAACGACGCTACCGAAAGCAGAGCCGTTAGTATGACCTTGATTATTTCCATATTAACTCCAACCGTTTCTTTTTAGTGTTTGGTAAAATGCGCGTCAATATACGTATAGCCGCTATGAAAACGACAAAAGCTAATCATAGGAAAGCACGGAGGATAACTATGGAATCAATTTGGAAAAAAGATGCACAGAGAGTGCGATTTGACACATTGAAAGAAAACAAAGGTACCGACGTTTTGATTATTGGCGGCGGAATTGCGGGGATTTTGTGCGCTGATCAGCTGAAAAACGCGGGCGTGGATTGTCTGTTGGTGGAGGCGACCGAGATCTGCGGCGGTATCACCAAAAACACCACCGCAAAGATTACTTTGCAGCATGGATTGATTTACGATACGATGATCAAACGCTTTGGCATCGAGAAATCACGGAGGTACGTTGAGGCACAGACAAAAGCGAGAGAGGAGTATGCACGGCTTTGTGAGAAAATCGATTGCGACTATGAAACAAGGGATTCCTACGTCTATTCCTTCCATGACCGCAAGAAAATTGAAAAGGAGGTCACCGCCCTGAACCGTATCGGTGTGAAAGCAGAGCTTTCGGAGGCAAAAGAGCTTCCTTTCAAGGTTGTGGGCGCTGTGTGTGTCAAAGATCAAGCGCAGTTTCACCCCTTGAAATTTCTATATAATATCGCAAAAGATCTGCCGATCTACGAGCATACAAAGGTCGTGGAGCTGATGCCGCACAAGGCGAAAACCAATCACGGTGAGATCACCTATAAAAAGCTGATCATCGCAACGCATTTTCCGATGCTCAATAAGCACGGACTTTTTCCCTTGAAGCTCTATCAGCACCGTTCCTATGTGATTGCTTTGCGTGGCGCGCAGAACGTCAGCGGAATGTACGTGGACGAATCGGACACGGGTCTGTCCTTTCGCAGTTACGGCGATCTTTTGCTCCTCGGCGGCGGCGGACACCGCACGGGCAAGCAAGGCGGTTGTTGGCAGGAGCTGGAGGACTTCGCCAACAAGCACTACAAAAATGCCGAGGTCGTCGCCAAATGGGCTACGCAGGACTGTATGACGCTGGACGATATTCCTTATATCGGTCAATATTCTAAATCCACGCCCGACGTGTTTGTGGCAACGGGCTTTAACAAATGGGGCATAACAAATGCAATGGTTGCCGCCGACATTCTCTGCGATCTTATCAGAGGAAAATCCAATTCCTATGCCGACGTTTTCGATCCTTCGCGCACGGTTCTTTATCCACAGCTTGCGGTAAACGCTTTTGAGTCTACCCTCGGACTTCTGACACCCACCGCACCCCGATGCCCACACCTCGGCTGCGCTCTCAAATACAACCGTGCCGAGCACACGTGGGATTGTCCCTGCCACGGTTCTCGATTCACCGAACACGGTGAGTTGATCGATAATCCCGCCACGGAGGAT
The DNA here is from genome assembly GCA_045646945.1 of Eubacteriales bacterium. Lineage (GTDB taxonomy): Bacteria > Bacillota > Clostridia > Oscillospirales > CAG-272 > HGM12713. Next base: position 9,412 of record JAZRLS010000017.1, on the reverse strand, counting down.
CATCAATCCATTCAATGAAAAAAACAAAAAAGGATAGGCGCAAAAACCTATCCTTTTTTGTTTTTTGTTGCAGATTTGATTTTATAACATTTTGGAAACATTTCGCAAAAAAATCAAAAACAAACGATTGTTATCATATAATCACAAAATCAAAACACAGACACAGAGAGGTAATGGATTATGAATCAGAACGATCAGCAGTTTATAGCACAGAAAATTCGCACACAGTACATGGAAAAGACTCCCTCCGAGCTTGACGCGCTCCGCGAGCTTGATGCCAAGGTAAAGCGTCCCGCAAACGTATTTGCATACGTATTTGGAAGCATTTCCGCGGTTATTATGGGCGCGGGAATGAGCCTTGTGATGACCGATATCGGTGCTGCCATCGGTATCACGAGTTCATTTGTTCCCGGAATCGCAATCGGTGTTCTGGGGCTTGGTATGGCACTTCTCACTTATCCGATGTATCAGGGCATTCTCAATTCGCGCAAGAAGAAGTACGGTGCTGAAATTCTGAAGCTCAGCGATAAAATTATGAATAAATAAAAGCAAGGAGAACTTGAAAAATGAAAAAGGCAGTATCGCAGAACAAGAAGCCCCTGATCATAGCGGGAATCGGTGCGGTGTTGCGTTGACATAGAAAAACAAAGGAGTTAAAAATGAACGCGATTGAAATCAGAAATCTTTCAAAGAGCTTTCGCTCAATGTTTGCGGTCGACCACCTCAACATGACCGTTCCTCAGGGCGCGATCTACGGCTTCATCGGCGAGAACGGCTCGGGTAAATCTACCACTGAGAAGCTGATCTGCGGTCATCTCGTTCCCGACAGCGGTGAGATCAAGCTGTTCGGCAGAGACTTTACCGATCCCGGCGTGCGCGTGAGAGTCGGCGCACTCATTGAGAATGCAGGCTGTTTTCCCGGCTCGTCGGTGTATCAGAACCTGATGATGCAGTGCATCAATCTCGGCATCGAGAACGCAGACGAGGAAATTCACCGCGTGCTGGAGATCGTGCGTATGGAGGAGAACGCCAACCTCAAATTCAAGAGCTGCTCTCTAGGTATGAAGCAGCGTATCGGAATTGCCATGGCACTTCTCGGCAATCCCGCGCTTCTCATTCTCGACGAGCCCATCAACGGTCTTGACACCGACGGTATGCGAATTATGAGAGAAATACTTGTGGATATCACGAAGAAATACGGTTGTACCGTCCTCATTTCCTCCCATATCCTCGGTGAGCTTGAAAAGATTGCTACACACTACGGAATTATCCGTCAAGGCAAGATGATCATGGAGCTTTCCGCCGAGGAGATGGACAGTCGTGCACAGGTATTTACCTCACTGAAATGCGCCGATATGCAGAGCGCGAAAGCCGTTCTCAAAAAGCAATACGGGGACGTTCGTGAAGAAGATGGATATATCCGCGTTTACGATATTGACGATACCGCCGCTATCGTTGACTTTTTAATGAAAAACGGTCACGTTGTCAGCGAAATTTCAAGAAACAAGATCGGACTTGAAGAATATTACATCGAGCTTATGTCACGTCCTACGGACCAAAAGGAGGCAGAATAATGAATACAATACGTGAAATCAAATTTGAATCGCCTACCTTTACTCGCAGAATTAAGGGTATGCTCGGAGTGGATTTTTATCGTCTGTTCCACACTCCTCTCTTTTACATCTTCCTTGCCATTGCCGCGATCATCCCTGCGATGGTATCCGCGATGACCATGATGCCCGATCAAAACGGAAATCAGATCTCGCTTTATTCAAACGTTTGGCAGATCATTGCCGCAAGCAAATCGCTTTACGTGATCGAAGGAATCGCTGATTATGCCAACATGAATATGGTGTTCATTTTCGGCGGTATTATGGTGTCGATCTTCATTGGTCACGACTATAAGAGCGGCTACGTCAAGCAGCTCTTTACCACGCACGCAAAGAAGCAGGACTATATGATCTCGAAGAGCCTTGTTTGTGCCTTTGCGATGGCTTGTATGTGTATCACGTATCTCATCGGCGGCACGGTCGCAGGCTTGCTCGTCGGATATGAAACCGACGTGAACGTCGGCTCGCTTGTGATCGCTATCCTCGGCAAAGTGGTTATGTCCCTCGGTTGGGCAAGCCTTTACACCTTCTTAAACGTGATCTTCCGAAGATATTTCGGTATTTCCGTGGCATCGTCCTTCTTCTTCGGTACGGGAATTCTGATTATCGGTGCGGCGGCAATCGTGGAGAGTCTCAAGCTTCCTACGAGCTTTCTCAACATCTTCCTTTACGGTGCGTCGGTCAATGCCAACCTTTCCAGCGGAATCGTTTCTTTGCTGATCTGCATTGTAGTATCGGTTGCTTGGGCGGTGATCTATAACGTGGCAGGCACAAGACTTCTGAATCAGTGCGACGTATATTAAAAGGGGGCAGAAAAATGAACGCAGTCGAAATTAAAAGTTTATCTAAAAACTTCGGCCCCAAGCAAGCTGTTTGCGGTCTTAATATGACCGTTCCGATGGGCGCGATCTACGGCTTTATCGGAGAAAACGGAAGTGGTAAATCTACTACCGAAAAGATGATCTGCGGACTGATTCCCACAAGCGGCGGCTCGATCAAGCTTTACGGCAAGGACTATACCGACGAGAGCGTAAGAGCAACAATGGGTGTTTTGATCGAATCCCCCGGATGCTTTCCCGGGCTCACCGTGTTTGATAATATGATGCTTCAGGCGTCTAATCTCAGCATTCCGAATGCTGAGCAGGAAGTAATCAAGGTTCTCAAAATGGTCAGAATGGAGGGTGCGGCAGGCAATAAATACAAGAACTGCTCACTCGGTATGAAGCAGAGAGTCGGTATTGCTATGGCGCTTCTCGGCGATCCCACGCTTTTGGTTCTCGACGAGCCGCTGAACGGTCTTGATGCAGACGGTATGAGAATTATGCGTGAGGTGTTCCTTGATATCATTAAGGACGGAACGCGCAGTATCATCGTGTCCTCACACCTACTCGGAGAGCTTCAGAAGGTAGCAACGCACTACGGCATTATCCGTCACGGAAAAATGATCGTGGAAATGACGGCGGACGAGCTTGACGCAAGCTGTCGCACCTACGTGGCATTGCAATCGGCTGAAATGAACAGAACCAAGATGCTCCTTGGCTGTAAGTATTCCCGCGTGGAAGAGGACGAGGAAGGATATCTTCGTGTGTACGATCTGACAACTCCCGAAGAAATCGTGACGTATCTCTATGAAAACGGAATTTGCGTCACCGAAATCAAGACCGACAAGATCGGACTTGAGGAATACTACATTGACTTGATGAAGGGAGGCAAATGAGAATGGATAAGACAATGAAATTTGAAAAAGTCAGCTTTGTTAAGCGGGTGAAAAGTATGCTAAAGGTTGATTTTCGCAGAATGTTTAAGTCCAAATTGTTTTACATCCTGATTGCCTGCGCACTTGTCATGCCGATCCTCATGACCGTTATGATGTCGATGATGGATGGCTCTGTTTCGGTGAATCCGCAAACAGGAGAGGAAACCATTATGCAAGGCCCTGAAAACGCTTGGCAGAATATCGGAACGCTTTCCGGTGAGCCTCTGGGCGGCGACGAGATCTTTATGATGTGCAATATCAACATGATGTTTATGGCGGTTGCCGTTTTCGTATGTCTCTTTATATCCGACGATTTCCGAAGCGGATATGCCAAAAATCTCTTTACCGTTCGTGCAAAACGGAGCGAATATGTGATTTCCAAAACGAGCGCAGGCTTTGTTTGCGGAGCACTTATGCTGATCGCATACTTTGTCGGTTCCATCCTCGGCGGTGCGATCTCGGGGCTTTCCTTTGATCTTCACGGACTCGGCGCAGGAAATCTCGTTATGTGTATGCTTGCAAAAGTATTCCTAATGCTTGTTTTCGTTTCGATCTTTACGCTCATCAGCGTGGCGGCAAAGCAGAAGGCATGGCTTTCGATCTGCGGCTCGCTCGGCGGCGGTATGCTCCTCTTTATGATGGTTTCGATGATCACGCCTCTTTCCTCTACCTTTGTGAACGTTGCTCTCTGTGCGGCAGGCGGTGCATTGTTTGCATTCGGGCTTGGAGCGATTAGCAAGGTCGTTCTCAAAAAGACGAGCCTTGTATAAAAAACACCTCAGGCAACGCCAAAATTTTGGCTTTGCCTGAGATTTTTTTGAAAAAATGAAAAACGCAAACAAAACTTTAACAATTTCGTGATATAATGAAGCTGTAAAATCCCAAAATTTTCTTTTGGAGGGTACTATGTTCAAAATTTTAATTGTGGAGGACGACAGAGATCTGAACCGTTCCGTATGTTCTTTTCTGAATAATTCGGGATATGAAGCGATTGGCTGCCTTGATGCCGAAAGTGCTTACGACGAGATGTACAAGACCACCTTCGACTGTATCGTATCGGATATTATGATGCCGAATATCGATGGCTTTGAGTTTGCCAAGACTGTGCGCTCGCTCAACAACGATATTCCGATCCTGTTTATGACCGCCCGTGACGATTTCGCGTCCAAGCAGAGAGGTTTTCGCATTGGGATCGACGATTATATGACCAAGCCCATTGACCTTGACGAGCTTTTTTTGAGAATCGGCGCGCTTCTTCGCCGTTCGAAGATTGCCTCGAGCCGTCGCCTTGAGGTTGGCAATTTCGTGATGGATGCGGATGAGAGAAGCGCAACCCTCGACGGGGAGGAAATCTCTCTTACGGCAAGAGAATTCGACCTTCTTTACAAGCTCTTGTCCTATCCGAAAAAGACCTTCACGCGCACACAGCTGATGGACGAGTTTTGGGACGTGGATACGCAGACGAGCACGCGAACGGTGGACGTATATATGACCAAGCTCCGCGCGAAGCTTTCGGATTGCGACTCCTTTGAAATTCAGACCGTACACGGTCTTGGATACAAGGCGGTGATCCAATGAAAAAGCCGACCTTTCAAAGAATGCTTCGGGAGTTTAGCAGCTTTCTTTTGTTCTTTCTGTCGGTAGGATTTGTGGTGTCTTGCTGTATGATGCTCTTCTTGAGGGTGTTATCAACAGAAATGGGACTCGTTTACACCCCCGATAATATCGCGGATGCGGCAAAGATCACTTTTCTCAACGTTGTCATTATCACCGTGCTTTTCAAAACCGCTGATTTTATCCGTCGAAAGATTATGGTGGACAGACCCGTGAAAATGATCACAGATGCCGCACAAAGAATCATGAACGGCGATTTTTCTGTCCGTGTGAAGCACATGCACGGCTCGGGCATGGAGGGATTCAATCGGATCGGTGAATCGATCAACGCGATGGCAGAGGAGCTTTCCAGTGTGGATACGCTTCGAACCGATTTTATTGCCAACGTATCCCACGAGATGAAAACCCCACTTTCGGTCATGCAGAACTACGGAACGCTTTTGCAAGCCCCCGATCTGCCCGAAGAAAAGCGCATTGAGTACGCAAAGGCAATCACCGATGCCTCGCGCCGTCTTGCTGATATGATGACGAATATTCTCAAACTCAATCGGTTAGAGAATCAGCAGATCTATCCGAACCCCACCACCTTCGATCTCGGTGAACAGCTTTGCGAGAGCCTTTTGCAGTACGAAAGCACGTGGGAGCGAAAAAATATTGAAATCGAAACCGATATTGCCGAGAACGTGACAGTTTGCGCCGATGCGGAGCTTCTCTCGCTCGTGTGGAATAACCTTTTCTCCAACGCCTTCAAGTTCACCGAGGATGGCGGCAAAGTCGCGCTTACACTTACTGCGGACGAAACATACGCTACCGTAAAAGTATCCGACACGGGATGCGGAATGAGCGCGGAGGTTGGCGCGCACATCTTTGAAAAGTTCTATCAAGGCGACACCTCGCACGCGACACAGGGCAACGGACTCGGATTACCTCTTGTGAAAAGAGTGGTTGACATTATGCAGGGTGAGATCGGTGTGGAAAGCGTCGTCGGTGTCGGCACAACATTTACCGTTAGAATCAGGAGGGTTGATGATGGATTGGAAGAAGATAGGTAAAGCTCTGCTGTTTCCGCATATCGCGATGATGATATTGCTCGTTCCGATTGCTACCGTTTTGCTCGTTGGCTCAATGGTATTTATAGGAACGGAATCGATGATCGCATACGTCTCATACGTCCTTGCCGCGTATACCTTGACGGTTTGGTGCTTTAAGATTCCTGCTCTGATAAAATTTTTCAAGAGCTTTAAGGAGGGCAATAAGTATGCGCTCTTACTGCAAAATGATGCCCGTTTGAGAGTGAATATTTCCATGTACGGTTCTCTCGGGTGGAATGCCCTATACGGAGTCTTTCAGCTGTGGCTTGGTGTTTATCACCGTACCTTTTGGTTCTGCTCGATCGGTGCGTACTATATCTGCCTTGGTGTGATGCGATTTTTTTTGCTGTTGCATACCAGAAAGTATGCCCCCGGGGAAAAGATGCGGAACGAAATTCGGAAATACCGCGCTTGCGGATGGGTTTTCCTTGTGATGAACCTTGCCCTTTCGTTGATTGTTTTCTTTATGCTCTATTGGAATAGAACCTTCGAGCATCATATGATTACAGCAATTGCGATGGCAGCGTACACGTTTACCGCATTCACGGTGGCGATCGTGAACGTAGTGAAATACAAAAAATATCACAGTCCCGTCTTTTCGGCGTCGAAGATCATTAGCTTTGTTGCCGCTTGTGTATCTATGCTGACCTTGACTTCCACGCTACTGACGACGTTCAGTGACAAAACGATGGGAGCAATGGAACAAAAAATGATGCTCGGTAGCGTCGGCTTTGCCGTGTCGGGCATGGTTGTTATCATGGCAATTTATATGATCGTAATAAGCACAAAAAAACTGAAACAATTCAAATCAGAGGTTGAAAATGGATAATAATCAAGAAAAAAGCGGATTTACTTACACCTACTCCGCAAAAGAGCAGGCAGAGCTGAAGCAAATCCGTGAAAAATATACTTCTCCGACAAAAGAAGAGGATAAGATGGAACGCTTGCGCAGATTGGATGCCAGCGTGACGAAAACGGCGCAAATCGTGGCATTTGTGTTCGGTGTGATCGGAACATTGATCCTCGGCTTTGGCATGAGTCTGATTATGACAGAGCTTTCCGAAATCCTTGAGCTTTCGGGAGATGAGGCTATGATTGTTGGTATCATTGTCGGAATTGTCGGAGGAATACTTGCAAGCCTTGCCTATCCCATCTATCATGCTATCGTCAAAGTAAAGCGTAAGAAGCTCGCACCCGAGATCATTCGTCTGACCGATGAGCTGATGAAATGAGGAACGCAAAAATTGTTGAAAAGCATGCGGTTTTGTGGTATAATATGTTTATATATCCTTTTTATTTGGCGTAATGCTTTGGTGGTCTGAGGTGGAAAATGATAAATTTAAAAAATAAAATGAAAAAAATCAAAAAATCATATTTTCAGATTGCGAGCATCGTGCTTTTGCTTTTGCTCGCTGCGTTCCTTTTGTGGTTCAATAACAGTCGCAGTATGCAAGCGATGCCGGCGATGGTGGGAAGTGTGTATTTTGACGGTGAGTATCGGATCGAAGACGGTGAATGGCATCCGATCGTGAAGAATGAACATATTCCGGCTACCAAAGGTGACGTCACCTTGCGAGGCAATTTTCATATGTTGGATCCCGAGGGGGGATACGCTGGTATTTACAGATACGAAATACCGATTGCTTTCTTTGTAGATCACATTAATTTAACGTTTTACGAAGCGGGAAGTGAACCCTTTGTAATAGACACAGAAAATTCTTTGTACGGAGATTCGGTTTGCGGCGTGACGTGGGAGGCATATTCCTTGACGAGCGATAGTGAGGAACCGATCGAAATTCTGATTCATAACCCTCACAGCTTCGGAAACGAAACCGCGATTGACGAAATGCTGTCCAAGACGGCTTTATGGACGGGAATTGAATTTGAAAACAGTGTTTCGAATCGCGGGGAGACGCAGAGAAACGTGGGCACGCTGTTGATGCTCGTTTCTATTGTGTTCCTTGGTATTGCATTGTTCTCAAGCTTGATCCATATTAAAAGCAACAAGAGCATTTGGCTGATTGGACTTTCGGTTTTGTTTGCGGGACTTTATTTTTACTATCGCGCCGAAGGCATTCATTTTCAGAGCGAGTCGACTGTTTCAAACACCACGATTCTCGGCGCGTCTATGATGTTCTATATGCTGTTCCTTTGCGTACTTATCTCTTGCTTGTTGAAGACGATGCAAAAAATAGGTAATATCACTGTCATTCTTTTGGGGACTGCCAATGCGGTATTCTTTGTTTTACCGATGATAACCGAGGTGTTCTTTTATGATACGTGGGTTTGGTGGGTAGCTGTACAGTGCGTGGCAAATACCGTACTTGCGATCTGTCTTGTAAGAGAATTCTTTCTTTCAAAAACAAGAGAAAGATGGCTCTATATCGGAGCATTTTTACCTTTGGTTGCATTTGCTGTTGACGTTTTTGGAACGAAGCTTGCCATCTGGAAGGGTGGCGTAATTTCTCAATACGTTTTTATTGTGTTGCTTGCTGTAGCAGCGATTATGGTGCTTAAGTTTATACCGAGCAATATCAATGCGGTAGCCAAGGCAAAAGAGCTTGAAATGGAAAAAATAGTTCTGGGCGCAGAGCTTGCCGAAAGCAGAATTTCCACGATGATGAGTCAGATTCGTCCTCACTTTATTTATAATACGCTTGGCAGTATCGAGCAGTTGTGTAAGCTAGATCCTCCGAAGGCAGGCGATCTCGTACATAACTTTGCAAAATATCTCCGAGGAAATTTCGGAGAGCTTGATAACCCCAAGCCGATCCTTATGTCGCAGGAAATGGATCACGTGCGTCATTACGTCAGCATCGAAAACGTGCGCTTCCCGGATATGACGTTCAGCTGTGAAATTAACTCCGAGGACTTCCGTATTCCCGCGCTGACCGTTCAGCCGATCGTTGAAAATGCGATAAAGCACGGGCTTATGAAGCTTCAGAAGGGCGGCTCGATCCGCGTTATATCCTACGAGACCGAGACCGATTACTGCGTTTCCGTGGTGGACGACGGAATAGGCTTTGATACGAGTCTGCTGATAGACGAGAGAAAGCACGTGGGACTGCGCAACATTCGTGAGCGCCTTAAGGTAATGGTAAACGGTAAGCTCGAGATCGAAAGTACCGTAGGCGTGGGCACAAAAGTTCTGGTAACAATTCCAAAGGAGATGAGAAAATGATCGCTATAGCAGTTGATGATGAAGCGTTGATGCTCGGTGCATTGGTGGCGGCAATCGAAGCATCGCCCGATATTACGCAGGTCGCAAGCTTTTCCGACTGCGAAGAAGCGCTCGCATTTGTCAAGGACAATTCCCCGGATATTGCCTTCTTGGATATCAA
>JAZRLS010000016.1:0-153578 GCA_045646945.1 Eubacteriales bacterium | reverse complement strand
AAACCTTGACACCCTGCTCCATCCCCAGTTCGACGCTAAGGCTCTGAAGGCTGCTACTCCTATGGGTAGAGGTCTTGGTGCATCTCCCGGTGCTGCTTGCGGTCAGATCGTATTCTCTGCTGAGGATGCTGAGGCTTGGAAGAACGCCGGCAAGAAGGTCGTTCTGGTTCGTCTCGAGACCTCTCCCGAGGACATCACCGGTATGAAGGCTGCTCAGGGTATCCTGACGGTTCGTGGCGGTATGACCTCTCACGCAGCAGTTGTTGCTCGTGGTATGGGTAAGTGCTGCGTTTCGGGTTGTGGCGACATCGATATGGATGAAGACAACAAGAAGTTCACGCTGGCTGGCAAGACCTTCGTTGAGGGTGATTATATCTCCATCGACGGTTCCACCGGTAACATTTACGACGGTATCATTCCTACCGTTGACGCTGAGATTTCCGGTAACTTCGGCACCATCATGGGATGGGCTGACGAGTTCCGTACGCTCAAGGTAAGAACCAACGCTGATACGCCTGCTGACGCAAAGAAGGCTCGCGAGCTTGGTGCTGAGGGTATCGGTCTTTGCCGTACCGAGCATATGTTCTTCGAGGCAAACAGAATTGCTGCATTCCGTGAGATGATCTGCTCTGACACTGCTGAGGAAAGAGAAGCTGCACTTGCTAAGATTCTTCCTTACCAGCAGAGCGACTTCGAGAAGCTTTACGAGGCTCTCGAGGGCACTCCCGTATGTATCAGATTCCTTGACCCGCCTCTCCACGAGTTCGTTCCTACGACCGAAGAAGACATCGCTGCTCTGGCAGCTGCACAGGGCAAGACCGTTGAGGACATCAAGTCCATCATCGCTTCGCTGCATGAGTTCAACCCCATGATGGGTCACCGTGGATGCCGTTTGGCAGTCACCTACCCCGAAATCGCTAAGATGCAGACCACCGCAGTCATCCGCGCTGCCATCAACACCCAGAAGGCTCATCCCGAATGGAAGGTTCAGCCCGAGATTATGATTCCTCTGGTTGGCGACGTGAAGGAGCTCAAGTACGTCAAGGCTGTTGTTATTGCAACCGCCGATGCTGAGCTTGCTGCTGCTGGTGTCAAGCTCGATTACGAGGTTGGTACGATGATCGAGATTCCCAGAGCTTGTCTGACCGCTGACGAAATCGCTGCCAATGCAGACTTCTTCTGCTTCGGTACGAACGACCTCACGCAGATGACCTTTGGCTTCTCTCGTGACGATGCAGGTAAGTTCCTGAACGCTTACTACGATGCAAAGATCTTCGAGAACGATCCTTTCGCAAAGCTCGACCAGAACGGTGTTGGCAAGCTGATGGATATGGCTCTCAAGCTCGGCAGACCCGCAAACAAGAACCTCCACGTAGGTATCTGCGGTGAGCACGGCGGAGATCCTTCTTCTGTTGAGTTCTGCCACAAGCTCGGACTTGACTATGTATCCTGTTCTCCCTTCCGCGTGCCGATCGCACGTCTGGCTGCGGCTCAGGCTGCTCTCAAGTAATTTAAAAAAATTCGACGCCAAAGAGATTTTCATCTCTTTGGCGTCTTCCCTTTTGTTTGCATAGAAAAAGCCTCTCGTTTGGAAAACGAGAGGCTTTTATTGTTTATTCTGCAAGTTCTGCGACTTCTTCTACGGCATCGTCAACGATGTTTTCGATTTCATCAAGAAGATCGAACTCTTCCTCTTTTGCTTTTTTCTTCTTATGATGAACAGCAAGAATAATAATTGTCGTAACCGAAGCTACAGCAGCTGCTGCGATCGCAGCATAAATAATCAAATTCTTCTTTTTCATTTTGAGCTCCTCTTTTTTATTTCTTCTTAACGCAAGGATTCTGCGGAATCCTTGCGTTAAGAAAGTCTAACTTTTTTACAGACCACGCTTTACGTAGTGCGTGTGGAGAAGCTCGTGTGCCTTATGGCTGTTGGGTTCACCAAGGAACTCATCGTACAGCTTCTTCACTGCCGAGTTTTCGTGCGACTTACGAACGTCACAAGTTACGTCATCGTGATACAGAACAGCGGCTCTGACCGTCTTGAGGTCAACCGTTTCTCTAACCGATGCAGGCTGAATGGGCTGACCACCGCCATTAACGCATCCGCCGGGACAAGCCATAATCTCGATGAACTGAACGTCGAGCTCGCCTGCCTTGACAGCCTCGAGAACCTTCTTTGCGTTTGCCGTGCCCGAAGCAACTGCAACGTTAAGAGTCAGGTCACCAAGCTTGTAGGAAGCCGTCTTCACGCCTTCTACGCCACGAACCTCGGTAAAGTCGAGCTTTTCAAGAGGCTTTCCTTCGATAACTTCTGCTGCCGTACGGAGAGCTGCCTCCATAACACCACCGGTAGCACCGAAGATGGCACCTGCGCCGCTTCCAAATGCGAACGGATCGTCGAATGCCTCGTCAGCAAGTGCCTTAAAGTCGATACCTGCCTTCTGAATCATTCTGCCAACCTCACGAGTGGTAACTGCAACGTCAACGTCCGGAACACCTGCCGCCGACTGTCCGGGTCTGCCGACCTCGAACTTCTTTGCGGTACAAGGAATTGCCGAAACAAAGAAGATATCCTCAGGCTTCCAACCCATCTTTTCAGCGAGGTAGGTCTTTGCAATTGCACCGAACATCTGCTGAGGAGACTTACAGGTGGAAAGGTTCTCGGTGAACTCAGGATAGTAGTGCTCGCAGTACTTAATCCAACCGGGCGAGCAAGAAGTGATCATAGGAAGAACTCCGCCGTTATTGACTCTGCCAAGGAACTCGGTTGCTTCTTCCATAATCGTCAGGTCAGCGGTCAGGTTCATATCGTATACGCCGTCAAATCCAAGACGCTTCAGAGCCGCAACCATCTTGCCTTCGCAATCGGTACCGGGCTCGTAGCCAAAGCACTCACCGATCTGTGCACGAACCGAAGGAGCAGTACAGATGAGAACGTGCTTATTGGGATCTGCGATTGCATCGAGGATCTTATCGGTATCATCTCTCTCATAGAGAGCACCAACGGGACAAGCAACGATACACTGTCCGCAGTTGATACAGCTGGTTTCGCTAAGCGACTTCTCAAAGATCGAACCGATGTGAGTATCAAATCCTCTGTCGTTTGCGCCGATGACGCCGATTTCCTGTACGTTCTTACAAGCAGCAACGCAACGACGGCAAAGGATACACTTGTTGTTGTCACGAATAATGGGCGTCGACTTATCGATCTTGTACTCATTCTTCGTTCCCTTGAACGCAAGCTCGTCTACACCGTACTCATTACAGAGCTTCTGAAGTTCACAAGTCGTGCTACGTACGCAGGACAGACACTTGCGGTCGTGGTTCGAGAGCAAGAGCTCGAGGTTGGTCTTTCTCGACTTATTGATCTTGGGGGTGTTGGTCAGAACAACCATACCCTCGGATACGGGATATACGCAAGCCGTTACCATACGGAAAGGACGGCCTCCCTCAGATACCTCGACAAGGCAGAGACGGCAAGCACCGATCTCGTTGATGTCCTTCAGGTAGCACAGCGTAGGAATCTCAATCTTAGCTGCTCTGGCAGCTTCAAGAACCGTGGATCCCTTCGGCACAGCATAATCTACGCCGTTAATTTTAACGTTAATAGTTTCCATGTCCACAATTCTCCTTTCTTAGTCCTTATAAATTGCGTGAGGCTTACATTTTTCCATACATGCGCCGCACTTAACACACTTCTTGGGATCAATCTCGAAGGATGCGAGCTTGTGACCGGGAGCAATGTAATCGGTTCTGGTGATCGCGTCTGCGGGACAGTTCTTAGCACACATTCCGCAACCGATACACTTGTCAAGATCAATCTTGAACTGGAGCAGGCTCTTACATACGCCGGCAGGACACTTCTTATCGACGATGTGAGCTACGTACTCATCTCTGAAATAACGGAGCGTAGAAAGAACGGGGTTAGGAGCCGTCTGTCCAAGTCCGCAGAGCGATGCGCTCTTGATGTAGTTTGCAAGCTCTTCCATACGGTCGAGGTCTTCCAGTTCTCCGTTACCTGCGATAATCTTATCGAGGATTTCGAGAAGTCTTTTCGTACCTACACGGCAAGGCGTACACTTACCGCAGGACTCGTCTACCGTAAAGTCAAGGAAGAAGCGAGCAAGGTCAACCATACAGGTGTCCTCATCCATAACGATAAGTCCGCCCGAACCCATCATCGATCCGATGGCAATCAGGTTATCATAGTCAATCGGAGTATCGATCAGCGATGCAGGAATACATCCACCCGAAGGACCACCCGTCTGAGCGGCCTTGAACTTCTTTCCGTTCGGGATACCGCCACCGATTTCCTCGATGACCTCACGAAGCGTCGTTCCCATAGGAACCTCAACAAGTCCGGTGTTGGTAATCTTACCGCCGAGTGCGAATACCTTCGTACCCTTAGACTTCTCAGTACCCATCGACTTGAACCAATCCACACCCTTCAGAATGATCTGAGGAATGTTAGCATAGGTTTCTACGTTGTTCAAAATGGTAGGCTGACCAAAGAGACCCTTCACTGCGGGGAACGGAGGACGGGGACGAGGCTCGCCGCGATTACCCTCGATCGAGGTCATCAGAGCGGTTTCCTCACCACAAACGAATGCACCTGCGCCAAAGCGAAGATGAATATCAAAGTCAAAGCCAGATCCGAAAATATCGGTTCCGAGCAGACCGTATTCACGAGCCTGCTTAATTGCAATTTCCAATCTCTTGATTGCGATCGGGTACTCTGCACGAACGTAAATATAACCTTCGTTTGCTCCGATTGCATAACCTGCGATTGCCATTGCCTCAAGAACGGCATGGGGGTCACCCTCGAGGATCGAACGGTCCATAAATGCACCGGGGTCACCCTCGTCTGCGTTACAGCCGATGTACTTAACAACGTTGCCGCGGTTGCCCGAAGCAAACTTCCACTTCAAACCGGTCGGGAATCCGCCGCCGCCTCTGCCGCGCAAGCCGGAATCCAAAATCGTCTGAATCACGTCATCGGGACTCATCTCGGTCAGAACCTTACCGAGTGCCTGATAACCATCCATTGCGATGTACTCGTCAATGTTCTCGGGGTTAATGACACCGCAGTTACGAAGAGCAACTCTCTTCTGCTTCTTGTAGAAGGTCGTTTCGGAGAGCGAGGTTGCATGATGCTTCGACTCATTCTCCTCATGATATACAAGTCTTTCTACGGGACGACCCTTAAGGAGATGCTCTTCAACAATCTCATGAACGTCAGCAACAGTTACGTTGCTGTAAAACGTTCCTTCGGGATATACGATCATAATCGGTCCGAGCGCACAAAGTCCGAAGCAACCGGTAACGACTACCTTGACTTCCTCATCCAGACCCATCGCGGTCAGTTCTTTGTTCATTTCTTCCTGAATCTTCAGACTGTTGGAAGAAGTACAACCCGTACCGCCACAAATCAAAACGTGTGATCTAAACATAGTTTTTTCTTTCCTTTCCTAAGATTCAGTCTTTCTTGTAAGCACCGATGGTGTACTCGGTAACAACGTTACCGCCCTTGAGATGCTTTTCAACAATTTCAGCCGCCTTCTGAGCGTCGAGCTTGACGTAGGTAACCTTTTCTTTACCCTCTTCAAAAACCTCAACCACAGGCTCATACTGACAAATACCGATACAACCGGTCTGCGTTACCGTAACCTTATCGGTCAAGTTTGCCTGGTTTACGCCGTCGACGAATGCGTTCAGTACAGGTCTTGCGCCTGCGGCAATACCACAGGTTGCCATACCGACAACGACTCTCAAAGAAGCCTCGCCTTCGCGAAGGGCAACCTTGCTCTGCATCTTTTCTCTGATTGCAGCAAGTTCTGCCAAAGATTTCATAATATGAATTCCTCCCTATATTTTATCAAATTTAAAACTAAGTTTTATGCTTCCGAAGTGTATTGTTCTTGTAAATATTCTCGCATCCAAGCTTGAATTTCCGGCTCTGCCAATGAGATTTTTTCCCCAAGCACAGCACGAAGCTCCCTCGTTTTCAACGAAATCTCCCGCATCGGCGTGATATCAAAAAACTCAAAGTCAATCTCGGGACTTCCCGCGATCAAAATACAAATCGTTGAGATCATATCCCCCACGGGCATACAGTCAATACTCTTCGTATCAAAGCGTGCCACAAGCGTTGTTCCGCTACTTCCCTTTTCCTGCGAGGATTCAATATGGAGATTTCCTCCCGTTTGTTCCGCCGCAAGCTTAAGCAATGGCAGTCCAAGTCCCACCTTACGGGTGGTTCGCGTGGTATAGAAGGGATCCGTTACGTTTTGTAAGGTCTCTTTACTCATTCCACAACCGTCGTCCGCAATGGTCAAGGTCATCCAACCTGCCGCATCGGTCTCAAGGCTGATTTGAATCAGCGAAGCCCCTGCCGTCACCGAATTCTTCGCAACGTCAAGAATATTCAAAGATAATTCCTTCATACGTGAAGCTTATTTGTACTTGGCAAGAATTCCTTCCATATCCGAAGGAACAAGTCTTCCGTAAACCTCATTGTTGATGGTCAGAACGGGCGCAAGTCCGCACGCACCGATGCAACGGGTAGCTTCGAGCGAATACTTACCGTCGGGCGTAGTAGAGCCTGCGGGCAGTCCGAGAATCTGCGTGATCTTATCCAAGATCTCGCCGCTTCCCTTAACGTAGCAAGCCGTACCAAGACATACGGCAATCGCGATCTCACCCTTGGGGTTGAGAACGAACTGGGAATAGAAGGTAGCTACACCGTAGACTTCCTCCATCGAAATTCCCATGCGAAGAGCGATCATACGCTGAACCTCGATCGGCAGATATCCGTAAATATCCTGTGCCTTCTGAAGGATCGGCATCAATGCTCCGGGGGTTTCGCGGTACTCATCGATCACAGCGTAAAGCTGCTCTTCTTGTTCTTTCGTACCACGGAACATTACTGTGGTCAAATTCTTTTTCATGTTGAAAAAAATCCTCCGTGTTTATTTTAATTTATTTATTTTTTAAATAAATCCATTAGTTAGTTGGCAAGAGCGGTCAAATATTCAAAAAACCGCTGCCGTACGAGTGCCGAGCTATACGGCTCGTCCTCCAAAAGAATGCTGTGCTCTGCCTCATTGATCTTCCAAAGGTTGTGTGCATCGGACGAAACGAGCACCGCTTCCCGTTGAATCTGTGGGAAACGTGTTATCATATCCTCTATCGTTTCCGGCTCTCGTATTTCAAAGACCGAAAAACGGTATTCCTCGGGAATTCCACCGAGAATTGCCACGATTCCGTTCGATTCCCGATCAATATGTGCGGGATAAACGTAGGCACCGTAGGATCTTGCTAAACCGATCGCCTCCTCAATCGGAAGGTCGGTAGCAGAAATCAAAAGGATTTCTTCGGTGCCCAGCGGCTCGTCCTCACCGTCAAGGATCAGTTGATTTCCAAAAATCTCGGGACGGTTGGAAATTTGCATCCGATGCACTTCAATCACTTGATCAAAGATCATCGCCTGCTCTAATTTCTCAAACAGACACACCAAGTGAATATCCTCCGCGGTGGAAAGCTCCATTCCCGCAATCGGAATAATTCCCTGCCTGCGGCAAGCCTCAAAAAAGGCGGGACAGTTTTTGCAGGAATTGTGATCGGTCAAAGCAAGGATTTGTAAGCCCTTGAGTGCCGCCATTCCCGCAATATTATTTGGCGTCATATCGTCGTCAGCACAAGGTGACAGACACGAATGAACGTGCAAATCGTAATAATAAGGAGTCATAGTAGCGACGCAAGATCCGCGCAGACCTCAAAAGTCGGCTTTTTCGCGGACAATACGTTAATTCCCTGTTGCTCTGCGCGTACAAGGACGCCATCATCGGGCGAAACTCCCTCGGAAAGAATGATGCAGGACGGATCTGCCAAGGTTGCTACCGCGACAATATTAACGTTCGACATAATGGTTACCCACGCACTGTCAGCGTTAAGCTTTCCCATCACCCAACTCAACAGATCTCCCGCATATCCGCCTCGGATCTCTCTTGCTTCATCGGGCAAACAAAGAATCTCATAATCAAACGCATTTGCCAACTCCTTGACCGTCATACTGCCACGTCTCCTTCCGTAATTTATTTATTGTCTTGCTCGTAGTGTTCACGAAGCTGAATCAAGCAATCCTGCCGCTCGGCTTCTCCCTTCACGATATCCTCTGCCAACGCGTGACAGTTCGGCGCACCGCAAGAACCGCAATCCAAATGGGGTAAATCCTTATAGATTGATTCAATTTCCGCCATCTTTGCAATTGCCGTCATTCGATCGTCAGACAGACGCATCATCGTGTTGCGATCCATTTTCTCGGTCAAAAAGATGTCCTCGGGAACCGTATCGGATTCCTTGACACGGTTGCGCGAAATCGGAAGATATTTACGAAGCGAACGAAGACGTGCTTTTGCAATAAACGGATTTTCCACGTTTAGGGCACCGCCGACACATCCTCCGATGCAAGCATTTAACTCAACGAATTCCAAATCATGAAGCGTTCCGTGCTCAATCTCGTCAAGCACGTGAATGCAGTTCTCAATTCCGTCTGCCGCCAAGTATTTATCGGTGAGAAGCGAAGTGGCTTCTCCTCCCGAGCCTGCCCAGTTCAATCCAATAATTCCCGTCTGTGATAACGGAGCAAAATCCTTGATTTCTTTTCGTTTGGCGCGTATCTTAAAGTAAAGATCGCTGATTGCCACCGCCCCCGTCACTGCGCTTTTCTTTACGCCAAGGGGATTTCTTACGTAACTGACCTTGGCGGGACACGGTGACACGAAGAGCACACAAATATCTTCATCCGTCAAATCGGGATGCGTTTTGAGCACCTCTTCTCTTGCCAGGCGAGCCGCATATTCAATCGGCGGCATAATCGGAAGCAGATGATCCACCAGATACGGAAATCTCAAAGAAATCAGACGTACGATGGCGGGACAAGCCGAGCTGATAATCGGCCTTGGAAGATCCTCCTGTTTCATATAACGTCTCGTGTATTCGGTGATCAATTCTGCCGCACGAGACACCTCGAAAACAGCGTCAAAGCCACATGCCAACAATGCCGTCAAAATCTCATCAACATCATCAAGCTCCTCAAACTGCCCGTATAAAGCAGGAGCCGGGATCGCGATTTTAAATTTGTAATAGGAGAAATCCTCCAAGCGGTCGTATGTAGCCTTCTTCGCTTGATACGGACAAAGGCGAATACATTCTCCGCAATCGATGCAGTGGTCTTCTTTAATAATTGCATGACCGTCGCGGACACGAATTGCTTCGGTCGGACAGCGCTTGATACAGTTTGTACAACCCTTGCATCTTGAGATATCCAGTGTAACAGAATGTTTATTGCGTGACATTTGCTACCTCTTTTCTAATTTTTATCGGTTAGAAAAAGGGATTACACGTTCACAGTCATCACAATAGTCGTTCCTTTTCCTACCTCGGATTCTATTTTCATATCATCAGTATATCGCTTCATATTCGGCAGCCCCATACCTGCGCCAAAACCGAGCGATCGAATATTGTCGGGCGCTGTGGAATAGCCCTCCTGCATCGCAAGATCGATGTTGGGGATTCCGGGGCCACGATCGGCAAGAATAATCTCAATCCGATCACAGAACACGTTCACATCAGCGACACCGCCGTTGGCGTGAATGACCATATTAATCTCCCCCTCGTACATTGCCACAGAAACGCGGCGAATGATCTCGGGAGAAAATCCCATTTCACGTAGCATCTTTTTGATACGAACCGACGCTTCCCCTGCGGAAGTAAAATTTTCGCCGTCGATCTCAAAATGAAAATTCACCTTATCCATTTGCGACCTCTCCTCCCGGCAAACCGTTGGTGTAAAGGACACCGCAAGATGCGTACATTCTTTCCTCGGTTGCCATCACAACGATGCCGCTCTCGTCTGCCAGACGAACAACATCTTCGGTTGGTCTTTTTCCTCGAACAAACACGATACACTTCATATCCATCATCACAGCCGTACGAACGACCTGAGGATTGCAAAGACCTGTCAGCAAAACGCCCTGATCTTTGACAAACGCAAGAACGTCACTCATCATATCACAAGCGAAAGCAGAATTTACCACACTTTCCAGACGATCTCCTCCGCAAAGAATTTCTGCATTCAACAGTTCCGCAATTTTTTTAATCTGCATCGTGAAGCTCCTTTTTTTTAACTCGAAAAAATTGGACTTTTTTGTCTTATTCGACACGCTTTTGTCCCTTTTATCCATAATCACATATTATTATACTATAAAATATGAAAAATGTCTATATTTTTTGCGATTTTTTTCACAATATTTTAAACAATTTTTTTTGCTTTTTACACCTTAATTCTTTGCCTCAAACCAATCGTTTCCGATAGCGGCTTCGACCGATAACGGAACCGAAAGTGTTGCCGCCCCCTCCATACAAGACACCAAAATTTTTCTCGCCTCTTCGGCGCAATCCTTATGCGACTCCAAGATCAATTCGTCGTGCACCTGTAAAATCAATCGTGCATCCAATTTCTTCTCTTTCAGTTCTTTGGCGACACGAATCATCGCAATCTTAATTACGTCAGCCGCGGTTCCCTGAATAGGGCTGTTCATTGCAATCCGTTCACCGAAATGCTGGAGATTTTTATTGGAAGATGCAAGTTCCGGAATATATCTTCTTCGTCCGAAAAAGGTGGTTACAAAACCGTCTCTCTTTGCGACCTCCCGTACCGTATCGAGATAGGAACGAATTCCTTCAAACTGAGCGAAATAGCTATCAATATATTCCTTAGCTTGTACGCGAGAAATCCCAAGATCTTCGGAAAGCGAATACTCTCCGATTCCATAAAGGATTCCAAAATTCACGGCTTTTGCTTTTTTTCGCAAATCCGACGTAACTGCCTCGGGTGAAATGCCAAACACCTTTGCCGCCGTCATCGTATGAATATCCTCTTTCGAAAGGAACGCATCAATCATATTTCGATCTTCCGAAATGTGTGCCAACAAGCGAAGTTCTATTTGCGAATAGTCGGCGTCAATGAGAACGTAGTTCTCATTTTTGGGGATAAAGAAGCGTCGGAACTGTCGTCCAAGCTCAGTGCGTACTGGAATATTCTGCAGATTCGGCTCGGACGAAGAAAGACGTCCCGTTGCCGTTCCCGTTTGATTGAGAATACTGTGCACTCGTCCCGATGCGTCCGCTGCCTTGGAAAGTCCGTCGGCATAGGTCGATTTCAGCTTTGCCACCTGTCGGTATTCGAGAATATCCTCGATGATCGGATGACGCGAAATCAACTTTTGCAGTGTTTCCGCATCGGTGGAATATCCCGTTTTTGTCTTTCGCGATTTCGGAAGAGCCATTTTTTCAAAGAGTACCTCGCCAAGCTGTTTCGGGGACGAAATGTTAAACTCCTCGCCCGCATAGCTATAAATTCTTTCCTGAAGAATCTTTGCCGCTTCGGAAAGCGTTTCACCGTAGGCCTCAATTCCCTGCTTATCAATACAAAAGCCTTCCTCTTCCATCTCTGCAAGAACGAATGCCAAAGGAAGCTCAATATTAGAAAGAAGCGAAGAAAATCCATACTCTTCAATCTCTTTTTTCAAAATCGAAGAAAGCTTCCAAATCAATACGATCATCGGTTCTTCTTGCAAGGAATCTCCCAGATACCGTATCGAAAGCTCTTCCAACGATCGGGACGCACGATTGGAATCGAGAACGTACGCCGCGAGCATACAGTCAAATGCGGGATGAGAAAGCAAAACTCCCCTCTGCTTCAACTGCGAGTACAAACGTTTGGAATCATAGCAAAGCACTTCTCTTCCATTCAAAAGCTCTTGAATTTTTTCCTTATTTTCCTCATTGACCGCAATTTCGCAAACACGCGCACCGTCAAACAGAGAAAGCATATCTCCCACAAGAGATACCGCAAGCATTTCCCCCGAAAGCTCGCACAACGTGCAATCTCCCTGCACCGTTACGGCAGGAATTTCATTTTTGGGGTCTTGACTCTCATTGGAGGAAATTTCTACGTGATCCAAACCGAATTTTTTAATCAGCGCGGTAAATTCCAGTTTGATGAAAAGTGCCTTCAACTCCGATGCCATAGGACCGTCATACGCATAGTCCTCGGCTTCGGTCGAGATAGGTGCGGTGCGACAAATCTCGGCAAGCGTTCTCGACAGCTCTGCCATCTCACGCCCTGCTTCCAGCTTCTTTTTAAGTCCGTCGGAAAGTCCCGCAGTTTCTAAATTCTCATAAAGTTCCGAAATGCTTCGATGTTCGGAGATCAGCTTCAGTGCCGTCTTTTCCCCAACGCCCGCAACACCGGGAATATTGTCCGAAGAGTCCCCCATCAGAGCCTTAACGTCAACGAAGCGATCAGGGGTAATTCCGTATTGATTGTGAAATTCTTCCACGTTCATCAACAGCGTTTCTTTCGTTTTTGCAAGCAATACCGAAATATGATCGTCAATGAGCTGTAAAGAATCTCGGTCTCCCGTCAAAACGTAAACCTCGATATCCTTTTTACTCATCGTATCGGCAAGCGTTCCGAGAATATCATCCGCTTCATAGCCCTCACAAGTAACAACCGTCATTCCAAGCGCCGCCATACATTCTTTTGCATACGGAAGCTGAACGGCAAGCTCTTCGGGCATTCCTTTTCGATTGGCTTTATATCCGTCGTACATTTTATGTCGGAAGGTCGGTGCTTTAAGGTCAAAAGCCACGGCACAATAGTCGGGAGAAAGGCTCTCTATATGACGAGAAATCATCGTTACCATTCCGTAAATCGCATTGGTGTAAAGTCCGTCCTTATTGGTCAAAAGACGAATTCCGTAAAATGCGCGATTCAGAATACTGTTTCCGTCAATGACTAACATTTTTTTCATAAAAAAGCCTCCCAAAGACTCATTTTTTCATTTTCATCCATGATATAGTATAACATTTTTTCTACCATTTTGTCAATACCAATCAAAAAAGCGTCGGAATTTTCCAACGCTTTTCGTTATAAAAAATCTTAAAACAAGGACTTATTCGTCGCTTTGGTTTTGCTCCTCAAAATCCTCTTTGGTCGCACCGCAAAGCGGACACGTCCAATCTTCACGAATATCCTCAAAATCGGTTCCCGCCTCGATTCCGTTATCGGGATCTCCTACGACAGGATCATACACATATCCACAAAGCTCACATACGTATTTCATTTGTCCCTCCTTGATTTCGTATAAGAGTTTTTTCATTGAACACCTATATCATAATACCACTTTTTCTTCTTGTCAAGAATTTTTTTGCAGATTTCAATGCCTTGATATATTTTCAGCAAAATTAATATTTTTGATTTTTGCTTCGGCTTATTTTTTGTATATTCTGACGCTCCTCTCTGTGAATTTTCACAAAGATCGTCTATTCCTTTTTTCTGTCACATATAGTTTTACAAAAAACTTGAAGGGATTTTTGTATGAGCCGATTAAAAAAATTTGTTGTCAGTGGGTTGATTGTTACGGTCGTTTCGCTTATTGTCCGTGCTGTTTCTGTCAGCTTCAACGTGTATCTTTCCAACAAAATCGGTGCTGTTGCTATGGGAATTTTTACACTCATTTCCACCGTTTACGGGTTTGCTGTCACCGTGGCAACCTCAGGCATCGGACTTGCCACCACAAAGCTCGTTGCCGAAGCCTCCGACGAACAAGGAAAGAAAACGCCTGCCGTCCGTTGTACCGTCAAAAAATGTATTGCTTACGCGCTGTGCTTCAGTATTGCAACGACACTCATTCTCTTTTTCTTCGCACCGATCATCGGAACGAATCTTCTGCACGATGCCCGAACAGTAAAGCCATTAAAAGCAATGGCACTAACGCTTGTTCCATTAGCGCTTTCCTCGGTTCTCGGCGGATATTTTATTGCCGTTCGGCGCGTGTATAAAAATGCCTCGGTAGTGATTTTGGGGCAAGCTGTTCGGATTTTCGGCTGTATCTTTTTATTTACCATTTTGGGGGCAGAAGACGTAGAGAGTGCTTGCCTTTCGATCGCGCTCGGTGCCGTTGCTTCAGAAGGAATTTCTCTTTTGGTGCAAGCCTTTCTTTATCTCATGGAAAAAGAATCTCAAAAGCAAGAAGAACTTCCCCCATGCGAGGGGCGTAAGGTGCGAAAAAAACTTCTCGCAACAGCCATTCCCGTGGCACTGAGTGCCTACGTACGTTCGGCACTCGTTACCATTGAGCATCTGCTTATTCCGTGGGGACTTGAGCGAAGCGGTGCTTCAAGAGAACGATCGCTAGCCGCCTACGGTATCGTTCACAGTATGGTTTTTCCTCTCGTACTGTTTCCTGCGGCAATTTCAGGCTCGTTTGCAGGACTTCTCGTCCCCGAAATTGCGCAAGCCAAGGCGATGGACGACGAGAAACGAATTGAGCGGATCGTAGAGCGCGTATTTTCCTCGGTACTAATCTTTGCCATTGGAACGGCAGGGATGCTTCTCTGTTTCTCAGGGGAACTTTCGGACGTCATCTATCCAGAGGTTGGAGCGGGAAAGTTCATTCTGATGATCTCTCCGCTCGTCCCCGTGATGTATCTCGATACCTCAGTAGACTCAATCCTCAAAGGACTTGGCGAGCAAGTATACTGTATGGGCGTCAATATTGCCGATGCAATGCTCTCGGTCATTCTCGTATGGATGCTTCTCCCCGCGTTGGGGATCACGGGATATATCGTTACGGTTTACTTTACCGAAATCGTAAATGCCACATTAAGTATTGCAAGACTGCTTCGCGTCACAAAAATCACACCGCATCCGATCCGATGGCTCGCAAAGCCGCTCCTTTGTATCGTTGCGGCAACCGCTTCGGTGCGATGCTTCCTTTCCTTTGCCAACATTTCCGTCAAAACAGCAATTTCTCTGACCGTACAAATCACACTCACGCTTAGCATATACATCTTTTTGCTAGTTGTGACGAATTCACTGCCAATTTTCAAAAAAGAAAAGAAGAAGCGACTCTGAACTGCCCCAAATTGTGGGTACAGCACAAATTGGGGCAGTTCACATAACCATACCACCTTTTTTCTTGATAATTTAATTATAACGAAAAACCTCTTACTTTTCAACCTATATAATAAAAATGCTTTTCGCCTAAGCGAAAAGCCACATCACTTATTACCTCTTCCTTTTTACCTATTACTTTCCAAAAAATCCTGCCATTTGAGGTAAGAGTGAAGAGGAAAAAGGTAAAAAGTAAAAATCCCGCACTTACGTGCAGGATTTTTTGGTGGAGACAACTGGAATCGAACCAGTGACCTCATGCATGTCAAGCATGCACTCTAACCAGCTGAGCTATGCCTCCGCAACGCAAATTATTATATCACACTTTTTTTCAAAATGCAATAGTTTTTTGAAAAAAGGTTGAAAAAATTTTTGTTTTATATTATAATATAAAAAATAAGGTTATTTTTCGTTTTGGGAGAATAAATTTTGAAGCATTTATTGAAATTTTTTAAGGGCTATCGCGTAGAATCGGTTTTAGCTCCTCTGTTCAAATGTTTAGAAGCAATTTTTGAGCTTCTCGTTCCTTTGGCTGTGGCTCGGATCGTAGACGTTGGTATTCGCGGCGGCGATCGTCGGGAAATCTTTTTGATGTGCGGTGTGATGATCGCACTCGGTGTGATCGGTCTTGTCTGTGCCATCAGTGCGCAATATTTTGCGGCGCGTGCCGCGGTCGGTGTTTCGGCAAAAATCCGAAGTGCTCTCTTTGCCCACATTCAATCGCTGTCTCAACCCGTTGCCGACGAAATCGGAACCTCCACCCTCATCACAAGAATGACGGGGGACGTCAATTCGGTACAGACGGGGATTAATATGTTCCTGCGTCTGTTTATGCGTTCCCCTTTCATCGTCTTTGGTGCAATGATTATGGCATTTACGGTACACGCAAGACTTGCTTTGATCTTTGCTGTGGTCATTCCCGTGCTTGCTGCGGTCGTTTTCTCGATTATGCTGGTCAGCATTCCAATCTACAAACGCTCACAAGGACGGCTTGACCGCGTGGTCGGAAAGGTTCGTTCCAATTATAAAGGCACCCGCGTGGTCCGTGCGTTCCACAAAGAAGAGGGCGAGATTGCAGAATTTGACGAACGCAACGATGCGTTGACAAAAATTCAGCTCTTTGCGGGCAGAATCTCTGCTCTGATGAACCCGATGACCTACGTCATCATCAACCTTGCCGTAATTTTTCTCATTCGCGGCGGCGCGATTTCTGTGAACTCGGGCGATCTGACGCAGGGCGAGCTAATTGCTCTATATAATTATATGTCGCAAATTCTCGTCGAGCTGATCAAGCTGGCAAGTCTCATTATTACGCTGACCAAAGCTGCGGCAAGCGGACGAAGAATTGCCGACGTGCTCACGACCTCTCCCGAAAAGGAACGACACTTTTCCGAAAAAACGGCAAGCTCGGATACGGCACTTTGCTTTGAGAACGTTTCTTTCCGTTATCACGAAGGGGCTGACGAGGCGTTATCAAAGATCAGCTTTTCGCTACGTGCGGGCGAAACGCTCGGTGTCATCGGCAGTACGGGCTCTGGAAAATCGACGCTTGTTCAACTGCTCCCCGGCACCTATCTTCCCACCGAGGGAAGCGTGTTTGTCGACGGTAAAAATACCGCGCTCTATGAAAAGGACGAGTTACGCTCGCTCTTCGGCATTGTACCGCAAAAGGCACAGCTCTTTGCAGGAACGGTGCGCTCGAATCTCCTTTGGGGCGACCCCAATGCTGATGATGAAAAACTCTGGCAAGCACTCGGTGCAGCACAAGCCAAGGATTTTGTGGAAGAAAAGGAGCTCGGACTTGATTCGCCTGTTTTGCAAAACGGTGCCAATCTTTCTGGCGGTCAGCGTCAACGCTTGACCATTGCGCGCGCCCTGCTCCGCCGTCCGAAATTCCTCATTCTCGACGATTCAGCATCGGCACTCGATTATGCCACCGAAGCTTCTCTGCGTTCGGCATTATCCAAGGTGGATGCCACGAAGATCATCGTTTCTCAGCGCGCATCTTCCATGATGCACGCTGACCGAATTCTTGTGATGGAGGACGGCGAGCTGGTTGGTTGCGGTACCCATGATCAACTGCTTGACACCTGTGAGGTTTATCGTGAAATCTATCACTCTCAATTTAATGAAGGGGGTGACAGACAATGAAAAAAGCCAATCTGAAAGAAAGCGTCAAAACTTTCGGTACGGTACTCCGTTATCTGAAAATTTACCGTATTCATTTTATTATTTCTCTGCTCTTCACCGCCATTTCGGTGGCACTGACGCTTTACGTTCCGATTCTTGTCGGACAAGCGATCGATCTCGCCATCGGCAAAGGACTTGTTGACCTTTCGGCAATCGGAAAGATCCTTTTGACCATTCTGATCTCGATTGTGATCACAGGTGTTTTGCAATGGCTTGTAGGTGTTCTCAACAACCGTATGACCTACGGCATTGTCCGCAATGTCCGCCACCGCGCGTTCGTTCGTATTCAGAAATTCCCCGTCTCTTATATTGACGCGCATCCTACAGGAGAGGTGGTAAGCAAAATCATCACCGACGTCGATCAGTTTGCCGACGGACTTCTTCTCGGGTTTACGCAATTCTTCAGCGGTGTGATCACTATTCTCGGAACGCTGATCTTTATGCTCTTGATCAGTCCGCCCGTGGCACTGATTGTGGTACTTGTCACTCCTCTTTCGCTTTTTGTGGCGGCATTTATTGCCAAGCGGACCTTCTCGATGTTCAAGCTGCAATCCGAGTTCCGCGCAAAGCAGACCTCGCTGATCGATGAAATGATCGGCGGCAAAAAAGTCGTGTCGGCATTCGGACGCGAGGACGCGGTACAAAAGGAATTTGACGAGATCAACAACAATCTAGAAAAAGCTTCGCTCCGAGCGACCTTCTTCTCGTCGATTACCAACCCCTCGACGCGCTTTGTCAACAGCGTTGTTTACGCACTCGTTGCCTTGGTCGGAGCACTTCTCTGTCTCAGCGGCTCGGGTGTGATGACGGTCGGTATGCTTTCGAGTTTTCTTTCCTACGCAACGCAATACACCAAGCCCTTTAACGAAATCTCAGGTGTCGTGACCGAACTTCAGAACGCGCTCGCCTGCGCTTCGAGAGTGTTTGCGCTGATCGAAGAACCGACGCAGATGCCCGACGAAACAAATCCCGTCACCCCCGATGAGGTAAAAGGTAACATTGAATTCTCAAACGTGTCGTTCTCCTATACGCCCGACCGTCCGCTCATTGAACACTTTGACTTCAAGGCGGTCGAAGGACAGCACGTGGCGATTGTCGGTCCTACGGGATGCGGAAAAACAACGCTCATCAATCTTTTGATGCGATTCTACGACGTGAATGACGGTGAAATTCTGCTCGACGGAGAAAATATTCAGAAATACACCCGCGAAAAGCTCCGCACCTCCTACGGTATGGTTTTGCAAGACACTTGGCTTTCTGAGGGAACGATTCGCGATAATATTGCGTTCGGCAAACCCGATGCGACCGACGAGGAGATTGTTGCGGCGGCAAAGGCGGCGCACGCGCACAGCTTTATAAGGCGACTCCCCAAGGGATATGACTCTCCTCTCTCCGAGGACGGCGGAATGCTCTCGCAGGGACAAAAGCAGCTGCTTTGCATTGCAAGAGTGATGCTCTGTCTCCCCGAAATGCTGATTCTCGATGAGGCAACCTCGTCGATCGATACGCGTACCGAAATCCGTATTCAAAAGGCGTTTACGACGATGATGGAGGGACGCACGAGCTTTATCGTAGCGCACCGACTGTCCACCATCAAGGATGCCGACGTCATTCTTGTGATGAAGGACGGTAACGTCATCGAGCAAGGCAATCACGAAACGCTTCTGCAAAAGAACGGATTTTATGCAACGCTCTATCAAAGTCAGTTTGTGAAAAAGTAAATTCCAAAACGCGGCGGCTCTCGATGAGAGCCGCCGCAGTTTTTACAAAGATATTTTATTTTTCAACCGCGTAATCGGAAATCAAAGAGGTATCTCGCAAGGCTGCCCAAGCAGCATCTTCGGCCAACAATTTGACAAGCTGATAGATGGCGTGGGCATACAAGGCGTTTGAGATTAAAAAGACGTATTTTGCCGTGTTGTTTTTTTCGTCGATAGAAATCTCGTTGATATTCGTTGCTTTCAAAAGATACAATGCCGTTTCTGTTTCCTCTCTGCTAAAATCACAGCCCTTCATCATCTCCTCAAAGGTAAACTCGGTATTGGTTGTTTTGGAAGTTTCAAAAGCTTTTTTATATTGATAAGAAAAAGCCTTTTGAAAGCACTCCACGGACAAGCAACTCAGAATATTTCCGCTTGTGCTTTTTATGATATTTTCGCTTCCTGCCGCTTTATAGGTGCAGTCAAGAAAAGCGAAATCTTCGGTTGCGACGATAGCTCCTTGGTCATTGGAAAAGCACCCGACTCTGCAATTTTTCATCAGCTTTTGTATTTGTGCTGTCCGCTGTGCTTTGTCAGAGGAAGCGACGTGCGTAGATTTCATTTCTGTATTGTGGTAGAAATGCTCGATCAGCTTTTTGTAGCAGAACGCCGGAAAATCATCAGCAGAAATCGAAACTTTTTCAGGCTCTTTGGGGATTCCATAAATATCTTCAAGAGAGATATGCAAAGCATTCGCAAGTTCGGGAAGAAGCATCACGTCGGGCATAGACACTTCCGATTCCCATTTAGAAACAGCTTGATTGGTAACACCGAGCTTTGCTCCCAATTCTTCTTGGGTTAAATTTCTGATTTTTCTGTATTTCGCAATGTTTTTTCCAATGCTCATAAGAGAAAACCTCCTTTGCTTTTGTGATTTTATTATATCACGGTTTTCTCCCGAATGGAAGATACTATTTTTCGAATTGAGTACTTTTTAACAACAAAAAAATCGCCAAATAGTTGGATTTTCATATAAAGCATGTTTTTCGTTATTCCTCCTGCCGACGTTTCCACTCAAAGTAATTGAAATGCGTTCGGCAGAATCGGTTATATTGCACCTCCGCGCGGGAAATGCCGCAATATTCGCCTTCGGCGAGCAAGTTGTGGAAAAACGGAAGTGTTGGCGAGGTTTCAGGCAAAATATCTTTTCCAATCTCGCGCCAGACATATTGCGCGTCACTGACGGTGACCTCGCACGGAAAGCTACGCACAATGCTGATGAGTCCCACGTATTCGGCGTTGTTACATTCCCCCTCAAAGGCAACCCCGCCCTCCCCTTTATCATACAGCACGGGCACGTGACAGGTGCAAAAGCTCGTCGGCTCTGTTCCGCGAACGAAATATCCTTTTTCTATGCGTGAGCCTCTCGGATCTCTCTGACAAACCTCGGTGGGAAGCTTGCCCGAGTCCGCGCAATATTCTGCCTCGATCACTTCCTCTGATCTTCGGAAATCCTGCGGCTCTGCAAGCCACCCTTTCGTCTCGTGAATCTTCGTCATTACCTCGTCCCAGATCGTAAGGCACTGATTTGCTCCGCTCAGGCTTTTCGGGTATTCGTAGCCAAACCACACACCGCCGATCACCTTGGGGGTATATCCAATATACCAACGGTCGTAATTGTTCTGAGTTGTTCCCGTTTTGCCCGCACAGGCGATTTTGCTTTTGAGCGTGATGCTATTTGCCGTACCGTCGCGCACGACGTTTTCGAGCAACCGATTCATTACGTCGGCATTCCCCTCGGAGAGCACTACCTCTCCGTGATATTTTTGTTCCAAAAGAATACTCCCCTGCCCGTCCGTTACCTGATCATAGGAACGCGCCGCGTGGTAAATCCCTTGGGTCGGAAAGATTGAATACGCTGCGGTGATCTCTTTGACAGTCACGCCGTAATTCATCTGTCCGAGTGCCAATGAAGCCACATCCATATCGGTAATATAGCTCCCCGAAGCCGTACTTCCTTCACGGATAAGGCTTTTCATTTTAAGGCTATCATAGAGAAAATCAAAGGAGTTCTGTATGCCAAGATCTTCTAACGCGCGTACGGTAACGGTATTGACCGAATGGGCAAGCGCGTAATTGACGTTAGTAAGTCCGCGATAAATTCCCGTAGAGTTTTTTGGCCACGCTATGGGCTGAATGATCGTTCCCTTCGTGGGATCAAGGTTATACTTTCCAAAATTGACGGGAACGTCGTCATAGACGGTAGACCACAGAAGATGACCGCGCTCCAGTGCGGGAGCATACACGGAAAGCGGCTTTACCACCGACCCTGCGGGACGGAGGGTTTGTGTGGCAAAGTTCTGAATTCGATTGGCACTTTTCTTTCCTACTCCGCCAACGACACCGAGAATTCCTCCGCTTTCCGAATCAAGAACGATCATACTGGATTGCGGTGCAACGTCGGTTCCAAGAGCGTAAAAATGCGCGGTCTTTGCATAATATTGTTCGAGAATCGTTTGCACCTCGGGGTCCATTTCGGTATAAATTTTAAGACCTCCCGTATATAACACAAGATTCGCCATCGGTCTGCTATATCCGTACTCTTCCATCAAGTCTCGCATCACGTCCTCAATCACCATATCCACATACCAAGAATTGACGTTTTCCCTTGAGGATTCTTCGCGGATTTTCAAAACGATCCCCTGCGAGAGTGCGTCGTTGAGCTCTTCTTCGGTGATATACTCCTGTGCATACATTTCTCGCAAAATCAGGGTTCGTCTTGCTCTGTTATTTTCGGGATTTTGTAAGGGATCGTAATAGGACGGACTGTTGGTAATCGCGGCAATACACGCGCACTCATTAAGGGAAAGCTCCGAAACGTCCTTGGAAAAATAATACTGTGACGCGGCTTGTACGCCGTAACAGCCTTGAGAGAGATTGATGACGTTCAGATACAGTCCGAGGATTTCTTTTTTATCCATCTTGGTTTCGAGATCAAGTGCCCAAAAAATCTCCTGCGTTTTTCGCTGAAAAGAATATTCGTCCTCATCGGTAACGTTTTTGATCAGCTGTTGCGTGATGGTAGAGCCACCGTAGCTTCCGCTGAATTTCAAAAAATAATTTACCCCCGCCGAGAGTGTTCTTCGCCAATCAACGCCGCGATGATCCCAAAACCGCTTATCCTCAATGCTGACGAAGGCGTCGATTAAATCTTCGGGAATCTCGTCGTAACCGACGTAAATACTGCGATATCCTCCATAGAGTGCGCCTTCGTCCATTGCTACGGCACGCCTCTCTCCCGATTCGTTTTTCTCATAATAATACAGTGTGGTTGCAGAGTCCGAGCCAACAATCGAAAACAAGCTCTCATCAATGGTTTTTGAAATATTCTTCTCTACATAAATACAAAAAATCAATGCACCGACAAGAAAAAGAACGACCAAAAAAAGCAGGATTGCCACAAACACCTTAAGCATCCATCGCCCCACATTTCGGTTTTCCTGATGCTTTTCTTTTTTCTGTTTTTCGAAATTCTCCACGTTCGCGTCCTCACTCTTCTTTTTTCCTTATTATTCCTCCCTTTCCGAATAAATAAACATCAAAGAAGGAATACTACAAAAAACAAAAAGAAGCAAGGAGTGCCGAATGAAACAACAAAAAGAAATTTCAAAAAAAGCTTGGCGGTTTACCATTGTTTATGCAATTTGCTTGCTGGTTCTTTTCTCGGCAACCGTTTTTATTTTACTTCAATCCCTCCGCCAAAGCAAAGAAACGAAGCGGGAGGGAGAAACCAAAGAAATTTACGTATATCTTCCGCAAGAAGATTCCGCCCCCGAATCCGAAGCTGAAAGCGACTCGAAAGGAGAAGAAAAAAAAGAAGAATATCTTGTGAGGGAATATCGCGGACAAATCGGTGTCTTTTCGGCGGATGGAACGCTTTTGGAAATTCTTGACACCTACGTAAAAACCCTCCCCGAAGCAGACCGTGTTCTGCTCGGAGAGGGGATTTCGATCAAGACGAAAGAGGAACTCAATTCTCTCATCGAGGATTATTCACATTAGGCTATCTTGGGACAACGTTATCTTCACCGAGAATTGATCGAAATTCTGTAAGAAGGAAATCGTCTACGCAAGCACCGCCTCGATATGGCACATAGGTCTTGCTTGACGCGTCATAAAGCACCACGGGAATTTCTCCGTCAAAGATTTCAAGAAGATTCTTTGTCTTGGCATACAGCGTTCCCGTAAGATCGGGCAACCGCAAATAAAGCTTGGTGATTTTCTGTGGACGGGCAATCTCGTCCTTTTTGGGAACGGCTATCTGCCGTTCCTTTTTTTCTTCTGCCGTCGGCTCTTCGGTTTTGGGAGCAAATCGCTCGTTCTCGACAAGGGGTTCGATCTCCGAAACCAAAATTTTGGGATCTTCCTCTTCGTCACGCAAGGAAAGATTTCCGCGCACCCCGATTGCCGCTTCGATCCTCAAGAGGTGAGCAACCTTCTGATACACGTTGGGAAAAATCAAGCACTCGATGGATGCGTAACGATCCTCGATGGTAACAAACGCCATTTTTTCATTTTTTCTGGTCGTTTTTACGGTCACGGCAGAAACAATGCCCGCTGCCGATACCCGTTGCTTTTCTTGCACCGATTCCATCGAAACAAGTTCGGCAATACCTTGCGGCGCAACACTCTTGGCGTGACGATCATACGTGTCTAAGAGATGTCCCGAAAAATACATTCCCGAGCTCTCTTTTTCGAGTAACAGCTTTTCCTTGATCGAAAATTCGGGAATTTCCGGATAAGAAAACGAGGGCGCGGCAACCTTGGCTTCGGGAATCACCGAGAACATATCGAGCTGTCCTACGATATTATTTCGGTCTTTCTGCTGTACCATTTCGATCAATTTTTCATACGAGGCAAGCAATCGGCTTCGGTACACGCCGAGTCGGTCAAATGCCCCCGCCTTGATCAGTGCCTCGACCATTCGTTTATTGAGGTCATACGGTGCCATACGGCGAACGAAGTCATCAAAGTCCGAGAAGCTCTGCCCTTCCCGTTCTTTCAGAATGCTTTCAATAAACTGACGTCCGACGTTTTTAAGTGCTAAGAGTCCAAAAACAATATTTCCGTCTTTGGGATAAAAATTGATATGACTTTCATTGATGTCGGGCGGTAGCACGTGAATTCCGTGCTTCTCACACTCATCGATATATTCGGCAAGCTTGGCTTGATTTCCAAGCACCGAGGTCATAAGTGCCGCCATATAAGCTTCGGGAAAATGTTTTTTAAGATATGCCGTACGATACGAGATTACCGCGTATGCCGCGGCATGACTCTTATTAAAGGCATAATTCGCAAAAGATGCCATATCGTCAAAGAGCATTCTTGCCGTAGTTCGATCCACCCCGTTCTTCTCTGCCCCTGCAAGGAAGCTTTCTCGTTCCGCTTCAAGCACGTCCGCTTTTTTCTTAGACATTGCTCGTCGAACGATATCTGCATGTCCGTAGGTATATCCCGCAATCACGCGAAAAATACTCATGACCTGCTCTTGATAGACGGTACAGCCGTAGGTAGAACGCAAAATCGGCTCAAGCATTGGGTGGACATATTGCACTTTTTCGGGGTGATGTCTCGCCTCGATATACTGTGGAATCGAGTCCATCGGTCCGGGACGGTAGAGCGCAATTGCCGCAATAATATCGTCCAGACAATCGGGTTTGAGCTCGGCGAGTGTCTGCCGCATTCCCGCAGATTCCAGCTGAAAGAGTCCAAGCGTTTCCCCACGAGAGATCATCTCAAAGGTTTCTCGATCGTCAAAAGGAATCTTTTCCAAATCGAAATCGTTTTTTTCTGTTTTGCGAACCGTCTTTTCTGCATCGTGCAGAATACTGAGATAACGAAGTGCCAGAAAATCGAATTTTAACAGTCCGAGATCGGCAATGGTATCCATATCAAACTGCGTTACCACCGTTTCGTTACTAACGGCAAGCGGAACGTAGTCATACACAGGATGATCGGTCACAACGAGTCCTGCGGCGTGCACCGTGATATTTCTCGGCATTCCTTCGATTTGAAGTGCCGTATCGACCAATTTCTTTACGGTTTCCGAGCTCTCATACTGCTCCCGAAGCGCACTTCTTCGCAACGCATCGGAAAGCGTTACCCCAAGTTCCTGCGGAATGGCGCGCGCAACGGGATCGACCTCACTGTACGGCATTCCCATCGCACGCCCAACATCGCGAATCGCGGCGCGCGCCGCCAACGTACCGAATGCAATGATCTGTGACACATGATCTGAACCGTAACGGTCAAACATATACGAAATCACTTCATCGCGACGATGATAGCAAAAATCAATATCGATATCAGGCATACTGACGCGCTCTGGATTGAGGAAACGCTCAAAAAGAAGATCAAAGACGATCGGATCTACGTCGGTGATTCCCGTCAGATATGCGACAAGACTTCCCGCCCCAGATCCTCTGCCAGGACCGACGGGGATGCCTGATTTTCTAGCATACCCTACGTAGTCCTGAACGATCAGAAAATAGTCGGAATACCCCATGTCGGCAATCACACCGAGCTCATATTCGATGCGCTCGAGGTAGATCGCTTGATTTTCTTCGGTCAGCGTAAGTGTTCCGTTCCCTTGTCTGCGCTCGAGTCCACAAAAGGTCAGCTCTCTGAGATATTCGGTGGAGCTTTTTCCTGCAGGAGTACGGAACGTAGGTAGCTTCGGTTGATCAAACTGAAATTCAAATCGACACATTTCGGCAATTTTGACGGTATTCTCGATCGCTCCCGCATATTTCCCGAACAGCATTTTCATTTCTGCCGTCGTTTTATAATAAAACTCGTCGGTTTCAAAGCCCACGGGACGTCCGTCGGTAATCACGGTATTGGTTTGAATGCACATCAATACCGCTTGTGTCTGTGCATTCTCCCGACGCAAATAATGACAGTCGTTGGTTGCTACAAGAGGTAATCCGCATTCTTCTGCCAACCGCACAAGTTCGGGAAGAACCTGCGTTTGCTCTGCAAGACCGTGGTTTTGAATTTCGATATAAAAGTGATCCTTGCCAAAGATTTCGGAAAGTTCTTTTGCGTATGCTTTTGCTTCCTCATATTCTCCGCGAAGAAGAAGCGAGGGGATTTTTCCGGCAAGACAAGCAGAAAGACAAATCAATCCTTCCGAATGCGCGCGAAGAAGCTCCATATCAATTCTGGGCTTCGCATAAAATCCCTCGGTATATCCGCGAGAAACCATTTGAATGAGATTTTTATAGCCGACCTCATTCTCGCAAAGCAGAACCAAATGATGATATTTTCCATCCACACCACCGCTTCGTTCAAATCGTGAGCGTTGTGCTACGTAGACCTCGCATCCGATAATCGGATGAATTCCCTCTTTCCGGCAAGCACGGTAAAAAGCGACCGCGCCATACATCGCGCCATGGTCAGTGAGTGCTACCGCCGTATGTCCGCATTCACGCGCACGAATCGGGATTTCAGAGATACGGCAGGCACCGTCAAGCAAGCTATACTCACTATGCAAATGTAAATGAACAAACTCTGCCATATCTGCTCCTTTCCGAATTTTTCAATATCTGTTTGTCTATTCTTTCTTGTGTAAATTGTTCTCTTCTTCAGAGATTTCTTCATCCTTACGGCGGAAGAAGACGAAAATTCCAAGGACTAAAACTGAGATCAGCAAAAGAATGCCGAACGCCAACCAAAGCGCGCTCATTTTTCCATCGTCTTCGTTTTCGTCCGCGTCTTGATTTCTAATCCGTAAACGCTCTGCCGTGATCAGATCGGACAACTCTTCCGAGGAATAAATCTCGCTATATCCCGTCAAGCCAAACAACCACAAAGAAAACTCTTCTGCCTCGCCCTCGATGAGCTCCGCTCCGATTTTAATGTATTCGGTCATTAGATCCGTACGGTCAAGTTCTCGAAGATCTAACCAAATCTCACACCTCTCTCCCGCAGGCACAAAATGATCGGTAAGAATCATCACTTGTTCACTGCCGAGAGAAATGGTAATTTCGTACAGCGCATCGTCCGACGCTCCCATATCGCCCAACTCTAACGTAAGCTTCAAATACGGAGTGTAAACAAAATTCTCAGGAAATTCGTACAAACAAAGCAGCTCCGAAGATCCTCTGCCGTGGCTGTTCGTCATCACACTGCGAATACCGCGTGCACTATCATCCAAGAGATCCAGTCGCAGTCGTTTACATCCAACGCCCGCAAACCAGTCGCCAACACTTTCCTCGGAAAAATCAAAATACTCAAAAGCTCCCGAATAAGAACCTGGCTCAAATGATGTCGAATCGATGCGATATATGTTCCGCACACGCGGAATCGACAGAGACTCGGTGATCAAAACCTCTTCCCAGCTCTGCTTTCCAAAGAAGGTAAGAAGCTCTTTGGTAACCTCCTCCGAATACCTCGTGTCAATATAACGAAGGATCTGCAAAAGATCACAAAGCTGTTCCTTCTGTCCCATACCGGAAAACGAAACAACAAAAGAAGAAAGGTGCTCATATCGCAGTAAGCGATAATAACTATATCCATAGCTTGCGGCAAGAACATCCTCTGCTAAGGTACTCGACACGTCCCAACGATAGATAAAATGAGATGGAGCATTGGGTATTTGTTCCTGTAATTGCTTCAAATAATTTTCATAGGAGAAGAGATGCTCAGGAGTGAGCATTCCCATCGGAGAAGCAGAAACAAGCGTTTTTGTCTGTTTTGTGCGTGTCAGCGGAAGAAGCTCTGTTTCTATCATCGTTCCGCAAGAAAAATCCCCCGACAAACGATGGTCCAAAACCGACAAAATTTCTTCCAAAAGGAATGAAGAGGCGTAATCTTCGGCAGCGACTGTCACGTTGGGGTCAGAATAAGTATCTACCGCGCTGAACGGAATCAATACGTCAAGCGACGCATTTTTCGTTCTTGCGGAGCTTGCTACGCACAAAAGATAAAACGCATAGCGTTCGGCATACTCTTGCATTGCTAAAGAGCCCGTATAGCTTCGAAGCGATTGGTCAATCGAAGAACCGACAATCAAGCCCGAAAGAACACCTCGCTGCTTTTCATCGTATCGCTCTGCCAAAAATTCGGATGCAGCAGCAATTTTTTGAAGATTTTCTTTTCGAGTAAGTTCAGGAAAATCATAGATCGCACCTGCAGCCTGACCATCTGCCAAGGCAAGCTCCGATCCGTTTGCTTCCAAAAGGAATTGAAAATACACCCGTGTTCCCGAAGCAGAATAAGTTCTGGTCTTGGCATCCAGCTCTTCGACGTAAGAGCGGTCAAAATAACAAAATCCGTCCTCTAACGGATAAACCATTCCGCCCGTATTATTGCTGAGCAATCGATTGAGATACACGGGAAGGATTGCAGTACCTGCCTGAATCGATCCTGCGATGGAAGTCATATCCGAAGAAATCCCCTTATAGGGTATTTTATCGGAGGAATCGTACTCATACGCTGTTTCCACGTAAATATATTGCGGCTCAGCCCCAAGAATTTTTTCACCCGAAGCAGAACGTAGCACAATCGCATAGCGAGAAAAGCGCTCGGTCATCGTCAGCGCCGAAAGTGAAAAGTCGAACTTAATCGCGATTTCCATACTTGCTTTCGGTTGTACAGCTTCAGAAAACACCGTTTCCTCTACCGTTTGATCGGGCGCAATAGAATATACGTCAAGGAAAAAGTCACGGTGCTCAATCATCACGTCGTGATTGACCGTTCCGCTAATCAAAACTTTTTCTTTTTCTTCGTCGTATCGACAGGCATAATTAATCGAATTTTCACGCATCATAGGAATACTTTTAGAGGGATCCAGATGCGGCTCGTGGTCCGAGGAAGCATTTACAACGAGCAACGGTGTAGCAAGCGACGCAAGCATCGTGGCAAGCAAAAGAAACGATATCAGTTTTTTGGTAAAATATCTCATCCTAAAAGCACTCCTTTCTTTTATCATTTTTCGAGAAAAATATATTCCATTTTATTATAGCACATTTCAAAAAAAATTGAAATAGATTTTCGATAAAAAAGAAAAATAATATTTTAAATTTTTTTCAAAAAGTTCTTGACTTTTCCCTACCGAATGTGTTATAATAATTCCGTTATACGCCGGTGTGATGGAATTGGCAGACGTGCTGGACTCAAAATCCAGTGGTAGCGATACCGTATCGGTTCGACCCCGATCACCGGCACCAAAAAGGACTTTCATTCAAAGGAAAGTCCTTTTCGTTTTTATTTTAACGTAAAGAAGAAAAATTTCAAAATTTTTTTCAAAAAATGCTTGACATCAGAAGAAAAGTGTGGTATACTTGTAAAGCATTTTGGTTTACACCGTAATTTTGAGCAAAAAGGAGATTTCTTCGTTATGTTTGAAAAAAACCTCAACGTAGGTTATCTTCTCGATTTTTACGGTGAGCTTTTAACCGATCACAAGCGTTCGGTTCTCGATCTGTACTACAACGAGGACTATTCCCTTGCCGAGATTGCCGAAGAGATCGGAATTTCGCGTCAAGGCGTTCGCGGACTGATCAAAAAAGCGGAGAGTGAGCTCTTCTTTTACGAAGAAAAGCTCGGACTTGCCCAAAAGCTCCTTTCGGTAGAAGCCGCCGCAAATTCTCTTTGCCAACTTGCCAAGGAGCAAGCTCTCCCCACAGAAATTCAGCAAGAAATTCTTCGACTGGCAGAAGCCGTCAAGGAATAAACCATAAAAGGAAACACGAAAGGAAGGTGATCGTATGTTTCAAAGTTTAAGCGAAAAGCTGGAAAATGCCTTCAAAAAATTCCGAAACAAGGGTAAACTGACCGAAGCTGATATCAAGGCGGGAATGCGCGAGATCAAGCTCGCTCTTCTCGAAGCCGACGTCAACTTCAAGGTCGTCAAAGATTTTATCAACACGGTTTCCGAGCGCGCGGTTGGTACTGAGGTTTTGGAATCGCTCCTCCCTGCTCAACAGATCGTTAAAATCGTTAACGAGGAGCTGATCAACCTGATGGGCGGCTCTCAATCCAAGCTGACGATTTCCTCAAAGCCCCCGACGGTCGTTATGATGGTCGGTCTGCAGGGCGCGGGTAAAACCACGCACGCAGGAAAGCTTGCCGGTCTTTATAAAAAGCAAGGAAAGAATCCCCTGCTCGTGGCTTGTGACGTTTACCGTCCCGCCGCGATCAAGCAGCTTGAAATCGTTGGTGAAAAGCTCGGTATTCCCGTCTTTACGATGGGTGACAAGGAATCCCCCGTCAAAATTGCCAAGGAAGGTCTTGCCTACGCTCAGAAAAAGGGCTACGATATGGTATTTATCGACACGGCGGGACGCTTGCACATTGACGAAGAGCTGATGGGCGAATTACAGAAGATCAAGGAAACGGTGGAACCGACCGAGATTCTTCTGACCATCGATGCAATGATCGGTCAGGATGCCGTTACGGTAGCCAAAACCTTCAACGAGCTTCTTGACGTTACCGGTGTCATCCTTACCAAGCTCGACGGTGATACGCGTGGCGGTGCGGCACTTTCGGTCAAGCACGTTACGGGCAAGCCGATTAAGTTTATCGGTGTCGGTGAAAAGCTCGACGCGATCGAACCCTTCCACCCCGACCGTATGGCTTCGAGAATTCTCGGAATGGGCGACGTTCTCTCACTGATTGAGAAAGCCGAGCAAGCTTACGATGAAAAGAAAGCGCAGGAGCTGGAACGAAAAATCCGCGAATCGACCTTTACTCTGGACGATTATCTCGACCAATTCGCACAGCTCAAAAATATGGGTTCGCTCGAGCAGTTGATGGGAATGATGCCCGGAATGAAGCCCGGTGCGATGAAAGACGCACAGGTGGACGAAAAGGCATTAGCTCGAATGGAGGCAATCATCAAGTCGATGACTCCCTATGAGCGAGCAAAGCCCGAAGTTCTCGGTGCGTCGCGCAAAAAGCGCATTGCCGCAGGTAGCGGTACGACCGTCGAAGAGGTCAACAAGCTTCTCCGTCAGTTCGATCAGACACGAAAGCTGATGAAGCAATTTTCCAATCCGAAGCAGATGGCTCGCTTTGGACGTGGCAAGATGAAAATTCCGTTTTAACACATACGGATTTTTATAAAAAATTAAAAAATATTTATATTTAACATTTGGAGGAAACAAATCATGGCAGTAAAAATGAGACTGAGAAGAATGGGCGCAAAGAAGGCTCCCACCTACCGCGTAATCATCGCTGACAGCCGCTCGCCCAGAGACGGTCGTTTTATCGAGGAGATCGGACACTTCAATCCCCGCTCCGACGAGCTGAAGATCGACGCTGAAAAGGCAAAGAAGTGGCTTGCAAACGGCGCTCAGCCCACCGACACCGTAAAGGCTCTGCTGAAGAAGTCCAACATCGTTGACTGATCGGCACCGGTGATCTAACATGACCGATTTGAAAGAAACCTTGACCGGTATTGCCAAAGCAATCGTAGACAGCCCCGAGGAAGTTTCCGTCAAGGAAACCGTGAACGGATCCAAGGTTGATTTGGTATTGAGCGTTGCCGAGGACGATATGGGAATGGTCATTGGCAAGCACGGAAAAATTGCAAAGGCGATCCGTACCGTGATGAGAGCTGCGGCTTCCACCGACGGTAAGGACGTCACCGTAGAGATCCGCTGAGGGTCCTAGTGTAAGAGTGTCGATCATTTTTTATATCGACACTCTTGTTTATTTTTACAATCAAGGAGATTCTTATGTCCAACCAAGGACTGTTTGCCGAGCTTTCTTTGGCAGAAGAGGCATTGCGACGTTCGATTGACGCGCTCATCCAGGCCAGTGATCGCTACTGCGCGACCTTCCCGCAATCCGTCAAGGACGGACTTCCCTCGTATGCCGATGCAAAATCCAATGTCTCTGCCGCATACTATATATATGCTACAGCACTCACCTACGTTTTAAAATCCGCAGAAGGAACGCTTGCCTCGTTCGCTCCGCTTTCTGAAAAAGCAAATACTGCCCATCTCCCCGAAATTACGACCCGTTGTGAAGAATTAATTCGTGCCTACGAAAAATTTTCCACCGACGCACTTTCTCGCTATTTTGAAGAAAGTCAGCGCATTATTCACGCAAGCAACGATACCGTTGCCTTGTCCCCTCTTTACAAAGCAACCAAAGAACTTTCCATTGCTAGCAAAGAATTTTTGGAGAGTATTTCTTCTTAAGACTATTTTGAGAAAAACGGAGCACACTAATAGCATATTTTATTTATTGAGGTGAACTATGCTCAATCAAAAAAAATGTGCGATCATCGGCTGTGGATTTGTCGGTGCAACGACTGCATACACGCTAATGCAAAGTGCGTTGTTTTCCGAAATGGTTCTAATCGATCTCGATCGAAAAAAAGCGGAAGGCGAAGCTGCCGACATTGGTCACGGAATTCCCTTCCATTCTCCGATGGAAATTTATGCAGGAGATTATTCCGATCTTTCGGATGCGGCCATCGTCATCCTTGCGGCAGGCGGCGGTCAAAAGCCCGGGCAGACCCGATTGGATCTTGTTCGAAGCAACACCCGCATTTTTCAATCAATTGTAGATAAAATCGTTGCTTACAATCAAGAATGTATTCTCTTGGTGGTTACCAATCCCGTAGATATTCTGACCTATGCCACAATGAAATTTTCGGGATTTCCCCCACACCGTGTCATTGGTTCAGGAACGGTACTTGATACGGCACGATTGAAATATCTGCTTGGATCGCATCTCGGTGTCGATTTTCGCAACGTCCATTCGTTTATCATTGGAGAACACGGCGACAGCGAGCTTCCCGTATGGTCGGACGCTAATGTTTCCGGTATTGATCTTGACAGCTTTTGCCAAAGCTCGCACCGTGACGGAAGTGAAGAAACGCTGAACTCGCTATTTCTTGACGTAAAAAACAGTGCCTACCGTATTATCGAAAACAAAGGTGCCACCTATTATGCCATTGCCGAAGCTGTCCGCAAAATCGTTTCCGCCATTCTGCGGGATGAAAACACGGTGCTGCCCGTATCCACCCTTGTTTGCGGACATTACGGTCTTTCCGACGTAGCACTGAGCGTCCCTTGTATTCTTGGACGCGAAGGCATCAAGGAAATCTTGGATATTCCCTTAAATGAAAAAGAATCAACTCTTCTGCGCGCCTCTGCCGAAAAGCTCGGTACGGTGCTTGACGAGCTTGGTTTTGCTTCCTTATGCCCGATTCCCACCCCTTAATTCTTATTCTTTTTCAGGAGGTGTCTTATGACAATCGAAATCTTGACAGAGCTTTTACACGAAAGAAAATTTTCCGCTCTCATCGAAGCTTTGCATGAAATTAACGCCGTCGATGCGGCGGAATTTATGGCAACGCTGAGCGAAGAAGAGCTTCCCACGGTATTTCGATTATTAAAAAAAGACACTGCTGCCGAGATTTTTGCCGAGCTTCCGTCAATGCTGCAAGAACAAATCGTAGACAGCATGAGCGACAAGGAGCTCTCGGGCGTGATGGAAGAACTCTTTATTGACGATGCTGTGGACCTTTTGGAAGAAATGCCTGCGAGTGTGGTCAATCGAATTTTGAAAACGGCATCGCCGGAGCGTCGCCAAGAAATCAACCGATTTTTGAAGTATTCCGAAGACAGCGTTGGCAGTATTATGACCTCGGAATGGATTAGCATCTACGATACTCTGACGGTGGAAGAAGCCGTGTCATATATACGAAAAACAGGCATTGACAAGGAAACCGTCTACGTGATCTACGTCACCGATATTCGTAAAATCCTCGTCGGTATCCTTGAACTCCGTGACCTTCTCTTTGCCAAACCCGAGGATCGCATTTCAGATCTGATGCAAACCTCGATCATCAGTGTCAAAACGACCGATGACAAAGAAAGTGCCGCCACCGCCATTTCCAAGTACGACCTGCTTGCGCTTCCCGTCGTTGACAGTGAAAACCGTCTGGTCGGTATCGTTACCGTCGATGACGCAGTCGACGTCATTCAGGAAGAGGCAACCGAAGACATTGAAATGATGGCGGCAATTACGCCGACCGATAAGCCGTATTTGCAAATCGGTGTTTTCTCGACCTTTCTCTCCCGTATTCCGTGGCTTCTGATCCTGATGCTTTCAGCAACTTTTACGGGAACCATCATCACGCACTATGAAAGTGCCCTTGGGCAAATGGTAATCCTGACCGCCTTTATTCCTCTTCTGATGAACACGGGAGGAAACGCGGGCTCACAAACCTCGGTTACCGTGATTCGCGGACTTTCGCTTGGTGAATTAAGAATGGGAAATATTCTCCGAATTCTATGGAAAGAACTTCGCGTTTCCATTTTGTGCGGCATTGTTCTGGCGATCGTTGTATTCGGAAAAACGATGTTACTTGATCGAGCTTCAGTCTCGGTTTCTATGGTAGTTGCGCTCACGGTCCTTGCCACCGTCATCATTGCCAAGCTCGTGGGTGCTTCTCTTCCCATTCTTGCAAAGCGTCTCGGTTTTGATCCTACCGTCATGGCAAGTCCC
This sequence comes from Eubacteriales bacterium, assembly GCA_045646945.1. GTDB lineage: Bacteria > Bacillota > Clostridia > Oscillospirales > CAG-272 > HGM12713. The sequence continues at coordinate 119,132 of JAZRLS010000016.1, read as the reverse complement.
TTTATTACCACCATCGTAGATGCCGTCGCGTTACTCATTTACTTTGGCATCGCATCTGCCGTCCTTGGCATCTGATATTTTGGAACAGAAGAGCTCGAAATAGAGCTCTTCTGTTTTTTGCGTCATCTGAGCGGCATTGAGTTCGGAAGAAAAGCGCTCTCTTGCGCCGCAGGAAAGTCGATCGTAAAGCTTTTTGTCTTGACTTAATCGCAAAATTGCGCTTGCCAATGCCGACGGATCGTTTTGTGGTACAACAATGCCGTTTTCTCCCTCGCGCACCATATACGGATTTCCTCCGTAGTCGCTCACCACCGCAGGAATTCCCAAGCTCATACCCTCCGAGAGCGCAAGCGATGAGGTTTCGGTCCCGACCGAACAATTGGCGTTGATCTTCATCAAAGAAAAATAGGGTGCCACGTCCTCACAAAATCCCGCAAAAATGACAAACCGAGCAATTCCCCGTTCCTCTGCCTCCGCCTCCAATAGATCACGCAAGCTACCGTCCCCTAAGATCAGAAAACGGTAGCTTTGATCTTGTTGCAAAATTTCTTGTGCAGCCGCAAGAAAGCACCGATGTCCTTTACACTCCTCCAGTCTGGCACAAATCCCCACGACAGTTACGTCTTTGGGAAGTTGCAAGCGATTTCGAAGCACCTCTTTTTCTTCTTCGGACACCGCGCGAAGTCCTTCCACACCATTAATTATTACAGAAATCCGATCGGTCGGCACACCCATCTCATACAAATTCTGCTTGGCACTATGCGCGACGGCAATCATCCGATGAGAAAGCAAGCTCTGTGCCCGTCCGATAAAGCATCTTCCGATCAGGCTTTTTTGAAATTTTGAAAGCGGATACACGCAGTGTCTCGTATACAAACGAACGGGAACTCCGCATAGCATTGCCGCAATTCTTGCGGAAAGCGCACCGTGGCAGTGAACTAGATCGGGTTTCAATTTTCGAAAAAGTTTCACATATTTCACAATCGCAAGCAGTTCGAAAGAACGGTCACGGCAAGCATCCATCTCGTGAACCGTAATATCCATAGCGCAAAGTCTTGGCAAAAGTGCACTTCCTTTGGGAAGGAGCACCTCGGTTGCTATTCTCGTACGGTCGGAATACTTCAATCGGGTACAAAGCAACACTCCTGCACCTCCGATATTCGTGTCGGTAATTACTTCCACTACCTTGATTTTACTCATAAATTTCTCCACTTTTTTGATTTATCTTTAGGTTTCCCCAAAAAAGCAAAAAAATCCCTCGGCAAGCTACTGCGAACCGAGGAATCAATTTCTATGCAATTAAACACTGAGCTTCTTTTTAAGCTTTCCAATGACGCGACCGCAACAAACCGCTTCGGCATATTCTTTGAGAAGGATATCCCCATATTCGGGATTGAGCGAGATCAAGCAATCGCCGCCGTATTTTTTGAAATATCCGTTGCCATCGAGAATAAAGATACCAAGTTCTCCTACCTCAACCGCATCAGTATCTTCGACGAGAAGCACGTCACCGTCGTGATATTTCGGCTCCATACTGTTGCCTCGGATGCGCAATGCAAAGCTTGCCGCCTGCGTTTTTTCGTTATCGGGTACCTGAATCTCTTCTGCCAACTCATCGTCAAGGTAGACACCGGGCCCCGCAGATACGGGAAGATCGTACAAAAGAATCGCTCTCTTGCCTACACCGGTGCGATGAGCCCCGCCAAAGTTTGGCGTCAAGATCTTGGCAGTTTCCTTTTTCTCGGTCTTTTGAGGCTTGATGTCCATTACGGGTGTCAACTTGCTTTGCACACGCTCGCCTTCCTTGGCAACGACCATTCGCGTCAGCTCACGTCCAAAACCGTCAAGCGCACGATAGTCCTCAATCAGTGTCATCTCATCCTCGCTCAAGGTATAATTATGATGGTTTTGCTCAATTCCGCTGACAATGTAGTCAAGCGAGCTTCCCAAGGCTTCCGCAATGGAAACGATGTTTGCAAGCTTGGGAGAATCACTGATCCCCGCCAAAATTTTACTGAGCGTACCCAGCGGAATCCCCGTCATTTCCGAAAGACGGTCGTTGGTAATCTTCTGCTCATTTTTCAATTGTTTGATCCGATCAATATAATCCATCCTGCAAAACCTCCAAATTCCAATTACGGAATTATTATAGCATATTTTTTTGCGTTTGTAAAGAGGTTTTTGAAATTATTTTTCCGTTTTTGGAGATTTTTTACATTTTCGGAATCAAATCAACTAACGCATCCGCAATGAGAACTGCGGCGCGTTTTGCTTCGGCAAGACTATTGCCGCAAGCACCGATTTCGATAAGTAAGGAATAGGGTGCCAGCTCCTGATTATAGGTTGCTCCGCGAAGATAAGGCGGTCGACAAAGATTTTTGGTCGTTCCGTTCAGTGCGGCTCGAAGTTTGAGCGCCAGCGCAAGATTTCTTTGCCATTGCTCATTCTCTTGCCCATTCCAGGAGCTTCCCACCACACACATCACCTGTGCGGTAGCTTCACCGTCTTCATTCAGCGTGACGGGACGAATCATTTCTCCCGTAGATTTAATGACGGCATCACGGTGAAGATCAATCACAAGCTGAATGGAGGGATATTCAGCAAGATATGCTCGAATGGTTTCCTCCGCACGGGCATAAGAATCCTTATACTGTACTCGATCGTGCAGTACCGTACAATGAATGGTTGAAATTCCTTTTGCTTCCAAGGCATCTGCCAACACCTTACCTACCGAAACAACGTTTTCTTCAAGATTTTCACTTCGCAAGGATTCCTTTCCCTCCACGTAGGAAATTGCTCCATCGGGACTATACGCCTCTGTTCCATGCGTATGTAAAATCAGAACGCTTGGCTTGTCCGATTTCGAAAGATATTCTATCGAAGGCTCGCTCCTCAGTTCCCCGTAAAGCAACGCCTCCGTATCGGGAGAAAATCCCGTAAAATTCTGAATATATCCTGCACCGTACGAAGAAAGTGAAAGATCCTTTGGAAGAATGGGAAGCTCCCCCTTCGGTACTGCGCCGTAATCAAAGGAATATAGCTGATCAAAGGTCATCGGCGTTTTGTTCGGTTTTTCATCTTTGGAAGTATCGGGAGACGGCTTCTCTATGGGAAGCCATACGTCTTGTGAGTCCTCCTCGGACGATTCTTCATTTTTCTCCGTCGGCTTTTCTTTTCCCGAAAGATCCATAAATTCCAAGCGAATCAATCCCGTACTCAGAGAAGAAAGAAACCCGCTTTTTCCTTCACTGAACCCAAGAAAAAGTACTACAACCGCAAGAAAAAGAGCTGTTCCTGCCGTGGCAAAATAGATGCGATACCATCGATTTTTACGGTGGGCTCTGTGTGCTTCAAACCGTATTTTTTCTCGTGTGACCTCTTCGAGTAACGGTACTTTTTTTGGTGCATTTAATGCTTGCTTTTCTCGTTTCATTTTTCCTCCCGATCTTTGCTCCTCTTTGAATGGATTCGATACATTATATGCTGAGACCGTTTCGGTTATGTGAACTCCTCAGAAAAACGCATACACGCCTGATTGATCGCAGAAGAAAGAAGCAGTGCGGAGCTCCTTAACAAAAGATCACTCTCCTTGGGCATCACGAAAAAATTTTTCTCTTTTGCCAATAGTTCTTGTGCGCTCTCCCATTCGAAAACGCCAAGCTCCGTGAAGGCTTCCCCAAGGATTGCCGATGCGTGAATGACGGTAGGAACGCCGATACTGATTACGGGCATCCCCAAAGTTTGGTAATTCAAGCGTTTCTGAGGTTGTTTCACCCCCGATCCGGGAGAAATTCCCCCGGTAGAGATCTGGATCGTTGCGCCCAAGCGATCACTCCGCTTTGCCGCCAGTGCATCTACCGTAAGCACAAGGTCGGGAGAGATTTGCTGACAAAGTCCCTGAAGATGCTCTATGGTTTCAATTCCCGTTGTTCCAAGAACTCCGGTCGAAATTGCCGAAACGCTCATCGATGAAAAGCGATCGGCGGGTTCATATATCTTTCTTGTCACAGTAATCCGCTCCGCCACCTCGGCGCCAAGTGCATCTGCCGTCATTTTCGGATTCCCCAGCCCTGCAACAAGCAAGCTTCGACTTTCGCCCCGATTTATCGGCATCATTTCAGAAAAAAGTGCAAAAAGCTCCTCCGCAACCTTTTCCCGAACCAACAGAAAATAATCATCCTCGATCCAATAGAGGGGGGAGCTAAAAAAGACGATATACCGTCCATGGTGCTTATCTTCCCCCCAACGAATTTGAAGATCCCCCGCGGAGGATTCCCAAAATTTACTTCCTTGCTCCTCGCATTCCTTTCTTGAAAAGCTTTCATAAGCAAGATCATAAAAAAAACTTCTTTCCATTTTGTTTTCTCCTTGATTTTCTTTGAATTTTTATGTAAAACTTGCACAATTAAAAAACTCAAAGATTGTGCACTTAACCAAAAATGAAAAACCTCAAAAATGTTTCTTCGAATACGATTGATTTTAGTAGAAAAAAATGTTATAATGTTATGAACAATGGCTCATTGAGAGCATTACAGTTTGATTTTTTGGAGGAGGTTTTCCAACAATGATGAAAAGAATCATTTCCCTTGTCCTTTGCCTGATGATGGTTCTTCCGATTCTCGCCGGCTGTGCGACGGATTCTGATGACAAAGGCGCGCAAATTTCCATGTATCTTACCGACCCGATTTATAACTTTGACCCTGCCGCCGCTTACGGCAACGAGGCAGCACTCAGAGTTGTCAGTCTTATTTTTGACAACCTTTTCGTTTTAGATGCAAACGGCAAGGTAAAGAAATCGCTGGTAGATGATTATAAGATCGTCGAAGACGAAAAGAACAACCTGTACCAAATGCACATCACCCTGAAAGAAACGTCTTGGTCGGACAAGGTCGTTCTGCAGGCAAATGATATTGCAGATACTTGGCAGAGAATTCTTGACGTAAACAACTCTTACGAATGTGCTTCGCTTTTGTTTGATATCAAGGGAGCACGTGCCGCAAAAGAGGGTGATATCTCCATTGATGACGTTGGAATTCAGCCTGTCAACGAGCGCGAGTTGATTATTGAGTTTGAAGGCAAGATTAATTACGATCAGTTCCTTTTGAACTTGACCAGCTACGCTCTTGCTCCCGTTCGCAGAACAAACGTAAATGCAGTTGCTGAATATGATGACTGGGCAAAATCTCCTGCCATCTTTGCCGCCAGCGGACCTTACAAACTGAGAGACGTTGTCTACTCCGAAACCGAAGGCAAGGTAGTTCTCGAGCGCAACCCCTACTATCGGCGCAATGAGGAAAAAGATAAGTTGGATAAATACGTTCGCCCCTACCGCTTGATCATCGACTATTCCAAAACCGATGAGGAAATTATGGCAGCTTATGAAAATGAAGAGATCTTCTTCATTGGTGATATTCCGCTGTCGGTACGCGGCGATTGGAAGGACGTAGCAAAGGTTTCCGATGCAATGAGCACGCATTCGTATATGCTCAATGAAAATGCTGTCATTCGTTACTATCAGGATTATCTGTACAAATCAATGCAGCAAGGAAAGCTTCCCTTCTCCACGACCTTAGTAGAAGGACAGCACGGTGAAAAGATCTTTGCCGACGAAAACGTTCGCGAGGCACTCTCGCTTGCGATCGACCGTGAAGCAATTGCTGAAGCTGTCGTATTTGCAAAGGCTGCTACTGCTCTCGTTCCTTACGGTGTATTCGAAACGAATTCCAAGCGCAACCTCTTCCGTGAGGTTGGCGGTGACTACTTGGCAACCTCCGCAAATATGGAAGCTGCTAAGGCTGCCTTGGATGAAGCAGGCATTAACCCCTCTGACTTTATGTTCTCCATTTCGGTTCCCGCTTATGACGAGGTTCACGTTGCAATTGCAGAAATGGTCACGGAAGCATGGACCGAGCTTGGCTTCCACGTTGCTCTCGTTCAGCAAAAGCTGATCAATAACTCTGATATTCAGAAGGCTTCTGGCGAGCCTCTGCTTGGTGTTATGGATGACGTCTTTGCTGAAAATTATAGACAAGGAAAATTTGAGGTTGCCGCGATTGATTACGTAGCATATACGCCCGATGCATTCTCCGTTCTTGCTCCTTTCGCAAAGCACTATTCGGGTGGTGCTGCCATCGAGGCAAAGAGCACAACCTTTAATATTCCCCTTCACTTTACGGGATATGACAATTCCGACTTTAACGAAAAGATTGAAGAGGCATTCAAGGAACCCGATCTCAAGAAGCGTGCTGCTCTGCTTCACGAAGCCGAAGAGATTTTGATGGAAGATCTTCCTGTCATCCCGATTATTTACAACCAAAATGCAACTCTCGTCAACAAGAGTGTTCTTTCTCGTGTAAAGTTTGACTATTACGGCTTGCCCAAGTTTGCAAAGCTGAAAATGAAGAATTATGAGCTCTATCTTCCCTCTGACGAGGAAGAAGAGGATGCTGCAGAACCTGTTGCTGAAGCATAACACATAAAAAATCCCTACCGACTGGCGGGATACTCCAAGAAAGAGTATCCCGTCAGTTCTATTTTTCCTATGCAATATCACTCTTTGCGTAGCAAAGAATAGCACTTTTATACTAAAAAAGAGAACCAATCGGCTATAAGCTGATTGGTTCTCTTTTTTATTTAATTACAATTAAAACGCGATAACCTTTTCAATATAGGATTTGAGCTCGGTAATCGGGATACGAACCTGTTCCATCGTATCTCTGTCACGAACGGTAACGCAACCGTCGTTTTCAGAATCGAAGTCGTAAGTAATACACAGAGGTGTACCGATCTCATCCTGACGGCGATATCTCTTACCGATAGATCCTGCTTCGTCGTAATCTACCGAGAAGTCACGAGAGAGCTCTTCGAAGATCTTCTCTGCGCCCTCAGAAAGCTTCTTGGAGAGAGGAAGCACTGCTGCCTTGAAGGGAGCGAGGAACGGATGCAGGTGCATCACGACACGGGTATCGTTCTTTTCGGGATCCACGATTTCCTCGTCGTATGCATCACAAAGAACGGCAAGAACGCTTCTTTCAACACCAAGGCTGGGTTCAACGACGTAAGGAATATAGTGCTCATTTGTTTCCTGATCGAAGTAGGTCAGATCCTTACCCGAGGTGTTCTGATGCTGAGTCAGGTCATAGTCGGTACGGTCAGCCACGCCCCAAAGCTCGCCCCATCCAAACGGGAAAAGGAACTCGAAATCGGTGGTTGCCTTGGAATAGAAGCAAAGCTCCTCGGGATCGTGATCACGAAGGCGAAGATTTTCGTCCTTTAAGCCGATTGCCAAGAGCCAATTGTGACAGAAGCTTCTCCAATAGTTGAACCACTCAAGGTCGGTTCCTGGCTTACAGAAGAACTCAAGTTCCATCTGTTCGAACTCACGAACACGGAAAATGAAGTTACCGGGGGTAATCTCGTTACGGAAGGACTTACCGATCTGTGCGATACCGAAAGGCATCTTTTTACGCGTCGTTCTCTGAACGTTCACAAAGTTAGTGAAAATACCCTGCGCCGTTTCAGGACGGAGATATACGGTGTTCTTCGCATCCTCTGTAACACCCTGGAACGTCTTGAACATCAGGTTAAACTGACGAATATCGGTAAAGTTATGCTTTCCACAGGTAGGACAAAGAATATTGTGCTCCTCGACAAACTCCTTCATTTCTGAGTGAGAAAATGCGTCAATGGGCTTGGGAAGCTCAAAAGAGTTCTCCGAGCACCACTCTTCAATCAGTTTGTCCGCGCGAAAGCGCTCGTGGCACTCACGGCAATCCATCAAGGGATCCGAGAAGCCTGCCAGGTGTCCCGATGCGACCCAAGTTTGGGGATTCATCAGAATTGCTGCGTCAAGTCCGACGTTATACTTGTTTTCCTGAACGAATTTTTTCCACCAAGCCTTTTTGACGTTGTTCTTCAGCTCAACACCAAGAGGACCGTAGTCCCAGGTATTTGCCAAGCCACCGTAAATTTCGGAGCCGGGGAAAATAAAGCCGCGAGTCTTACACAGAGCCACGATCTTATCCATTGTCTTTTCCGTGTTTTGCATGATTGTTGATCCTTCCTTTTCTTTTAGTCAAAAAATATCTTTAAATTAATTATAATACAGTATTGTAGCATAGAATGGAGAAAAAGTCAAGAGCTTTTCCCTTTTATTTTCCTGCCACGCTCATATTTCGCACAAGCACGTCGGGGGAACCGTAAGAAGTGAAGCCGGTAGAAGCGTCAAAGTGAATCGTATCCGAAAGTGATTCGATATTTTTCAGTAGGTCAAAGAAATTTCCCGCCACCGTAAAGGATTTGATCGCCTTGGAAATCTTCCCATCTTCCACGAGAAATCCTGCGCTTTCGATCGAAAAATCACCCGTAACGTCATTGGCACCCGCGTGCAATCCTTTCAACTCGGTCAGATAAATTCCGTTGCCAAGGCGCGTTTTCAGCTCGTCTTCGGAAAGCTCTCCGCCTGCAAGATAAAAGCTGTAGGGGGAGATCGAAACGGGACTTGCGTAGCTTTTGCGCTGACCGTTGCCCGTCGACGTTTTTCCTGCCTTCTCTGCCGTAGAGAGATCGTAAAGAAGAGTGGTTAAAATTCCCTTTTCGATGACTGATTTTTTCTGCGTTGCCACGCCTTCTCCGTCAAACGACGCCTGTGCAGGAGAATTCTCTCGCATAGGATCGTCCATCAAGGTTACCACATCGCTTGCAATCACATTTCCCTCTTTTCCCTTGAGCAAGGAAAGCCCCAATTGTGCTGCTTTTGCCGAAAAGACCGAGGAAAACGTTGAAAGAAGCTCCCTCATCTGTTTTCCTTGAATAATCAAATCATATTTTCCGGAATCAATTTCCACAGCACCAATCTTGGCAATCGCGTCGCTCAGCGCATTTTGAGAAATTTGATCGAGCTTGGATTCATCCAATCCAAGGCAACAGTCAAAAGCATCCTGTGCCTCGCCATCCTTTTCGATGACCGCTTGAACGTACGCGCCGCAAGCACAGTATTCGTCCGAAAGATTCAATCCGTGAGAATTTACCAGTGCTCTTCGTACTGTTCCCGCAAAGGTTCCCGATTGCGTTCCGTCGGCAACAAGATCACTGGCTGCATAGGTTCTTCCTTGCAGAGCAAGCGCAACCGTTTTCAGCGTTGCCGCATCCGGCGTTGCCGTCTTGACATTCGATTTCTCCGCATAGGCGTCCGCTCCCTTGTAGAAAATCACGGGATCGTCGCTCTCGATCACCGCCGCATACTGCATGGCGCGATCCACAAGCTCCTTCATTTCGTTTTCTTCCATCAGCTCGGTTGCTGCCGCACCGATTCTTCCGTTCACAATACAGCGAAAAGAAACTCCTCCACGAACACCCGAAGAAAAGGAAGAAATTTCATTCTTTAAGGTTTCAGCCCCCGTCGATCCGCTCTCCATAAAATAGATTTCATACTCCGAAAGACCTCTGCGATCGGCTTCGGAAATCAGCGCATTTTTTATTTGATCAAAATTCATAGCTCCTCCTTACCGTCCGCCAACCGTGATTTTCGACACGCGAATGAGCGGCTGACCGACGTCGGTGGGAACGCTTCCGCTGGAAGAACCGCACACCCCCTGCCCCGTAGCAAGGTTTTGTCCAACCATATCGATGTCCTGCAGGATTTGTGACCCCGTACCGATCAACGATGCTCCGCGGACAGCTTCACAGATCTTTCCATTTCGTACAAGATAACCCTCGCGCACCGAGAAATTGAACGCACCTGTCAAGGGATTGACCGAGCCGCCACCCATTTCTTTTGCGTAAAGTCCGTATTCGATGGACGCGATGATGTCCTCATTTTTATCGGGACCGTTGTCAATAAAGGTATTGGTCATTCGTGAGGTAGGCTCGTAGGTATAATTTTCCCTACGGCTATTTCCCGTCATTGCCATACCAAGACGTCGGGAACCGAGACGGTCGATCATATAGTTTTTCAGAATTCCGTTTTCAATGAGGATATTTCTCTGTGTCGGTGTTCCCTCGTCGTCCATATTGACAGAGCCCCACGCACCGACAATCGTACCGTCATCGATCGCGGTAATTTTTTCATTTGCAATTTTTTGACCAAGCTTTCCACACATTTCGGACATACCGACACCAACCTGCGTTGCTTCGAGGGAATGTCCGCAAGCCTCGTGGAAAATCACGCCGCCAAAGCCGTTTTCGATCGCAACCGTCATCTGTCCTGCGGGACAGTAATCCGCCGTCAGATTGGTAATTGCCATTTCCGACGCACGGCGACCAATATCACGGGGGTTCCACTGCTCGAACATTTCAAGTCCCATTCCGCGACCGGGCGCACAACCGCCCGACTGATTTTCGTTCCCGTCCGATGCCACCGAGGAGACACCCATTCTTGTTCTGACGTGACGGTCTTCTTTGTAAAGTCCTTCACTATTCGCCACAAGAATTTCACGATCGACCCCCATCAGCCAGCCCTGTACCTGAGTGATGCGAGAATCGTACTCTTTGGCGGAAATACATCCTGCCTTCAAAAGATCAATTCTTTCGGAAAGATCGGACATACACGGATGCTTAGACACGGGATGACGATTGAGCACCGTGCTTTTTGTCAATCGAATAGAAATGGGTGCATTTCCCTCACCCATCGCATCCGCGGCAGAGCGTGCGCAAGCAAGAAGTCCCTCCCGGGAAAGGTCCGAAGTCGAAGCATAGACCGTTCTTTCCCCCTTGAAAATACGGATTCCTACCCCCGAAAGCACGGTATCGTTGACCTTATCGATTTTTCCGTCCACGAATTGTATATGATTGCTTCGCGTATGCTCGGCATATACCTCGGAGAAATCTCCTCCCGTAGAAAGTGCTACGGCAAGCAATTCCTCCAATAATGATTGTTTGATCATAATTCTCCTTTTTCACCCCTTAATCCTGACAGCGCTCTCCGAGGATATTGCGGTATTTCTGATAAAAGCTTTCAAAATAGCCACCCTCAAGGGCATTACGGATTTCACGCGTAAGATTATTATAAAAATACAAATTGTGTGCTACCGCAAGACGCATACCAAGCGATTCCTTTGCCTTAATGAGATGGCGAACGTAGGAACGGCTATAGTTACGGCACGCGGGACAACCGCATCCCTCATCAAAGGGACGGGGATCTTTTGCATATTTTTCGTTGAGCAGATTGATCTTACCGTGCCACGTAAAGAGATTGCCGTGTCTTGCGTTACGGCTGGGCATCACGCAGTCGAAAAAGTCCACGCCGAGATGTACTGCCTCAAGAATATTGCAAGGCGTTCCGACACCCATCAAGTATCTTGGCTTGTCCTTGGGCATATGAGGCTCGACCGCATCAATAATACGGTACATATCCTCAGTTGCCTCACCAACGGCAAGTCCACCAATGGCATAGCCTGCAAGATCAAGCTCAGCAATCTTTTCCATATGCTCAATGCGAAGATCCTCATAGACACCGCCCTGATTGATTCCGAACAAAAGTTGGTTCTTATTGATCGTTTCGGGCAAAGAATTGAGTCGATCCATTTCCGCTTTACAGCGAATCAGCCAACGTGCCGTACGGTCGCAGGAATTTTTCACGTAATCGTAAGGCGCAGGATTTTCGATACATTCGTCAAATGCCATAGCAATCGTGGAGGCGAGGTTCGATTGAATCTGCATGCTTTCTTCGGGGCCCATAAAAATTCGTTTTCCGTCGATGTGAGAAGCAAACCGAACCCCCTCCTCGTCTATTTTACGCAATTGAGAAAGAGAAAATACCTGAAATCCGCCGCTATCGGTCAGAATCGGTCTTTCCCAATTCATAAACTTATGAAGTCCGCCCATTTCATGTATGAGGCGATCTCCCGGACGAAGATGCAGATGATAGGTATTGGAAAGCTCAACCTGACAGTCAAGATCAATCAGTTCTCTGCTCGATACTCCGCCCTTGATGGCGGCACAGGTTCCAACATTCATAAATACGGGCGTTTGGATATCTCCGTGAACCGTATGAAGCACACCGCGGCGCGCACGTCCGTCGGTTGCAATAATTTCAAAAAGCTTTGCCATAAAAATTTCCTTTTCTAAAAATTAAGTACGTTCAAATTGATGATCGAGATTTTTCTTGGAGATCGTCATCGCAACGGGACGGCCGTGCGGACAAACGGTAATATCGGGCAGACGCATCAGCTCTGCAATCAGCCAGCGAATATGCTCCTCGGAATATTCTCTGCCCGCTTTGATTGCCGCCTTACAAGAAGCTTGATACAGTGCCTTTTCAAAAATAATATCGCGCGTCAGCTTTGCCGAACCCGTATTTGATTTGATACGCTCCGCCATCACAGCAAGCATATCGGATACCGCATCGGTAGCAATCCCTTCTGGAATGGCACTGACGCTTGCCGTATATTTACCAAGCGTAAATTCAAAGCCGACAGCTTCAATTTCGGTGCGATAGGTTTCGAGTGTTGCGATTTCCTCTGAGGTCAGCATTACCTCGATCGGAAGCATTAACAGCTGAGATACTTTGTCCTCGCGGCTCATTCCCGCACGCAACTGTTCAAATAAGACTCGCTCATGCGCCGCGTGCTTATCCACCACGAGCATTCGATCGGAAAGCTCGACGAGGACGTAAGAATGAAAAGCCTCCCCAAGAATCCGATATTCCAGACTCTGCGGTACGGCAGGTGCTACTTGGCGATCCACCTCAGGCTTTGGCTCTTGTTTCGGCTCTTGTTTGGGTTTCTCAATCTTCGGTATTTCTATCTTCGGTTGTTCGATTTTCTTTGGTTCTGTCTTAGGCAATTCGGTGCGAGGCATTTCCTTGGGAACGTCCTTGACGAATGCTTTGAGGTATTCCTCCGCAGTCATCGTGGCAAATCCGCCACTTGTTTTTTTAGGTGATTCCGACGGTTTCTTTTCAGGCTCTGCCACCGTCAGTGTTGCCGACATCTGACGCGTCTTGAGGGATTCTTCGCGTCCGTCGCGAATCGGCATTTGAGAATCCGAGAGGCGTTGCTCGATTCTTCCCTTGGGAGCGGATACGGGAGTCAGAGTGATATCGGGGCGCGCCGTATTGGCTTCGATGGCATTTCGCACGGCATAATAGATCGCCTCGAAAATTAACTTTTCGTTGGAAAATTTGACCTCCAGTTTTGCAGGGTGCACGTTGACGTCCACTGCCGCGGGGTTAATTGTCAGAAACAGAATACACGTAGGAAATTTTTCGGTCGGAATATACGAAGTATATGCCTGCTCGAGTGCCGCCCCTGCGGTCTTGCTCTTGATATAGCGTCCGTTGATAAAGAAATTTTGATAATTTCGGTTGGCTCGAACATTGTCAGGACGTCCGACAAATCCCTTAACTTCAACACCGTCAAGCGTCAGCTCGGCAGGAATCAATTTTGAGGCAAATTCTTTTCCGAATACCGACCAAACGGTGCTTTTGAGATCACCGTCCCCTGCCGTTTCCATTTTGATGGTTCCATCGGTGATGAGACGGAAGGAAATTTCGGGGTGAGACAGAGCAATCTTTTCTACGACAGCACTCACCGCCATTGTTTCGGTGACGTCCTTTTTAAGAAATTTACGGCGTGCGGGAACGTTGGCAAACAGATTTTCGACAATCACTGTCGTTCCCTCTGCCGATGCCCGCTCAAAGACGCCTGCAATTTCTCCGCTATGAGCTTCAAGCATTGCGCCCACGGACGCGTCTGCCGTTTTGGAAATGATTCGGAGATCCGATACCGACGCAATTGCCGCAAGTGCTTCTCCGCGGAATCCAAGTGTCAGAATTCCGTCTAGATCGCCCGCATCTTTGATTTTACTCGTTGCGTGACGGCGAATGGCTACGGGAAGATCCTCGGCGGACATTCCGCATCCGTTATCGGCAACGCGCATATAGGTCACACCGCCGTTTTGTATCTCCACGGTAATGCGATCTGCACCCGAGTCGATGGCGTTTTCGAGCAATTCCTTGATGACCGAGGCCGGTCGGTCGACCACCTCTCCCGCCGCAATCAGATTGGCAACGGCAAAAGAAAGTACGTTGATCTTTCCCATCGGATTCTCCTTTCATTCGTTGTATTTTACTTTATTTCAGTCGTTTTTTGAGGTCAAAGAGGAAGCTCATCGTTTCGTAGGGGGAGAGTGTATTCAGATCGACTGCGCGAAGCTCCTCGATAATCTGCTCGTTGACGCAATCGTCCATCGAAATGAGACTGTCGTCCACTGCCGTTTCAACCTTCTCCGAGGTACTGATTGCCCTTGCCGTCTGTTCGACAGAAGCAAGCACCTCCTTCGCGCGGCGAATGACCTCATTCGGAAGTCCTGCGAGCTTTGCAACCTCGATACCGTAACTATCGTCGGTCGAGCCGCGGACGATCTTACGAAGGAAGGTAATACTATCGCCACGCTTCTTAGCGGCAATATTATAGTTGACCACACCGTCAATCTCGCCTTCCATACTCGTCAGCTCGTGATAATGCGTTGCAAAGAGCGTCTTCGCACCGATCTTACGCCCTGCCGTATATTCGACAATGGCACGCGCGATACTCATTCCGTCAAAGGTCGACGTTCCTCGTCCGACCTCGTCGTAAATAATCAGGCTCTTCTTAGTTGCGTTACGAAGAATGTAAGCAACCTCGTTCATCTCAAGCATAAAGGTCGACTGACCCGATGCGAGATCGTCCGAAGCGCCAACACGAGTAAAGATCTTATCGACAATACCGATGCGTGCATCCGAAGCGGGGACAAACGAGCCGATCTGTGCCATTAGGACGATAATGGCAACCTGACGCATATAGGTGGATTTACCCGCCATATTCGGACCCGTAATCAGCATCAGCCGGTTTTGCTTGGTATCAAGGTCAGCATCGTTGGGGACGAAATACGTATCCTTGACAAACTGTTCCACAACGGGGTGTCGTCCGTCCTTGATCTTAACGAGATCGCTCTGATCGACCTCGGGACGCACGTAGCGATGCTTTGCCGCTACCGCGCCGAGACTGAGATACGCATCCAGCTTTGCTAAGAGTGCCGCGACCTTCTGGATTCTTGCGCTTTCATCGGCAACGAATCCGCGAATCTGACAGAAAATTTCATATTCGAGTGCGGCAAGCTTTTCGGAGGCACCGAGCACGGTCGCTTCCATCTGCTTGAGCTCTTCGGTGATATAGCGTTCTCCGCCCGCAAGCGTTTGTTTGCGAATATAGGTAGCGGGTACCTGATCCATAAAGGATTTGGATACCTCGATGTAATAGCCAAAAACCTTGTTATATCCAATTTTCAAGGTTTTAATGCCTGTTCTTTCTTTCTCCTGCTCGGCAATCTGATCGATCCAACCGCGTCCGTCGGTCATAATCGAACGAAGACGGTCTACCTCCGCATCATAACCCGTAGCAATCATTCCTCCGTCACGAATCGAGAACGGAGGATTCTCGGTAATCGCAGCATCGATTTTTTCGTAAATATCCTCTAAGGTTTCGAGCTCTGAGGTCAATGCCGAAAGCTCGTCCGAGCGACAATCCGCAAGGATCTTTTTCAGCTCGGGCAAAATAGCTATCGTCGTCGAAACAGCGCGAAGATCCTTCGCGTTTGCCGTACCGTAAACAATTCGTGTTACAAGGCGTTCGAGGTCAAGCACACCGTCAAGGAGTGCGCCAATCTCCTCACGGAGAATAAAGTTTCCGTACATTTCCTCGACCGCGTTCTGTCGGCGGGTAATCTCGCCAACGTGAAGCAACGGATGCTCGATCCAACTGCGAAGCAGACGCGCACCTGCCGCCGTATGGGTTTCGTCAAGCACCCACAGAAGTGAACCTTTCTTTTCCTTGGTTCGCATCGTTTCGGTCAGTTCAAGATTGCGGCGCGTATTGACGTCAAGCTCCATAAACTGTCCGTCGGAGTAAATATTGAGGTTATTGAGATAGGAAATATTGCCCTTTTGCGTTTCCTTCACATAGGACAAAAGACCGCCGATCGCACAAACCAAGGGATGATTTTCTTGCACGCCCTCGCGAAGCGTATCCGAAAACTGTTCTCTGATGGCTTCCTTGGCAGGGGCATATTCAAAATCGGTGGGACGGTTATCGGTCAGCATGGAGCCGAGGCGTCCCGTAATAAACAAAGAAAGATCCGAGATTTTTTTGGCGGAAAGATTGACGATCACCTCGCTCGGTGAATAGGTACCGAGCTCGTTTTTCAGACGGCTTTCGATGGTATCTCCGCAAAAGGAGGTTGCGTCAATGCGTCCCGTCGAAATATCGGCAAAAGCCACCCCGCACTCAAATTCGCCCAGATATACGGCGCAGAGATAGTTATTTTTCTTCTCGGACAAAAGATTGCTCTCAATAAGCGTACCCGGGGTGATTACGCGAATGACCTCGCGCTTGACAAGTCCCTTGGCAAGCGAAGGATCCTCGGTCTGCTCACAGATGGCAACTTTATACCCCTTTTCAATCAGACGACCGATATACCCCTCGGCACTGTGAAACGGAACACCGCACATCGGTGCGCGCTCTGCCTCACCGCAATCTCTGCCCGTCAGCGTCAGCTCCAGCTCACGCGACGCAAGAATCGCGTCGTCAAAGAACATCTCGTAAAAGTCGCCTAGGCGATAGAACAAAAGATAATCCTTATATTGATTTTTAATCTCAAAATATTGCTCCATCATTGGAGTCATAACGAATTCCTCCGTATCAGTAAAAGGATGCGCCTCCTTTTCTTTTGAAAAAGAAAAGGAGCAAAAGAAAACAACACAAAAATATTTTGAATTAGTGACAGCCGCCGCAGGTCGAGCTATCGTGCGTGCAGGATGAAGGGATCTCGCCCGTGATCTGGAAAGTAATCGTCTGGTTGACGGCATTCATCAGCTCGTTGACCTCTGCCTGCGCATCGTTGAGCTCTACAAACACGGGATTTTCCATAATCTCACGGTACAGCGTATCGATTCTCTTCTGAATATTGTCAATCAGAAGCGTGTCGCGATCGTCACGGGTAATTTCGAGCTGAAGTGCCTTCTGCTGAACCTCGTATTCAATCATTTTTTTGTTCAGGTCGGTCTCCGCCTCGTAAGCCTTTTTCGCATTCTCCAAACGCACAAGCTTATCGTCCTCCTTGAGGGCACGTCCCAGCTCTGCGGCAAGTTCAAAAATCGTCATTGTTTTATTTCCTCTTTTCTTTTTATTTTTCTATGATAGTTCCGTAAAGAGCAAAGGATTCCGCTCTTTCGATTTTTACGGTCAAAAAGCGTCCTTCCAGCTCGGGCGAGCCTTCGAAAAAGACAATCTTTCCCCCCTCGGTACGCCCTTGATCAACGGCATCGTTGTTTTTGGAAATACCGTCGCAAAGGACACGAAGGCAAGCCCCCTCAAAGGGTTGATTTTTTTCCAAAGAAATCGCATTTTGCAGGGCGAGCAAGCGGTCGAAGCGCGCACTCTTAATCTCGGGGGCGACTTGCGTCATCTCGGCGGCAGGCGTTCCCTTTCTTGGCGAGTAAATGAAGGAATAGATCATATCGAAGCGTACGCGTTTGAGCGCGTCAAGCGTTTCTTCAAACTCTTCCTCGCTTTCCTCGGGAAAGCCTACGATAATGTCCGAAGTAATTACGGCATCGGGCATTTTTTCTCGAATATAATCAACGATACCGAGGTATTTTTCCATATCATAATGACGGTTCATCGCTTGGAGCACGCGGTCGCTTCCCGATTGCATCGGCAAATGGAAATGATGTGCGATATGGCGCGATGACGCCATCACGTCAATGAGCTTCTTCGTTGCATCCTTCGGATGACTCGTCATAAAGTGTAGCCAAAAATCTCCCTCGATGGTGTCAAGCTCTGCGAGAAGATCGGCAAAATCACACTGCTCCGTGAGATCCTTACCGTAGGAATTGACGTTCTGCCCGAGAAGCGTAATATCGCGATAACCGTCTGCCACAAGCTCACGAACCTCGCGAACAATCGCATCCTTCGCACGGCTTCGCTCCCTGCCTCGCACGTAAGGAACGATGCAGTAGGAACAGAAGTTATTACAGCCGTACATCACCGATACCCACGCACGATAGGTGCTTGTCCGTCGGATCGGAATTTCCTCGGCGACGGTTCTGTCGTCAGGATCGCGGAAAAGAATTCTCTTTTTTCTTTCCAGCTTTTGAGCAAGCAGTTCGGGAAAGCGATAGAGCGACGACGTACCGAACAGCAAATCGACGTAAGGATATCGATGCTTGATTTCTTCGATTCGATGCTCCTGCACGACCATACAGCCACACATTCCGATCACGAGATCAGGGCGTTTTGCTTTGAGATGCTTATACTGTCCTACGAGAGAAAGTGCTCTTTTTTCGGCATGTTCCCGAATCGCGCAAGTATTGACAAGAATCAAATTCGCATCGTCAGGCTTGTCCGAAATCTCGTATCCCATCGCTTCCGCCATTCCCGCAAGCTTTTCGCTGTCGGCTTCGTTTTGCTGACATCCGAGCGTAAGAACGAAGGCGATTGGCGGTGTGCCGTGTTCTGCCTCATACCGCGCGTTTGCGGCACGTACGGCGGCAATATATTCAGTTTGTGTCACTTGATTTTCGTTCATACCGAAGTTCCTTTTTCTATCTTTTTTGCTCTGAAAAAGCAAAAATATCCATAATAATCTTAATTATAATATTATACTATAATTTGATGTTTTTGTCAAGAAGATTCCGCAAAAAGAACGCAAAAAAGAGAGCGATCTGTGTTAGGACAGATCGCTCTCTTCGGCGGCTTCCATCAGTTTGGTCAATCGTCGATTGAGTCCCGATTTCGTAATCGGCGGGGTATGTAGGAGTGCCAATTCCGAGAGACTGGCGGACGGATTTTCCATCCGAAGCATTGCCGTCTGTCGCAGTTCTTCCGAAAGCGAATCAATTTTTCTCGTTTCGATCAGTCTCTCAATCGCAAGCATTTGCTTATGCGCCGCACCGACCGAACGCGAAATGTTACTTGCCTCACAGTTGGTGACCCGATGCTCGTGATTACGGATATCCCTCTCTATGCAGGCATTGGCAACTTCAAATCCTTTTACCGAGCTTCCCAAAAGATACAGAAGATCGGAAATGGTTGCATTTCCCTTATAGTAAAGTCCTACCCTTGCGCCGCGCTTTGCTCTTCCGGGCTCTCCGACGAAGGAAGAAAGCTCTTCCGAAAGAAGCTTGGCACGCGCTTCGCTTATCATTGAAAACTCAAGATGATATGCTTTTTTCGGATCGGTCACCGATCCCGAAGCCAAAAACACACCTCTCAAAAACGCACTCTCACACGCGGGACAACGAAATCCGACAAGTGCTTTTGCATTTTCCTCTCCCATGTCTACCTTGCGTAAAAATTCTCTGAGTGCCGCAGATTGAAAGCGAAGCTCGTAGGTATTTCGACCAGCACGAATTTTCGAGGAAAGGGATGGCTCCGCGTGAAAAATTTTTTCCAGCAGTTCTTCTGCCTCCTTTGCCGCTTTTTCTTGATAAAAGTAAGAAAAAAGCGTATGTTCTTCGGTTCGTGCCGAAAAAATCAGCCCCAAAAGAAAGGCTTTTCGACAGCAGGTCTTTTTCTGCTGAACGCTCAAAAGCTCGGTACACACCTCCCTCGTAAAAGACATCAGTTTTCCTCCTTTTCACTTGGAATGAAGCGAACTTCTCTCTCCAATACCACGCCAAATCGAGATGCAACCTCGCCACGCACGCGCTCTTCCAAAGAAAGGATATCTGCCGCCGTCGCCTCGCCCAGATTGATGAGAAATCCCGCGTGCTTTTGAGAAACTTCCGCGTCTCCGATTCTCATTCCTTTGAGTCCTGCGTCCTCGATCAGCTTTCCCGCAAAATTTCCTTCGGGACGCTTAAAATAGCTTCCCGCACTCGGATATTCCAAGGGTTGCTTTTCTCTGCGATTTTGTGCAAACTCCTTCATTTTCGCTTCCATCTGATCGCGATCCCCCTCGGAAAGACGGAAATTAACGGCAAGACAAATCCATTCGGGATATTCCATATAAATACTTTTTCGATATCCGAACGCGTGATCCTCCAAGGTAAAAAGCTCTCCCGTCGCAACGTCGAGCACGAGAGCGTTTTCTACGACGGTAGACATTTCTCCGCCATATGCCCCCGCATTCATAAAGACCGCACCCCCGACCGTTCCCGGAATCCCCTTAGCAAACTCCAGTCCCGAAAGGCCCTCCTCTGCCGCAAAGGAAGCAAGACGGGAAAGCGATACGCCGCATTCAGCCGTCACGGTATTTCCGTCACGGCTGATCCCGCGAAGCAATTTCGTTACAATCGGCACTCGAGTCAGGCGTCCGTCACCAAAGAAAAGATTGGAACCGTTTCCGATGATCTCGTAAGGAACATCCATTTGATGCAAAAGCAGTACGCTTCCGATCAATTCTCCCATCTCTTTGGGGTAAATCACAAGCGGAGCAATTCCGCCGACACGAAAAGTCGAAAGTGTTTTGAGAGATACCTCCCTCTCATGGCGAATGACTTTTTCTTCGAGCATCTTTGCGATTTGGGCAAAATCTCGTTCCATCACTCTGCATCTCCTTGTAAAATCAGCGTTTTGATCTCATCAAAGCCTTGAACGGTATAAGTAATTTTTTCTGCCATCTCGGCGGGTGCTGAAAGCCCTCTCGGATTATACCAACACGTATCGATACCGAAATTGATTCCCCCGCGAATATCCGAGCTGAGAGAATCTCCGACAATCAAGGTGCTTTCCTTGGAAAATCCATCAATCGAAAATGCCACCGTATCAAAATAACGGCAATCAGGCTTCTCGTAGCCTACGTCCTCCGAAATAAACACTCCATCAAAAAAAGGAGCAAGACCGCTTCGCTTCTGACGCTCTCGTTGAATAAAGCCGACGCCATTGGTTACGATATACATATGAACTTTGCCAAAAAGTGCTTCGCAAAGCTCGATGGCACCCGCAATCGCATATCCTTTTTCGGAAAGCTTGTGCATATAGGCGCGTGCCGCTTCTTTCGCGTCACAATCGATCCCGTACCTCTCAAAAAAAAGCTCAAAGCGGCGATATTTCAAAACGTCCTTTTCGATCTCTTTGCGTTCGAGTGCTTTCCAAAGGTCGTCGTTGATCTTGCTGTATACGCTGACCATTTCATCGTTCATTACAATCCCTAAGCTACCAAGTGCTTCGATGAGCGCTTCTTTTTCACTCCGTCCAAAATCCAACAGAGTACCGTCGGCATCGAAGAGTACCGTATCATATCTTTTTTTCATTGTCGACCGCCTTTCCTTTCCGTCTGAACCTATGATATACCATTATACTATCTTTTGAAAAAAATTTCAACCACCCTTGCAAAATTCTTGTGAATTTCGCAAAATCCTCTTGAAAAAAAGGGGGACTTGAGGTATAATATAATGTATATAACTATGTTTTGGGGGTGGGATATGAAAAAAGAGCTTCAAATCGGTCTTTTGGGCTTTGGCGCGATGGGAAAAACACACGCTTGGTGCGTTCATAATCTTCCCTATTACTACCGCGATCTTCCCTTTTCTGCAAAGATCGCAGGCGTTTGTACAACCACGATAGCAAAATCCCAATCGGTTGCCGAAGAATTCGGATTTGAGATCGCCACGACTGACGAACGCAGACTGATCGACGATCCCACAATCGACATCATCGATATCTGCACCCCGAATATCTATCACTATGAAACGGCAAAGCGCGCACTTGCGGCAGGCAAGCATATTTACTGCGAAAAGCCGCTTTGCGTCACCGCCGAGGAAGCGTCAGAGCTTGCACGACTTGCCAAGGAAAGCGGAAAGATCTGCACCGTGGTATTCAACAATCGCTTTATGGCACCGATTCTTCGTGCTTCGGAGCTGATCCAAGAAGGACGTCTCGGACGGATTCTTTCATTTTCGGTCGAGTATCTGCACGACAGCTGTCTTTACGCGGATCGTCCCGCAGGCTGGAAGCAGGATGCCGACATTTGTGGCGGCGGTGTCCTCTTTGATCTCGGTTCTCATATCATTGATCTTGTGTATTCTCTCTGTGGAGAATTTGAAAGTGTTCAAGGGATCTCGCAAATTGCCTTCCCCACCCGTCGCGGTAGAAAAGGCGAGGCTTGGAATACGAATGCCGACGAAGCGTTTTATATGATTGCAAAGCTTCGTTCGGGTGCGGTCGGCACCATCACGGCAAGCAAGCTTGCTCTTGGTTCAAACGACGACCTCAATCTCTCTATCACAGGAGAGCGTGGTGCCATCAAATTTTCGCTGATGAATCCCAACTATCTCTACTTTTACGATGCAACGCGCCCTGCAGGTACGCTTGGCGGGGATCGCGGTTATACCGCCATTGAGTGTGTCGGTCGCTATCCTTCTCCTGCAGGTGTTTTCCCCGCACAGAAAGCTCCTATCGGTTGGCTTCGCGGACACATCGGAAGTATGTACAGCTTCTTACGTTCGGTGGACACGGGCGTACAAACCTCTCCCGATTTCTCGGACGGTGCACACGTTCAGGCGGTAATGGAAGCTGCTTATCGCTCCGCAAAGGAAGGCACTGTCATTCACCTTTAATTTTTGAAGCATCTCTATCGATCTATGAAAGGAGGGTTTTATGTCGATCAAAATTCTTGGTATCACAGGTCCTACGGGCGCGGGAAAATCTCTGCTTTGCAAAGAGCTTTCCAAAACAATCCCCGTGATCGATGCAGACGAGGTGTATCATTCCCTCCTCATTCCTCCCTCCGACTGTTTAGATGCCCTTCGTAGAGCCTTTGGCAATTCCATTTTTGCGCCCGACGGTACGCTTGACCGAACACTGCTCTCCGCCATTGTCTTTTCGGATGAGAAGCAGCTGGCTCTGCTCAATGGCACGGTGCTCAATTTCGTTTTAACAAATATCCGCGCTATGATCGCTAAGTTAGACACCGACGGTGCTTCAGCAGTACTCGTCGATGCGCCGACGCTGATTGAATCGGGATTTCACCGTGAGTGCGATGCCGTGATTTCGGTGCTTGCCTCGCCGGCACTGCGACTCTCTCGCATCGTTACAAGAGATCATATTTCCGAAGAAAAAGCTTTTTCACGCATTTCGGCGCAAAAGGACGACAATTTTTACCGTCAGCACTCGGATCTCATTCTCGTGAATGACGGAAGTATTGCGCCGTTGGTTCTTCAAGTCACCGAATTTCTCGCTACATTGAGCATCGCTATCTGAAAGGATTTTTATGACTCGTACAAAACGAATCTTTATTGTTTTTTTAATCATTTTTCTCGCCATTACCCTTGGCATCGCTACGCATTTTCTTTGGAATTTGATCGATCAAAAAAGTCACCCGAAAACCTATGAAGAAATCGTAAAAACCTATTCTGAAGAATACGACGTTCCCGAGGATCTGATTTTCTCGGTCATCAAGGTGGAAAGTGGCTTTGACCCTTATGCACGATCCTCTGCAGGAGCGGTGGGTCTGATGCAGATGATGCCCTCTACCTTTGAATGGTTAACGGGAGAAGAACATCTGAATGAGAATCTCTCCGCGCTTCGGTTGACCGATCCTGAGGTGAGTATTCGGTACGGCACGTACTATCTTCGCTATCTTTACTTAAAATTTGAGAATTGGGATACGGTGCTCGCCGCCTACAACGGTGGCGAGGGCAACGTAGCAAAATGGCTCGATGATCCCGAATATTCCGACGGACAAGGAAATCTTACATACATTCCCTTTGAGGAAACGAGTAATTACGTCAAAAAAGTAAACGACGCAATGGCGAAGTATGAACAACAAAGCAATAACGATCAATGCTCTTGATTTAGGAAAGGAACTACGAAATGAGTGAACTGAGTTACGAAAAAAAGACGGTATATGAAAGAGCCGACAAGGAAGTTGTGGATGCCGCTTTCGCTTATGCCGTAGATTACAAAAAATATCTGGATGCGGGAAAAACCGAGCGCGAAGCGGTAAAAATCTCCATCGAAATGGCAAAGAAGGCGGGCTACCGCGAATATTGCTTTGGAGATCCCCTCAAAGCGGGCGACAAGTGCTATTATAACAATCGCGGAAAGAATCTGTACGTCTTTTCGGTAGGAAGCGAATCGATTGAGAACGGAATCCGTATTACGGCGGCACACGTCGATGCTCCGAGAATTGACCTCAAGCAAAATCCGCTTTACGAGGACGGCGGTATGGGATTTTTCAAGACGCACTATTACGGCGGTATCCGCAAGTATCAGTGGGTTGCCACACCTCTCGCACTCCACGGGGTGATCGTCACAAAGGATCAAACCGTCATTGACGTTTGCATCGGTGAGGACGAAAGTGATCCCGTATTCTATATTAACGATCTTCTTCCCCACCTCGGACAGGAGCAGAGCAAGCTTCCCCTTGCCGAGGGCATCAAGGGCGAACAGCTCAACGTGCTCATCGGTTCGATCCCCGATGCCGAATCCAAGGAGATTAAGCCCGCGATTCTGAAACTTTTGAATGAGAAATACGGCATCTGTGAGGAAGATTTCCTTTCTTCCGAGCTTTGTGTCGTTCCCGCGGCAAAAGCACGTGACATCGGCTTTGACCGATCGCTCATCGGTGCGTACGGTCACGACGACCGCGTTTGCGCCTATCCTATTCTGACGGCACTCTTTGATTCGACCGATACCGAGCACACGAAGCTCTGTATTCTTGCCGACAAGGAAGAAACGGGTAGCGACGGTCCGAGCGGTATGAAGTGTGACCTTCTGACCGACCTTCTTGCGGAAATTGCCGTACAGCTCGGCGGTCATCCCGCGATCGTACGTGCCAACTCCAAGTGCCTTTCTGCCGACGTTTCCGCGGCATACGATCCGAACTTTGCCGACGTATTTGAAAAACGCAATACGCCTCTGCTTTCTTGCGGTGCCGTCTTTACGAAATTTACGGGCTCGCGCGGAAAATCGGGCACGAACGATGCTTCTGCCGAATATATCGGCTGGCTTCGCTCCATTCTTTCCCGCGACGGTGTGATCTGGCAAGCAGGTGAGCTTGGACGCGTAGATCTCGGCGGTGGCGGTACCGTTGCGATGTATATCTCGAAGCACAATATCGACACCATTGATCTCGGTGTTCCCGTGATTTCGATGCACGCTCCTTTCGAGGTAATCGCGAAAGTTGACCTTTATGAAACCTACCGTGCCGTAAAGGCATTCTATCAGTATTGATTTGTATTTATGTTAGATAAGCTCAAGGATGCAGAGTCGCGTTACGAGTCGATGGAGGCAGAGCTATCCTCTCCCGAGATTTTCTCCGATCCGACCCGTTATGCCACTCTGATGAAAGATTACAAAGCACTGACCCCTGTGATTGAAAAATATCGCGCCTATTGCAAAGCAAGCTCCGACCACGAGGAAGCCAAGGCTCTGCTTTCGGAAGCACTCGATGCCGAGATGCGCGAGCTCGCCGCAGAAGAATTGAAAGAAACCAAGGCGCTGTGTGAAACACTACTTGACGAGCTGAAAATTCTTCTTCTGCCCCGCGATCCAAACGACGACAAGAACGTGATGATCGAAATTCGCGGTGGTGCGGGCGGTGAGGAAGCGGCACTCTTTGCCGCGGTACTTTACCGTATGTACTCGATGTACGCTGAAACCTGCGGCTTTAAAGTTTCCCTTATGAATACCAACGAAACCGAGCTTGGCGGATTTAAGGAAGTTACTTTTATGGTAGAGGGCGACGGTGTTTATTCGCGCTTTAAATTTGAAAGCGGTGTTCATCGCGTTCAGCGCGTTCCCGAAACCGAAGCACAGGGACGAATTCAGACCTCGACGGCAACCGTTGCGGTACTTCCCGAGGCAGAGGATATCGAAATTGAGATCACCCCCTCAGACATTATCATCGAGTCCTGCAAATCGAGCGGCGCGGGCGGTCAGCACATCAACAAGACAGAATCAGCGGTTCGCCTGACGCATAAACCGACGGGGATCGTCATCGAATGTCAGGAAGAACGCAGTCAGTTCAAAAATAAGGATAAAGCACTCAAAATGCTCAAAACCAAGCTTTACGATATGAAGCTGACCGAGCAAAATGAAAAGATCGCATCCGACCGCCGCAGTCAGGTGGGTACGGGCGACCGAAGTGAGCGCATCCGTACCTATAACTACCCGCAAGGTCGAATTACCGACCACCGCATCGGGCTGACCCTCTATTCGCTCGAATCCTTCCTCAACGGAAATATCGGTGCCATGATCGACGCCCTCATCACTGCAGACACAGCGGAGAAGTTAAAAGCAAGTAATGGAGATGCGTGATACTTTTCTTTCGCGAAAGAAAAGTATCCAAAAGAAAGCAATACCGAAAATATTGAATTAGATTGCCGTAATCTCTACACAAACTTCGGCTTTCTAAGGAATAAACTTGTCGGACACTACGTACCGACAAGTTTAGGACGCGATTTTTTATTATAAAACTTTCAGGATATTTATGAACACGAAAATTTTTGAAATTTCTTCTGAAAATATTGATGCTGCTTCGATTGCGGAAGCGGCAGGAATCCTTCGTTCGGGCGGTCTTGTTGCCTTCCCCACCGAAACGGTCTACGGTCTTGGCGGAAACGCTACCGACGCAAGTGCCGCCGCGAAGATCTACGCGGCAAAGGGTCGCCCGTCGGACAACCCCCTGATCGTACATATTGCCGCTCCCGAGGATGCCGAGCGTTACGCCGTAACGAATGAGGTTTACTACCGTTTGGCAAAGGCGTTTATGCCGGGACCTCTAACTGTCATTCTCCCCAAAAAGGATACGGTTCCTTCGACGGTCACGGGCGGTCTTTCTACCGTAGCTCTGCGCTGTCCGTCCCATCCGATTGCACGTGCACTGATCGAATCGGCAGGCGTGGGCATTGCCGCGCCCTCTGCCAATCTTTCGGGCTCTCCCTCCCCTTCGCTTGGCGAGCACGTCATTCGCGATATGAACGGTCGTATTGATGCGATCATCGACGGAGGCTCGTGTGAGATCGGTTTGGAATCAACGATTATTTCGCTTGACGGAAACGTTGCAACCCTTCTCCGTCCCGGTGCGATTACAAACGATGCGCTTCTTTGCGTTTGCGACGAAGTAAAAATCGCGCCTGCCGTGACGGAAACTCTCTCCGAGAACGAGCGTCCACTCTCTCCCGGAATGAAATATCGCCACTATGCGCCAAGCGCTCCCTTAATTTTAATTGACGGTGATCCCGAGGAGGTTATTTCTTTCCTCTATCGCGCACAAAATGCCGAACGCTGTGCAATTCTCTGCTATCACGATGAAGCCGAGATTCTCCGTCACGAACGTCTCATCGACATCGGAGAGCGTGACGATCTTGCGGCACAAGCACATTCTCTCTTTGCCGCGCTTCGCAAGGCAGACGATTTTGATTGCGACGTGATTTACGCACATCTTCCCCCCAAAGACGGAATGGGACTTGCTCTCTACAACCGCCTCATTCGTGCGGCGACGCACACGGTACTTTCCGTGTAACACTACTGTATAAAAACATCAAGGACGGTACATTCATGGCAACTGCGAAAAACGCAAAGAAAACGAAAAATTCGAATGATCCCAAAGAGATGATTCACGCCCCTGCCCGCCCCCAGCTGATTACCGAAACGATTGAAACGAACTATATGCCCTACGTTATGAGCGTTATCGTTTCTCGTGCCATTCCCGAGATCGACGGTTTGAAGCCTGCGCATCGCAAGCTTCTTTACACAATGTATAAAATGGGACTACTCCAAAAAGACCATCCCAAGATCAAGAGTGCTAACATTGTCGGACGCACGATGCAGCTCAACCCGCACGGAGATATGGCGATCTACGAAACGATGGTTCGTCTGACACGCGGCAACGAAGCACTTCTGCATCCCTTTATCGATTCCAAGGGAAGCTTTGGTAAGCAATATTCTTCGAATATGAAATTTGCCGCGTCTCGTTATACCGAGGCAAAGCTCGACCTCTTCTGTCAAGAGCTCTTTTCGGGCATTGACAAGGATGCGGTTGATATGATAGACAACTACGACGGCACTCTCAAAGAGCCCGTTCTCCTCCCTACGACTTTCCCGAACGTTCTCGTTACTCCAAACACGGGAATTGCCGTCGGTATGGCATCTTCGATCTGTTCCTTCAATCTTTCGGAAATTTGTGACGCAACGGTGGCACTTCTGAAGAATCCGAAGCTCTCGATTGATCGACTGCTGGATATTCTCAAAGCCCCCGACTTCCCCGGTGGCGGCTCGATTCTTTACAACCGTGAAGAAATGAAACAGCTCTATCTGACAGGCTCCGGCTCGGTTCCGATCCGTTCGCGCTACACCTACGACAAGGTCAACAACTGCATTGAAATCACGCAAATTCCTTACTCGACCACGATCGAAGCAATCTTGAAGAAGGTTGCCGAGATGATCAAGGACGGAAAGCTTAAAGATGTGACTGACTTCCGTGACGAGGGAGACATTTCCGGTTTGAAGCTGACACTCGATCTTCGCCGTGGCACCGATCCTGACAAACTGATGGCAAAGCTCTTCCGCACAACAACGCTGGAGGATAGCTTTAAGTGTAATTTCAACATTCTCGTCGATTCTATCCCGCGTCAAATGGGTGTTGCGGAAATTCTGACCGAATGGATTCGCTTCCGTATGACGTGTCTGTCACGCGAGTTGAATTTTGACCTCAAAAAGAAAAAGGACAAGCTCCATCTTCTACTCGGACTTGGCAAAATTTTACTTGATATTGATAAAGCAATCAAGATTATTCGCCATACCGAAAAGGAAGAAGACGTGATTCCGAACTTGATGGCAGGCTTTGGCATTGATGAAATCCAAGCCGAGTATATTGCCGAAATCAAGCTCCGTAACCTCAACAAGCAATATATCATCAACCGAATTGCCGAGATCGAGAGTCTTCAGGCAGAGATTGCACGAATTGAAGATATTCTTGGTGACGAGCTCAAACTCAAAGCTCTCATTGCCTCTCAGCTGAGTGAAATCAAAAAGAAATACGGTCAGCCAAGAAAGACTCAGATCATTGACAGCACCGAGATGGAGCAGTACGTCGAGGACAAGACCCCCGAAAACTACAACGTCCGCGTATATATGACGCGCGAGGGTTATTTCAAGAAGATCACCCTGCAATCGCTCCGCGGAAACGACGAACAAAGGCTCAAGGAAAACGACGAGATCGTCTTTACCGAAGACTGCGAAAACCTCTCCGACCTCATCTTTATTACCGACCGTGCTCAGCTTTACCGTGCTAAGGCATACGACTTTGAAAACGTCAAAGCATCGGCAATGGGTGAATTCCTCCCCGCCAAGCTCGGTATGGATGAGGGAGAGCGCCCCATCTTTATGCGTGTACAAAGCGGCTATCCCGCAGGAGAAAACTTCGTATTTATCTTTAAGAACGGCAAGGGTGTTCGCGTTCCCGTCACCAGCTACGAAACCAAAGGTAACCGCAGAAAGCTCGTTGGCGCATATTCGGATGCCTCCCCCATTTGCGGCGTCTTCTACGAAAAGGAAAAGCATCCCTTTGAGATCATGCTTGTCTCCGAGGGAGAGCGCGCGATCATTCTCAAAACCTCGCTTATTCCTCAAAAGGCAACGAGAACCTCGGGCGGCGTAACGCTGATGACACTCAAAAAAGGGCAATCACTGATTTTCGCGACCGATCGTATCGATCCGAAATACGAGGATTTGAAGGGCTATCGAAAGCTGAAAATTCCCGCATCGGGACAACTCTTGCCCGACGATGAATTAAGTGCGCTTCAACTCAAAATTGATTAAAAACAAAAGGAAAAGCTATGAAACAAAAAACGCAAGGCTTGGGTGTACGCCTGCTCTGTTGGATTTTAGCAGGTCTGATGGTGATGGGGACTATATCCACTCTCATCTGGGCGATTTTAGGAATACTTTAAAATAAGGATTGTTTATGTACAGACAGATTTCAAAATTAATCATTTACCGCTATTCGGAGGGCGATTCGATTCTCTCCGAGCTCGGTCGTATCTTTGAGGATTTCGACCGTGGCACCGACACGCCCGAGCATCTTCGCTCGCGCATCTATCTTCAGGTTCGTCGTCTTTTGGAAATTGCTACCAAATACGGCTTTGACAACAATCTTTGGCACAACTATCTGACCTTTCTCATCATCACCGACGAGAATCCCCTCAGCCTGACCTACGAAAAGGCAGGAAAGCAGGAGGGGACGGTCAATTGCTTTGCCGTCAATGACTTTACCGTCTTCCGCGATCTTTTCCACTTTGACTTTTCTACCATTGAAAAAGCTCTCGGTATCAACTGCTTCTCTGTTCTTTCGAACTATTCCGCCATTGCCAAACGCGAGCAGATTTACAACAAAAACGTCAGTGAAAAGGTGCGCGCACTGAGTGCCAAAATCGAAGAAGCACCCGACGGCGAAGCCGTCTTTGAAGCAGTTGCGGAATTCTATCGCGCGTACGGTGTCGGTATGTTCGGCTTAAACAAGGCATTCCGCTTGGTAGACAAGGGCGAACAGTTTTCCATCTCTCCCATTACCAATATGGAGCCTGTTCATCTCGAACATTTGGTCGGTTACGAGTTGCAAAAGAAAAAGCTGATTGAGAACACCGAAGCATTTGTCGAAGGTCGCGGTGCAAACAACGTTCTGCTCTACGGCGACAGCGGTACGGGTAAATCTACGAGTATCAAGGCAATTGTCAACCGATATTACGATCAAGGACTTCGTATGATCGAAATCTACAAGCACGAATTCTGCTATCTCTCGCGTCTCATCTCGCAGATCAAAAACAGAAATTACCGCTTTATTATTTATATGGATGATCTCTCATTTGAAGAACAGGAGATCGAATACAAATACTTAAAGGCGATTATTGAGGGCGGTGTGGAAACCAAGCCCGACAACGTACTGATTTATGCTACCTCAAATCGCCGTCATCTCATCAAGGAAACTTGGAAGGACCGCAATGACGTGGAATCGCAAGGCGACGTCCACCGCTCCGAAACGATGGAAGAAAAGCTCTCGCTCGTCAACCGCTTCGGTTTATCGATCGGCTATATGAAGCCTTCGCGCACCGAATTTGACGAAATCGTGCTCGCGCTTGCCGCTCGCCATCCCGAAATCACGATGGACGAGGAAAAGATTCTTGCCGAAGCGCACGCGTGGGAGCTCCGTCACGGCGGAGTTTCGGGACGTACCGCGCAGCAATTCATCAATCACCTCTGCGGTCTTTGCAAACAAGAACAATGAACGAAAAAAAAGAACTTTCTGCCGATCTGATCGCGCCTCTGCTTTCTTGGTTTCGTTCGGTCCGCCGTCCGCTCCCTTGGCGCGAAACGAAAGACCCTTACCGCGTATGGCTCTCTGAAATTATGCTTCAGCAGACGCGCATTGAAGCGGTGATTCCCTACTATTACCGTTTTCTCTCCGAAGCACCGACCGTAAAGGATCTTGCGGAGCTTCCCGACGAGAGACTAATGAAGCTTTGGGAAGGACTTGGCTATTACAGCCGAGCAAGAAATCTGAAAAAAGCGGCTTTGACCGTCATGGAACAACACGGTGGTACGCTTCCGCGTGATTTCAAAGCACTCCGTGCGCTCCCCGGCATCGGTGACTATACGGCGGGGGCAATTGCTTCGATTGCCTTTGGACTCCCCGAGCCTGCCGTAGACGGCAACGTTCTGCGTGTCGTTATGCGCTTGACGGGACGCGAGAATGATATTGCTCTCGATGCCACGAAAAAGGCTGTCACGGATTGGCTTCGAGAAATTTATCCTGACGGCGAGGACGCAGGAGATCTGACCGAGGGGCTGATGGAGCTTGGTGAAAAGGTTTGTCTTCCCGTTGGCGCGCCGAAATGCTCGGAATGTCCACTTGCCTCGCAATGTGTGGCAAGGAGGGACGATCTTTGGCGTGAATTACCGAAAAAAAGTCCCAAAAAAGAACGAAGAATTGAAGAATATACGCTTCTTCTTCTCTGCTCTGAGGATGGGGTAGCACTTCGCAAGCGTCCCCCAAAGGGTCTTTTGGCAGGACTTTGGGAATTTCCGATGCTGAAAGGCACTTTACGTGAGACCGAATTAAAAGAACATCTTTCTTCGCTTGGTATCAAAATCGATTCGATCACTCCCTGCGGAAAATCCTCGCATATTTTCACTCATATTACTTGGAATATGCACGGAATGAAGATCTGTATCGCCCCTGCGACACTCCCCAAGGAATTCGGAGAATTCTTTCATCCCGACCGTCTTCGCGACGAGATCGCCGTACCGACCGCGTACCGATATTTTGTCAAATATATCTTAGAAGAATGAAAAAGTGACTTGACTTATCTCAGGTCACTTTTATCTGGTTATAAAAAAATATTTCATTTTGACTATTTACATAATATCAAAAACGTGATATACTATGATCAATTCAAGAAAAAAGAGGTATTTGATGATGAAAAAATATCCTAAGATTTTAACCATTCAAGATATTTCCTGCGTAGGACAGTGCTCTCTGACGGTAGCACTTCCCGTCATCTCAGCGTGCGGCATTGAAACCGCGGTGCTTCCCTCCGCCGTTCTCTCGACGCATACCGCAGGCTTTTCGGGCTACACCTTCCGCGATCTGACCGACGATATGCCCGCGATTTGCGACCATTGGCAAAAGGAAAATATTACCTTTGACGCGATCTATACGGGTTATCTTGGTTCGACCAAGCAGATCGACTACGTTTGCCGCATCATTGATACTTGTTCGGGCGACGGTGCTATCAGCGTGATCGACCCCGCGATGGCAGACCACGGCAAGCTCTACCCCGGCTTTGACGATGCTTTTGTCGAAGCAATGAAGAAGCTTTGCGCAAAAGCCGACTACGTCCTTCCCAACCTGACCGAAGCTTGTCTTTTGACTGGCATTGAATACACCACCGACTATGACCGCGCGTATATCGACCGCATCGTTGCTGCTCTGCATACGCTTGGTGCTAAGAACGTTGTATTTACGGGCGTTTCCTTTGCAAAGGGTCGCACGGGCGTACTTGTTTCGGGCGAGAATGGCGTAACCTATTACGAGCACGAATTTCTGCCCAATAGCTGCCACGGCACAGGCGACATCTACTCCTCTGCCTTCACGGGCGCGCTTGTTCGCGGTAAAACCGCCGCGGATGCCGCACGCATCGCCGCCGATTACACGGTCGAGTGTATTCGCGAAACGGCAAACGATCCCGACCACTGGTACGGTGCCCGCTTCGAGCCCGTGCTTGGTAAGCTGATTGAGATGTTAAAATAAAACCAAAAATATTATGGCGCAGCTGAAAAATCGGCTACGCCTTTTCCTTTGATTTCCTATTCATTTTTGTAGGGACAGGCGTCCTCGACTGTCCGCGGCGCAAAAATGTCTTTGGCAAAATATTATTTTAATGCACGAATGGCACGATGAAATATTCTTTACATAAATTTGTTTCTTTTACGGACAGTCGAGGACGCCTGTCCCTACAATTTATATGTGCAAATCACATCATTTCTAAAAAACTCTTTACAATTGAAAAAATTTTTTATATAATAATTATGATACACAAACTGAATAATGATATGCACCCCAAAAGTTAGACACTTTTGGGGTGCATATCATTTCGTTCTGCGGTGTTTTTTTACTTTTCCTTGATGTCAAGGAAGATCGGGCAATGGTCACTGCATTTTGCAAGCTCGGGATCGCGGAGAACGCGGTGGAGCTTGACGTCGACGAGGTCTGTGGTGACCGATGCGTGATCAATTGCCGTACGCTCGGGGTGAAGCGGCTCCATCGAGCCAAGCGCGTGATTCCAGAGCTGAAGTCCATCGCCTACTTCTGCAACAACCATTCCGCTCTCCATAGACAAGCCGTCGAAGAGAATCTTAAAATACTCGCTGTTGTAATAATTATTATAGTCACCCGTCACAAAGATCGGTACGTTCGGGTACATTCTACGCAGATGGACGAGCTCATAGTGCACGTCCTCAATTCCGGGGAGCTGACGCTCGTCTGCCTGATAGTAGAAGTGTAAATTCATATGAATATACTTCTTTCCCGGTCTCTTCTTGGACTTATAAAGTGCCCACTGATAATCCCACATTCCCATTACGTTGAAGAAATGAAAACGGCTGTCGATCAGCTCATACTTGTGCTTATTGTAAAGCAGCGGTGTGTAATTCTGCTGATAGTCCACACGGTGGTAAACGTAGTCGCCCATCTTTGCGGGAACCATAGCATAGGTTGCATCCAAGCGTTCCAAAATTTCGGGCTCCATCAAATTATCCACTTCTTGCAGACCGAGAAAATCGGGCTTGTATGCAAGATACATCGCGCAAAGAATATCGATTCTCTCTTCATAGCTCAGTACATCGGGATCTTGTTGTTTTCCATCCCCCGAGGTCAGAACGTTAGAGGACATAACTCGAACGTAGGAATCGCTCTCTTTTTTGACGTTTCCAAGCACATCTGACTTGAAATAGTCCTGCAATTCATAAA
Organism: Eubacteriales bacterium; assembly: GCA_045646945.1. Classification (GTDB taxonomy): domain Bacteria; phylum Bacillota; class Clostridia; order Oscillospirales; family CAG-272; genus HGM12713. The sequence goes on along the minus strand of JAZRLS010000016.1, from coordinate 84,683 downwards.
ATTTCATGCTTCTTTTCCTCCCTCATTCCAAATGAAGTCGGCAAACTGCGGCGCGTGGTCGCTGGCAAAGGGCAACGCACTCAGATCGAGCTTGCGGTGGAAGACGGGCATCATCAGATCGGTGGTCGTCGAGATATGGTCGATGTGAAGCTCGCTCTTCTCCCCATCCTCGGCAAGCATCATCGCACTCTCCATCGAAAGTCCGTCAAAGAGCATCGAAAAATGCTTATGTCCTCTTCTCATATTGTAGTCACCCGTCACGAAGATCGGCACACCTGCATACATTCTGCGCAGGTGAATGAGCTCGCGGTGGGTTTCGTCGATATTCGAAAGCTGCTCTTCATTATTGTTATAGAAGAAATGCAGATTCATATGAATATATCGCTCTGCAGGGTTATCCTTCGAACGGTAAAGCGCCCAATGATATCCCCAAATTCCGCCGTTCTCAAAGGGATGGAAGCGGCTCTCCAGCACCTCATATTTATGCTTATTGTAAAGCGTCGGGAAATGGTTTGGCTGATGGAAATATCCGTGATAATTGTAGGTTGCCACGTCACCCATCTGCGTTTCTGGAACGGCATAAACCGAATCGATTCTTGCCATCAGCTCAGGGTACATCGCATAGGAAAGCTCCTGTACACCGAGAAAATCGGGCATAAAGCTCAGATATACCGCCGCAAGCGTATCCATTCTCTTTTGGAATACGTTACCGAGATCGCGTTCTTTTCTCGATTTTCCGTCCCCCGTATGCAACGCATTCGAGGACATAACTCGAACTTGCGGCGTATAGCAGGGATCGGGCATTCTCATTTTATCAAAACCGATCTCCTCGATTTTGTTCATAAGTTCCGAAATACTCATTCGTACTTGATCTCCTGAGGCTTCAAAGCCACGTCAACGAAGGTCTGCGGATGATCGGACAGTTTATCCGAGCCACGCCACCAAAGCGTGCGGTGAAGCTTGACCTCAAGTGCGTCGGTCGTCACCGTTTCGTGGTCGATAATTCCCTCGTCGGGCTGACCGTCCTCGGCAACGAGCATTCCCGAAGTCATCGGAAGGTCCTTAACCATATTCTCAAAGTGCTCGCTCGTATAACGGCAATTATAGTCACCCGTCACAATGATCGGCAGCTCGCGGAACTGACGAACCGCGGGATCGATCCACTCTCGATACATGCGGCGAAGGCTGACGAGCTCCTCGTGTACGTCATCGACCGCTGCGGCAAAATACTGCTTAGCAGAGCTCGACGGATAGTGCAGATTCATATGTGCAATCGTCTTTGTAGGATCGGATTTGAGCGCGTATACCGCCCACTCATAGCTCCAAAGTCCACCCGCCTCAAAGTTGTGGAAACGGCTGTCAAGCACCTCGTATTTGTGCTTATTGTAGAGAATCGGCGTATGGTTCTGAATGTGATCGGTACCGTGGTAAGGGGAGTTGACGGCATCACCGAGTGCCGAATGAGGCGTATCGTATACGTCCTTCAGAAGATCGAAGAGAATCGGCTCCATTTCGTAGCTGACTTCCTGCAGACCGAGAAAATCGGGTTCGAACGCAAGATAAAGCTTTGCAAGATACTCTGCTCTTTCGTGGTAAGGAATCTGCTGAAGGTTTGCAAGCTTTCTCGAATAACCGTCGTGGGTATGAAGCACATTCGAGGACATAACGCGAATATAGGATTCATCCGCCTTTTTAACGTTCGGATGCTCCGCAAATTTCTTTTCAAACAAATAATTACAGTTCATATCGTTTCTCCTTTTTACTTTGTGGCTTTGAGTGCCACGTCGATAAACATCGGACAATGGTCGCTTCCCTTTGCGATCACTTCATCGAGAAGGACGCGGTGGAGCTTCACGTCAACGAGGTCGGTGGTCACGCCCACGTGGTCGATGGAAGTCTGCTCGGGGGCAAAGGGATCCGTTGAGGTAATCGGATGGTTAAAGAGCTTTGTGCCGTCGCTCTTCTCTGCAACGAGTGCTCCGCTTGTCATTTCTAGTCCTTCGAAAAGGACCTGCATCTGACGCTCGGTATAGGTTGCGTTGTAGTCCCCTGTCAAGAAGATCGGGGTGGTCGGGTAGTGACGGCGCAGGTGACAGAGCTCCTCGTGCGCATCCTCAAAGCCGGGCATATTGATATTGCTATTGGAATGCGGATGCATATTCATATGAATGATCTTCTGCTCGGGATTGTCCTTCACACGGTAGAGTGCCCACTGATAGCTGTGCAGATCATCGTTCGGGAAGATATGGTAACGGCTATCGAGCACTTCGTACTTCTGCTTGTTGTAAAGGATCGGCGTGTGGTTCTGAATGTAATCTACCCCGTGGTAGGGATAATTGACAAAATCTCCCAGCGGTGTATCGGGGGTAGCGTACACCTCGGAAAGTGCGCGAAGAATGGGCTCTGTCTGCTGATAGCTGACCTCTTGCAATCCGATAAAATCGGGCAGAAAGGTCAGATAGACCGCCGACAAAATCGACACGCGCTCTTCCCACGTCTTTTTTGCAAGCTCACTCGCACGGCTGTGCAGGACATTCGAGGTCATAATACGAATGTAAGATTCCTCTGCCTTTTTAACATTTTGATGCGTACCTTCAAAAAAAGTGCAAAGCTGTTTAATATCCATAAAAATCTCCTTATTTTCGCTTCACGTCAATAAAGATCGGATAATGATCACTTGCATTGGCAAGCTCTTGATCGCGAAGAACGCGGTGCAGCTTGACGTCGAGAAGATCGGTCGTTACGCTGACGTGGTCGAGCGTCGTCAGATGCGGACGAGCGGGTTCGGGATTACCGAGCTGGTGATTCCAATACTGAACTCCGTCGCTCTGCTCTGCCACAAGCATTCCCGAGGTCATATCGAGTCCCTCAAACATCTTCTGAAAGTTCTCGGTTTCATAACGAGCATTATAGTCTCCCGTAAAGACGATCGGAACATTCGGATAGTGACGGCGCAGGTGAATCAGCTCACGGCGAGCCTCCATCAAGCAAGGAGGAATTCTCGCACCGTCGGCACTCGGGTGCATATTGATATGAATGATCTTTTGCTCCGGATTCTCCTTGGAACGGTAAAGCCCCCAATAAAATCCCCAAAGACCTTTCACGAAGAACAAGCGATAATGGCTTGTAATCAGATCGTATTTATGCTTGTTATAAAAAATCGGGATAAAGCAATGCGTAATACGGCGACCGTCGGCGGTCGGAATATTCTGATAGCGTCCAAGAGGGGCATTCGGCATTGCATAGACATCTGAAAGTTTCTCGCAGAAGCGTTTTGTCTGCTCAACGCCACATTCCTGTAAGCCAAGAAAATCGGGCAGGAAGGTCAGGTAGCACGCGGAAAGAATTTCGGAACGCTCCTCGTGCGTTCGATTCTGCTCGCCACTCACGTAACCGTCGTTCAGCACGTTTGAGCTCATGACACGAAGGTAGCTCTCGTCTGCTTTTTTTACGTTTTCCTGTGTTGCCTCAAAAAAAGAACAAAGTTCTTTGATATCCATTTTTTCTCCTTATTTCAGTTTGACGTCAACAAACATCGGGCAATGGTCGGTTGCCTTTCTGCTCACGTCGTCAAAAATGACGCGATGGAGCTTGACGTCACAAAGGTCGGTCGTCACGCCTACGTGGTCGATCGTAGTACGGTTGGGCGCATAGAAATCCATATTTGCAATCGAGTGATTGAACATCTGAAGTCCATCGTTCTTCTCTGCCACAAGCACGCCCGATACCATATCAAGTCCCTCGAACATATTCTTGAACTTATCGGTCCAATATTCTGCATTGTAGTCGCCTGTCAGGAAGATCGGTACCTTGGGATAGTGACGGCGCAGATGCACGAGCTCACGGCGCATTTCGGTAAAGTTCGGAATGTTTCTTTCACCGTGGGAGCTGGGGTGCATATTCGCGTGAATGAACTTCAGCTCGGGATTTTCCTTGGAGCGATAGAGTGCCCAATGGAAGCCCCACATTCCCTTCACGTAAAAGAGTCGGTAGTGGCTCGTAATCTGCTCATACTTATGCTTATTGTAGAAGATCGGAATAAAGCATTGCGTCACACGGCGACCGTCGGCGGTCGGATTGTTCTGATAACGTCCCAGAGGAGTGATGGCAGGCGCATAAACGTCCTTCAGTCGCTCGGTAAAACGCTGCATCTGTCCCTCGCAAACCTCTTGCATTCCAATGAAATCGGGCAGGAAGGTCAGATAAACTGCCGAAAGAATATCGGTGCGGTCCTCATTCGTCCAATCAACCTTTACGGTAATACAATCGTCGCCATAAACGTTCGAGCTCATAATTCGAATATAGCTCTCGTCATCCTTCTTTACGTTTTGATGCTCCTTTTCAAAAAAGGCACACAGCTCTTTAATATCCATAAGTTTTTCCTTTCGTAAGATCGGCTTACATTACGCTGGTCGACCAAAGTGCGGTAGAGGTATGATAGAAATCCTCTTCTTTCTTCATATACGGAAGCAATTCCTCTTCGAGTCCCTCAAGAGATGCGAGCTTTCCGTCCGCATAGGCAAGAATTTTCTTGCGGCAGGACTCAAGACGGAAGCAAAGTGCGCCAAAGCGCTGATCCTGAATATCGAATCCGTAAGACTTATTGTCGAGCATCCACTGCTTCTCAAATGCCTGATAGTGACGGCGGATCAGCTTGATCGCCTTGGTGTACTCTTCGTTAGCAAGACGCTTCAGCTCTTCCTTATCGCCTGCTTCATACGCACGTCTGGTCTTCAGGCCAAGCTCATACTTGACTGCCAGCGCATCGCAAAGCGTTGCGGCAGATTCAAAGACGTAGCCGTAGCGACGGCTCTTCTTCGCCGTTGCGTGAAGCTCTGCAGCACACGCCTCGTAATGGGCGCTTCCGCCGGGCTTGACGGTATAGTCGAGATAGTCACAAAGACAATCCGCAAACAGCATATTTCTCGAAGGGTTCTTCGTCACACCGCTGTACGGAAGTACCTCGTTCGGTGCATCAATCTTCATAAACTCATCAAAATCGATACCGACGAGGCTCTTGAATTTCTTCTTGATCACCTCTTCATCGGTGACTCCCTTTGCATACTGTGCGATATAGAACAGCGCGGGAAGCTGAGAGAAGTGCGAGCACTCGGCACCGCAGTCGCCCCACATCGTAATCACCACATTGCGAATTTTATTCTTTCTACAAGCGTCCATTGCGGGAATCATCGTTTTGATCGAATGCTTGTTGTGAGGAATGAGTCCCGACCACGACCAAGCGGCACCCGCAAACCAAGTGTTCTTCGAGAACTGCAGATGATTTTCAATCATTGCCGAGTACTTCTCTTCCTCGGTGTTATAGTAGTCCCAGTATACGGGAATGACGTCCTTCGGGAAGGTGTCAACCAGCTCCTTCGGAACGGTAGTCTTGGGCGCATAGTACTCGCCGTTATTCCACCAACGGAAGAACATATCCGACCACATCATTACCTCGTAGTCGTATTTCTTGGCAATCTCACGGATGCGGTTCAGGTGACGCGTCAGAAGCTCGACGGGAGGCTCCCAGCCGTATTTCGTCATATGCTTGCCACGTCCGACGAGATATGCCTCGTCCATACCGATATGAATCTTTCTCGATACGAAGCACTCCGAAAGCGTTGCGAAAATATGGTCGATGAATTCATACGTACGGTCGTCGTCGATCATCAGAATATCACCCCAGTCGCGAGGAAGCTGCTTCCAACGCGTGGTTGCGTTGAGGTGAGACAGCGTCTGAATGCAAGGGATCATCGTCATACCGAGAGAAGCGGCATACGCATCGAGCGCCTTCATCTCTTCCTTGGTATAGCGACCTCTCATATAGCCAAGATAAGGCTCACCGTCGACCTCGTAAGTATCCTCGGTGTAGAGCATCACGCAGTTGTAGCCCATCTTCTTGAGAAGAGGAAGAAATCGCTTCAATCCCTCCATGCTCATGACGGCGTTTCTCGACATGTCGATCATCACGCCAAACGTATCAAATTTTCTTTTCATTTTTTACCTCTCTGACAGTTTTTCTAAGCCTTGATTTATCAAGGGAAATCCCCCTTGAACTGCTTACCAATATTATACTGTTTTTTTTTCCAAAGGTCAAGACCTTTCCCAAAAAAGGCTTGGTCAAAAAACACAAAATTACTCTATTTTTTTGTGAAAAATGCCTTTTTTTCCATCACTTGAAAAATTTCAAAAAAATCGATCCGCTTTTCTTCGAGTTCTATTGACTTTTCAGTAGGAAATGATATAATATTGATAAGGTCCGCGATCATGGACAAAAGAAAAAAGTGAGGATGGATTATGAAAAAATTTGACACGTTTGGCGTTATGATCGACATGTCGAGAAACGCCGTCATGAGCATGGATGGATTGAAGAGATTTCTTCCTCTTCTCAAAAAGATGGGCTACAACTGTGTAATGCTCTATACCGAGGATACGTACGAGATCGACGGTGAACCCTATTGGGGTTATATGAGAGGTCGTTACACCAAGGCTGAAATGAAGGAATTTGATGCCTTTGCCAACTCTCTCGGTATGTCTGTGATTCCCTGCGTACAGACGCTCGCGCACCTGAATGCAACCGTCCGTTGGAATCAGCATCCCCGTGACTGGGGCGATATTCTGATGATCGATGACGAGCAGACCTACGAATTCATCGACCGTATGTTCGCAACGCTCTCCGAGTGCTTCGTATCGCGCAAAATCCACATCGGTATGGACGAGGCGCACATGGTAGGGCGCGGAAAGCACCTGACGCAGTACGGCTACGAAAAGGCAACCGATATGATGACCCGCCACCTCAACCGTATTCGCGAAATCGCAAAGAAGTACGACTATGAAATTCTGATGTGGTCGGATATGTATTTCCGTTCCTGGAACAACGGTGTGGCAAGAATTCCGAGAACTACGATGCCTCAGGATATTATCGACACCTTCCCGCAGGACGTAATTCCCGTATATTGGGACTATTATCAGGACTGCGAAGAAAAATATTCGGGTATGATGTATAACCACGAGCAGTTCTCCAAGAAGACCTGGTTTGCAGGCGGTATCTGGTCGTGGAGAGGTCTTTGCCCCTTTAACAAGTTCTCGATCGAATCGATGCTTCCTGCAATTGATGCTTGTAAGAAGCACAAGATCCGCAACGTCATTATGACGATGTGGGGCGACGAAGGTGCCGAGTGCTCGCACTTCTCTCAGCTCCCCGCTCTCTTCTACATCGCGCAGTATGCTAAGGGTGTCACCGACGAAGCGATCATCAAGAAGAAGTTCAAGAGCCTTGTTGGCATTGACTTTGACGAATTTATGCAGATCGATGCCCCCAACTACGTCGTTCCCTACGAGGGCAAGCCGAGAAACCCTGCAAAATATATGCTCTTTGCCGACTGCTTCAACGATTACCTCGACTACACGGTAAAGCCCGGTTCTTCCCCCTACTTTGAGGACTGTGCAAAGAAATTCCACGCAACCGCAAAGAAGAGCCGTCGCTACGGTTACGTCTTTACCGCTGCCGCAACGCTTTGCGATGCACTTGCTGTGAAGTATGAGCTTGGTCTGAAGACCCGCCGTGCTTACGAAGCAGGCGATAAGGCAGAGCTCCGCCGCCTTGCCGAAGAGGATTACGTCAAAGCGATCAAGCTGATTGGTATTCACGAAAGAGCCTTTGAAAAGCAGTGGATGTTCGACAACAAGGCGTCGGGCTTTGACGTTCAGCATCTCCGCTTCGGTGGTTTGAAGAACCGTCTTGCTGCTTGCCGCAGAAGAATTCTCGACTACGTGGACGGAAAACTTGACTGCATCGAGGAGCTTGACGAAAAGCTTCTTCCCTTCGGTGAGAAGGAGATGAGCGGCGACTTCAACAGTGTCTGCCATATGACGCCCAACGTTACGGCGCACACTCTCTTCTAAAATCACAAAACCGACCGAATTTTTCGGTCGGTTTTGTGCAGAAAAAAACCAATGTTTCTGAAGCAAAGGCTGCAAGGAACAACAAAAATCACCATCATTTCAATTTGAAGTGATGGTGATTTTTACACTAAAAGCCCCTCAGCATATTGCCGAGGGGCTAAAGTTGTTTTTAATTGAATGAGCTATCAGCTGTTATGCCTTCGAACGAAGTACCAGCCACTTTTTCTTGAAAAAGACAAGCCAGATTCCAAATGAAAGCAAGCCAATTGATAACACGGAAATTCCGCCCCACAATACCCATGGGTTTTCAATAACATTCTTGTTAACACTGAAATCAGTTGTAGCAACTCCGCCCTCAGAAACGATTTCTAACTGATAATTACCATTTTGCAAATCATTCAAGTATTCGGGCTTGAGCTCCACTATAATGCTACCCTCGCGAAGCGTATAAAACTCCTTAGAAAGAATCTCACCGTTTATTCGGACTTCAACAAAGTCCTCGTAAGAAGCATTTGAACGAAAAGCAATAACCTCGTCTCCTGTCCATTCTTTCCAAACATCTTTGTCTTGCTCAATAATTTTCGGTGCAAGCTTAGGTAATTCCTCGGTATACGCGTAATCACAATTTTCGCAAACAAAGGTTTTTATACCAATTGAAGCCGCAGTTGCTTGAACTGTGATTTCTCCAGCATTATACTGATGCGCAAGCTTTGCAATCTCGCGAGCTTCGGTAGTAGCGTCGCATCTGGAGCAATGACGGGATTCCGAACCTGCGTTGGTACAAGTAGCGACAACGTCAACCGTCCAGGTCTCTGCGAAATCGTGACCGAGCTTAGCAATCGTTTGTACTTCGAAGTGATCGCAGTTTGCACAATCTCTTCTCTCAATTCCGTCTGCTACGCAAGTAGGTGCTTGGGTCTCTGTCCATTCGTCGAACGCATGCGCAAGCTTTGCAATCTCGCGAGCTTCGGTAGTAGCATCGCATCTGGAGCAATGACGGGATTCCGAACCTGCGTTGGTACAAGTAGCGACAACGTCAACCGTCCAGGTCTCTGCAAAATTGTGACCGAGCTTAGCAATCGTTTGTACTTCGAAGTGATCGCAGTTTGCACAATCTCTTCTCTCAATTCCGTCTGCTACGCAAGTAGGTGCTTGGGTCTGTGTCCATTCACTCATAGAATGGTCAATCTTTTCGACCTTAGAATCTACATAGGTATGCTGACAATTTTGACAAGTATGTGTTGTATATCCTTCTGCTAAACAAGTAGGAAGAGTTACGATTGATAGATACTGATGATTAGTTGCCAAAATAACTATATCTTCCGGCTTGATACTCTCTGTACAATCCACATCGGAGAAGTATGCATTACAAGAATGGCAATACCAATATTCAATCGTTCCGTTATGCTCACAAGTGGGAGCCTGATATGCATTGTGGAATACCGAATGAGGATGTTTAGCCACAACAAATTCACGGGAAGTACCAATCCAATCGGCATCCCATACCAAAACCCAAATCACTTTACCGTATTCCTGCGCAGATAATTCATACGAAGAGGTTGTCGCACCTTTAATTGCTTCTCCGTCTAAATACCATTGATACTTTAATTTGCCCACGCGATCCGCATCTGAGCTGAATGGAAGGTTAGAAAGATTTACTTCGAGCATCATTCCCAATTCTGCCGAACCATTTAATTCAAGTTCGTATGCACTTTGGTCAAACAACGCAACATAGGTAACATCACCATTAACTTCTGTCAAAGCATCGGCCTTACCATCGCTGTTGCAATCCCAACCGCGAATGATCTGACCAAGATATACGCGTTCAGGAGCAATAGGAAGTATTCCCTCCTCTACCGTTCGAACGAGTCGGAGAGTGTCATGGATTACCCAAGTAATAGAGAAAGATTCCTTTTCTGCGATAACATTCTGTTCGTACACAGCGGTATAAATGATTTTGTTGTTGGCTTCATCTGTTTTCTTGTCCCAACGCAAGAAGGTATATCCTTCTTTGGCAGGAGGTGTAGGAATAACATCTGCAGAAAATTCTTCGGGAATATCTTCTTTGTGAACTAAGATACCATTCAGGAATACGTTATCACTATCATACCATTCAACATTCACGTAGGAAGACAAGCTGTCCATCGTACGAATTGTAAGGTCGAAGGTATAGAGTTTTTCCTTCTCACAGAACGGAATGGTAACGTTGATTTGATAGGTTCCATCCGCAAGGGTGTTTAATTGGCTTGTAGGGAGTTTGATTCTGCGGAGATAGGAAACGACGACATTTTCTTGTTCCGGATCCGGTTGATCAACGAATTCATATACAACTTCCTGATCTGCATTTGTTACCGTTACCTTTACCGTTACAGAAGGATCTGCAATGACAGTTATCTCAACATCGGCTGAAATCGAGCCGTCCGTAAATTTATCGAACGTATCAATTTCAAGACTTGCTTCGGGAGTCATCGTTTCTGCGGAATTGATCGTTCCATCAACGGTTTGCATAATTTCGGACAAATAGATCGCCGTTAAATTGTCGGTCAGACACATCTCGGGCTCAGATCCATCGATTGCCGCAACCGCATATAGGCTGAGAATGCCGCTTCCGTCTTGGAGCATACTGTCATCAAGGATTAACTCGTAATATATGATGCCGTTTGCTCGGATTGTTTGCTTGATAACCACAGGAATTGCATGGTTCTGAGCAAGCCATTTTTCAATTTCCGATTCATTATTTGCAGGGAAATTGTTATCGGAGACGGCACCGCTGAACACATAAAATCGTACGGTTTCTTTGTTATCAGGTGTACTCAAATCATTGTTTCCGTTGTTTCGAATTGCAATCAACAAAGAATTTTGCTCACCAACTACCATTTGCTTGACCATCGGTTTCAGATCAACATAAGCGGTATTCAGCGTAATCTGTTCGGAAATCTGCTTGCCCTCTGCCGTGATGGTTAATGTAACGCTTGTGTTCGTTCCAAAAGGAATTTCGAAGGTTTCGCATTTTCCAGATGCAATATTTTCCCGGAGGTTATTCACCGAGAACGTTTCGGTCTTTGTCCCAAGGTTTGTTACTTGACAGATCACTTTTCGATTGATGTAATCAATCTCGTACGTACAATTAAAGCGGGTTTCATTCACATCAATATCGATGGATTCAGACGGAAGCGTATTGCCGTTACCATCGCAAAGTTGTAATGCCAGACGCATCTGATTATTAATCATCTCGGCATCAAAGGATGCAATGTAGCAATCTGCCATTTCCGGATCGTAAACCACCACAGGGTCTCCCCATGTGTCGCCTTCACGGAATATCCCCTTAATGACAGAGCAGGAAAGCGTATTTTCACCGTCCTTCCAAGACTTGGGTTCTACGTAAAGCAATGCACTGATACCGTCCTCGTTCATCAGGGCAACGTATCCGTTGTTCAGCATTGTGGTTTGCGTAGGAAGATTGGAAGTACCTGTCACGGTGTGCAGTCCTTCGGTGATTAGGTTGGTTCCGTAGTAGAAGATCTGTCCATTGTGATTTTCAACCGAGTTTGCAGCAGCAATGTCGGTTGAAACACTGCTTCCGTGCGTCAACGATTTGAGTGTACAGTCACTGCTGTCGGTTAAATCACCGTCCAAATCAACGATGTAATAAACAGCATCGTTGTTTACGGCAATATCCATCACGGAGGATAAACCGTCAGCAAGCGTTTCCAAAGTCCAACTGCCATCTTCTTGGCAACGTGCTATCTGAATGGAGTTTGCGGAGGTTTGATAGACGTGAGAGGTTTTTGTGATATCGTCGTAATAGTTGTCGGGAGAAACACCGAAAATATTATTGTCACTATTTTCAGCCCAGACAACAACGGGAGACCCCTTCACTACCCCAATTTGCATTGCATACTTGTAGTTGCTGTTAATTTCTCCGTTGACAATTGCCTCTGCTTTCATTGCTTCTACCCCGGAGGAAAGATTGATCCATTTCAGAGAAAGATCTTTTGCCCCTGCCGTGGTATCGTTGATGGTTTCAGCGGTCATAAGCTTGGTTTGCTGTGTATAGGCAAGATATACGCCTGTTTCATCTTCCAAAATGGTATATGCCGCATCTGCTTTTCCGTTATCTTCAACTATTGTGTAATTACTCCAGCCGTTAGTTTCCCAAGTTGAGTAGACCAATTTGATGCAGTTATAGGCATCATATCCCGATTCGGTGACGGAAGTAAAGTAGAATTTGTAGTACTTGCCGTTGATTTTGACGATTTGTGCATTTTCGTCGCAATCGGGAGAATATCGGTAAGTAGATGCCAGGAACATTTTTGCACGGGCAGCACGGAGCATAGTAACGGATTCCTCGTTACTTTGCTGTTTAATGATTTCGTGCTTGCCGGACCATATTTTAAAGTTTTGCTTGTACCAGAACATCTTGACGTAAGCACCGAATTCACCGTGGATCTCCCATTCTCGAATACCGGGGTCAGGCAAAATATCGAAGATGATTACCGTTCCAATGTTTCCGTAAATACCAACCGATGCCACTGAACATCCAATACCAACAGATGCCTGAATTTCAGCCGACAACTTTGCGGAAAGCTCTTGTAGAGCAATGGGAGTTTCAGGATCATCAAACCGTAATTTCAGGAAGATTTCACCGCTTACCGAAACTTCAACCTCAAGTGTAACGGGAATTACCCATACTACATACTGCGAATTGTGTTTGAAGGTATATTTTAAATATCCCTTGACCGAACCGGAAGCAAGATGCAATCCTTCGCCCTTAGCGTACTCAAAGACCAATTCGCCTTCAATTCCTGCTTTGAAGCTATGTTTATTTTGTACTTGAGCTGTACCACTTTGATTCATTGGTACGTACCCATCGCAAGGAGGTTCAAAGTCTTTCAATCCTTTTTCGCCAAAACGATCCAAATCAAAGCATCCTTCTTCGGGAATAAAGGTGTCCGTTATCCACTTTTTCGTTTCCATAAAAATCGAAAGCGAACGTAGGCGAACTTTTTCACGACCTTCAAGCTTTGCTTCATATGGAGAAAGATTTACGGCTCCGTAAAGTGCTTTTTCTTCCATCAGCGAATCATTGTAGCTTACGCCGGGAGCACCGAAGTAAACATATAACCGATAGTAGAAATAGTGGTCTTTGTCGGATTTTACAAAACGAATGTTATATGTCAACAAACCATCATAATACTGGAAGAAATAGCTTCCTTTATCGTGTGGTTGCGCGTATTTTTTATATCCTGCTTCGGGATCTTTTTCGGGATCGGGAGTTTCTGCAGTCAATGTAAGGATAACCTGGCTACCCTTGATCATAGTTTTGAAATCAACGTCTTCTCCAAGCTTAAATTGGAATCCGGCAGAACCAAAGAGCTGCTTGAAAATGTCGGGACCTTCTTCCAATGAAATATCCGCTTCAAAATCAAGGTTAATATCTTCCTCGTTGATCTCAAAGTCCATCACGTTGATATTTAACACCTTACGGCATTCCAACGTACCCTTGTCCCCATTTTGAACGGTTACACGTACCTCAATAGGATCTTCATTGACAATTCCGTTCGCATCGAAGAATGCTTCTGCAGAAATAACGAAAGTGCAATTGTTACCGTCAATATATGTTCTCGTGGGAAGAACTTTGCCACTTTGAATCAGTGTAAATTCAGGATTCGTGCAAGCGGGATCCCAGAAGCCGAGAACCTTGATAGTTACATCGCGGTAGTCGATTCTTTCAACCACAGCGGAGTCATTTCCGTTTTGTACCGTATAAGATACGTGCTCGTGGTAAAGTGCAAGGTTAAGGTCGGCAGTCTGGCTATTTATATCAACATCTTCGCAACTTACACCAAATACATCCGGCTCCATCGTCATCGTAAGATACGAAATCAACATCTCCGTGTCCAGATAAAGATCCTGATCGTACGTATAGTAACCGTCTTTTTGTGCGTAAATATGAATGTACGGAGCGATAGCGATCGGTTTGCCTTCGATTTCTGCCGTAGAAAAATTGATACGTCCGTTTTCGTCGGTTGTCAAGTAGAACTTGTGAGGAATAATAACCTCATTGTCGTTGATTTTTTCAACGGCATATACGGTAACGATAACGTATACGTCGTTCAGTGCTTCCACACTTGTATTCTTGATGAAAATGAGATAATCGTTGGTTTTGATGAAATCGTTAGGTACTTCAGCAATAAATTCATATTCATCTGCCGAACGCTCACACCAAATTTTAGCTTTCTCATTTTCGGAGGAGGCATATTGACTCCATCCCGCATCAGCAAATTCTGCCTTGAAGCGTGTATGCAATGATTTGGGGGTATTGTCATAGATTTTCTCGCCAACAGTGGGAACCGTCTCGGTTGCATAGTAGACCGCTGTCAGATTCGTACAATTTCCAAAGGCGCGAGAGCCAATGGAGAGCTGTTGTGTAGTCCCTACAACCACCTGTTTCAGAGAAGTGTTTCCATAAAACGCAGAATCATAAATCTTAGTTACCGTTGCGGGAACCTTATAGTTCACTCTCTGAATTCCCGCAGGATAGCAGTACAGCACGTCCTTCTCTCGGGAATAAAGTACACCGTTGCTATCGTTCAGAAACTTCTCGTTCTTCTCGTGCACCTCGATATATTCCAGCGCGGGACAATCGATAAACAAATTGTAACTGTAAATTCCGCCAATGTCATCATCTTTATTGCTTCCAAAATACGATGCTCCAAGCTTTACGTATTCCAAACGTCGGCAATTAGCAAAAGCTTCACTACCGACTTCCACGGTGGCATCGTTCATAACGATTTTTTCGACGTATTTAGCTCCGCGGAATGCCTCGGTCGCAATCGCATTGGGAACGATTCTTTCGGAAGCAGTCATATCAACCTCGGACTGCTCGAAGGATGCTGCAAATTGCAACAGAGTGTTATAGCCGGGAAGGCATTCAAAGAGTAGTGCATATCCGGTAGCATCTGCATTTGCAAAATCAACCTTATAAATACCGCTGACAGATTGAGTTTTTATCGGTTCATCGGAATCGCTGTAGTCACAGAAAGCAAATGACTTGATCTCGTCACATCTACCGAATGCGCTCTCCCCAATGTAGGTGATGTTATCATTGATATTAATGTTACCCTTGTTACCCTCAAGTTTGGAACCGTAGAACGCACGTACGCCAATGGTCGAAAGCGATTCGCCAAACTTGAACAATTTAATGGAAGTATTTTCAAATGCCGAATCTCCAACATCGTGTAGCTGGTAATTACCCTGTAACTCGACAAGTGAAGTACAATTCCAGAAAGCGTGTGATCCAATCACATTGACCGTCGTGATATCAATGGATTGCAGGTTAGAATTTCCCGCAAAAGCGTAATTTTCAATAACAGTTACACCTTCGCGGATTTCGAACTCAGAATTATTCTTTTTATCGGGATACTTGATAAGACGAGTAAATACAACTGCTTCTCCCTCGGGGATTAAAGGACTGCCATAAAGCACGCCGTTTTCGGTCCGATAGTAAGGATTGTTTTCGGTAATGATAGCCGTCAAATTATTAATGTTGCGGAAGGTACAATCCCAAATAGCGGGAACATCCTCGCTCTGCCCTTCGCCAATAAATACGCCGAATTTGATTTTTTCGGCAGTCTGATTGCCAAAGAAGGCATAACGGTCAAAGCCGACAACCTTGTACAAACGATCATTGTACGTAACAAAATCGGGAATGACGACGTCCTTTGCTGTTGCTCCGCTGGTGTTGACCAAGCTTTCATCGTCAACGTTAGACTTCTTACCGACGATTGCCGTGCCATTATCAAGATCTATCGTGTAATAGATGCCGTTTTGATCCTGATAGCCGATAAGTTCTTCAGATTTGTATACTTTTGCGCCACTAAACAAATCACCCCAACCGGTTGCATCATTGTTTACAATAACATAGCAAGTGCCATCAAAAGCGTTTGTGTATTTAGTTGTTTGATTTTCAACTTCAATATCCTTTTCACTAACTGTAATCGCATCACCCACAAAATACACCGAAGCCGTACATCCCCAAAATGCACCTGCCTCTATGTCAGAAATTCCCTGGAGAATCGGCTCTCCAGTTTCATCTTCTCCAACAACATACGACGTTCGGATAACAATGGTAGAGAATGCGGTGACATTTTGGAACGCATTTGAGGAAATTGCCGTAACGTCATATTCAACACCATTCTGCATAACTTTCAGTGGGATACGAATTTCTTCCACCCCATGAGGAACGGGAGAGTATTCAACGATCACAGCTTTTCCTGTGCTGGTATCATATTTAATACCATATTGATCATATCCCGTGGAATCAATATAATTGAGATCTTTAGAATTGCTTAGACGGTAACAACAAATACCATTTTCGGGAAAACTGGTAGAAAAGCCTTTGCCTGGAATAAAGCAAACATAGGGTTTTCCGTTGTATACCCAACCGTGTGTATTGGCATCATTAGAAATCAAGAGCTTTTCCAAAGCCTTATTACTCGGAATCGCGCTACCGTCAATTTCAGGCAAATCTCCTGCAAATGCAATGTTTTCGAGTGCCGCCTTACTATCATTTACTACGTTAAAGGCATTGGCACCGATTTTTTTCACATCCTTACCCAGTTGGATGCTGATCACTCCGGAAAATCCTTCAAAGGTATTTGCACCAATCCCCTCAACACCATTACTCACAATAACATACCGAAGATCCAATGTTGAATCCAATTGGGTATTGATCTCGTTCAACAATGCTTTGCTATTAGCGGGATAGTCATACGTGCTACCATACCCATATAGTAGCATTTTGGCTTTTCCCAAATTGTCATTATCTTTTATATTATCTGTGAAAATAATATATCGGACATCCTCGCCGGCAGAACCGCTTACGACAATCTGAGTATCATTGTTACCAATGTTGAGAGATTTCGCTGCATAAATCTTTGCCTTGTCACAACCGATTAGTGCTGTCTCATTTCCGAGTTGCTCCAAACTTGTATGAAGGAGAATAATTTCTCCATTACATCCTGCAATCGCACCACTTTTCAACGATACAGTCTCGGGAATTTCAAAAGGCTTTGTAAAATGAATATTGACAAACCCGCCGGAGGCAACTGATGTTACCCCAGCATCGCTGATATTGCTGTTCACACAACCAAGAATAGCTTGATTATTTGCTTTTTCAATGAGCGTATTGAATTTTGCTACATAATTCTCGTTTGCTTCGTCCACAGTAATTACTATAAGCGCCGAGCAAGCGTAAAACGCATCGTTGCCGATAGAGTTAACTGTTGCAGGAATATGCAATGAGGTCATAGATGTATTTTCTTTGAACGCGTTAGCACCGATGGACTCCAGCCCGTCAGGGAAAGTTACAGCCTGCAACGAACTACAACCCGAAAAGGCAGCCGAGCCAATTGTCGTCAATTGCGAAGCATTTTCGAAGGTAACCGTTTGTAACTGAGCACAGCCGTCAAATGCATTGGCACCAATTACAGTAACCTCAGCAGGAATTTCAATCTGCTTGAGCTTCTTTGCACCAGCAAAAGTGTTCTGTTCAATGCTCTCGATACCTTGAGGCAAATCAATAGAAGTCAACGAAGCACAGTTTTGGAATGCACCATCTCCGATTTGCATCTTATCGGGATGATCTACCAACAAAACCTCAGACAGTTTAGAACAATTCCAAAATGCCTTTGCGCCGATATCGTCGATCGGCTGCGAAGTGATAAAGCGCGTCAATGCGGAACATCCTGCGAATGCATACTGTCCTATGCCGTAAACTTTGGCGGGAATGGTGATCGCCGACAGTTTGCTGCAACCAACAAACAAATCTTTATCATCATCAGAACGAGTATACTCTGTAAATGCAAAAGAGTAAATATATTCCGTCTCAGGATGGATCGTACACGAAGAAATCGAATCGGATACAGCATCAATCAAAATCGCATGGGGATTGGATGCGCTTCCGTAATAAATTGCGTTGCCCTCCCTCGTAATACGAGCATTGGACTCTATTTCGAAATCAGGCCAAGAGGGCTGCAAAAGTCCTTCGCTCTTGTTCCATACCACTTGCGCGTTCGGTGTAGCGTAGCCGTATACCTTGATTGTAGCATCGGGAATAACAACGGAAATTTCTTCTGTGGTAGAAGTACCAGAAGCATCTGTAGTGGTTTGTACTCCGTTTATAGTGTCGATTGTTTGGGTTTTCCATGAAACGGGGGAGGTGCCGCTTCCAAAGTTTCCACTTTGTATAGATTCCTTATTAACACCAGAGTCTCCATATCCTGTTTGTGTATATGAAGATTCCGTAACACCAAACAAACCGGTCTTCCAAATCCCAGTAGCTGTACACGAACCTCCGCTTCCGCCTGCACCTCCGTTACCCCCATCTCCAGCTGAGCCCAAAGCGCCAACAAATTGGATACAGGTTCCGATAACTTTCGCTGTTACATTTAAAGGTGTGGATACATTTCCACCCTTGCCACCCATACCGCCAGTGCCGCCTGTACCACCTTTGTTTGCCGTAGCAGCGCCGTCTCTATAATTGTCTACCCATTGTTTTGCTTCTCCTTCTTTGGAACTAAAAGTACCACCAAAGTTATTGGAGTAATTGGTATTTATTCCAGATCCACCTTGTCCGCCTTTACCTCCGTTGCCACCATTGCCACCTCTGCCGGATTGAAGCCTTACTTCCGAACAAGCAATGAGCGATTTGCACTCCAATGCAGATGCACCATTACCACCTGCGCCACCGTCTCCGCCCGTTTTACCGGAGTCGGCCGTATTGTTGTTAGCACCGGATTCACCAACTGCACCATTACCGCCATTACCACCGTTTCCGCCGATAATCGTTACAACAGCATCATTTTTCAGGCTTACTACAAGAGAAGAAACCTTTACGGGTTCAAGGGCATTCTCTCCGGGATTACCGTCAGCACCTTCGGAAGCACCGTCTGCCCCAGTCTCTCCGTGCTCACCGTTGATGGTAAGCGGTGCATCACCTAAAACTGTCAACTTAGCATTAGGCAAATTGATTGCACGATAATCGTTTTTCGCTTGAATAACGTTAGACGTGCCTTGGCTAATGATATAAATATCTTTGGTTGTATCGGAAGAAAGATTCAAGCTGGTCACGTTTGCATCCTGCAAGAAGATGTAAAGTGCGGAAAGCTCGCCATCCTCAATAGTAAGATTCACAGCACCCGTACCACTCAAATAAGCGGCATATTGTTTGCCAAGCGTAATATTCGTGGTCGAGCTTGAAGAAAGCTTGTATGTGCCTGTATAAAGAGTATTCTCCGACAAGGCATAGTCATGGTATGTTACGCCATCACGGCAATTCAGAATTTTACCATCGTTATAGCCGACGAGAGAGCCAATATATGCTTTGTCATTTTCCGAAAGTTCTGCCGAAACAGCACCAACAAGGCTGACATCACGGATCATACCTTGATTGTAGCCAAATAAACCAACGTATGCATAGCCATCCTCTGCAGCCTTAGGCAAATTTGTGATCTGCATACCGCTGATCGTATAGCCCGCGCCCAAAAGCGATCCCGTGAAGGGTTTATCGGCAGAGCCGATCGGCGTCCAGTTCGTATAGCTTGACAAATCAATGTCATTGACCAAGATATACGTTCCTGAGAGATTGTATCGAATTTGATCGAAATCCTCAGCATCATAAATCAAGGTACAGCTGGGATGAAAATCCTGTTCTATCGGTTCTTCTTCCGAGAACTCGGCAGGATCTTTGGCAAACGCCGTAAACAGACTTGCCGGAATCATCAAAAAGACCATAACGATGGCCATAAATGCAGACAAAATTCTTATAGTCGGTTTTTGTTTCATACAAAGCACCTCGCATATAATTATAAAGATATATTTATTGTACACTTTTTTACATAAAAAGTCAATATTTAGCAGAAAAATAGGTCGAAAACCATCCCATTGCACAATATCGCACTGACAAGATGCTTTATGATGAACGAAGAGCAATGTGATAAAGTAAGATCGTAAGTGGGAACAAACTTTATAAAACAGTAGACGTATCAATTTTTCGGTCGGCTTTTTTTTGCAGAAAAAACCAATGGTACAGTTAAAAATTGCCGTTCATATTTTTGAATTTACAGAACACAATAATAGCAGAGCGCACGGGACGAAAAACACGCGTTCGGTGTGACTCAATTTAGATAGAAAAACAGAAAAAAATAAAAGTTTGACGATACGGACGCGTGCGTCGGTTCTCGTGCAAACGAAAGTAAGAACGAATGCAAGTGCCGATCCTCAAACGAAGGAGTAAAATTATGGCAAGCAATAAGACGATGGTTCCTGAAGCAAAGGCTGCAATGGAACAGTTTAAGATGCAGGCTGCTAGCGAAGTTGGCGTTAACCTGCAGAATGGTTACAACGGTGATCTCACTGCCCGTCAGGCAGGTAGCATCGGTGGTCAGATGGTAAAGAAGATGGTTGAGTCCTACGAGAACTCGATCAAGGGCAACAAGTAAGAAACTCTGACACAAACTCGGCTCGACTTCATAGCTGACGCTGTGAAACAAACCGCTTTCGAGCCAAGGGGGCGAAAAACGCCCCCCTTTTTTTGATTTTCCCTTGACAAAATCTTCCCCATCGGTTATAATATATAAGATATATGATTTTACTCCAAGGAGGATAACTATGCAGATTTACGACGAATTGGTTGCCAGAGGGCTGATTGCTCAGGTAACCGACGAAAATGAAATTCGCGAGCTTGTCAACAACGGCAAGGCAGTATTTTACATCGGATTTGACCCCACGGCAGACAGTCTGCACGTCGGTCACTTTATGGCACTCTGCCTGATGAAGCGTTTGCAGATGGCAGGCAACAAGCCGATCGCCCTCATCGGCGGCGGTACGGCAATGATCGGTGACCCTTCGGGAAGAACCGATATGCGTCAGATGATGACCCCCGAGACCATTCAGCACAACTGCGATTGTTTCAAGAAGCAGATGAGCCGCTTTATCGACTTCTCCGAGGGCAAGGCTGTGATGATCAACAACGCCGATTGGCTCTTGAACCTCAACTACGTCGAGGTGCTCCGCGAGGTCGGTGCTTGCTTCTCGGTCAACAATATGCTTCGCGCTGTGTGCTACAAGCAAAGAATGGAAAAGGGTCTTTCCTTCCTTGAATTCAACTATATGATTATGCAGTCCTACGACTTCTATCACCTCTATAAGGAGATGGGTTGTAACATGCAGTTCGGCGGCGACGACCAGTGGTCGAACATGCTCGGCGGTACCGAGCTGATCCGCCGCAAGCTTGGCAAGGATGCCTATGCGATGACCATCAACCTGCTTCTCAACTCGGAGGGCAAGAAGATGGGTAAGACGCAGTCGGGTGCCGTTTGGCTTGACCCTGAAAAGACCTCTCCCTACGATTTCTATCAGTACTGGAGAAACGTAGCGGACTCCGACGTTCTCAAGTGTATCCGTATGCTGACCTTCCTTCCCCTCGAGGAGATCGACGCGATGGACAAGTGGGAGGGCGCACAGCTCAACCGTGCCAAGGAGATTCTCGCTTACGAACTGACCAAGCTCGTTCACGGTGAAGAAGAGGCACAGAAGGCAGAAGCAAGTGCAAAGGCTCTCTTCGGTGCGGGTGCTGATGCTGACATTCCTCAAACCGAGCTCTCGGCAGACGACTTTATCGACGGTACGATCGACATCGGCTCGATTCTCGTCAAGGCGGGACTCGTTCCCACCAAGTCCGAGGCTAGACGTGCCATTGAGCAAGGCGGCGTTTCGGTCGACGGTGAAAAGCTGACCGACGTTCGCGCTTCCTTCTCTTATGACGACCTCAAAGACGGCAAAGTCTTCCGCAGAGGTAAGAAGAACTACCGCAAGGTTCTTGCAAAGTAAAAAGAAAAAGTAAGCCCGTGTGCTTTGGCACACGGGCAATTTTTTATTGTTGTTTGAGCTGATTGAGCTCGGCGAGGAAGGTTTCGATATCCTTGAATTCACGATATACCGAGGCAAAGCGGACGTAAGCAACCTCGTCCTTCATTTTGAGATGCTTCATCACGAGCTCGCCGATTTCGGTCGTAGTAATCTCGGTCGAGAGAGAATTCTGAATTTCGTTCTCGATCTCACCGACAATCTCCTCGGCGCTCACGGGGCGCTTCTGACAAGCCTTGAGAAGTCCGGAGAGGAGCTTCGTTCGATCAAAAAGCTCTTTCGTTCCGTTCTTTTTTATAACGATAATCTGAATGGTTTCGATAATCTCAAAGGTATTAAAACGTTTCTGGCAAGCCTTACATTCTCTGCGACGGCGAATGCTGTTACCTTCTTCCACAGGTCTTGAATCAATTACTTTGCTATCAGGGGTTCCGCAGACGGGGCACTTCATTGGGCAATCTCCATTTCTTCGATTGGTTTTATTGTATTATTATAGCACACCTTTCAAAAAAAGTAAAGAGCTCTGCCGTGATTTAACAAAAAATTTCCAATGCCGTCGCTTCCTTTGTCTGATCCAACGCTACATCACGCAAATGAATGGGTGAAAGTGCTCCGCGCACCGCCCTCTCAAACAAGCTTTGTGCTTCCCTTCTTTGCGTACCGATCAGCTCTAAGCCTACCTCATCTCCGCTTTCGATATACAGCGCATAGCGAATCGCGCGTTCAAACTGCAAGCAGAGCAAGCCGTAGCATTTCCCCTCTTGCTCCGAAAAATCCAGCAGTGTAAAAATTCCGATTTTCTTTGCTTTTTTGATGTTCATTGATATGTTTCCTTATTTTCCATTTTTTGATATCTTTTGAAAATTTTTCTTTCTTTTATTATACACCAAAATTTTTCGCAAAAAGTGACAGAATCGATTACGTTTTTTGACATAGTTAGACAAATTCCCGCTGTTTTTTCTCTCGTTCTTCCCGTTTCTCTTACACCTCCCGGCATTTTATTCAAATAATCGGATAAATATCCATTTTTTGTTGTAATTGAATAAATCTACTTTCCGAATCATCTTCGATTTTTCAAAAAGGAGATCATTTCCAGCACTCTAACTCTTGCGATTTTTGTAATCGTATGTTATAATATAAGAAAACAACCGATTTTGAGTGACTTTTGATATCGAAATTTATTTTGAATATTTTTCCAAAGAATTCTCCCAAATACGAGGTTTTTATGCAATTTTCACGCCCTGCTTTTCTTTTGCTCTTCTACGGTCTTTTCGCCGTGCTCGCAGAGCTTTGCTTCATTTTTTTATACGTAGAAATACAGTCCCATCTTCTCCCGCCCGTACTGCTTCGGCAATATTATCTCCCCTGGCTCGAATACCCGCTCTGCGCTCTGAGCTTGGTGATTGGCGGAGCTCTGCTCCTGGATTACATACAAAAAAACGAAGCGTCCGATTGATTTCCAATGGATGCTTCGTTTTTTGTAACTCTGCCGATAAGCCGGGTTCTGTCGTGAACGGCTATCTATCTTCGCTCCGTGTCACCACGAAGCTTCGGGTGTTACCCCGTGCCACCTGCGGATGTGTGTCGGGCAAACGATCCGACGACGGTGTTGCTTCGGATAAGGTTTACAGCAAACCTACGTTACCGTAGGAGTGGGTGAGCTCTTACCTCACCTTTCCACCCTTACCAACTGACGTTGGCGGTATCTCTCTGTTGCACTTTCTCGGGAGTCGCCTCCGGCTGACGTTATCAGCTATCCTGCCCTATGAAGCCCGGACTTTCCTCACGGTAATACCTTTCGGCAACATACCGCGCAGCCGTTTGGCAAAGTTACTCGTCAATTATAGCACAAAAAAGCCCGATTGTCAAGCAATCGGGCAAGTTTTTAATCGCCAGACCCCACAAGGATTTTACGCATCTGCGGAGTTTTGAAGAGTGCAAGCGCGCCTGCGGTAGTAAAGATCATTTCGGGCAACATATATGCGCCGTTATAAATGAGACTGTAAAGCCAGCTATTCTCAGTAGAAAAACCTTCCCAAAGCATTCCTGCCGAATGGAAGATCACGACGCCGCTGATAAAATGCAGCAGCAACCGCAAAGCCATTGCGATCACCGTACCGCCGATAATTCCGCCCCACGATTTGTTGCCGAACATTCCCGCAAGTCCGAGCACGGTAAACGCGCCGAGATAGTCAAGAAAGATGCAAGCAATCAGCATCGGCACGGTCAGTCCCCAACCGAGTAAACCGTCGACAAGAATTCCCTGTCCGAGCTGAACTAGCGCATAAACGAAGGAAACGGCAAGTCCGCTCTTCACACCGTAGCGAAGTGCGAAGACAATGAGGGGAAGCATCGAAAGGACGGTAATTGCGCCTCCCCACGGAAATTTCACGATTCTAAGATAGCTGAGAATCGTGGCGAGAGCGACCATCACGGCACCCTCGACGAGCATTTTTGTTTTTGTGTTTTTCGTATTCGTCATAAAAAACACCTCCTGAAAAATTCAAAACCGCACGGAAATCTCCGTGCGGTGAATTCTAAATCATAGAGGATCTATGACGATTGCAATCTTCCTACGCCGGTATTATCCGTATCAGGTAAAAAGGGTTCGGCTCGCGCCATCTCAGCCATAATGGGCACCCCTGATTTCTATGCGATTTTGTAAACCTATTGTAGCAAAAACTTGTGCGTTTGTCAAGGTTTTTTTGACATTTTTTTCAAAAACTTTTCACTTGCACGAATGAAAAGCATTCCAAGCACGCCAACCGAAAGAATTTCTCCCACGCCAACCGTAATCATCATCAGCCAGATTGCCTGCTCCATTCCGTAGCCGTATGCAAGCACGAACGGAATGATGAGCGCATTGGACAGAATCGGTGGAATCGGCGCAAGCCAACGGTACTTTCGAAGCGCATACGTACCAAGCGCACCGATCAGCGTTGCGATCGGACCGATCAGAATATCCAGTGGTGCGGCACTTGTCAGAAGATTAGCGAGCAAACAACCAATGGTCACGCCGGGAATTGCCGCAGGCAGAAAGATCGGAAGCAGGCAGAGCATTTCCGACAGTCGGATTTGAATCACGCCGCTCGCAAGTCCAAGCAGGTTGGCAAGAAAAGTCAGAATGACGTAGAGCGCGGCAATCACCGCCGCCTGACAGAGATAGAGGGTTCTTTGTTGCGTTTTGGGTTTCATTTTTTATTCTCCTTAGTTTTGTTTAACGTGAGGATGGTTACGAACTCACGAGGAATATTATACGATATCTTTTTCCATTTGTCAAGTTTTTTCGAAAAACTCTTGACAAAAGTATTTTTTTGTGATACAATGATGATATCAAAACGATATCACTTTTTAGGAGGTTTTTTATGGAAGAAAAAATTTTAACCAACAAAAAGCACGGAATGTTAGTACTCGTGCTCAATATTCTGCTTCTTCTTGCCGCCGTTCCGCTTTTGATTTGGGGTGGTATTCAGGGAGAAAAAGGATGGATTGTCGGCTGGATTGTATTTGCGATTGCAATGCTGATCGTCTGCATCGGCTGGCTTCCCTTGTGCGGTCTTCGTATTCTCAAGCCGCAGGAAGCGCTGGTCGTGACTCTCTTCGGTAAATACGTCGGAACGCTCAAAGGCGACGGCTTCTATTGGGTCAATCCCTTCTCGGGCTCGGTCAATCCTGCCGCAGCAACCAAGCTGAAGCAAAGCGGTGACGTCGGCAACAACGAAGCACACGGATTGAAGAATGCTTCGCTTCAGCTCTCGCTGAACACGGGAATGCCCACTGCCAACAACAAAATTTCTCTCAAAATTATGACGCTCAACAACAACCGTCAGAAGATCAACGACTGTCTGGGTAATCCCGTCGAGATCGGTATTGCCGTGATGTGGCGCATCGTTGACACGGCAAAGGCGGTCTTTAACGTCGATAACTACAAGGAATATCTCTCGCTCCAGTGCGACTCGGCACTCCGTAACGTCGTTCGCGTTTATCCTTACGACGTAGCGCCCGGTGTGGACACGACGGGCGACGGACTTGCCGACGACGGAAGTCTTCGCGGCTCGAGCGACGTTGTTGCTTCTCGTATCAAGGAGGAAATTCAGGAACGCGTTGCCGAGGCGGGCATTGAGATCATCGAGGCTCGCATTACCTATCTCGCCTACGCGCCCGAAATTGCCGCTGTGATGCTTCAGCGTCAGCAGGCATCTGCGATCATTGACGCAAGAAAGATGATTGTAGACGGCGCGGTCGGTATGGTCAAGATGGCGCTCGACAAGCTGAACGAGGACGAAATCGTTCATCTGGACGACGAGCGCAAGGCAGCAATGGTATCCAATCTCTTAGTCGTTCTTTGCGGCAACAAGGACGCACAGCCTGTCATCAATAACGGAAGCATTTATTAATCCGAATGGCTGATCAAAAAAACCTATCTCTTGACTTGCTTGACGAAAAAGAGCTGCGTCTGAGAGAACGCCTTGCCAAAATCGAGGCACTCGAAGCAGAGCTCAAGGAAAAGGAAAGCGCGCTCAAAGCCAAGGAAACGGCAAAAAAAAGCGTCCTTCTGCGCCTTCCCCCTTCCCTGCACAACCAGATTGCCGCTTGGGCAGAGGAAGATTTCCGTTCGATCAATGGACAAATCGAATTTCTCTTATCGCAAGCCGTCGTTGAGAAGTACAAAAAGAAATAAAAGATAAGACCGTTGCGATGCAACGGTCTTATCTTTTATAGTTTTTATTATCCCCTCTTCCACGCGTGTGGCAGAAAAAGGACGAGAATCGGAAAAATTTCCAATCGTCCTGCGAGCATATCTACAATGAAAACAAGTTTGGAAAGAATACTGAACTCCAAACAATTCCGAACAGGACCACTTGTGTCAAAAAAGCTAAAACCAATATTATTAAAGCAAGAAAGCACTGTCGAAAAATTCGTCATAAAGGAAGCTCCATCCAGCGAAACGATCAGTACGCTCACCGCCATAATCGCAATATACGCAAAGAAATACGCGCCCGTATTCGCAATCATTTTCTCGTCAATTGCTTTGTCATTGACACGGATCACCTTGACCTTCTTGGGACGAAGAATCTGCGAAACGTTACGACGGAACGATTTTAACAGAAGCAGAAGTCTGGCACATTTCAAGCCTCCCGCCGTACTGCCAGCACACGCACCGATTGCCATCAAAAAGAGCAAAATTGCTTTGGAGAAGCTTGGCCACTCATTCAAAAGACTCGTCGAGGTAAAACCTGTGGTCGTAATAATACTCGACACTTGGAACGCAGAATGACGAAGCGTATCGGCAAGATTGCCGTAAAGCGAATAGATATTCCAAGCAATGAGTGCGACCGATGCAATCACGATACCAACGTACAATCTTAGTTCCTCATCACGGAACACCGAACGGAATTTGCGAAGCAAAATCAGATAGTAACAGCTGAAATTAA
Organism: Eubacteriales bacterium; assembly: GCA_045646945.1. Lineage (GTDB taxonomy): Bacteria > Bacillota > Clostridia > Oscillospirales > CAG-272 > HGM12713. The sequence goes on along the minus strand of JAZRLS010000016.1, from coordinate 57,417 downwards.
TACCAAAGAGGAACATAAAGATAGTCGTTACCACTTGAATATAGGGAGAAAAGCTCGCAAAGCTATCGTTATAGATGCCAAAACCTCCCGTACCTGCCGTAGAAAACATCGTGCACACGGCGTCAAAGATCGGCATTCCGCCACAGAGCAAGAAGATCAAATTGAAGATCGAAATCACAAGATAGGAAAGATACAGCACCGCCGCCGTTTCTCTCATTCTCGGAACAAGCTTACCGACGTCGGGGCCCGGGCTTTCCGCGCGAAGCAGGTGCATCGTAAAGCCTTCGCTCCGCCCACTGACAGGAACGATGGCAAGCAAAAATACCAGTACACCCATGCCGCCGAGCCAGTTACTAAAAGATCTCCAATAGATAATTCCTCTGGGAATTCCGTCAAGATCTGAAATAACCGATGCTCCCGTGGTGGTAAAACCCGATACCATCTCAAAGAGAGCATCAATGTAATTAGGGATCGCTCCCGAAAGCACGAGCGGCAACGCACCGAGAAGACTCATCAAAAGCCAACTCGTGCCAACGCAAATGAGTCCCTCGCGTGCATAGAAATCGCGCTTGGCATGTCTCGAAAGTAAAGCAAGAATTCCCGCTACCGCAAGAATAATTCCCATACTAAGGAGAAAAGACTGTGCCGCTCCCTGCTCTCCCAAAAAGAAGCTGATCAGAAGCGCGGGCAACATAAAGACGGCTTCGACGGCAAGAATCAACGCGTCAAGACGCCCCATCATTTTATAATTCATAGTGTCACCGTCCGTTATTCAAAGATGTCGTTGAGCTGAAGGATCACTTCCTTACCGCTACTTACGATCACGAGGTTATCTCCTACCTCAAAGCTCGAATTACCGTTCGGGATTTCGATGGCTCCGTGTCTTGTGATACAAACAATCAGAATATTCTTTTTGAGTTTAATTTCCTTTAAGGGTTTGCCGCAATAGAGCGTATGCTCGTCCACCACAAAGTCCATTGCCTCTGCTTGTCCGTCGGCAATCGAATGAATCGTAATTGCCGCCCCCGCCTGATTTTGCATGGCGCGCACGTAACGCACAATATTGTTACAGCAAAGTTTACGAGGGCAAATAACACTACCCACAGGAAGTTTATCAAGAATTCTCGTATCGCTGACGTGATCGAGCTTTGTGATAATCTGTGGAATCTCACAGCTATTTCCGTACATCGAAATAATCACGTTAAGCTCGTCCTTATCGGTCAGCGTCATCAAAGCGTCGCAAGAAGAAAGTCCTTCGCTTTCGAGAAGCGACTGACTGCCCGCATCACCGCAGATAATATTTGCCTTGGGAAGTGCTTCGGCAAGTACCTCAGCGCGCTCACGATCCTTTTCGATCATCGTCACCGAAATATTGTCATCCTGAAGTGCTTCGGCAAGATAATAGCCAACGCGTCCGCCACCCGCCAACAGCACTCGGCGTGTCTTATGTGTAACAATGCCGAGATTTTTCAGAAGCATCGAGAGTGTTGCCGTAGGTGCCGTAACAAAAATCTTATCCCCTGCACGAAGCACAAAATTACCGTTCGGTGTCACCGAGCTACCTTCACGGAGTACAGCACAAACCAACACTTTACATTTTACAATAGCGTTCAAACCGCTCAGCGGTACGTCACAAAGCTTACTTTTTTCATCAATGCGAAGCTCTACGATCTCAACACGTCCCTTGGCAAACGAGTCCCGCTTCAGAAATCCGGGATATTTGAGCAGTCGCTCGATTTCAAGTGCTGCCTGCTTTTCGGGATTAAAGGTCATCGAAAGACCGAAAACATCGCGCATCGAATATACCTGCTCGGTATATTCTGGGTTACGAATTCTGGCAATCGTATGAATCTTCGGATTGATTGCGTGCACCGTCATAGAGGCGAGCAGATTAAGCTCGTCACTACCCGTAGCGGCAATCATCAGGTCGGCATTCTCTGCACCGGCACTGCGAAGTGTTTCCATCGAGGCGCAGTTACCGTGCACCGCCATCACGTCGTAGCGTTCGGTCAGCTTTTCAATAACCTGCGGCTCGGTATCAATGACAGTCAGATCGTAACCTTCCTTGGAAAGCTGTTTGACGAGCGTCTCGCCCACCTGTCCGCTTCCCGAAATCAATATCTTCATAAGAATCACTCTCCTAGTCTAAAAAAGTGAAAAATATTCCTTATATATTATACCACGCTTTTGTTTGAGTGTCAAGCAAAAAACGCACGGAAGATTTCCGTGCGTTTTTTACATTAAAACAATTCCTTTTGAAACATTTCAACGTGCATCATAATATGCCCAATATTTCCTTCCCCCGCATATTGTGTTGCATCAAAAAAATTATGTTCCAACGTAGACCAATACAACTCGTTCTCATCACCGAAAACATCGATTGCTTTATTTAATTTTCCAACGTAAACTTCCAAATAGCAATTTCCAAAATGGTAAGTAAAATCCATCAAATGCGAAAGTGTTATGTCATTTTTTGTAATTGTTGTTTCTTCTTCGAGTTCTCGATATGCCGCATCTAATCCGTTCTCATTTTTCTCTATTTTGCCACCAACAAAATTAGATAATCCTTTATATGGATTTCGCCTTCTTTTACACATTAACATTTTTTCAGCAGTTTCATTAAATACTACGATTGCATTATAGCCTTGCATATTAAACCTCACAATTAAAAAAGATTCCTATTCCTTTACATATAGCTTATCAAGTTGCCAATGCATTGGATTTTCGTGGATATACCGCAAATGTTCTTCGTAATCTTCACTGTTGCGAATGATATGATCATTAGAACGTGCTTGCCAAATATTTTCTCCATATTCTTTGTTGCAAAATCGCTTAAAAGTAGATACAAACTTCGAAAATGTGCTGTTCGCTTTATCTGTATTTGTAGGGACAGGCGTCCTCGACTGTCCGTTGTCCTTTATAAACAATAAAATGTGAATATGGTTGGGCATAATAACATAACCTTCCACAGAAATATGCTCATAAAAATCATTCAATTACTTGATATATTTTTCCGCAATCTCTCCGTATTTTGTTAATTCAATTTTAGGACAGTCGAGGACGCCTGTCCCTACAATATGTGAGAGTAGACACCGTCTGTTTTGCGTACAAATCGTTGTAAAATATATACCGACACTATTATAATCAAACCCTTGTAGTCTTGGAGTTTTTCTGCTTTTGAATTCCGATATTTTCATCACCCCAATCTATTATAGCACAAAAACGGCAGAGAAACAAGTTCTCTGCCGAATTTTGTAAACAGTTGTTGCTTTTATTCTTATTTGAAATATTCCACTGCGGCTTCGAACATCTTCGAGTCGTAGTCACCGGGAACATTCTGATAGAGTCCCTGATTATAACGCTCGGAGTGTCCCATCTTACCGAATACAAGTCCATCAGGCGAGGTAATACCCTCGATTGCGAAGCAGGAATTGTTCGGGTTATAAAGAATATCCGAGGTAGGCTTTCCGTCAAGATCGACGTACTGCGTTGCAATCTGTCCGTTCTTTGCAAGCTCTGCAATCAGCTCGTCAGACGCAAGGAAACGACCCTCACCGTGCGAAATCGGCACCGAATAGATATCGCCAACCTGTGTCTTTGCAAGCCAAGGCGACATGGTGGATGCGATTCTCGTACGAACGATTCTCGACTGGTGGCGACCGATCGAGTTGAAAGTCAGCGTCGGGCAGTTCTCGTCGGTGTCGATAATCTCACCGTAAGGAACGAGTCCGAGCTTGATGATTGCCTGGAATCCGTTACAGATACCTGCCATCAGACCGCGGCGAACCTTAATAAGGTCGTTGACCTGCTCCTTGATGGCACCGTTGCGGAAGAATGCCGTGATAAACTTACCCGAACCGTCGGGCTCATCACCGCCAGAAAATCCGCCAGGAATGAAAATGATCTGCGAATCCTTGATCTTCTCTGCAAAAGCACTGACCGAATCGGAAATGCCCTTCGAGGAGAGGTTATTGATGACGAAGATTTCGGCATCAGCCCCTGCGCGCAGAAATGCTTTCTGCGTGTCATATTCACAGTTGGTTCCCGGGAATACGGGAATGAGAACCTTCGGCTTCTTGCAGAGCACTGCGGGAGCGACCGCGCTCTTGCCCTCAAAGGAGAATGCGGGGATCTCACCCTTTGCTTCTGCGGCGTGGGTGGGATATACGCTCTCAAGCGTTCCCTCGTACTCAGCATACAGTGCCTTCAAATCGATCTTCTCTGCCCCGTAGGTCATAGCAAAGCAATCGGTGGTCTTAGCGAGAAGCAGACCGTCGATATTCGCGCCTGCGACTGCCTCGACGATAAATGCGCCGTAGTTGTAACCGAAGATCTCGTCCATCGAAACGTTTTCGTTCAGTGCCACACCAATTTCGTTACCGAAGCTCATCTTCATGAGACCCTCGGCAACACCGCCGTAGGTCGGCGTGTATGCGGCAACAATCTTCTTGTCCTGAACCAGCGAGAATACCGTGCGGTAAAGTGCCTTGAGAGAGTCTGCGGTGGGCAGACCGTCTACGGTGTACTCAGGCTTGAGGAGGTAAATATTGTGTCCTGCCGCCTTAAATTCCTGCGTCATCACGTGGCTGGTCTTACCCGTGGTAACCGCAAAGGAAACAAGCGTGGGAGGAACGTCAATGTTCTCAAAGCTTCCACTCATCGAGTCCTTACCGCCGATTGCACCGATGCCAAGCTCTTTCTGTGCACGGAATGCACCGAGCAGAGCGGAGAGAGGCTTACCCCAACGGGTGGGCTCCTTCATCGGCTTTTCAAAATACTCCTGGAAGGTCAGATAAACGTCACGGAATTCAGCACCGCCTGCGATCAGCTTGGAAACCGATTCAACGACCGCAAGATATGCGCCGTGGTAGGGGCTCTTTTCCGAAATGAAGGGGTTATATCCCCACGCCATAAAGGAACAAGTTTCGGTATCTGCTGCTTCTACCGAGATCTTATTGACCATCAGCTGTGCGGGCGTGCTCTGCGTCTTACCGCCGAAAGGCATCGTGACGCTTCCTGCGCCGATCGTCGAGTCAAAGCGCTCAACAAGTCCGCGGCGCGAGCAGACGTTCAGGTCGGTGGCAAGTGCCTTGATCTGCGCCTCAAAGCTTCCCTCTGCCTTGCGGGCAAACGGCTCGGGCTTTGCGGCAACGATTTCAATATGCTTCTCTGCTCCGTTGGAGTTGAGGAATTCACGGGAAAGGTCAACGATGGTCTTTCCGTTCCAATGCATTACAAGGCGAGGCAGCTCGGTAACCTTTGCAACCACGGTTGCTTCAAGGTTTTCCTTGCCTGCAAGCGCGATAAAGCGCTCTACGTCCTTCGCCTCAACTACGACAGCCATTCTCTCCTGCGACTCACTGATCGCAAGCTCGGTGCCGTCAAGACCCTCGTACTTCTTGGGAACTGCGTTCAGGTCGATTTCAAGGCCGTCGGCAAGCTCACCGATCGCAACCGATACACCGCCCGCACCAAAGTCGTTACAACGCTTGATCATTGCCGATGCTTCGGGATTGCGGAAGAGTCTCTGCAGTTTTCTTTCCTCGGGTGCATTACCCTTCTGAACCTCTGCGCCGCAGGATTCGAGCGAGGAAAGCGTATGCGACTTGGACGAACCCGTAGCTCCGCCACAACCGTCGCGTCCGGTTCTACCGCCGAGCAGGATGACAACGTCTCCATCCTCGGGGCATTCGCGGCGAACGTTCTTTGCGGGAGCGGCAGCAATGACCGCACCGATTTCCATATGCTTTGCGACGTATCCGTCGTGGTAAATTTCGTCGACCTGACCGGTTGCCAGACCAATCTGGTTACCGTAGGACGAATATCCTGCCGCCGCCGTCGTAACGAGCTTTCTCTGAGGAAGCTTGCCTGCCATCGTCTGGTCCACGGGCTTGCGAGGATCGGATGCACCCGTCACACGCATTGCCGCATAGACGTACGAACGTCCCGACAGCGGGTCACGGATCGCACCGCCGATACAGGTTGCCGCGCCGCCAAAGGGCTCGATTTCAGTGGGGTGGTTGTGCGTTTCGTACTTGAAGAGCAAGAGCCAATCCTGCTTTTCGCCGTCCACGTCGACCTTGATCTTGACGGTACAAGCATTGATTTCCTCGGACTCGTCAAGGTGAGGCATCTTGCCCTCTGCTTTGAGATGTCTGACGGCAAGCGTTGCCACATCCATCAGATTAACGGGCTTGGTTCTGCCGAGTGCCTTTCTCGTTGCGAGGTAGTCCTCGTAGGAAGCCTCGAGCTGTGCGTCCTCAAAAGTGACCTTATCAATGGTGGTAAGGAAGGTGGTATGACGGCAGTGATCCGACCAATAGGTATCGATCATTCGAATCTCGGTAATGGTGGGATCTCTGTCTTCCGTGCGGAAATAGTCGCGGCAAAAGCGGATATCGTCGAGGTCCATTGCAAGACCGTAGGTCTTAATGAACTCAGCAAGACCTGCGTCCTCAAGCTTCGTAAATCCATCGAGCGTCTTGACCGTCGTGGGAATCTCATAGGTTGCCTTAAGGGTTTCTACCGTGTCGAGCGACGCTTCGCGGCTCTCGACGGGGTTAATAACGTATTTCTTAATTGCAGCAATCTGCTCTGCGGAGAGGTTGCCGTACAAGAGGTAAACTCTTGCGGTTCTGACCGTAGGACGCTCGCCCTGCGAGAAGAGCTGAATGCACTGTGCGGCAGAATCAGCGCGCTGATCGAACTGTCCGGGCAGATATTCCACAGCAAAAACGGTTGCGCCGTCTGCGGGCAGCTCGTAGGTCACGATATCCAACTGAGGCTCGGAGAAGACCGTACCTACTGCGTAGTCAAAGAGAGATTTCTCAATGTTCTCTACGTCGTAGCGGTTCATCATACGAAGTCCCGTCAGCTCGTTAATGAAAAGAAGATTTTTAATTTCGCTGAAAAGATTGCGCGCCTCGTTGGCAAGCTCCGCTTTCTTTTCTACGTATACTCTATAAACCATATTTACGCTCCTATCGTTTGTTGCAATTATTTCAGGGCTTCCATTGCTCTCTTGCCGATATCATGACGATAGTGCGCATGAGCAAAGTTGACTTTCTTGACGTTTTCATAGGATGCGGCAATCGCACAGCCGAGACAAGCTCCGACCGCCGTGACACCAAGCACGCGTCCGCCCGCCGTCACAAGTACACCGTCTTTTTCCTTCGCACCCGCAAAATAAATCTTTGCATCCATTCCGTCCTCGACCGTGATCTCAAAGCCATTCTCATATGCCTTAGGATAACCGCCCGATGCCATAATGACGCAACAAGCAGATTTATCAGAGAATTTGACCTCGGTATCTGCCAGCGTTCCATTGGTGCACGCCTGCATTACCGTCAGAAGATCGCTCTCAAGAAGCGGAAGTACGACCTGCGTTTCGGGGTCTCCGAAGCGGCAGTTATACTCGATGACCTTCGGTCCCTTGGGGGTGAGCATCAGTCCGAAATACAGACATCCGCGGAAGGTTCTGCCCTCGGCATTCATCGCGTCGATGGTGGGAAGGAAGATTTCCTTCATACACTGCTCTGCAATCGCCTCGGTATAATAGGGGTTGGGAGCGATGGTTCCCATACCGCCCGTATTGAGTCCTTGATCTCCGTCCAGTGCTCTCTTGTGGTCCATCGAGGAGATCATCGGCTTTACGACCTTACCGTCGGTAAAGGCAAGCACCGAAACCTCGGGACCCGTAAGGAATTCCTCAATGACGACACGGCTACCGCTATCGCCAAAGGCACGGTCTTCCATCATCGAACGAACCGCATCAACCGCTTCGTCGTGATTCATTGCGATCACAACACCCTTACCGAGTGCCAGACCATCCGCCTTGACCACGGTGGGATAATCACACTTTTCAAGGTATGCAAGTGCCGCGTCAAGCTCGGTAAAGACCTCGTATGCGGCGGTCGGAATACCATATTTCTTCATCAGATTTTTGGAAAAGATCTTACTTCCCTCGATGATTGCCGCCTTTGCTTCGGGACCGAAGCAAGGAATGCCGATTTCGGAGAGACGGTCAACCGCACCGAGGACGAGGGGATCGTCGGGAGCGACGACCGCGTAATCGATCTGATTTTCCTTGGCAAAGGAGACGATACCGTCAAGATCCTTTGCCCCGATGTTGACGCAGACGGCATCGTTACGCATTCCTGCGTTTCCGGGAAGCGCGTAGATGACCTCAACTGCGGGATTTTCTTTGATTTTTTGAATGATGGCGTGCTCTCTTCCGCCGCCACCAACGACCATAATTTTCATTTTGGTTCCGTTCCTTTCGCGTCTTAGTGGTGGAAGAGTCTCATGCCGGTAAATGCCATTGTGATCCCACGCTTGTTGCACTCGTCAATAACAAGATCGTCTCTGATCGATCCACCGGGCTCTGCGATGTAGTGAACACCCGAAGCGTGCGCACGCTTTACGTTATCAGCAAACGGGAAGAATGCATCAGACGCAAGGGCAATGCTCTTAAATCCGCCAAGCCAAGCCGCTCTTTCCTCGGCAGTAATCGGTGCGGGCTGCTCGGTGAAGTAATTCTGCCAGATACCGTCAGCGCAAACGTCCTCTTCATTTCCGTTGATGTAACCGTCGATCACATTATCTCTCTCGGGACGTCCCATTGTGGGAAGGAAAGGAAGATCAAGCACCTTCGGATGCTGACGCATAAGCCAAGTGTCAGCTTTCGTGCCCGCAAGTCTTGTGCAGTGAACTCTTGACTGCTGACCTGCTCCAACGCCGATTGCTTGTCCGTTAACCGCATAGCAGACCGAGTTTGACTGTGTATATTTCAGTGTGATAAGAGCAACGATCAGGTCGCGCTTTGCGGACTCGGGAAGCTCCTTGTTCTCTGTAACAACGTTTTCAAGAAGATGCTCGCCAATCTTGAACTCGTTTCTTCCCTGCTCAAAGGTGATGCCGAACACGTCCTTCGTCTCAATAGGAGCGGGACGGTAGTCGGGATCTATCTCAACGATATTGTAGTTACCTTTTCTCTTGCCCTTGAGTATTTCAAGTGCCTCAGGCTCGTATCCCGGAGCGATGATACCGTCGGAAACCTCACGAGCGAGAAGCTTTGCGGTGGTAACGTCACAAACGTCAGAAAGTGCCACCCAGTCACCAAAGGAGCAAAGGCGGTCGGTTCCTCTTGCTCTGACATATGCGCAAGCGAGAGGAGATTCATCAAGTCCCTCAATATCGTCTGCAAAGCAAGCCTTCTTTAATCCTGCATCAAGGGGAAGACCGATCGCCGCGGACGTAGGAGAAACGTGCTTAAAGGAGGTTGCTGCAGGTCTACCGAGTGCCTCCTTGAGCTCCTTTACGAGCTGCCAAGCATTGAAGGCATCAAGAAAATTGATATATCCGGGTTTGCCGTTGAGCACCTTGATAGGAAGGTCGCTGCCGTCCTTCATAAAGATTCTCGAAGGCTTCTGGTTGGGGTTACAGCCGTATTTCAATTCCAATTCGTTCATATCACACCTCAGTTATTCTTATTTATTATGATTTCGGTGGGGGCGGAGCCGTCGAGCGGAACGGTGCGCACGAAAAGCGACACCTTATTGTCTTCGTTGAGGTTCGTCCAAACGAGGTCGGCAAGCTCTTCTGCCGTATTCGGAAGAGTTACGGTCTCGGGCTCACCGTGGAAGGACGGAATCGGATTTCCGTCACACTCGTAGGTGTGAATGAAATGACCGATGCCACACTGCGGTGCGTAACGGTAGAAAAATCTCTGACAAACCTCGGGGTTACCGTAAGCACTCTTGAGAATCGAAAGTGCGTAGGTAAAATCGGCATTGTCAAAATTATAATCGAGCTTGCCCGAAATTCTGGGAGTGAAATTGGGCGCGTCGGGTTCAAATTCTCTGGTCATCAACGCATCCTCAAAGGATTTGCCCGCAACGAGAGCGTTGTAAATCGTGTCGGTTTGGTCGCCGTTGGTAACGATATCGGTCTTGCCGCAAGCAAGATAGGGATTATAGATGATCAGGCTCGGATCCTCGAGCTTGGACTCATCAAACGCCTTGGTGCGCATACCGCCCTCAAAGCGTTCAAAAATACGGTTGCGGCTGTTGGCACTGCGTCCCATAATAAAGTAAGCGATCATTGCCTGCTTGCCGTCCGCACTCTTTCCGACAATAATTCCTCTGCCGGGGTAGCTATTGGAGGAAAGCAAGGTCTTGATTTCCTGAATTCCGTAAGCACTCATAGTTGTATCTTCCTTTCGTGTTCAAATCATTTTAAGCTTTTTTCGCAAGCTCTCGGGACACAATCTCCACCGCGCGCGGCAAAATTTTCCATTCGGCTTGCTCCATCACTCTGCGTTGCAGCGTTTCGGGCGTATCTCCCTTTCGGATCGATACACTCTTCTGCAGAATGATCTCTCCGCCGTCGGGAATCTCGTTGACGAAATGCACCGTTGCCCCCGTCACCTTGACCCCATAAGCGAGTGCCGCCTCGTGCACGTGCAAACCGTAAAAACCTTTACCGCAGAACGAGGGGATCAGCGAGGGATGAACGTTGACGATACGCTTGGGATAGCGAGAGGTAAAGTTTTCGCTGAGAATTCGCATAAATCCTGCAAGCACGATCAGCTCAATGCCCGCATTCTCCAAGGTTTCGATCAGCTTAGCTTCAAATGCGGTCTGATCCTTGTATTCCTTCCCGGGGATCACTGCCGTAGCAATGCCCGCCTTGTTGGCTCTTTCAAGCGCATACGCATTCGGATTGTTGGAAACGACAAGCGCGATCTCGCCGCTCTTGATAATTCCCGCCGTCTGCGCATCGATCAAAGCCTGCAGATTGGTGCCGCCGCCCGAAACGAGCACGGCGATCTTTGTCTTGATCTTCATCGTCGGTTTCTCCATCAGCAGAAGATGACACCTTCGTCCGACTCGACGATCTCGCCGATCACGTAAGCATCTTCTCCGTTTGCCTTCAGAACCTCAAGTGCCGTATCTACTTCATCGGCAGGAACAACGATGCTCATACCAACGCCCATATTGTAGGTGTTATACATATCTCTCTCGGGAACGTTTCCAACCTCAGCGATCAGATCAAAGATGGGAAGCACCTTGACGGCTGCCTTTTCAATCTTTGCCGAAAGTCCCTTAGGAATCGAGCGCGGAATGTTCTCGTAGAATCCGCCGCCCGTAATGTGGCTGATTCCCTTGACGTTGACCTTTTCCAAGAGGGCAAGCACGGGCTTGACGTAAATTCTCGTAGGCGTCAACAGCGTCTCTGCAATCGATGCGCCGCCGAGCTTTTCGCAAGGAACATAGAGGTTATCGGGATTATTGTCGATATCGAACACTCTTCTGACGAGCGAGAAACCGTTGGAGTGAACACCGCTCGAGGGGAGCGCGATGAGGACGTCGCCCGCCTTCATCTTGGTGTTATCAAGAATCTTTTTCTTATCTACAATACCAACGGCAAAGCCTGCAAGGTCGTACTCCTCGACGGGCATCATACCGGGGTGCTCTGCGGTCTCACCTCCGATGAGCGCCGCGCCCGACTGAACGCAACCCTCTGCCACACCGCTGACGATGGCGGCGATCTTTTCGGGAATGTTCTTTCCGCAAGCAATATAGTCAAGGAAGAACAGCGGCTTTGCACCAACGCAGATAATATCGTTGACACACATAGCAACTGCGTCAATACCGATGGTATCGTGCTTGTCCATCAGAATTGCCATCTTGACCTTGGTTCCGCAACCGTCGGTACCCGAAACGAGTACAGGCTCTTCCATACCTGCGATGGGCAAACCGAAGCAACCGCCAAATCCACCGACGTCATCCAGACATCCTTCGTTTTTCGTACGGGCAATGTGCGCCTTCATCAATTCGACTGCCTTATAGCCTGCCGTAATATCAACGCCTGCCGCCTTGTAGCTTTCACTAAAACTTTTCATTGTCATACTCCTTTATGTTTCTCAAAAATCTTATCGTGTAACGTTATGCATTGAACTGCTCTTCGATCTTCGCATTCTTTGCGAGAACCGTGTCTGCACCGCTTTTGCGCTTTGCATCAAGCTTTTCTGCAAGAGCTTCGTCGGTGATGGCAAGCATCTGAATCGCAAGCAGAGCCGCGTTTGCCGCACCGTCGATCGCTACGGTCGCTACGGGCATACCCGAAGGCATCTGTACGGTCGAAAGAAGCGCGTCCATTCCGCCAAACCACTTGGAGCTGACGGGAATTCCGATCACGGGGAGCGTGGTGTTTGCCGCCATCGCGCCTGCCAAATGTGCAGCCATACCCGCAGCGGCGATGATCGCACCGAAGCCGTTCTTTCTTGCGTTCTCAGCAAACTCCTTTGCCTCGACGGGCGTACGGTGTGCCGAATAGACGTGAACCTCAAACGGAACCTCAAATTCCTTTAAGGTATTGATCGCCTTTTCTACGATCGGCAGATCGCTGTCACTTCCCATAATAATTCCGATTTTTTTCATTTTCAATTTCCCTCCAAGTATTTTTGATTTCAAAAACAAAATATGGGCAAACCTATCCTAGACGAAAGGTTTGCCCAGGCGGTCGGCAATATTGCTTTTTGCTCCCATCGTGGTTATTTCCACTCTCTCCGCCGGTCACAAAAAGCCTCAAAGTATACTACCGATATTATACCATATCCGCGCTCTAAAGTCAACAACAAAAAGCGCGTTTTACCGCCAATTTTTGAAATTATTTTTAATGATTTTTAATTATTATGATGAAATTTTCCCTCCAAGCTCAAAAGCGTACGCGAAAGAGGCAAAATGAGCGTTGCCGCCACGAAATTTCCGATCGCGTGAATGACGTCAAACGGAAATCCTGCCGCCACCCAAGCAACTGTCTGTTTGAAATTAAAACCGAGAAGAAGTGCTTGTGCAGGTGCGTACAACACACCGAACAAAAGACCGTGAAGTGCGCAAACAACCATATAGACAGGCACGGCAATCACAGACTTCATTCGTTTGGGAAGTAACATCGTCACCGCCCAGAGCAGAGTCCAAACGTAGAGATACGGCACCCACCAAACGCCAAATCCGCCGTAGAGTCCCGTCAAAAAGACAAAAACATAGAGCGGAATCAGTGCCTTTGATCGGTAGGCAATCGTATAAACCATCGTCAGTGCGCCAATCAGATGGACGTTAGGAAGAAATTCCATCACAAGCTTCGACACGAACATAATCGCGCCAAGCATCGCAAAAACCGCCATAAGACGGAGTTTTTCAAAGTTTTTCTGTCTTGCGTTCATACGAGATCATTCCGCTTTGAAGGAGTAAACGGCACCCTCGGTAATCGGTGTGCTGCTAACACCCGTCATCGCATATTCGCCGTCAATGTAAAATGCCCAATACTTGCCATCCTCTTCCCATTTGTGGTATTCTCCGTCCACTTTGGTAATAAACCAGCCGTAGGCTCCCTCTTCACCCTCGATTAAGCCTTCGGTCACCAGAGCGTCGCCGACATTTTCCAAATCGGATTTGAGGGTAAAGGTCTTTTTACTTCCATCCGCCTTCGTCACCTCGACGGTAAATTCGATTTTGTTTTCGTCGTCGGGATTTTCTTCCTTTTCTTCTTCCTTCGAAGCAGAAGTCTCCTCGGTTGCCGCCGTCGTTTCTTCCGAGGCAGGCGGGTCTTCTTCTGCGCAAGCCGTGAGGGTGAGCGCCATCGCCGCAAAAAGCGCCAACATCACGAGAAGCGACAGAATTTTGCTACACGTTTTGTTTGTCATCTGTTTTTTCTCCTATGTTTTGTTTTTTATTCGAGCCCTTTCGTTTGTGGCAAAGCCAAGCCGAGTCGCGCGGCAACCAAACGTCTGCGAGGCAAGTCTTCCGACTTTGCGGCAAGCAAGAAAAGCCCTTCTCGGACGTGCATCCAATGGTGGCGGCGTTTTGCGGCAACGCCCCTTTTCTTGCGTCGTGACCGCTTACGGCGACGCGTTCGTACGGGAATCTCACCCGTTTCCTTTTTGAGCCTTTCGGCACCTCTGAGTTCCGTTTTATTGTAGCATACAACGACAGGAATGTCAAGAAAAGCCAAGAAAAACGATTGTTTTTTATAAACAATCGTTTGTTTTCTATAAATTTTTTCATCAAAACGGCAGAGGAACAAGTCCTCTGCCGTGTGATTTCTTATCGAATTCCGTAGTTCTCGATGACGTAGTCCATATCCTTATCGCCTCTGCCCGAGAGGTTGATGAGAACCGAGCCGTGCTCCATCGTCTTTGCGAGTTTCATACCGAACGCAACGGCGTGCGAGCTCTCGATGGCGGGAATGATACCCTCCAGGCGCGCAAGCTTAAAGAATGCATCGATGGTTTCCTCGTCGTCAATGACGTCGTATTTCACGCGACCGATCTCCTGCAAGAATGCGTGCTCGGGGCCCGAAGAGGGGTAATCCAGTCCGCTGGCAACCGAATATACGGGTGCGGGATCACCGTTCTCGTCCTTGAGCATAATGCTGTTAAATCCGTGCATAACGCCCTCGGTACCGTACTTCAGGCTTGCCGCGTGATCGCCGAGCTTCGGACCGCGTCCAAGCGGCTCCACGCCGTAAATATCCACGGGATCGTTGAGGAATCCCGCAAACAGTCCTGCCGCATTCGAACCGCCTCCGACACACGCGACAATCGCGCTCGGCAGATGTCCCGTCATTTCGATAAACTGCTCTCTTGCTTCAATGCCGACCACGCTCTGGAAGTCGCGTACCATCATCGGGAACGGGTGCGGTCCGAGCACCGAACCGATACAGTAGATCGCGTCCTCATATTCCTTGCTGTATGCCTCAAATGCCGCATCTACCGCTTCCTTGAGCGTCTGCAGACCGTGCGTCACCTCGACAACGTTCGCACCGAGAATCTTCATTCTTGCCACGTTGGGAGCCTGCTTTTTGATGTCGACCGAGCCCATATAAATGTCACATTCAAGACCGAAATATGCCGCTGCGGTAGCAAGTGCCACACCGTGCTGACCTGCGCCCGTCTCGGCAATGACCTTCTTCTTGCCCATATACTTTGCAAGAAGCGCCTCACCCATACAGTGGTTGAGCTTATGCGCGCCCGAATGATTGAGGTCCTCGCGCTTTGCATAGAGCTGAACCTTGCCGCCGAGCGCGTCCGAGAGACGCTCGAGGTGGGTGACGGGGGTGGGTCTACCTTGGAATTCCTTACGAATTCTGCGAAGCTCTGCGATGAATTTGCGCGACTGACAGATCGAGTAATATGCCTCGGTGATCTCCGCCATTGCCGTCTTTAATTTATCGTCGATATAGACGCCGCCGTATTTGCCGAAATAGCCGTCCTTGTTGGGATATTCGTTAAAATAAGTATCAAAATTTACTCCGTTAAAAATCATAATCTTTTCTCCATTTTCTGTTTTATTTTATATGTTCTGTCATTGTTCTCTTTTGATATGACGGCTTCGCCATCGCTTGATCAATAACATATTAAAATCCCCCTACAAAACAAAAAAACTGCCCCAAAAATCAGGGACAGGAAATTCATTCACCTGCGGTACCACCCACATTGACGCTTGCGCGCCCACTCTGCATTGCCCAAAAGCAACTCCGAGACATAACGGCGTCGGCTACCGTCGGTTACTACTCGGAGAAGCACCCTGCCCCACCTTTCGACCGCCCTCCTCAGTCCATTCGCTGAAATTACGATGCCGCGCTTCCACCTGCCGCGGCTCTCTGTGATCGGATACGATCAGCTACTCTTCTGAATCATCGGTTTGGTTCTATGGTGTTATTATACGCAAAAAAAGTTTTTTTGTCAATACTTTTTTGAAAAAAACTTCTTTTAAGAATAAAAATGACCCCGACAGATTGGCTATCGGGGTTGTTAAACATAATATCGTTGTCTACTTTTTTACAACAGCATACATCATATCAGGAAAAGCGTTCGGAATACTTGTTTGACCTTTTTCAAGAACAAACAAATGATTTCTCTCTAATTCTTTTGAAAACGTTTCATTGTTTATCATTCTACAAGAAGTACCCGCCACCAAAACCTTTTCACCTTCACAGGTTCTTTCCTGCAATTCAAATGCCGTTCTTATGTCGCTTTTCCGTTCTATATTTCCATTCCCCATAGAACAGATCAGAGCCACACCAACCTCGCTTAAATGTGTATTCAAAAATTGATAAAATGCATTTCTATCATCATCCAAAACCAACATATGAATCACAGCTACCGCAAAAATAAAATCAAATTTTTCGTTTAATGAATCTCTGATGCAATCTACAATTTGAAAATTATCCTTGTACGTCGGATATCTTTTTTGGCAGAAACCGATAGCCTCCGGGGAAACATCCGTTGCAAGTAAATGAAATCCGTTTTTTAATAGGTAATATGCATCTCGACCTTCTCCACAACCCAATTCCAATAATTTCATTTTGGGTGTAATGTTATATTTTTCTATTATTTCGAACACAATCGGCGAGGGAGTATCTGTAGACCAACAAAGTCCTTTTTCGTGCACCGATTTATATCGTTCATCATATGCCTCATAGTATTTTCTTTCATTTACATTTTTCATAATTCACCCTAATCTTCTATATAAAAGCAATCGTATTCCCACTTTATGGGATTTTCATAGATATATTTGGCTATTTTTTCGTAATCATTTTGGTCACGTATCACATGATCATGAAATGATTTTTGCCAAATTGCCTCGCCGATTTTTTTAGATACATAACGCTTCATCTGCCCGACCGCTGTCAAAATACTCGTAGGGGAGGATATCATCCTCCCGTCATTATACGGAATAAATAGTATCATATGAACGTGATTTGGCATAACGACATATTGTAATAATTCAATGCTTTTATAATACTTCGGAATTGCCTTAATTGCTTCTTCTACAATTTTTCCATACGGCGATAATTGTATGCTATCAAACGGGAGGATGATATCCTCCCCTACAAAACTTGGTTGGTTTTTATTCCAAAATATATTCTTTCTATCCTTCGTACATATCGTTATGAAATATGCACCGGAAGAACTATAATCGTAATGTTCCAAACGGTTTCTTTTTCTCTTTTTCAATTCTTCCATTTCCATCACCCCACTCCATTATATCACAAAAACGGCAAAGGCACAAGTCCTTTGCCGTTTTTCAATTAACCAAGACACTTGACAAGCACTGCTTTTTGTGCGTGAAGTCTGTTCTCTGCCTCGTCGAAAATCTCGTCGGCATGTGCCTCGAGGACCTCGGCGGTGATCTCCTCACCGCGGTGTGCGGGCAGGCAATGGAGCACCATTGCGTCGCTCTTAGCGACCGCCATCACGTCTGCGTTGATCTGATATCCCGCAAAAATCTTCTTTCTCTCCTCTGCCTCGGCTTCCTGTCCCATCGACGCCCAAACGTCGGTACAAAGCACGTCGGCATCCTTTGCCGCCTCGAGAATGTTGTCGGTACAGAGGAACTCTCCGTTCTCCTTTGCCCACTTCATGATCTCGGCATCGGGCTCATAACCCTTCGGGCAAGCAACTGCCATCGACATACCCATCTTGATCGCGCCGACAATGAGAGAGTTGGTCATATTGTTTCCGTCACCGATATAGCACATTTTATTGCCCTTGATCACACCCTTATGCTCACGGATCGTCATAAGATCGGCAAGCACCTGACAGGGATGGCAATAGTCGGTCAGACCGTTGATGATCGGGATCGAGCCGTACTCGGCAAGCTTCTCAACCTCATCCTGTGCATAGGTACGGATCATAATACCGTCAAGGTAACGCGACAGCACGCGCGCCGTATCCTCTACGGGTTCCCCGCGTCCGATCTGCAGATCTCTCGAACTAAGGAAGAGCGCAGAACCGCCGAGGTCATACATACCGACCTCAAAGGAAACGCGCGTTCTCGTCGAGGATTTCTGAAAGATCATACCGAGCGTCTTTCCCTTGAGAATATGGTGCTCGATACCGTTTTTCTTTTCATATTTGAGCTGATCGGCAAGATTGAGGGTTTCGGTAATTTCCTGTTCCGACCAATCCATCAGTTTCAGTAAATGCTTCATTTTTTACAAACCTCCTTAATGACGGCGATTGCCTTTTTCCAATCGTCCATCGGGATATTCAGCGCGGGAAGCAAACGAACCTTGTTCTTTGCCTTAATCACGAGCACTCCGCGCTCACGGCAGGCGGCAATGACCTCACCTGCGTCCTTCTCACATTCAATGCCAAGCATCAAACCGAGTCCCGTCACGCCGACGATACCGTCAGCCCCCGAAAGCTCACGGAAAATATACTCGCTTCTCTCACGAACACCCGAAAGAAGCTCATCGTCGATACGCGACAGAATATTGACAGCACCCGCTGCGGCAATCGGATTTCCGCCGAAGGTCGAGCCGTGCATCCCCGCCGTGAGGATATTCTCTACCCTCTCGCCGAGCATGGTTGCGCCGATCGGCAGACCGCCGCCAAGTCCCTTGGCAGTGCTGACGATATCGGGAGTGATACCAAAGTTCATATAACCGTACAGCTCTCCCGTACGGCCGTTGCCCGTCTGCACCTCGTCCGCAATCAAAAGAAGATCGCGCTCGCGTGCAAAAACTTCAAGACCCTGCAAAAACTCTTTGGTCAGAGGACGAACGCCGCCCTCTCCCTGTACGACCTCAAACATTACAGCGCAACACGGAGTTTCGTCCGCAAGGCGCTTGACGTCCTCAAGATTATTTGCTTCTGCGTGCACAAACCCCTCGGTCAGAGGAAGAAAGTCCTTATGGAATACGTCCTGTCCCGTTGCCGCAAGCGTGGTCAGCGTACGACCGTGGAAGCTATCCTTGAGCGTGATGATGGTGGTACGTCCCTCGCCCCACTTCGTCTCGCCGTACTTTCTTGCCGCCTTGATGGCGCACTCGTTGGCTTCGGCACCTGAGTTCGAGAAAAAGACTTTCTTCATTCCCGTACGCAGGCAGAGCTGTTCGGCAAGGCGAGCGCAGGGCTCGCTATAGTAGAGGTTCGAAGTGTGCTGAATTTTTCCGAGCTGTTCGCTCACGGCCGAGATCCATTGCTGATCCGCAATACCAAAGGTATTGACGGCAATTCCCGTGCCGAGGTCGATATATTCGTTTCCTTGGTCGTCCCACACGCGAGAACCCTCTCCCTTGACAAGGCAGAGATCAAAACGCGCGTAAGTGGGAGCGACATACTGTTTGTCGAGTGCTTTAATGTCCATAGCCGTTCTCCGATACGAACATCGTTCCGATACCCTCGTCGGTCAGTGTTTCCACGAGGATTGAGTGCGGAATACGTCCGTCAATGATAAATACCTTGCCAACGCCCTGACGAATGGCTTCGATACAGCAGTTGACCTTAGGAATCATACCGCCACTGATAATGCCTTCGCGCATCAGCTGAGGCGCGTCGCTGACGTTGATCTTGGAAATCAGCGTCGAAGGATCGTTCTTGTCGCGCAGAATTCCGTCAATATCGGTCATCGAAATGAGACTCTCACACTTGAGCTGTCCCGCAATTCTTGCCGCCGCGGTATCCGCATTGATATTATACGTGTGTCCCTCCTCATCGTAACCGACGGTCGAGACAACGGGGATATATCCCTTCTCGAGCACGTCGAGAATCGGCTCGACGTTGATGTCAGTGATCTCTCCAACAAATCCGAGCTTGGGATCGAGCTGCTTTGCCTTGATCATATGACCATCGATGCCGCAAAGACCGATTGCCTTGCCGCCCTTGTTTTCCAGCAGGTTGACGAGGTTCTTATTGATCTTGCCCGCAAGCACCATCTGCACGATGTCGACCGATTCCTGATCGGTGACGCGCAAACCGTTCACAAACTCACTCTTCTTGCCGATCTTACCGAGCATTTCGGTGATTTCGGGTCCGCCGCCGTGCACAAGCACAACCTTAATACCGATGAGCGAGAGAAGAACGATATCTCCCATCACGGCTTCTTTGAGATCGTCGTTAATCATCGCGTTTCCGCCGTATTTGATGACGATAATCTTATTGTAATATTTTTGAATATACGGCAACGCCTCAACGAGCACTTGGGCGCGCTGTGCGTTGGTAATATCAATTTTCTTATCCATAAAATGCTCCCTATGTTCCTATTACGTGCGGTAGTCGCCGTTGATCTTGACGTAATCGTAGGTCAGGTCACAGCCCCAAGCCGTTGCCGTAGCGTCGCCTGCGTGGAAGGTAACGAGAATCTGTATCTCGCTCTCGGAGAGAATCTCCTTTGCCTTCTCCTCAGAGAAATCTACGCCCGTACCCATCTCACAAACCGAAATCTTGCCCTTGCAGGAAGCAAACGCAACGTCGACGGCATTGATATCAACCTTGGCACCGCTGTAACCGATAGCACACAGCACACGTCCCCAGTTTGCATCGGCACCGAACATTGCCGCCTTGAGAAGCGACGAGCAAATGACCGACTTTGCGACGATCTTTGCGCAATCCTCACAGCAAGCACCCGTAACAACACACTCGAGGAGCTTGGTAGCGCCCTCGCCGTCCGCGGCGATCATACGGCAGAGATATACCGTAACCGCGTGCAGTGCCTCACAGAAGGCATCGAAGTCCGCGCCCTCGGCGGTGATTTCCGCATTGCCTGCCAGACCGTTTGCCATCACCGTAACCATATCGTTGGTCGAGGTATCTCCATCGACGCTGATCATATTGAACGAGGTCTTGACGTCCTCGCCAAGAGCTTTCGACAGCATCTCGGCAGAGATGGCGCAGTCGGTGGTCACGAACACAAGCATCGTTGCCATATTGGGGTGAATCATTCCGCTTCCCTTAGCAATACCGCCGATATGGCAGGTTTTCCCGCCAACCTCAAACTCGAAGGAAATCTCCTTGGGCTTAACGTCGGTGGTCATAATGCCCTCGCAAGCAAGATGGCTATAGTCGCCAAGTCCTGCGACGAGTGTGGGAATTCCGTTCTGAATGGGGGTGATATCGAGCGGCTGACCGATGACACCCGTCGAAGCGACGATGACGTCCTTTGCCGAGATATTCATTTCCTTTGCCAGAAGCTCACTCATCTGCTCTGCAATCTCAATACCGTTGGCATTGCAGGTATTGGCGTTTCCGCTGTTGCAGATCATTGCCTGCGCCACGCCGTCCGAAATGTGATCCTTCGTGACGGTCAGCGGTGCGCCCTTGACAAGATTCTGCGTATATACTGCGGCAGCTGTTGCCGGAATCTCACTGACAATGAGTGCGAGGTCACGCTTGGTTTTATTTTTGCGGATACCGCAGTGAATTCCGTTGGCGGTAAATCCCTTTGCGGCGCAAACGCCGCCCGTAATCTGTTTCATAATTTATATTCCCTTTCTTTGTCTAAGAAACTCAAAGTTCCAGTCCCGTTTCGGGGGCAACACCCAAAACGTAGTTCATACACTCGACTGCCGCGCCCGATGCGCCCTTGCCGAGGTTGTCGTACATCGCAACGAGAAGAATTCTCTCTTCGTTGCCCGCCACGGTAATCTGCATCGAATCCTTGCCTGCCAGTGCGTGCGCCGAGATCATTCCCGTACCGTCACACTCGACGTAGGAGACGATATTGCCCGTGTATTTCTTGCGGTACACTGCCTTTACCGCCTCGATACCGCCCTTTACGTCGGACGCAAAGATCGGTACGGTGACCGTCATACCACTGTAAAAATTCGATACGATCGGAGAGAAGATGGGCGCGTTTGCGATGCCCGTAATTGCCTTCATCTCCTTGAGGTGCTTATGCTGTTGCGTGAGCGCGTACTGTCTCGGTGCGTCAAGCAGAAAATCTCTGTCCTCTGCCTCGTAGTCAGCGATCATCTTTTTTCCGCCGCCGCTGTATCCCGTAATTGAGTGACAAGTGATACCAAGCTCGGGCGAGATCAGTCCCGCCTCCACAAGGGGATAGACGAGCGAGATAAAGCCGCTGGCGTGACAGCCGGGGACGGCAATTCTCTTGGCATTCGGAAGCTTGTTTGCAATCACCTCGGAGAGTTCGGGAAAGCCGTAGCACCAGCCCTCGTTTGTGCGGTGTGCGGTCGACGCGTCAATCACCGTCACGTCGGGATTCTCGATCATTTCCACCGCTTCGATGGCGGCGGGATCGGGCAGACACAAAAATGCGATATCACAAGAATTAAGTGCTTCCTTTCTTGCCGCGGGGTCCTTGCGGAGCTCCTCGGAAAGAGTCATCAGCGTCACGTCATTGCGGCTCGACAGACGCTCGAAAATACGAAGTCCCGTCGTGCCGACACTACCGTCGATAAATACCTTTTTCATTCTGCAAGCTCCTTTCTCACGGCGGCGATCTGTGCTTCCACCGAAGAAACTGAGGTACCGCCTTCGGAAATTCGCTTCTCTACACAAGTTTCAAGCGAAATCTCGTCATACAGATCCTCTGCGAAGATCTCACTGTGGGCACGGTACGCGTCGAGCGGCAGATTGTCCAGCACACATCCGCGCGCGATACACTCGGCAACGATCGTTCCGACGATCTTATATGCCGAACGGAACGGCATTCCGCGCTTGGTAAGGTAGTCGGCAAGGTCGGTCGCGTTGATAAATCCTTCCTGTGCCGCGCGGTACATATTCTCCGACTTGACACGCATCGTGCGAATCATCGGAGCAAAAATATCAAGACACATCTTGACAGTTTCAATGCCGTCGAAGAGCGCTTCCTTATCCTCTTGCATATCCTTGTTATACGCAAGCGGAAGTCCTTTCATCATTGTCAGGAGCGTCAGAAGATCTCCATAGACGCGTCCCGTTTTGCCGCGAACGAGCTCTGCCATATCCGAATTTTTCTTCTGCGGCATAATCGACGAGCCCGTGGTGTAGGCATCGTCCAGCTCGATATAGCGGAATTCCCAGCTCGACCAGAGAATGATCTCCTCGGAGAAACGGGAGAGGTGCATCATAATCGTCGAGAACGCCGAGAGAAATTCAATGCAGAAATCTCGGTCGGACACGCCGTCGATGCTGTTGAGCGTAATGCCGTCAAAGCCGAGCTTTTCGGCTTCCAAACGGCGATTTGTGGGGTAGGTCGTTCCTGCCAGCGCACAAGATCCGAGCGGAGAGAAATTCATTCTTACCGACGCATCGCGCAGACGGGAAATATCGCGCAAGAACATCATTGCGTATGCCATCAGATGGTGACCGAAGGTGATCGGCTGAGCACGCTGCAAGTGCGTATATCCCGGAACGATGACCGCCTTGTTCTCTTCCGCCTTGTCGGCAATATCCGTCACTAAGGTTTTGAGAAGCGCGATGATCTCCTCCGCCTCATCGCGAAGATACATACGGACGTCGACCGCGACCTGATCGTTACGGCTTCTCGCCGTATGAAGTCGCTTGCCCGCGTCGCCGATGCGAGCCGTCAGCTCCGCCTCGACAAACATATGAATATCCTCACAGCGCATATCAAAATCAAGTGCACCACTGTTCAGATCGTCCAGAATCGAGCAAAGTCCGTCAACGATTGCCTTGCAATCCTCTTCCGAAATAATGCCCTGCGCCGCCAGCATTTCGGCGTGCGCGATCGAGCCCTTGATATCCTGCGCGTACATTTTACAGTCAAAGCGAATCGACGAGTTAAAATCGTCTGCTTTCGCGTCCAAAGCCTTGGCAAATCTGCCTGCCCACATTTTTTCCATCGTTTTCATTTAGCAGGTTTTGCCTGTCACCCTTGGGCGGCAGGCAAAACGTTATCCTTTATGTTATTTCTGATTTTTCTTTGCGTTCTTTGCGTTTACCTCAGCCTGAACCTTGAGGGGCAGACCGAAGAGGTTGATAAAGCCGGTTGCATCGGTCTGATCGTACACGTGATCCTCGCCGAAGGTTGCGATCTCCTCAGAGTAGAGCGAGTAGTCGCTCCAAGCACCTGCCTTGATGATGTTACCCTTGTAGAGCTTGAGCTTGACCGTACCCGTAACGTTCTCCTGCGTCTTCTCTACGAATGCAGAGAGAGCCTCACGCAGAGGAGTAAACCACTGACCGTTGTAAACGAGGTCAGCAAAGCAGATCGAAAGCTCTGCCTTCTTGTGCGCGGTGTACTTGTCAAGGCAAAGGGTTTCGAGGTAATTGTGTGCGAAGTAAAGGATCTCTCCACCGGGCGTCTCGTAAACGCCGCGACACTTCATACCGACCAAACGGTTCTCGACGATATCGAGAAGTCCGATGCCGTTCGCGCCGCCAACCTTATTGAGGTTGAGAATGATATCCTTTGCGCTCATCTTCTCACCGTTGAATGCAACGGGACGACCCTGCTCGAAGTCGAGCGTGATATAGGTGGGAGCGTCGGGAGCCATCAGAGGAGAAACGCCCATTTCAAGGAAGCCTTCCTTCTCATACAGAGGCTCATTGCCGGTATCCTCGAGGTCAAGTCCCTCGTGGCTGAGGTGCCAGAGGTTCTTATCCTTCGAGTAGTTGGTCTCACGGTTGATCTTCAAAGGAACGTTGTGTGCCTCTGCGTAGTCGATCTCCTCTTCACGCGACTTGATGGTCCACTCACGCCAAGGAGCGATAATCTTCATTTCGGGAGCGAGCGCCTTGATGGTCAGCTCAAAACGAACCTGGTCGTTGCCCTTACCCGTACAGCCGTGGCAGATCGCATCTGCGCCCTCTGTCTTCGCGATCTCAACGATACGCTTTGCAATGACAGGACGAGCGAACGACGTACCGAGCAGATACTCCTCGTACTTTGCGCCTGCCATCATCGTGGGAACGACGAAATCGTCCACGAACTCGTCGTTGAGGTCTTCGATGTAAATCTTGGATGCGCCCGTCTTGATTGCCTTCTCTTCCAGACCCTCAAGCTCGTCGCTCTGTCCAACGTTACCGCTGACCGCGATCACTTCGCAGTTATTATAATTCTCTTTCAGCCACGGAATGATAATCGAGGTATCAAGTCCGCCCGAATACGCAAGTACTACTTTTTTGATGTCTTTCTTTTCCATAAATTCCTCCCGCCGCAAGGGCTTTTTAATAATAATTTGTTTCGGATGAATGTTATTCATTGATTTGTGTATATTATACATCCAAACCAATCAATTGTCAATAGCTTGCTTTGACAATATTTTACAGTATATATTAGGCATTTTTGTTTATATTGAACAATTTTGTTGCTTCTCTTCGTTTTTTATGAGATTTTAAAATGAATATTATTCATAATTATGTGTATAATATTCGTTTTTGGTCAAATTCGGATTCCCGCCGCCACCAAATCGTTTCGAAGCGATGCGACGTCATAGCTCGGAAACTGCACTCCGCGCATTCCGACCTTTGCCGCGCCCTCGATATTGGCGGCAACGTCGTCGATAAAGAAGCATTCCTCGGGATCGAGCGAAAACTCCTCGCACATCCGAAGAAAGATCGCGGGGTCGGGCTTGAGCATTTTGTGAAATGCCGAAACAAATAGACCGTCCATCAGTGAGAAGACAGGCTTCTCGGAGCAGTATTTTTCAAAACGCACGCTTGCGTTGGAAAGCACATAGCAACCGTAGCCCGACTCTTTCAGCTCGCGCACAAGCTCTTCCATTCCCTCGATGGGCGTCATCGTGTCGGGCCAGTGAGCAAACAGTGCTTCGAGACGTGCGTGCCATTCGGTCGGAAGCTTGTCCTTCCAACGAGCCATTGCCTCGTCCTCGGTGATGGTTGCATCGTCAAGGAGCACCCAGTCGCCCGAACCGTAAATCGTTTCGTACACAAGAGCGTGCTCGGCGGGGTCGGGAAAGTAGGGGGAGATTACGTCCTCGCTGGAAAAATGCAGAAGCACTCTTCCCATATCAAATACGATATTCTTGATCTCCTTTGCCATACACTTCTCCTTTTTTCGATGAAAATCACAACGAAAAATATTATATCATACCCTTTTCCAAAAAGCAAGAACTTTCTTGATTTTATTTTTAAAATATGCTATAATATTTATAATGAAATTTTCTGACAGGAGTGTACCCTATGCGCATTGTTTTACTCGATACCGCAACGCTTGGCAAAGACATCGATCTTTCTCCCATCACCGCGCTCGGAGAGGCAACCGTTTACGCGAGCACGCGCCCCGAAGAGGTGGCGGACAGACTTCGCGACGCGGAGGTTGCCGTATTAAATAAAATTAAATTAAATGAAAGCAACCTCTCGGGTGCGAAGCAGCTGCGCCTCATTTGCGTCACAGCGACGGGCTATGATAACATTGACATCGAATATTGTCGTACAAGGGGGATTGCCGTTTGCAACGTTCCCGGATATTCGACCGACAGCGTCGCGCAGATCACGCTGGCAATGGCACTCACGCTTTCGTCGCATCTGAATGAATACACGGCGTTTGTCAACGACGGCGGCTATACGGTGTCGGGGGTGGCAAACCGTCTGATCCCCGTCTATCACGAATTCTCGGCAATGACCTGGGGAATTCTCGGCGGCGGAGCGATCGCATCCAGAGTGGCGGAGCTTGCGAGTGCGTTTGGAGCAAAGGTACTGATTTGCCGCAGACAAAAGGAAGAGCGATACGAGCAGGTCGATTTCGACGAGCTTTGCCGCCGTGCGGATATTCTCTCACTCCACGTACCGTTGAACGACGAAACGAGAGGAATTCTCTCCGCCGAACGGATTGCCACGATGAAGAAAGACGCCATCGTCATCAACGTTGCCCGTGGTGCGGTTGCCGACGAGGAAGCGCTTGTGAGAGCAATGGAGGAAGGACGGCTTGGCGGCATCGGCATTGACGTTTACACGAAGGAGCCGTTTGATGCTTCCCATCCATACAACCGTATTCTCGGCCGATCGAACGTTTGCCTGACACCGCACATGGCGTGGGGCTCGTTTGAGGCGCGCACGCGTTGCGTCGACGTCGTCGCAAAGAATATCGTAGGATTTGAAACGAAGGAAAACCGCAACCGTATTGTTTAAAAGTTTTTGAGATTCTTAAGAACTTTTTTCAAAAAGTTCTTAAGTGGGGCGCGGGGCAAGTCCCGCGATACTCCCCAAGCGCCCGAAAGGGTGAATTTTCTGTTGCAAACAGAAAAGAGGGAAAACCACAAGTGGGGTTTTCCCTTCTTTTACAATTACAATATATCCGATATATCTTCGCACGGAATGTCGGGATTTTCAAAACACTTTCTGATAAAATATAGACAGACAGGAGGGATGAGAAATGGACTGGATCACCGGAATGCAAAACGCAATTGATTATATCGAGGAAAATTTAACCGAAGAAATTGATTACGAAAAGGTAGCTGCCGAGAGTTTTTCTTCGAGCTATCATTTTCAAAGAGTATTTAGTATTCTTTGCGGTTACACACTGGGAGAATATATTCGCATGCGCCGACTATCACTTGCCGGTGCGGAGCTTGCGACCGGCAAAGAAAAAGTAATCGACGTCGCTTTAAAATACGGTTATGATAGCCCCGATAGCTTTGCGAAAGCATTTCAGAAATTCCACGGGATTACTCCGTCGCAAGCGCGCGCAGACGGAACAATGCTCAAATCCTTCTCTCGATTGTTAATCAAAATTTCATTGGAAGGCGGTAGCACTATGAATTACAGAATTGAAGAAAAAGACGAAATGATTTTGACGGGCTATAAGCGTCACTTCTCGGGCGTCCCCGGGGAGCGTGAGGAGCAGGAAAAGGATATGTACGTAAACACACGAGTATTTCAATATATCCTGCAAGGGCTCTCGGGTAACGTTGAAAAAGATTACAATGTTATCACAAATATAAACGACGATGGCTATGATTTTTATATCGCCAAGCCGCTCACCGAGTATTTGAGAAACAACTTGGATAAAACGTGCGTATTGGGCGAAGAATATGCAAAGCATTTTGAAAACATCGTTATTCCCAAGTGCACCTATGCAATATTTGAAACCGAAAGATGTGAATATCCAACACTGGTATTTCTTGAATTAAGACGAAAAATCGCAAGTGAATGGCTTCCCGCTTCGGGGTATCAGCTTGCAAACGCTCCCGAGCTTGTGGTAACACATTGGTATAAGGGAACGAAACGCGATCAAAGATACCGAGAGCTTTGGATTCCTATTGAAAAGAAATAATATTACTGTCCTATAATCAAGGGAAAACCCCACTTGTGGTTTTCCCTCTTTCCGTTCGCTTCGCGAACATAAATTCACCCTTTCGGGCGCTTTTGAACGAAGAGGGACGCGCGCGGGGCGTTGCCCCACACCCCACCAAAGAACTTTTTGAAAAAAGTTCTTTGGAAACTCAAAAACTTTAATCATTTAGCCACGTGTCGGTTTCTTCCTTCACTTCCTTCGACGCGAGCAAGAGGACGACCCCATTGACAATCGTCATCGCGCCGATGGCAAAATCGGCAAGTCCCCAGACAATTTCTGCCGTCGCGCACGCACCCACAACGACCGATGCGGCATACACGAGAAGAAATCCCTTCTCTGCCCACTTCTTTTTGGAAAGCACCCGAATACTTTCCCTTCCGTAATGCCCCCAACAAAGAATCGTCGCAAACCCAAAAAGAATGATCGCGACGCTCATAAACGTCTCCGCTCCCCTGCCGAGCACCACCGAATATGCCGAAAGCGTCATCCAGAGAAAATCTCCGTTTTTCGCAACAATGTCCCCCCAACTTACAATCACCACCAGTGCCGTCAGTGTACAGAGAATATGGGTATCGACAAATACCTCGACAATCCCGAGCATTCCCTGCTTCGCGGCACTTTTTTCATCCGAGGTCGCGTGTGCCGTGGGCGCAGTGCCACACCCCGCTTCGTTGGAGATCAGCCCGCGCATCGTTCCAAAGCGCACGCCTCTCGAAAGCAAAAATCCCCCGATCCCACCCACGCCCGCTTCGGGCGTGAACGCTCCCGCAAAGATCTCGGCAAACGCCTCACCGACACGGTCGGCACGCAAAACAAGCACCGCCACCGAAAGCAAGAGGTATCCAAGCGTCATCAGCGGCACAAGCACGCCCGTGACCCGCATCGCGCCCTCGCTTCCCTTTCGTATGATCAAAAAGCTGACTGCGGCAAGTGCAACGCCAACGGTCATCGGAGAAATCCCTACCACACCGTCCGCCGCTTCCGCTACCGCACTTGACTGAATCATACTCCCCATCGTCACCGCGTTGAGCGCGCAAAGCAGAGCAAAAATTCCGCCAAGCGCGATCCCGAGCCTACGAAGTCCTGCCGATGCAAACAGATCTCGGATATAGTACGGTGCACCGCCGTAGCTCTTGCCGTCCGCGTCAAAGCGACGGTGTCGCATCGCGAGCACAACCTCGGCGTATTTAAGAATCATCGCAAAGGTAGCACTCACCCACAGCCAAAAGACCGCGCCAAAGCCGCCCATCGCGATTGCCGCCGAGACTCCGACGATATTTCCCACGCCAAGCGTCCCCGCAAGTGCCAGCATCAGCGCGCGAACCGAATTACTCCCGCTCCGTCTCTCACGCCGAAGTGCCGAGAAAATTTTCCGAAGACGCGACGGAAAAAAGAATCGAAGTCTCGCCCAATAAAATCCCCCAACCGCAAGAAGCAGGATCGGAACGAAAACACCGATCGGATATTGATTGACCCACTCCAATAATTCCACGAAATCCCCCCTTTTTCGGTTCTTTTTTCTTTATTTTTATATCCCTCAAAAAATAAATGTGAATGATTTGTTAATTCTCAAAAAAAGACTTGATTTTTCCAAAAAATAGTGTAAAATATGTATAGGTTTAGCACTCAAACTTTTAGAGTGCCAACCTCAAAAATTCGTCTTATGGAATATTTATTATAAGGAGGAACAAAAAATGACACTCAGACCCTTAGCAGACAGAGTCGTCGTCAAGGCGATGGAAGCAGAGGAAAAGACCAAGAGCGGACTGATTCTTGCCGCTGCATCGCAGGAAAAGCCTCAGATCGCAGAGGTTGTTGCCGTAGGTCCCGGCGGACTTGTGGACGGCAAGGAAGTCGTTATGACCGTAAAGGTTGGCGACAAGGTAATCACCTCGAAGTATTCGGGCACCGAAGTCAAGGCTGACGGCGTAGAATACAACATCGTTCGTCAGAGCGATATTCTCGCAATCGTAGAATAATCTACATTTTTCGAAAATTCAACCGATTTCAATCAGTTCAGAAAGGAACACAATTATGGCAAAGGAAATTCTCTATGGAATTGAAGCTCGCAACGCGCTCTCCCGCGGTGTGGATAAGCTGGCAGACACGGTAAAGATCACCCTCGGTCCCAAGGGCAGAAACGTCGTTCTCGGTAAGAAGTTCGGCTCTCCCCTGATCACCAACGACGGTGTTACCATCGCAAAGGAGATCGAGCTCGAGTGCGAAGCTGAAAACATGGGCGCACAGCTCGTCAAGGAAGTTGCTACCAAGACCAACGATGCAGCAGGTGACGGTACGACCACCGCTACTCTTCTTGCTCAGGCATTCGTTCGCGAGGGTATGAAGAACGTCACCGCAGGTGCAAACCCGATGGTTGTTCGTAAGGGTATCAAGAAGGCAGTTGACCGTGCGGTTGATGTGCTCGTTGCAAACTCCAAGAAGGTCAACGGAAGCGATGATATCGCAAGAGTCGGTACGATCTCGGCAGGTGACGAGGTTATCGGTCAGCTGATCGCAGACGCGATGGAAAAGGTTACCTCCGACGGCGTTATCACCGTCGAGGAATCCAAGTCGGCAGACACCTACTCCGAGGTGGTTGAGGGTATGCAGTTCGACCGCGGATACCTCTCCCCCTACATGGCAACCGATATGGATAAGATGGAAGCTGTTCTCGACGACGCTCTCATTCTGATCACCGACAAGAAGATTACCAATATTCAGGAAGTTCTCCCTGTTCTGGAGCAGGTCGTTCAGGCAGGCAGAAAGCTGATGATCATTGCAGAAGACGTTGAGGGTGAGGCTCTCACGACCCTCGTACTCAACAAGCTCCGCGGAACCTTCGTTTGCGTTGCTGTCAAGGCTCCCGGCTTTGGCGACAGAAGAAAAGAAATGCTCCGCGACATCGCGATTCTGACGGGCGGTGAGGTCATCTCCTCCGAGATCGGTCTCGAGCTCAAGGATACCACGCTCGCACAGCTTGGCCGTGCAAGACAGGTCAAGGTCAACAAGGAAACCACCATCATCGTCGGCGGCGCAGGCACGCCTGAGGAGATCAAGTCGAGAATCGCACAGATTAAGTCGACGCTCGAGATCACCACGTCCGATTTCGACCGCGAGAAGCTGCAGGAAAGACTTGCAAAGCTTTCGGGCGGTGTTGCCGTCATTAAGGTCGGTGCCGCTACCGAGGCCGAGATGAAGGAAAAGAAGCTCCGCATCGAGGACGCGCTCAACGCAACCAAGGCGGCTGTGGAAGAAGGTATCGTTGCAGGTGGCGGAACCGCATATCTGAACGTCATCTCCGAGGTTGAGAAGCTGCTTGACACGGTAGAGGGTGACGAGAAAACGGGTGTTCGCATCGTTCTCAAGGCTCTCGAAGAGCCCGTACGTCAGATCGCTGCCAACGCAGGCTTTGACGGCGGTGTCATCGTCAACGAGATTATGAAGAGCGGCAAGCTCGGCTACGGCTTCGACGCTTACAACGAGGTCTACTGCGATATGATGGCAGCGGGCATCGTCGATCCTACCAAGGTTACTCGTTCGGCACTTCAGAACGCTGCTTCGATCGCATCGGTCATTCTGACCACCGAGTCGGTCGTTGCCGACAAGAAGGATCCTGCCGCTGAGGCAGCTGCAAATGCCGCTATGGCTGGTGCCGGCGGTATGGGCGGAATGTATTGATGAGCAAAGCTCATCAGTGAAATTTGCCCGATGGGCAAGTTAAATTGCTTCGCAGTGAAATATTGCTTCGCAATGTGAAATGCTTGCTTCGCAAGCGTGAATAAAAAAGCACTTGGGATTTTCCTGAGTGCTTTTGCTTTTGTAAACAAAATTGCAGTACTTGCAAATAAAATTGATACGTTATTGATGAACATAAAAAGCCTCCCTTGTGTAAAGGGAGGCTTTCTCTTAGCTCTCGGAAGGGTAGTTTGATAAATTTTGCTAAATGTATTTACAAACTAAAAAAATCGTGATATAATAAAGGTGTCACACAAACTGAATAATCGGCATTAGGGGTATTTTTTGCACTAAAGGATACTATACCCTTTTTTGACTATACCTAAATTTTCGGACTTGGTAAAAACGCAAGCCCCTCTAATTTAGGTATGGCTGAAATATTCCTATTCCGATTAGTTTGTGTGACAACAATCGGGGTTTGCGTTTTTCGGTGCGCTGACTTCGGTTAGCGCACTTTTTATTTTTTCGGAGGGATTATGAAAAAGGTTGACAAGCTCGGAAGAATCGTTATTCCGATAGAATTGCGGCAAAAGTACGGTTTAACCGAAGGCACAAAAATAGAAATTCTCGACGTTGGCGAAGGAATTATGGTACGATCCGATGAACCCTTCTGTAAGATATGCCACGAAAAAATTCCCGAGGATAACAAATTTCTTCTGTGTAAAAAATGTATGGCAGAAGTAATCAAGAGTTATCAAGGAAAAAAATAACGCAAAAGCACTTGGGATTTTCCCAAGTGCTTTTCTCTTTTATATGATCGTTAAGGATTCTTTTGCCTGAATTTCTTCCACACGGGAATCGTAATCGCCGAAAGAACAAGTCCGCCGGCAATCAGAATCGTACAAGCCAAAATGACGGTTTCCCAATTAAATTGATCCGCAAGATATCCTCCGCCCCACGTTGCAACCATGTTGCCAAGCGCACAGCAGGCATTCAGCAAACCACCAACGAATGCCGTAAGTCCAAGCGCACGAAAGCGTCCCGCATAAATCATTGCAAGCACCTGCCCCATAGCGGCTGTGAGCATGGTAATGAGGATCATCAAAAGGGTCGTCAAGAGCATCGGGAAGGTTCTGAATTGCAACAGCGCAAGGCTCATCGGGAGCGAAACAAGGAAAAAGATCAAAAGTGCTCTTGCTTCATCTCGCTTTGCTTTTTTATAGACAAGTCCGCTGAACATAACACCGAAAATATTAACAATCAGCAATACAACCGAAAGAAGAAGCGTAAAGCTGGGAGACGCGCCGTAGGTTTCGGTCAGAATGGTCGGCATCCAGTTCTTGATGCAGGTTTCGGTCAGATTTTTGATAAATCCAAGTAGCGAGAAAAAGATCACGCCTCCACCCCACACCAACGCCCAAGTCAGTTTTTCTCGCTTGGGCTTTGTGATCACAACAGGTGCCGCTTCCGTACGGTGCGTATGAATAATTGGCGCATAGCGCTTTGCCATAAAATACACAAAGATCAGCGATCCGAGGTTGACGAGCGCGCACGCCGCAAAGAGCGACTGCCACGGCAAAATCAGCAGAATTCCCGAGGTCAGTAAGTATGAAATGATCGAGCCGATCGAATAACAATAGCCCATACGCGCAAGTCCCTTGGCTCGGTGCGTCGGAATCAGCTCGGTCGAAACGATACGGAGAATTGCGGGCCACATACCGAACTGCATAAATCCGTTGATCGTCCAAAGGATCAGAATCGGCCAGAAGCTGTCGAGCACGACGATGAGCGCATTTGCCGCAAAGGAGCTCGTGAGCGTAATCGACAAAAGTGCGTACGGAGAATATTTACTTGCAACGACGCCGCCGAACACCTGACCGATGGCATAGGTGAGCCAAAACATGGCATTGACAAGTCCTGCCTCGGTTTTCGTCATAATTTCCGCGTCAACAAGCTCAACCGTGACCGCTGAAAATGCAATTTTTCCAAATACGTTAAGAACGTATAAAAAAAACAGGCAACCAAACAGCTTTCTGCTGGCAATTCCCTTATGCGGCATCATAAATCCTTTCCGTAATTCACCCATAGGTCTTTCTTTCGACCATTATATACCAAATCGAAAGAAAAAGCAAGAGGGTAAATCAAATTTTTTCAAAAGAAAAACGGCGCACCTATTTTTGCAGGTGCGCCATATCGTTACTCGGTTACGTCTTCACCCTCTGCTTCACAAGCGATCTTCTTCTCGGCGCGCTCGCGCTTGGTTTTCTCGATCAGCTCGCTCTGAGCACGGTGCTGAGCGCGGACGTCGTCGAGTCCTTCAATCGTCTCTGCAATCTTCTCTGCCTGACTTTCTCCCGTCTTAAGCTGACGGTAGGTCAGACGTCCGAGCTGCTCATACAGAGAATCTCTCTTCGATTCGAGACGCTTGAGCTTGAGTTGCATTGATGCGTCGGTCGCAATTTCTCCCGTCTTTTTCTTTGCCTTCTCCGCCGCATTTCCGATATTTTTCTTGATCTTATTCCAATCTGCCATATTACGTTCTCCTTTCGGACTTTTCCCTATGATTAATTTCATTATACAACATTTTTTTCGATTTGTAAAGAGGAGAATAAAAATAGAATAAAAATTTAAAAAATCGGACAAAGTAACTTTGAAAATCAAGAAAAGGAGAAGCTTATGAACATTGACAAAAAGCAATACAAAAAGTACGCCGCCGCGCACGCACCGAAATCCCCAATTGTGTCGGACTGCCTGCGCGCCTTTCTCGTCGGCGGCTCGATCTGTGCCTTTGCGGAGGGACTTTCACGCCTATACGGGCACTATCTCAATCTTGTCAAGGACGATGCCGCAACGCTGACCTCGGTGACCCTCGTTTTTCTCGCCGTTCTCTTGACGGGCATTGGAATTTTCGACCGAATCGCACGCTATGCGGGAGCAGGAACGCTCGTTCCGATCACAGGATTTGCCAACGCCGTCGCCTCCCCCGCCATCGACAGCCGCGACGAGGGGCTGGTGCTCGGTGTGGGCGCAAAGATCTTTACGGTGGCAGGACCCGTTCTGCTCTACGGTACCCTCTCGGGCGCGCTCTACGGTCTGATTTATTATTTTTGGAAGCTGATTGCTCTTTGAACTAAAAAACGTCCCTCCCCGAAAAGACGCCCGCAAGCGTTTGAGCGACAATACGAAGGTCTCCTCCCAGGTGAAGTGTTCGCGCATAGCGGGCGTCGAGTCGCGCTTTTTCCAGATCGGAAAGAAAATCGCGTCCGTGCACCTGAGAAAGTCCCGTGATTCCGGGGCGCAAACGATCCGCGCCGCTTCGGTGGCGAAGTGTATGCACAAGCTCCTCGCACGGAATCAGCGGACGAGGACCGACGAGGCTCATCTCTCCGCGGAGCACGTTCCATAGCTGTGGGAGCTCGTCAAGGCTCGTGCGACGCAAAAAGCGTCCGATGGGGGTAACGTACCTTCCGTCCTTCATTTGGACACTTGGGCAATCGCTCGGTGCGCTTTCAACCATCGTTCGAAATTTCAGACAAACAAAGAGAGTGCCATCACGTCCGACTCTCTTCTGATGAAAAATCGCGGGGCCGCGCGAAGTCATACGAATGACGATGGCAAGGAGGAACATCGGCAAAGCGAGAAAAAGTAGGAGAATCGCCGAAAACAGGATGTCCAGCGTACGCTTGAGAATACGGTATCTCGCTTCTCTTCTTCGTTTTTTTCGTAGCATTTTCCCACCTCCGTTTCGCACTTAGGGTGCTCCATTTCGAAGAAAATCATACTTCGAGAAAATCAAGCTTTCCTTGTATTTTTCGTTCCTTTGTGATATAATATAAAAGAAACAACACGGAAAGGTACCGATGCTTTATGCTGTTTTTGAAAATTTCGATCGTCGTTCTGGCGGTCTTTCTTCTCTTTTTTATCTTTGGTCACTTCATATTTATCCGTGCGTGTCGGCGAAGAAAAGCCTATTCGTCCGACAATCACGAGCACGGCAGAGGGCACGGGCTCTCCGAGAAACATCTTTTTCTGATTCAAGACGCGCGAGCGTGGTTTGACGCACAGGACTTTGAGGAAGTATCGATTCCATCACACGACGGACTTTGTCTTCGTGGAAAGCTTCTTCTCTGCGACAACGCGTGCGGCGCGGTGCTCTTCTTTCACGGCTATCACTCCTCAGCGCGCAGGGATTTTTCGATTCAGGCAAGAGCTCTGCACAAGGCGGGATACCATTTACTTCTCGTTTCCGAGCGTTCACACGGAGAAAGCACGGGAAAATATCTCTGCTTTGGTCTCAAGGAACGCTATGACGTACAGGGGTGGGCACGCTTTGCCGAGCACCGTTTCGGTAAGCTTCCCTTGGCACTCTTCGGTCTTTCGATGGGCGGCGCGTCAGTGGTGATGGCTGCATCGCTTGAGCTACCAAGGACGGTGCGCGCAGTGATCTCGGACTGCGGATTTTCCTCGCCTTGGGAAATTCTTGGCAGAACGCTTCGTCGTTCAAATAAAATCTATCCTTATCCCGTCATCTATTTTGCAAACTTCTGGGCACGGACACTCGCCGGCTTTGATTTCCGCGAATGCTCGGTGGAGGAAGCACTGAAAGTCTCTTCTCTGCCCGTACTCCTCATCCACGGCGAGGAAGACCGCTTTGTTCCCACCGAAATGTCGGTGCGCGCCGCAAACGCATTTCCCAACCGTACCGAGCTACTCCTTGTCAAGGATGCGCGCCACGGACAATCCATCCTCTTTGCCACAGAGGAATATGAAAAGTGCGTGATTGATTTCTTGGAAAAAAATATGTAACCGACAATACGGGGCGTCGAGGACGTCGCCCCCTACAAAACAAAAGATGAATAAAAACCGCGTAGCCGTGATCTCTCACTGCTACGCGGTTTCTCTTATCTCAAAAATCCGTTGATAATCTCTTCTTCGGCTTCCTTTTCGGTAAGACCGAGCGTCATCAGCTTGATGAGCTGTTCGCCCGCGATCTTTCCGATTGCCGCTTCGTGAATCAGCGAAGCATCGGGGTGTACCGCCAGAATTTCAGGCACTGCCGCCACGGTAGCATCGTCGAGAATGATCGCGTCACACTCGGTATGTCCCGAGCACTCTGCGTTGCCCTTGATGCGCGAAACGAAGCGCTGACGCGACTTGTCTCTCGCCACCGAACGCGATACGACGTGCGTTCCCGCGCCCTCTCCGTTGAGCTCCACCTCAAATTCGGTCTCGGCAAACTGCTCTCCGTGCGTCATAATCTTCTCGCTGACGATGAGCGTCGATTTCTCGCCGAGAATTGCTTTGGTCGTTCTCTTGGTCGAGTCAACCCCCTTGATCTGCGCCGTTTCCATTTCGAGGTATGCGCCCTCGGCAAGCTCGACGTAGGTCGTGGGGTTCATAATATTCTTTCCGTTGCCGTCACCCTGACCGTAGTGCTTCTCGACGTACTTGACTCTTGCGTTCTTCGCAAGATAAAACGCGTGCACGCCGCTGTGCTCCGAAGTCTCGCTGCCGCCGTTGTGAATACCACAGCCCGCAACGATGGTCACGTCGCAATCCTCGCCGATATGGAAATCGTTATACACGAGCTCACGAAGTCCCGTCTGCGACAAAATAACGGGAATATGAAGCGATTCTTTTTTCGTGCCTGCCTTGACGTAAATGTCAATGCCGGGCTTATCGGTCTTCTGCACGATCTCGATGTTCTCCGAAGAGTTCTTGCCGTGAAGCTGACCGTTGATGCGGAGCGAGTACGCTCCCTCGGGGACTTCGTGAAGTCCCGCGACTTCCTTGAGAAGATTCTGCTGTATCTTATCCATCTCTCTTCCCCCTTACATATTCTTGGTATAGCGGCAACCCGATTGCACGTCAATGAGCTTCGGGAATACCTTCTTGCAATCGTCGTATTCGACCACCTCGCCGCCTGCGACCACAATGATCTTATCGGCGATATTGAGGATTCTCTCCTGATGCGAAATGATCAGGATCGTACCCTTGGTGCGCTCGTACATCTTCTCAAATACCTTAATGAGATTATTGAAGCTCCAAAGGTCAATGCCTGCCTCGGGCTCGTCAAAGACAGAAAGCTTTGTGCCTCTTGCGTTAATCATGGCAATCTCAATTCTCTTGAGCTCACCACCCGACAGCGAGCCGTCGACCTCGCGGTTGATATAGTCCTTCGCGCAAAGACCGACCTCGGAGAGGTAGTTGCACGCCTCGGAAATGTTGGTGTTCTTTCCTGCCGCCAGAGAAATCAGATCCTTGACGGTGATTCCCTTAAAGCGAACGGGCTGCTGAAAGGCAAAGCTGATGCCCATTTTCGCACGTTCGGTGATTGAGAGATGTGTAATATCCACGCCGTCAAAGAAAATTTGTCCCTCTGTCGGCTCTACAATACCCGCGATAATTTTGGCAAGCGTCGACTTTCCGCTTCCGTTCGGTCCCGTAATAGCGACAAAACGGTCGTCGATCACAAGACTGACGTTCTTTAATATTTCCTTTTCTCCTACCTTGTAAGAGATATTTTTTAACTCTAACATAGCAAAAAACCTCATTTAAAATTCCCGAAAAACCATACGGTTTTCCAATTATATTATTATACCGCATTTTTCACTTTTTTTCAAGAGGTTTTGTGCTTTTTTGTCAGAATATTTCCGTCAAAAAAGAAAAAAGAAATAGGGAGAGGATTTCTCCTCTCCCCTGCCAAGATCAAAATTAAAGCGAGATAATTTTGAGAAGGCACGTACTGTTTCTCGGCATCGTGATATACGATGCGAAGTTGTTTGCGGTAAAAATCTCCTCGCGAACGAGCTCGTTATCGTGTTTCTCGTCGAGGACGTAGTATTCAAGGCGAACGCCGTTCTTGTTTTCCACGTTCTCAAAGTTGACCTTAACCTGCTTTTCGTCTGCGTTATCGTCGTTGGTATAGTACGCGATCATCGCGTTCTGTTCCGTGCCCTTTGCGCCGACCACAAAGACCTCGGCGGTGTCGCTCTCACTTTCCACCTCGGTTCCCTGACGGTAGAGCTGATTGAACTGATAGAAGGGGGAGTAGCCCTTGAGGGTTTCGGAAATATTATCGGTATCAAAGAGGGCATTAAATGCGCCCGGACGGGCATCATAAAACATCAACATATCCAATGGGTTCTTTTGGCTCATCAGCATTGTTGCCGCGATAAACGCCGCACCCTTGATGCCCTTGATCGTCTTTTTGGAATAAATAAAATCGTCGCCACCCCAGCCCTTGACGTAGTTCCATTCGTTGAGGATCGACTCGGTATCGGCGTATCCGCTCTCGTCGAGCAGTCGACGGAAATATTGCGTCTTTTCCTGAATGCGCTCGACCGTCATCGCGTAGATATGCCACGAGAAGAAGTCGATCGGAACTTCTCTTCTCTTCATTTCGGGAAGGAAATCCGCCGCCCAATCTCTGCGGAAGGCAAGCGCGGGACCGCCGATCTTCAGCTCGGGGAAGCAGGATTTCAAGTGCTTTGCGGTGATCTCGTAGAGATCGAAGAACTGCGCCTTCGTGCCGCCCCAGGTGCGCTTATTGTCGCTGTCGTCGAGGTCGAGGTCGGGTTCGTTCCAAATTTCCCAATACTCGAGTCCCAGCTCAAAGCCGTCTGCCCAACCGTAATTATAGTGGCGAATGATATGCTCGCAGACCTCTGCCCACTTTTTAAAATCCTTGGGAGGGAGGGTATTATACTTTTTCACTCCGTGCTCGATGCGAGAGCCAAGGCGATAAAAGGTCTTCGTGCCCGCAAGCTCGGTCACGCGGATATATTCGTCGGTACAGGTAAAATCGTATGCCGTGGGATCGTCGGGATCACGCGAAAAATCGGTAAAGATAAAATCCACGTCCACCGTATGATTTCCGCCGTAGGTCGATAAGAATGACGCATCGTGATTTCTTGCATACGGAATTCCCGCGTCGCGATATGCTTCCATATTCGATACGCGCTGATCCGCTCCGTTCTTATAGACAGGGCCGTTGTTCACCGCGTGCATCGGCTTGATCTTGCCCTGCTCCTTGGAAAAGTCAATTCTTACGTTTGTCATTGCATCGTTCCTCCTGAAATATTTACGTTTTGAAGTCCGTTTTCTCTTGCCACGAGAATGCTTTGAACCTTGGGGTTTTTATTGATGAAATTTGATACCGTGGAATTCTTGAGGTATCCCTTAACCGAAATACCTGCCTTGCGACCGTTCGAGATCACGTTAGAGATCGTGATATGATGCAAGCCGTCGGGGGTACACGTGCCGTAAATACCGTCGGGCTCACCAAGCACCATCACGCCCGAATGTCCCGTCGGCTCGGGCGTGGTATCGATCACGCCGTCCACCACGATATTATAAATCTCGGTATTGCACGGAAGAAGTCGGATCATATAGCAAAGATGCGAACGACCGATGACGTTGCGAATGACAACGTCGTGAATGGTGGCATCGCGTCTTGACCAATCGTTGTGCATCACGTGGGTATAGCAAAGCTCTCCGCCCTTGTGATCCCCCTCGTCGGCAATCGCCGTCAGCGCGACAAGATCGTCCCCCGACTGTCCCGTAATGTCGGAAATCACGATATGATGACAGCCGTTGCGGAGATCCACTCCGTCCTCGTTTTCGATATTCTGACGAAGTCCGTCGATCATCTTGGACATGCAAGCGTCAAATTCGATCTTCTCCACGCGACCGT
The DNA here is from genome assembly GCA_045646945.1 of Eubacteriales bacterium. GTDB lineage: Bacteria > Bacillota > Clostridia > Oscillospirales > CAG-272 > HGM12713. The sequence goes on along the minus strand of JAZRLS010000016.1, from coordinate 17,037 downwards.
GCGAGCAAGCTTCCAAAGAAATTCCCCATCCGTGGCTCTCAACGATCTTGAGATTCTCGATCGAGAAATTCTTCACGTTGGCAAAGAGTACACCGATATTGCGCCAATCGCCGTACTGCGATTCGCCCATCTTGCCTGCGTCGGTGCCAAAGGTCTTGTCGTGTCCGTTGCCGTAAAGAATGGGATTGGCAAGAATTTTTCCGCCGTCGCCTGTGGAACGCGGACGGTCAGCGCCCTCGAGAATACAAAGTCCCTCTCCGCGAAGATGGATATTTGAAATCGGCGCAGGGTCAGCAATGCCAAGCCCGCAGTTTGCCGTACGGAAGAAGTTATCGCGGCAGTTGTCCGAAAGTTTGATCTTACAATTTTGCAAAATCACCGTCGTATTTTCGGGCAAGAGAATTGCCTCGTCCAATAGCCAAAAGTCACGTTCGGGGTCTACGTCCGACACACGCGACGAAATAACGACGATCCCGTCCGCCTCCCTTGCGACGATCGCCGCGTTGAGCGTATCACTATCGCTTTTTCGAAGATAATCGTTTGCGTTAATCATTCTTCTTCTCCCCTTTCCGCGTTCTTGTTTTTCGAGAACGGCTTTAATACCGTCAGAATATAGATCAAAAGACCAAGAATTCCCACCACACCGATCGCGGAGAGAATTTGCTGCGGATAAAGATGCATTCCGAAAATTTGATTTCCGTTGGCTTGCACCGCATTCACGAGCGGCGACACCGCAAGCGTGGTCAAAAATCCGACGACACCCGAAATTGCGTGGGAAAGCGCCAGCGCACTCATTCGCTGATCGGGTTCGACGTAATCGTAGATCAGATTGATCTGCGCGCTGTTAATTCCCGCCATCGCAATCGCGGCAAAGACCGAATAAAGAATAAACATCACCTGTCCGTTCGACGGAACGGCAAAGGCAGCCATCAAAAAAGACACACCTTTGACCGAAAAGCAAAGCAGAAGCATCGTGGCAAATCCGCGTCGGTCGGCATATTTTCCGATCGGACGCGAAAAGCAAGCTCGCACCACGCTCGTAATGATCGCAAGCACCGAACAGAAGGTCATGGTAAATCCGAGCTCGCCGATCTTATAGCTTCCGTAAAACGGCGCGGTCATATAATTGACGATATACCAAAGCACCGAAACACCGATCACTCGGAAGAGCATTTTGTTTTTCAGAAGCAGGCGAATCGTTGCTCCGATTTTTTCATTCTTCTTCGGAACGGGCTTTTCCTTGGAGAAGATGAGGGTAAGGGTATGCAGTACCGTCAGGCAGAACATCGTCGCACAACCGATGACGAATGCCGTACGCATCTCACCGCGCTCCGAGAAGTAGTCAATGAGGTTGCCCATCGCAAAGGAAAAGATCATACCCGTAATGAGCGAGATCATCTCTTTATTTGCCGTAAAGCGTCCTCGCTTTTTGTCGTCCACGAGCGCCATAAACCAATGGATTTTTATGGGATTGACCACGTTATTGAGGATCTGTCCCAAAAGAAGCATCGCCACAAAGAAAATCAGCTTAACCTCTCCCGAAAGATCTAAGAGCGGCACGGCGTATACAAAGGTAAAAAAGAGCTGATTGATGATATGCAGAGCGGTTGCCCATCTCTTCACGGGAGTCTTTCCCGACAAAAATACCGAGATGATCTGAAACGCACAGCCAAGCGAAACAAAGGAATACAGCACTCCCGTCAGCGCATCCGACGCGCCAAGCTCCTTGGCGATCTTTGCAAGGTAAGTTTCTCCCACGAGAATGGCAATCAAATATTCAAGCGTTGCCTCAATGCAATAAAAAGCGCGACTTTTCCGATAGGGATCGGAGATCATGTTTTTCATAAACAACCTTCTTTCAAAATTTCTGCCTTTATCATATCACGAGAAAAAATATTTTTCAAGCAGTTTATTTACGAAAATTTTTCGTAAACCGTTGAATTTTGAAGGAAGGTATGATATGATATCGTTAGAGCCGACGAAAGGAGATTTTTATGACACTCACAAAGCTTGCCGAGCTTGCGGGCGTATCGGTCGCAACCGTTTCCAAGGCGTTTTCGGGAAGTCCCGACGTTGGGAAGAAAACCCGAGAACGAATTTTTGAGATCGCCAAGGAACAGGGGTGCTTTGACAAATACAACAAGCACCGCTTTGAAAAGAAGATCATTGCCGTCCTCTGCCCCGAAATCAACAGCGACTATTATTCATCGCTTGTCAACTGCCTGATGAAGTATATCGAGGAAGCGGGCGCTCGAATGACGCTTGGCGTGACGGGATTTGATGCAGAGCGAGAAATGGAGCTTTATACCTATTATTCCTCGTACGCGCAAGTCGACGGCATCATTCTGATCGGAATGTCGAAAAAGACATTGAAAGAGGTGCTCGTACCCACGGTCGTGCTCGGTCACAAGAACGCGGGAAAGGAAGTCGACACGGTATATTTTTCAACGGAGAATTCTATGCGCGATGCGATCTCTACGCTCAAGGAGCTTGGGCACACAGAAATCGGATTTGCAGGTGAGAAGCTGACTATCTCCAAACAAAAAATATTTCAATCCATCGTGCGCGAGCTTGCAATTTCGATGGACGACACGAAGATCAAGGTCAGCAAAAAGCGCTTTGAGGAAGCCGGGAAAGAATGCGTTCGCGCGTGGCTTGAGGAAGGCACGCTCCCTACTGCCATTGTTGCCGCCTACGACTATATCGCCATCGGCGCAATGAAGGAGTTATCGAAGCACGGCTACCGCGTGCCCGAGGATGTTTCGGTGATCGGAATGGACGATATTACTCTCGCTGAATTTCTCGAAACATCCCTCTCTTCCATTCATTTTCCCAAGGAAGAAATCTGCCGAGAGGCGCTCTCTCTGATCGTCAAAAAGATTGAAAATCAATACTACCGCGCACGTCATACCACCGTCATTCCCGCAGAATTTATTCCGCGAGAATCGATTGGAACAGCAAAAAAAGCCAACCCTTGATGGGTTGGCTTGTTTTATTCTTTGGAGTTCTCTTCGATCGCTTCAATTCTCTTCTGTTCCTTATGTGCCGCCGAAATGACGAACTGCAAAAGAACGAGAATGACCGCCATCACGCCAGCCACAAGAAGCAGGGCGGGCGCGTAGCTTCCGAAAATATCATAGCAAAGGTTAAAGGCAGGGGCACCGACGGCATAGCCTGCGGTGTTTGCCGAAACGAAAATTCCGAGCACCTTCGCATAGGAGCGGTTTCCGAACAGATCCGACGCGTAGAGCGGAAGCATAATCGTTTCGATGGGAAGCGCAAACTGACCGACCACGGTAAATCCGACGGCAAGTGCAAAGCCCATACTGTTTTTCTGCACCATCGCAAGCATCAGCGTCGAAATGACAGCAAGCGCGGTACAAAGCGTTGCGGCAACGCGCAGTCCGAATTTATCGTAAAGAATTCCCGTCATCAGCTTTGCTCCCGCAAGAAGCACCGAGCCGAACGACATCATTCCCATCACGGCGGAATAGTCGATACCAACGTCTTTAAAGTGCATTGCCACGATGCCGTGACTTCCCTGCAAAATCAGTCCCGAACAGAAGATACACGCACACGCACCCCAAAAATACCAACGGCGCATCGCATCGGAAAATTCGATACCAACCCAATCCTTACCGCGCTTTTTCTTGGTCGAAGCCACGGCATCGGTGGGAGAGTCTTTGGGAGAATTTCGGAAAAGGATCAGAACGATCACTGCTGTCACAGCAATGACGATCGCGATCATACGGTAAGCATTACGGTACGTACCCACAACGTTCGGATCAATCATACGTCCGACGAGCCAAATGGCAATCGCGCCGCCGATTCCGTTCGAGGCAAGAATTACGCCCATAATCGTTCCCTTGCGATCAGGACACCACCGTCCGACAACGTATCCGACCATCGTCGTGGTCGTCCACGCAAAGCCAAGACCGAGAAGCGTTCCCGCAAGGTAAATCTGCCAAAGCTCGGTGGCAAACGAATACAAAAGCGTTGCCGAAATAAGTGAGAAAAATCCTGCAAAAATCAGCTTTCTCGGGCCGAATTTTGCCACAAGGAAGCCGAAAAAGAGATTGACCACGGCGGTAGCAACATAACGACAGCTCTCGCCAATGGCAACAAGGCTTCGCTCGGTACCGAGATCCTTTGCAATCTCATCGGGAAAGAGCGATTTTGTGGAGCTGGCAAAGCCAAGGCAAACGAGCACCATCAAAAAGCAAACACCGACGATCACCCACGTATAGTCCAAATTCCGTTTCATTTTTCTTCAACCTTTCTGATTTTTCAAGGGTATTATACCACCTTTCTTTTTCAATTGCAATACTTTTTGAGATTTTCTTTTTATAAAATATTGACGAATTCTCTTTCCTTGTGATATAATAAAGTATCGATATTTTTTGGGAGGTTTTCCTATGTGTGACAATCAATTTTATATTTGTGAGCATTGCGGCAATCTGATCGGTATGGTACACGACGCAGGCGTTCCGATGATGTGCTGCGGTCAGAAAATGACCAAGCTGGTTCCGAATACGGTCGAGGCAAGTGAAGAAAAGCATCTTCCCGTCGTTTCGGTCGATGGAAATATCGTCCGCGTTTCGATCGGTGCCGTCTCTCATCCAATGACCGAGGAGCATTCAATCGTTTGGATCTATCTGAAAACCGATCGCGGCGGTCAGAGAAAGTGTCTGTCGGTCGGCGACGATCCTTCGGTCACCTTTGCCCTTTCCGATGAAACACCCCTTGCCGTCTATGCTTACTGCAACCTGCACGGTCTTTGGATGAGCGAGATCCGAGAAGAGGTCGTTTGCCCTCTCTCCCCTGTAGACACCAAGACGAAGGAAAATTACACGGTTTGCCTTTGCAACAACGTAAGCTATTTTGACATTCTCGACGCCGTTCATTCGAGTGGAAAGCTCGAGGCACTGCTCGACGTTTTTGAAAACGTCAAGAATACAACGCACTGCACTACGGGCTGCGGCGGTTGTTACGACAAGGTCATGCACATCATTTCCGAAGCCATGGCTGGAGAAATCTGAACATACAGATAAAAACGATGGAGAAAATTTCTCCATCGTTTTTAATTTCCGAGAATATAGTCTGCCATTCTGCGCTGAATGCGAAGCTCTTCTTCAAAGAACTCGAGTGGAAGCCGCGATGAGGGGACGCATTCATAGGTAAAGGGACCTGCAAAATCAATTCCTCGCAGTGCCGCGCCAAAATCGCTCCAATCGACGAATCCGTCGTACGGAATTCGGTGCTGATCCTGTTTACCGTTATTATCGTGTACGTGTATGGCACGCAAAACGTCTTGATGCGCACGCACCTGATCTCCTGCGGAAACGCCTTTGCTATAAATATTGTTATGCCCCGTATCAAGACACATTTTGAAATACTCGTCATTCACGGTGTCGACCATCTCGTGAATTTCGTCGGGGGAGGAGATCGAAAATTCGGGCCAAGGCATATTTTCAAGACAAATCGTGATGCCGTTCTCGCGTGCCACAGGCAATAATTTTGTAAAAAAATCCAAATTGATCTCTCGGGTTTCCTCTACCCCACCCGTTGCAAGGTCACGGTCCCCCCTCGGAGTCAAGGGATGAATCACCCAAAGACTAACACCGAGAATCGATGAACAACGAAGCGACCGCTTCATCCACGCAAGATGCTTCTCACGCTCCTCGCGTGTAACGTCCCTCGGCTGACCGCCAAAGGGCGCGTGCGTTTGCACGAGCTCCACTCCTGCTTCGTCTGCCAAAGCGCGCTCTTTTTTGTGAAGCGCGATAATCTCTTTTTCAGAAAGCGAGTAAATCTCCGAGGTCGTGTCGGTCAGCATTCGGCAGTCAATCGCGTCAAAGCCGAATTCCTTACATTTTTTATAAAGATTTTCCCCATAAAAATCCAAAAACGTTTTTCGGGATCCAATGGCTACGTTCATACCGCATTCTCCAAAGCATCTCTGCTATGCTCACGCTCTAGCTTTTTGAAGGTTCTGAAATAGAACGGCAGAAGCGTGACGATCGAAAGAGTCCAACCGATGGGCCATACAAGATACAATACGGTCATATTGGGGTTGGGGAGGTTGTTGAAAACTCCGTATACCCAAACGAAGCGGAAAAGGCACATATACACGAGCGTCGAAACCGTGGCAAGATTCGGTCGTCCCATTCCACGCAGTGCTCCGCCGAAAATATCGTTGATACCGCAGATAAAGTAGGTACTCGAAATAATGATCATCTTTTGCTGGGAATATGCGATGACCGCAGGACTCGTCGTCATCAGCGAGGAAAACTGTGCAGAGAAGATCGCAGACAGTGCACCAAAGCCGACACCGAGTGCCGTAGTCATAATCAAACCGTTAGTGACGACGTGCCGTGCGCGCTTGATGTTTCCGTGTCCGATGTTCTGGCTGACGTAAGGCATCACGGCAAGCGCGGGCGCGGTGGAAATCTGATAGAGAATATTGTCAAAGTTGTTGGCAATCGAAATTCCCGTCGTCGCATCGGGTCCAAAGGAATTGACCGTAGCGGTGATAATCACGTTTGCGATCGAATAGAGTGCCTGCTGAAGTCCCGCTGGAATTCCGACGATCAGAATTTCCTTGAGTTCTGCTCCGTAAAAACGGATCCTTGAGAGCTTGAGTTTGGTCGCTCCCTCGTTTGTGAGCAATGCACGAACACCGAGGAAGGTCATAAACACCCACGAAATCAGCGTTGCGTAAGCAACTCCTTCCACCGTCATATGAAATACGGCAACAAAGAGGAAGGTAAATGCGAGCTTGATCGCACTACCGAGAATCAGATATATCATCGGACGGCGCGAATCTCCCGTGGAGCGAAGAATCGCGGCGGAAAAATTATAAACCATCAGAATCGGAATTCCCGCAAAATAAAGGCGAAAATACAACGCCGCGTCCTTCATAAGCTCTGCCGGACAGTTCATCCATCCAAGAAAAATCTCCGCGCACGATATGCCAAGCACAGCAAGAACAACACCTCCGACAAAGGCAAAGAGAACCGAAACGCCCGTAGCACGTTCCACTCGCTCACGGTCGCCCTTTCCGATGTACTTGGCGATCACGACGTTCGCACCCGCCGAGCAGCCGATGAGTAGTCCCGTGATCAGCGAGATCAGCGTTCCGCACGCACCAACCGCGCCCACGGCGTATCCACCACTGGAGTCGAACATCCGCAGCACCGTCATATCGACAATATTGAACAGCGACATCACGACGTTCATGATCATAATCGGGACCGCAATACTGAAAAGTCCCTTCATAATTGAGCCCGAAAGCATATTGACTTCTTTTTTTCCTGTTTTGATGTGCATCATTCGTTCCTCGCAACGTTCTATCGTCAACATTCAATTTGTGTAATCAAGTCAGCAAGCGTCTTCCCTTGTTCGAGATAAATTTCGGAAGCGGCGCGAAGCCGTTCCTGATCATAGCTGTACATATCGTAAATACCGACCGTGTGGAAGCCTGCCGCCTTGGCGGTTTCCAAAGCCAGAAAAGAATCCTCGAAAACACAGACGTCACAGACGTCAACGCCCATCGAGACCGCTGCCTTGAAAAAGATATCGGGATGGTCCTTTCCGACACCAACCTCGGCGCAGGAATGCAAGGAATCTATATATTCTCTCAGCCCGCAAGCACGCAAAGCCACGTCAAGGTCGCCCAAATTGCTCGCCGAGGCGACGCAGATCGGAATTCCCTGCTCTTTCAGAAAGGAAAGCAGTTCCGCTGACCCAGGCTTTGCCGAAACCTCGTAGCGGTAAAAATCCGAAAGAAACTGTAAATAATCGTCAATAAAATGTTCATCTGTAATGTGATACGTCTTCGCAACGATACGAAGTGAGTTCGGATAGATTGACGTACGAAGCTGTTTTTCAAGTGCAAGGTCTACTGGAAAATGATCATCATTGAAATACCTTTTTCCAATACTCTGCCAAAACCGCTCCCAAAAAAAGAGTGAATGGATCAGGGTTCCGTCCATATCAAAGATTGCGCCTTTGATCTTCATCGGTGTTTTCATGCTCTGCTTCTCCTTATTTTTTCGTCATACATAATAGTACCACTTTTCAAAAAAAAGTCAACCCTTTTTTTGAAAAATATCCGCACTAAAGTATAAAAAAGAAGATGGCACGCCATCTTCTTTTTTCATTCAAATCTTAATGATTCCGAACGCCGAAAGGATCGACGAAACAAGAATTGCAAGAATACATACGGGAGCAATAAAACGAATCATTACCGAGAACAGCTTCTTCATCTTAAACTTGTTGTCGATCTCTACTTCCTCGATGATTCCCTTCGGTTTTACAATAAAGGTAACGAACAAGCAGCTAGCAAAAGCTACGATCGGCATCATAAGACTATTGCTTGCAAAATCGAAAAAGTCCAGCAGTTGCATTCCGAGCACGGTAACACCACTCCAAGCACTGTATCCGAGCGAAGCGGGAACGCCGATGAGAATCGAAATACCGAGGACGATCGCACAGCTAACCTTACGGCCGAGCTTGAACTTGTCCATAAAGATCGAAACGATAGTTTCCATCAGCGAAATCGACGAGGTCAGGGCAGCAAGAATAACCATAAAGAAGAAGATTCCACCGATGACCGTACCGCCGGGCATTACCTCGAATACCTTCGGCAGAGTGACAAACATCAATCCGGGGCCCTGACCGAGTGCGCTCTGATCTCCCCCCGAGAATGCAAATACCGCGGGAATGATCATAAGACCTGCCAAGAATGCAATTCCCGTATCGAAAATCTCGATTTGCTTGACCGATTTTTCAATGCTGATATCCTTTTTCATATACGAGCCAAAGGTGATCATAATTCCCATCGCGAGCGACATCGAATAGAAGAGCTGTCCCATTGCGGCAACAACCGTCATAATCGAAAAATGCGAAAAGTCGGGCATCAGATAATATTTCACCCCGCCCCACGCTCCGTCCATCGTAACAATGGTATAGATCGCGATAAAGAGCGTCAGCACGACGAGAATGGGCATCATCACCTTACTGACCTTTTCAATGCCCTTCTCTACGCCAAAGAGAACAATCAATGCCGTCGCACCGAGGAAGATCGCAAACCAAATGAGAGGCTCGGTGACGGTAGAAATATAGCTTCCGAAATAGCTGTCGGTTGCCATCGCAGAAGCAGAACCCGTAATGAAGCCTGCAAAATACTTGAGCACCCAGCCGCCGATGACCGAATAGTACGGAAGAATAATGATCGGCACAGCCGCGGCAAGCAAACCGACAAAGGAATACCTCTTATCCAACGCAGAAAAGGCTCCGATAGCACTCTTTCCCGTCTTTCGACCGATTGCAATCTCCGCAACCATCAGCGAGAAGCCAAAGGTAACCGAAAGAAGAATATAGACGAGCAGGAAGACTCCGCCGCCGTATTTTGCAGCAAGATAAGGAAAACGCCAAATATTTCCAAGTCCGACGGCAGAGCCAGCCGCCGCAAGAACGAATCCGATTTTGCCCGTAAACGAGCTTCTTTTTGTTTCCATAAATTCACTCCAAAGGTAGTTTTCAAAAATCTCATATATTATATCACAAAAACCTCCATTTTTCAAGTGTTTTCGGGAAAGAAAAAAGAAAAAGGAAAAGAAAAGAAAAAACTTTTTTGAAAAATCCCAAAAGAGGGTTGACAAAGGGAAAAGAGTGTGGTATAATATTTTATGCTAACGGAGGGGAGCAAAAGTCCAGCGCAAGATTCGCTTGCCGGTGTGGCGGAACAGGCAGACGCCCGGGACTTAAAATCCCGTGATACGTAAGTATCGTACCGGTTCGACCCCGGTCACCGGCACCATTTCGGTTAGCGAAATTCATATCGCGGAGTAGAGCAGCTTGGTAGCTCGTCGGGCTCATAACCCGGAGGTCGTGAGGTTCAAATCCCACCTCCGCAACCAAAAAGAAAAGCAACCCATTCGGGTTGCTTTTCTTTTTGCGCTTCGGTGTGGATTTGAACTCCTCCCCCGCCCTCGGCGGCGGAGGGAGTGGGCTTGGAGCGCGACCGCCGCCGGGGGCGGAAAAAGGGAGCGCGACAAGGGAGAAAATAAGGAGCATCGGAAGCGCGCCACGCGTACGCGACCGAGGCGACTATATTTTCGAGTGGGCCTTTCAAATCCCACCTCCGCAACCAAAAAATCCAACTCGAAAGAGTTGGATTTTTTCATTTGTGTCCGCTGGACACAACATCATTTGCGTGCAACGCACGCAACATCATTTGAGCGTCAGCTCAACATCATTCCGCCGCAGGCGGACACAAACGAACGATGTTGCACCGTTGGTGCAAATGAAGTTGCCTTCGGCAAATGATGTGGGCTTGCGCCCAATGAAGTTGCGCTTCGCGCAAACGGAATTGAGCTGTTCGGTCGGTGCGCTGAAATATAGTTGATTTTTAGTTGAAAGTGTGATATAATAAAACCAGAAAGGCGGTGGCGGTATGAAAAAATTAATGTTTATATCTTTAATTTTTGCGATATTGATACTTTCCTCTTGCGCTAAAGTCGAAGAAGCGAAGGCGCAAGGAGTCGCAAATCAGCTTTTTGAACACATTGAAAATGGTGACTATACTTCCGCATCTGCGTTGTTTTGCGCAAATGAGGATGACGGAAAATCGTTTTCTGAATTTTTGGATGAAGTCGAACTTGAAACGGGACTTGATTTCCAATCAGATATTGAAATTTTAGAATATTCAGAATATCATTCCGCACCAGATAGCTATTTTGGTGTAGTTTGTGCGGACTTTAAAGTAAAAGCAATTGTTGACGGAGTAGAAATAATGATGTTTGTTGGTGTCCTTGAAAATGAGGAGTCAATTGAATGTTATACGCTTGTTATTTATACCGAAAATAATGATTATCAATTTCTTTGTGATTACATAAATTAGTGGCATCTTTTTTGTCAACACGACTCAAAAAGAAAAGCAACCCGAAAGGGTGCCTTTCATAAAGCAGGTTTTACCTGCCACAAAAAGCAAAAGGAGTACGGACGATTTTCGTACTCCTTTTTACATGCCTCGCATAGCAAGGTATAATGTGTTACACCTTATAGATGCACTGTCGGGCGGTAATGAGCCTCCCTTGTGTAAAGGGAGGTGGCACGGCTTGCTGTGACGGAGGGATTGTAAAAGGTTAGATTGTTGTTCAAAACAATCCCTCAGCCGCCTTCGGCGTCAGCTCCCTTTACACAAGGGAGCCTTTGGTTTGTGCTCCCCGAAAGTCCATCTACTTTTCCTGACAAGCACTGCTTTTGTGGGCACAAAAGCGATGCCCCGCACAAGGCGGGGCATAAATTTATTCGTTAATAAGGCATTGAAAACCTTCACGTTCGCGCAGAACATCAAAAATTGTATTTTCCAGAACTTCTTTTCTCCAACTATCCACTAATAGGCTTTCAATGCGGGAATCCGTGTAGTCATCTTCATAATGATCAAGCAACAAACAAGTAAATTTACCATTTCGTTTTTCCTTTACTTTATCATATTCGACTGCGTATTCCTTTGCTTGCTTCAAAAGATGAATTGCTTCATCAAAATTACCATTTGTTACTGATATTTCAGCTTGTCTTTCTTTAATCAAATACATACTAACATTAAGACCATTGAAATTATCATCCTCAACGATAATCCTCAAAATTTTTTCTTCCGCCTCAAGTGCTTTTTTTGCATAACGTTGATCACAGTTTCCGTACGCCCACATTTCCAACAACGCAGTGCATAATGCGCCTAACCCTTTTTTGACCATTTTCTGACGGTAAGCGGTAAGTTCATCTCCTTTAAGACATACCGCAAGCAAAGATTCGCGGCTTGTTTCGGGAGCTTCTGGATACATAAGAGCATATTTTTTCGCTTCATCAATTCTGTTTAAGCTTTTATTGGCATACACGAGTCCGGATATAGCCTGATTTCGAAGATAGGTATCATCGCAATTCTCAAGGATCATTAAGCAGTGATGGATAGAACTTTCAAGTAATTCCTTTTCTTTTTCTGTACCACAATATTTCACGCTATAACCAACATACCATTCATTACTTGCCAACCAATGTAAATAGCGAAAATCTCCCGGATATTCAGCAACCGCCTGTCGTGCAATCTCCATATCAGCTTCATGATCTTCTTTTTTCCAGAATTCGTGAAATTCAGCATCAAAATATGCTTTTCTCTCATCCGTGATTTCGGGTGTTAGACAGAGCAATTCATCAGCAGAAACGTGAAAAAGTCTTGTCAATGGTGCAATCAGAGATATATCCGGACTGCTTAAACCGCACTCCCATTTGGAAACCGCTTGATAGGAAACGCAAAGATAGTCTGCAAGCTTTTCTTGTGTCAGATCATTATTTTTTCTTAGCTGTTTAATTTTTTCGCCAATTGTCATAATATTACCTCACAATATTTATTGAATCCGGATTCTGCGTTTATTATACCATTAAGGAAAGCATAATACAATAACTTATTCTTTGAACAGTATGCAACCTGTAGTTGAGTTGTTAAAGAAAAGGACGGTTTGGCGCACCTGCTTTATCGCAGGTACGCCAATGGGTTGCTTTTCTTTTTGCGCTTCGGCGGGGATTTGAAACCCTCCCCCGCCCTCGGCGGCGGAGGGAGTGGGCTTGGAGCCCGAGCGCTCGCGGTGCGAGATAAAGCGAGGGAGACAAGGGAGAAAATAAGGAGCGTCGGAAGCGCGCCACGCGTACGCGACCGAGGCGACTATATTTTCGAGTGGGCCTTTCAAATCCCACCCGCCATCGGCAGACGACGATGCGACTGCCCCGGAGGTCGTGAGGTTGCACGGACAGTCGAGGACGCCATTCCCTACAAATCGTCCCCCGAAACTCAACGAATCATTGATTGACATTCATTTCAAGCTATGCTATAATAATAGTACCCTGATAAAAACTCACTTTACCTACGGAGAACGTCTATGAATCAACAACCACAAAATCAAAATTATGCGGAATTAATTCAAAGCATCAAAAAGAAGAAAAAGATTACGATCATCGTGACGATCATCGTAGCGATTGCCATCGGTATTTTCTGCGCGCCTTCTACCATGACTCACACCGTTAACGGGGTGACTCAAACGGTCGTAAGGGAGGGACTGCCTGCCGGCGTAGTCTTCCTATGGCTCTTAATCGTATGCATCGTGGAAATTCTTGTTCTGGTGCGTATTCTCTATCCTGTCACCGCTGCGATGGATCTCGAATGTGATCCCGAAAAACAGCTGATCTTAGTTCGTCATCTCTATAAAGAAAAAACCGCGATCTCTTTTTTTGCGCAAGATTATCTGTATTTGGGAAATTATCAGGAAGCCATTCGCTATGCCGATCAGATGATCCATTTCAAACGAAAGAATTTCGTTCTGACAGGTCTGTTTCAAAAAGCAAGATGCGCGTTTTTGATGGGCGACACTGCCCTGCTCAAGGAATGCACCGAGCACTACACGCAGACGCTTGCCGCGGCAACGCGTCTTTCCAAAAAGAATCGCTCGATCTACGAAACGTGTTTGACGGTGCTCCGTATGCTTTGCGCGCTTGCCGATCACAATCACGAAGAAATTCTTGCCTTGAAGAAAGACTTCAAGATATGGCACACCGCGAAAGCCACCAAAGGATTCGTGGAATACGTCAAGGCACTGATCTCGCGCGAGCTCGGGGACGAAGAGGACGCGGAATTCCGTTTCCGTTTGGTCAAGGATCAATACCCAAAGCTTGTCTTGGCTCGCCTTGCCGAGCAACATTTGACGGCGAACGAGGACGTTCCCACTTCTGAAGAAGCGGATTCTCCCAAGGATTTCGAAGAACCGTCGGAAGAGGAACCCGACCGTGAACCCGCCCCCGAAATTACGTTCGATGCTTCGGATTTCATTTCCCCCATCGGTTCTTTGCAAAAGCCGAGCGGTGCTTTGCGTGCTGTTTCCATTTTCTTGTTCGTCCTCTCGATTCTTTCGATTTGGATTGCGCTGTTCTGTGTTGCCGTGGCTTCTGCCATCACCAAATCGTTCGGCAACGAGATGATGTGGCTCTTCTTCCCCGTTGCGTTCCTTCCGATTTCTTCCATCATTTTCGGATTCCGTATGAAGAAGAAAGGCTTCAAATACAAAAAGAACGTCATCGTAGGCTTTATTATGGCAATTCTTCTTTGTCTTTACGGTTCGTTTTTCTTCTTCCCAGACACCTATTCGCACGATGACGCGCCCATTCTTCACGTAGAAGAATCGATTGGCATCGACATTCCCCCGCACACACAGATCAATACACAGGACTTTACGTTGGGAACGCAATCGGGCGGACGCGGATATATTTTCTCGACCAGCGAGATTTATTTTGACGAGGCGGACGTAGACGCGTTTGAAACAGCCCTTGCCACCGATGAACGATGGATTTCGTCGATTCCTACCGAGCTGATTGGAATCGCCTCCGATGCTTACGACGTATCTTCCGCGGATTATTCTCTTCTCTACAATACGCAAACAGAGGAATTAAACAAACTTCCCGAGAAAGCGGGAACTTACCGTATGATCAACATCCTTTATTATTGCGAAAGCGATGTTATGGTCATTGTAGAGTATGAAATCGATTACGTAAAATAACAATGAAAAAAGGAATGTTCACTCTTGATGGACATTCCTTTTCATCTTTTTCACCAATTTTTGCCTCATTTTTTTGTACCATATTCTTTTCGACAAGCATTGACTTTTTTTGCAGAAAGTGTTACAATAAATAGGAATAAAATCGCTTTCTTTGGGCGATAAAAAAGAAGGAGAAGAAACATGGCTAACAATCTTGTTTATGGCATCCACGACAAACCCAAGTTTAACAAGCTGATCATTTTTGCGATCCAGCAATTGCTCGCAATTATGGCAGCAACCATTGCCGTTCCCGCCATCGTCGGAAACGGAATGTCCGCCTCTGCCGCACTCTTCGGTGCCGGTGTAGGTACTCTCGTTTATCAGCTCTTTACCAAGTTCCGCAGCCCCGTATTCCTCGGCTCTTCCTTTGCGTTCATCGGTTCGATGGCAGCTGCATTCGCAGGCGCTACCTCGATGAGCCTCGGCTACCTCGGTCTTCTGATCGGTGCCGCATTTGCAGGTCTTGTCTACGTCATCATCGCGCTTGTTGTCAAGTTCGTTGGTGTAGGCTGGATCAATAAGCTGATGCCCGCCGCCGTCATTGGCCCCACGGTTGCTCTGATCGGTCTTTCCCTCGCATCTGCCGCGATCAACGACGTATTTTCTTACGGTCCGAAGGACGGTAACAATGCGTTCATTATGAGCGGAAATCTCTGGGTTTCCTTTGTTTGCGCAATCGTAACGCTCATTGTTGTTACGCTCTGCTCGACCTATGGAAAAAAGATGACCAAGCTCATCCCCTTCATTATCGGCGTTCTGGCAGGTTATGCTGTTGCCCTCATCTTCACGGTCATCGGTTATGCAGCAAGTCTTGATGCACTGAAGGTCATTGACTTTGCTCCCTTTAAGGCTCTCACCGCTGACGGCGTTGGCATCAAGACCTTCCTCTCGATTCCTGAATTTACTTTTGTAGAAGCTTTCAAGGGTGTAAAAGATTTTGAATGGAGCTATCTTGCTACCGTTGCTGTCGCTTACATTCCCGTTGCATTCGTTGTATTTGCTGAGCACATTGCCGACCACAAGAACCTTTCCTCGATCATCGACGAGGATCTTCTGGAAAATCCCGGTCTGCACCGCACGCTTCTCGGTGACGGTGTCGGCTCGGTAGCAGGTGCCTTCTTCGGCGGTTGTCCTAACACCACCTACGGCGAATCGGTCGGCTGTGTTGCAATCACCCGCAACGCATCGGTTGCTACCATCACCACGACCGCGCTGATGGCAATTCTGATTTCGTTCGTATCTCCCTTCGTTGCCTTCCTCGATTCGATTCCCGGTTGTGTCATGGGCGGTGTTTGCATCACGCTCTACGGCTTTATCGCAGTTTCGGGTCTGAAGATGATCCAGAAGGTTGACCTTGAGGATCACGCAAACCTCTTTACCGTATCGGTCATCCTGATCTCTGGTATCGGCGGTATGGCAATGTCGATCGGCAAAGTTACGATCACTGCCATTGCTTGCGCTTTGATCCTCGGCATCATTGTTAATGTTCTGTTGCACAAATTCCAAAAGAAAGAAGACTAATTCCATGAAAAATTACGAAAACGTAATTATTTTTGATCACCCTCTGATCCGTCACAAAATTGCTATTCTTCGTGACGAAAAAACCAGCATGAAGGAATTTCGTGAGCTGGTGGAAGAGATCACGACCCTGATGACCTACGAAAGTTTGAAGGACGGTGTTCCTACCACCGAGATCGAGGTCAAGACGCCTCTTGAGACCTGCACGCAGACGGTCGTTGCCGACAACTCGATCGTTATCGTTCCCATTCTCCGCGCAGGACTTGGTATGGTGAACGGAATTCACGTTCTCTTCCCCTCGGCGCGTGTCGGACACATCGGTATGTACCGTAACGAAGAAACGCTCCAACCAGAGACCTATTACTGCAAGCTTCCTCAGGGCATTGAGGAAAAGCTTGTGATGGTAGTTGACCCGATGCTGGCAACCGGCGGAAGCGCGTGCGACGCGATTCAGTTGCTCAAAAATAAGGGTTGCAAGCACATCAAGTTTATGGCGATCATCGGCGCGCCCGAGGGCGTTACCAAGGTTGCCGAGGCGCATCCCGACGTAAACATTTACGTTTCCACGCTCGACCGCTGCCTCAACGATCACGGCTATATTCTGCCGGGTCTTGGCGACGCAGGTGACCGTCTCTTCGGAACGAAATAACCAATCCAATAAAAAAACACACTCCTTTCTCTCTGCATTCTTAGCGGAGAATTGGCAAGCACGAAAACTTCGGCAGAGAACTTGTTTTCTCTGCCGATTTGTGTTATAATATTGTTGTATGGTAGGGGAGCATTCCATATGCTCCCGATACGGGCGGATATGGAATCCGCCCCTACAAAGGGGTGTAGGCTGTGCCCGCAGCACTTGTGAAACAAATGCGAAACC
>JAZRLS010000015.1:0-77460 GCA_045646945.1 Eubacteriales bacterium | reverse complement strand
CCCTTTACACAAGGGAGGCTAAAGGATAGTTGCCACATCTGTGGCAGTGGGGCAACTTCCGCAAGTGGCGGATCATTCGACGAGCCTATAGGCTCAGCGTGTGACATGCCCCAAGGGGGCTTGTGCAAGCCACCAGCACGGTGAAGTTGTCAATAGAAAGTAGACACAAAAAACCACAAATTATCCAAACCCTTGTTCGATTCTAAATTGAACAGGGGTTTTGTAGTTCAATTTACAAGAAAGCCGTTCGTTGTTAAAATAATATACGTAATTTTCAATGAACTCTGGGAAGGACTTGACATTTTTCAGATCAAAATCGTGTTTCAATTCTTCTTTTATCCAACCGTTAATAGATTCAATAATTGGATTATCTGTTGGCGTTCCTACTCTTGACATAGAACGCTCAATTATGGTATAATCTTTATGGGCTAAATAGAAGCCTGTTGAGGAGTAAACGCTACCTTGGTCGGTGTGCAAAATGACTGGGTACGGTTGCTCCTTTACTCTTTCTACAAGTTGTTTAAGACATTTGTAGTATGGAATATTGCTGTTTTGTGTTCTTGTTACCGAGCTTGCTATGATTTCATTGTTATACGTGTCTAATATGTAAGTCCATTCCCACCGAATGCCTCGATGAAATATACACGTCATATCCGATACAACAATTTCAAGAGGTCTTGTTGCTGTCCATTTACCTTTTATCTTGTTAGGAAATTTTACACTTTCTTCTCCTTTACTTGCCCTATATCCTCGTTTGGTTTTCGAGCGTATTCCGGCAAATTTACAACATTTGTGAGCAAGATTATCTGAAAACAGCCAACCGGTATTTTTTCTGACTACATTCGCAAGATAATGATATCCTTTTGACTTATGCTTTTTATGTTGCTCCATTAATAATTTTGTCAGCAATATTCTATCTTGTTCATAACGATTCGGCTTATCCTTGCGAGCTAACCATTTATAATATCCCGATCTGTTAACAGACATAAGCCCACAAAGATATTTGATGCTATATTTATCTTTCAACAGATAAATTATTTCGTATTCACATCTTTTATGGTAACGAACTCCTTGTTTACACCAACTCCTTTCACTACGTACCCTTTTTTTAATCTTTCGTTTTCTACTCGCAATTTGGCTATTTCCAACTTTAATCGTTCAGTTTCGGATATGTTTTTACTTGTATGTAAAGCTGCATATTTGTTTCCGCTTCTTTTTTCTTTCTCGAATGCAGCATCTCCTTTAGCAGTATACTCTCGAATCCATCTACAGATCATGCTATGATCCGCATTATATATCCTACCGAGCTCTCTCGCGGATAAGTGTTCTTCTGAATATCTCTTGATTATTTTCAGTTTATCTTCTTTTGTCCATACCCGTTTCTTTTGCCCTTTCTTCATTTCATTCCTCCTTTTTTTCTTTATTATACCATAACAAAAAGGTAGATGCATAGTGGTTTTCTATGTGTCTACCTTTATTTTACCATTTCACAGTGCTGGTGGTTTTCTATAACCAATCAAAAAAGCAGGTCTTTCGACCTGCTTTTTCTTTATCCGATCAGTCCTCGGGCTTTACTTCGAGCTTGAGAGGATAATCTGCGATGTGCTCCATCTTGAAGCCGTTCTTCTTGTACTCTTCGTAGTCGAATGCCTCAAGCTCATCGATGGCGAGCTTGTGGAACTCGTAGAAGTTATACCACCACTCGTAGTCGGTACCGAGATCCGCCGAAAGGAATGCGTCTGCGATGTCACAGCCCATCTTGGGAGCCACGTAGAACGCGCCCATTGCCAGAACGTTGACACCGTTACCTGTGATCGCACGGCGTGCCGCGGGAACGCTCTCTACAACGCCTGCGTGAACGTGGGGGCACTTGCTTGCCGCGATGTGAATACCCATACCCGTGCCGCAGAACAGAAGTGCTCTCTCAAAGTTACCCTCGGAGATCTGTGCGCCAACGCGAAGTCCGACGCGGTGGAACATATTTTCGGTATCCTCAACGTTCGGATCGGTCACACCGAGGTCGGTGATCTTCCAGCCCTTTGCCTTGAGGTGCTCAACCACAGCTTCCTTGAGGGGGTAGCCCGCAAAGTCTGCGCCTACAACGAGGTATTTGTCTTTTACTGTTTTCATAATGTTCTCCTTGTTTTATATAATTATATTTATTTCTTTTTCCAAGAAACAATTTCAAAAAGATTTTCAGTTTTGGTTGCAATGCAGGATACTGTCAATGCGTCTCCCTCTGCGATAAAGAGCAACGCTTCATCGGTCGAGAGCTGCTTTTTATAGATCTTTCCGTCCGAGCCTGTCAGATAAACCACACTCTCGCCGCCGACGGTGTAGATTTCCTTCTTTGCTACCGTCACGTCCACCTCGATCGGCTTGGGAGCATCCTCCGTCGGAACGTCTTGTACGTCATCCTTCAGAATTCCCTCGGTGCGAAGCTCCTCGAGGTAAGCCTCCTTCGCTTCTTTTTGTGTTGCGCCCGTAGCAACGATGGTGTAGTTTTCCACGTTGACCAAAGCCACCAGCTTCACGATACCGTTGGCATCCTTGAGCACCATAATATAGGTGGCTTCTCCCGACACGTTAATGAGCGACGGGAAGGAAGCGGTATATCCCTTTTCCTGCACGTGACCCTGCGCCGCGCCCATTGCTGAATATTCCTCAGCACCGACGACAGGATAAAATTTATACTCGCCCGTACGCGCGTTACTGATGATAAAGCCGATGTTACTTTCGTCGCTCACGACCGAGGTCACGCCCGTAAAGAACCAAACGTCGTCGCCAAGCACGATATAACCGTAATCATCGGTCGTGACCTTACAGTCCTTGTTTCCGATCACGCTATTCCAATAGCCGTTTTTGAGCGTACCGTACCAGTCGTACTTCTGAGACGCAAGTGTTCCGCTGAAGACGTTATCCACCCACGAGGGCGTATCGCTGACCGAATACAACTCGCTCGTTTTATCGCAGGGATTGAAAATAATGACCTCCGAGACGTCCATACCGCCAAAGAGACCTACGCGAGGTGCAAGACAAGAAACGATATAATAGGGGTTGCCCTCTTCGTCTAACTCAAACATTGCCGTACCGAAAATCTTGGTCGGATACGAGAATCGAAGAGCTCTTGTCAGGTCCTCTT
Source organism: Eubacteriales bacterium (assembly GCA_045646945.1). GTDB lineage: Bacteria > Bacillota > Clostridia > Oscillospirales > CAG-272 > HGM12713. The sequence goes on along the minus strand of JAZRLS010000015.1, from coordinate 74,318 downwards.
CAAAATATGCGCTGTCAGTATATTTGATCGGATCGGTAAACTCCACGTAATCTGCCGAAGAGTTGACGGGGTCGACCGAAACGTAACCGGGAACGCCCGCGTCGCGATTATTCAGCCATTTAAAGAAATCAACGTACTCAAGGCTGGATACCTTGCGCGGAATTCCGCCGTAATTGATCTGCGAATAGGTCCCGTTGACCTGATACTGCGACACCACCGCCGAAAGCTCTCCTAGCTTGCGGTTACCGATGATATTTGCCGATGCCGAATCCATCAGAGGAATATTGGTAACCACGTCATTCTCTGGCATATCCTCTTCGAAGACAGCTTCGGGAACCTCGATAATGTTCGAGTATTTGGTTGCGTTAAAAAAGGTAGAGGAAAGTAGATTTCCTGCAATCAGAACAACCACGGGAATACCAAGGCAGACGAAAAAGGCAATTCTCTCGCGGGTCTTCTTTTTCTTTTCTGCGGTCTGATCGGCGTATTTTTTGTCTGTTTTTCCCGAAAAGAAGGTTTTCAGGGAAGATTTTGATCCTAGCAGAACGTACGCTCCGCCAAAAATCAGCACGACAAAGGCAATCGACACCCAAAATGCCTGGGCGTAGATATTGATCGGAGGCAGGGTGACGTAATAGGCAATTCCTGCAATCACTGCGGTAATCAGTGCCGACAGTAAAATTCTTTTTTGCTTGTTCATAATGTTCTCCTTTTTGGAATTTGGGACGTAGTATTTTCGCACAACGCAAAGACGTGCGAATCCAAACGAATTTCTGTAGGGACAGGCGTCCTCGACTGTCCGTGCCGCACAAAGATCTCTTTGATAGATTTCACTTTAGCGAACTTATCTACGTTGCTATATTATTTTTAAAAATTTGTTTTCAGGACAGTCGAGGACGCCTGTCCCTACAATCATTTGACATTTTACTCATTAAAATCGAAAACAACTTTATCTCCGTCGAGCTTCAATTTCGCGTCAAATGGTTTTCCCTTTTTGGAGAGAAATCCTTGGATTTTTGCGGTTGAGCCTTCGGTGAGTAACTTCTTTACGTTCTGTACCGACACGGCGCGTCCAAGAATATAGAGATTGACGCTGAATTTACAGCCCTCTTTATACCCCGAGCAACCGTAGCTCGTTTTATATCGCTTGACCTCGCGACCGCACAGCGGACATTTGCCCACAACGTCACCGAAAAATCCAACGTCGGTATCCTCTTCCAGCGAGGCGGCGGGCGCATCAAAATAGCGCGTGATCTCTCCCACGGCAACGCTGACACTCGCGTCGACCGTCATCTCTCCGCGGAATACCCGCTTGAGCACCTGACCCATCTCACTCGTCTTATGCTTGTCCATACCGATATTCATTCGGCGGAGCGTTTCGACAAGATACACCCCTCCGGGCAGAATGGTGTAGACGTCCTTTTTGAGTTGGATATATCCGCTGTTTCTTGCATTGTCAATAATTCCCGTGCGCGTTGCCTCGGTACCGAGCTCGACACCCTGCAGCATCGCACGATACTCCTCCGCATCGTCGGCCCCCATCGAGTCATCGATTGCCGCCTTTTCCTCACGGAAGGGATTTTTCAGATAATTGTTAAGTGTTTCAATGGTATAATGCTTCGGGGGCGTGGTTTCTTTCTGCATCGGCTGAAAATCGATCTTGACTCGGTCGCCCTCCGAAAGATTTGGAAGAAGCTTGTCCTTTTGCGATGCGTCGTCATATTTCATCCAACCGCGCTCGAGGATGGAAAGTCCCTTGAGGACAAATTCTTCCAGCTCACCGACCTTGATCGTAATCTCTACGCGACGTGCCACACAATCCTCCGCACAGAAGACCGCAACAAATCGGCGGAAGACGGTCGAATAAACCTGCATTTCCTTTTCCGAAAGACGCGACTTGTCGGGAATCTTGTAGGTAGGGGTAATCGCCGAGTGCGATTCAATCTTAGCATCGTCGAAAATCGTTTTTTTATCCTTGAAAATGACGGGATAGCCAAGCTTTTTGCAGTTTTCCAGAATCGAGCGGATCTTTCCCTTTTCTGCCGTGGCAAGGTACTCCGAGTTGGTACGCGGATAGGTCAGAAAGCCTTCTTCGTAGAGCTTCTGCACGATCTGCAAGCTCTCTGCCATCGACATTTTATATTTCTTTCCGAGCACGTTTTGCAGTTTTGAGAGCGAATAGAGTTTGCCCGGATAGATCGTCTCTTTTTTCTGTTTGACTGAGGTTACAATTGCTTCGCACGCATTATACTGTGCGCACGCCGCTTGTGCCTTTCCGAGTTCTGTGCCTGCAAATTTCTTTTTGCTGATAAGCTCCACGACCTCGCCGTTCGTTTTTTCCTTGCTCGCGATGGTGTAATATTTTTCGGGAACAAAATTTTTAATCGCCATATCGCGATCGTAAATTGCCTGCACAATCGGCACGATCACGCGACCAACGCGCAAAAGTGTTCCCGAACGGAGGGTCGCATAACGCGTCAGATTAACTCCGTAGAGCCAATCGATATACGTGCGCGCGTATCCTTCCCCCGCAAGAAGATCGTATTCGGCATCCTCCTTCATTTCAGAGAAGGCAGCTCGTACTGTTTCTGGCGTCTGATCGGGAAGCCAGAGACGCTTGACCGTCTTTTTCGTGCGAAGCGCTTTTTCGATGCAGGTACGAACGATGATTTCTCCCTCGCGGTCCGCGTCCCCCGCATTAACGATGGTATCGACGTCCTCACGGTTGCAAAGATATTCAATGGTTTTAAATTGCTTTTCGACACCGCTGTCGACCTGCTTGTTTTTATCTTTCCGCAATTCAAAGCGAAACTGCGTGGGAAAGCACGGAAGATTTTCCATGCTCCAACGGCCGTTCCCTTCGGGTAGCGGACGGTAGGCTTCGATATCGGCAAGCGAAAAGAGATGTCCGAACGCCCAGGTAATCAAGCAAGTATCGTTTTCCAGATATCCGTTCTTTTTTTGAAAGTTGCCAAGTCCCGCAGCGATATTTCTGCCAAGGCTCGGCTTTTCGGCAATGATCAGGATCATAGCATTTCCTTTGATTTTAAGAAAGCCTTAGGTACGCACCTAAGGCTTTCAGATGTTATTTTTTCAGATCTCAGAGATATTTCTTCACTGCCTCAGACGCTTCCTCTACAGGAATCGAAGACGTCATCGTAATCTTTACGCCAAGCTTCTCGGCAAGAGCCGCAACCTCATCGACAAAGGTGTCGAACGCCGCAGTGTCGTTGCCGCAAATCTTAAGTGCCGAGTCGATAAACAAATCGGTCACGTCGTGATTGCTTGCGAAAATACCTGCCACGAAGCCATACAGCGACTGCGCGTCAGAAACAAAATATTCTTCTGTATCAATCAATCTTACCCGATACTTTACGTCGTAGCGAAGCTTTACGCCCTTCTCGATACAAACAACGTCGCCGTTCGAGTTGTCTGCTGCCGTATTGACCAGGTTGATGAGTGCTTTGGTTTTGCCGGTTCCTTTTACACCGATAATTAACTTTAACATTGAGGGACCTCCGATAATTTTTTTGGAGCAATTTTCCTGCTCATCTATATTATATCGCATTTCTATGAGTTTTTCAAGAGCTATTTGAAAATTTTTCCCAAAAAATATCGATTATTTCAAACGAGCCTCCAGTGCCGCCTTTGCGTCTTCATATCCGGGCTTGCCGAGAAGCGCGAACATATTCTTCTTGTACGCTTCCACACCGGGCTGGTTGAAAGGATTGACTCCAAGGGTATAACCCGATACGCCGCAGGCAAATTCAAAGAAGTACAGAAGCTTGCCAAGGCAGTATTCGTTCTTTTCGTCAATCTCAATTACGAGGTTCGGCGCACCGCCGTCCACGTGCGCGAGAATGGTTCCCTGCATTGCCTTTTCGTTGATGGTCGAAAGCTCGGTTCCCGCCAGGAAGTTCAGTCCGTCCACGTTTGCTTCGTCGTAAGGTACCTTCATCGAAACGTCGGGCGTCTTGACTGTTACAATGGTTTCAAAAAGATTTCTCTTTCCGTCCTGAATGAACTGTCCGAGCGAGTGCAGATCGGTCGAGAAAATGACCGACGCAGGGAACAGACCCTTGCCGTCCTTGCCCTCACTCTCTCCATACAGCTGCTTCCACCACTCGTTGAGCATTGCGGCGTAAGGCTCGTAGCTGACGAGCACCTCGGTCGCATAGCCCTTGCGGTACAGCAGATTACGAACTGCCGCGTAGCGGAGAGCCGCATTGGTGTTCACGTCTGCCACAGCATATTCCTTTGCCGCGTCCGAAGCACCTCTCATCAGCTCGTCGATGGCTACACCGCTGACCGCGATCGGCAGAAGTCCGACGGCAGTGAGTACCGAAAAGCGTCCGCCGACGTTGTCCGGAACGACGAAGGTTTCGTATCCTTCTTCATCCGCAAACTTCTTGAGTGTTCCCTTTGCCTTATCGGTCGTTACGAAAATTCTCTCGCGAGCACCCTCCTTGCCATACTTCTCCTCGAGAAGCGCACGGAAAACGCGGAAAGCAACCGCAGGCTCGGTCGTCGTTCCCGACTTCGAGATAACGTTGATACAAACGTCGCGCCCCTCGCAAATAGCAAGAAGCTCGTTCATACTCTGCGCACTGATGTTACAGCCCGAAAAATAAATGTCGGGCGTCTCTTTCTTCAACGCGTTATAAGACGGAGATTTCAGAAATTCAATCACGGCGCGCGATCCCAGGTACGAGCCTCCGATACCGATCACAACAAAGACGTCGCACGTCTTCTGAATCTTCTTTGCCGCCGCTTTGATTCTTGCAAACTCCTCACGGTCGTAATCGTCAGGAAGTGTCGTCCATCCAAGAAAAGCGTTTCCCTCTCCCGTACCGTCAAGCAGCGTTTTCTGTGCTGCCAATACCTCGGATGAGATCGAAGCGATCTCTGCTTCGCTGATGAAGCCGTTTGCGTAAGAATCGTTGAATTTCAATGCCATTTTTTTGCCCCCATACTTTACTCAAATAAATTAAGGATTATATTATATAATACATTTTTTCAAAAAGTGTAAACAAAATGTAACAATTTGTTTTATATTTTTTAAATGATACTACGCAAGGCTCATCACGCCCAAAAGTCTTACAAAAATCCCCCAAAATCCGACGCGAGGCACACTCTCTCCCGCCGTAATCGGTACGCTTCCAAGCTCCTCTCCGTCGAGCGTATAGAGAATTTTTCCCACCTCGTCTCCCTGCACCACAGGGGCATCGATCGCTTCAGGAAGCTCCACCGCTACTTCCACCGCGCCTTTCTTGGCACGATCAACGACTGCCGAAAAGCGCGGAGCGTTCAGCGAACAAGATGCGACCTCTCCTCCGCGAACACGGATTGGCGAAAGATTATCCTGCTCGTGCGTATAGAGCGCGGTATTGGCAAATCCCCAATCGAGCAGAGAGGTCGCCGCCGCGTTGCGAATATCGCGGGAAGGAGCACCCATAATCACGCAGATGAGCGTCATTCCGTCACGCTCCGCCGTAGCGGAAATACAGAACCCCGCCTTTGCCGTCGAGCCCGTTTTCAGTCCCGTAGCACCCCGATAGAAGCGAACAAGTCGATTGGTATTGGTCAAGCCGAATTCCCCGTCTCGGATCGTATCCTGCCAAATCGAAGCATACTCGGTGATCTTTTCATAGCGAATCAGTGCTTGCGACATCAGCGCAATATCGCGTGCCGAGGTCAAGTGCCGCTCCACGGTATCGTCAAGGCCGTTGGTGTTTTCAAAGTGCGTATTGGTCATTCCAAGCTCGGCGGCGCGATCGTTCATTTGCGCCACAAAAGCTTCCTCACTCCCCGCAATATGTTCGGCAAGTGCTACTGCCGCGTCGTTCGCAGAAGCAATCACCACGCTCTTAATCATATCCTCCGCGCGCATTTCTTCTCCCTCCTTGAGGAAGACTTGCGAGCCGCCCATTGATGCCGCGTGCGCACTGGCGGTAATTTTGTCATCCAAGCTTAATCTTCCCTCGTCGATGGCTTCCATCACGAGCAGCAGCGTCATCACCTTGGTCACCGAGGCAGGCGGGAGTGCCTCGTCGGCATTTTGCTCAAAGAGAATTTTGCCCGTCGATGCTTCCATCAGAATTGCGGATTTGCAATCAAAGGAGAGTGCCGCACCGTCCCCCGATGGCACGGCAGACGTAGAAAATCCCCACGAAAAGCATAATACGACAGCAAGAAAGACCGCAAAGAATCGGTTCGGAGAAAAATTTCCGTTCCATAAATATTTTTCTTTCATATTCATCACCTCGGAATATGATATGAAAAAAGGAAAAGAAAAATGTGCGACAAGGGCAGAAACGGAGGATTTGATATAGGCTCCCTCTCGAGGGAGCTGTCAGCGAAGCTGACTGAGGGAGTTTCTTGACGGAAAGAACTCCTTCCGTCTTTTGCTTCGCAAAATCCACCTTCCTCAAGAGGAAGGCTCTGGTGGTGTGCGCTTCTTTGTGCGCCGAGGGCAAGAAGGTGCGAATTCTCTCTATGCCTTGTAGGGGGCATTCACGAATGACCCGAATCAGAATGGACGACCAATGTACGGCAAGATACTTCGCTACGCTTCGTTGCGAGTTTGCTTCGCAAACATCGTTGCCCCTAAGGGTTTGAGGAAGAATATCGTTCGTACGCCAAACAAAAAAGGACTTTCAAAGTCCTTTTTCGTTATTTTGTAAAAAACCGATACTCTGTCGTCGTTTTGAGCACCGCTCCGGCGCGGAGAACGGTATCGGTGAAATTCGGATGATTGACGCTATCGGGCATTTTTTGCGTTTCCAGACAGACAAGTCCTTGCTTTTTTTGCGGAATACCGCCCTTGAAGGGACGCTCCGCATCGCCCAGAAAATTGCCGGAATACACTTGAACACAAGGCATATCGGTGTAAATTTCCATCGCCCGTCCGCTTTCGGCATCATACAGCTCACCGCGAAGCACAGGTACCTCGGTCGCACCGCCCGTAAAATTGAAGCAATGGTCAAAGCCGCCCGCCGTGAGCAGATCGGCGTCGGGCAGGTCAATCCCCTCTCCAATCAGCTTTGGTGTACGGAAATCAAAGGGCGTTCCCACCATGCTCCGAATCTCTCCCGTCGGAATCAGTTCGTCATCGGTAGGAAGATAGGTATCGGCATCCAGCCAAAGGCGAAGCGAGCGAATGTCGCCCTTTTCGTAACCACCGAGGTGAAAATAGGCGTGGTTGGTGAGATTGATCGGCGTCGCTCCGTCGCTCTCAGCACGGTACGAGATCCGCAAGCCGTTCTCCAAGGTCAACCGATAGGTCACCGTCACCTCAAGGTTTGCGGGGTATCCGCCCTCGCCATCAGGCGAGATCACACGCAGAATCAGAAGATCCTCCTCGTGCTCCACAACCTCCCAAAGTTTTGACTGAAAGCCGCAAAAGCCGCCGTGTAGATGATTTTTTCCGTTGTTACATTCGAGCGTGTACTCCCGTCCGTCAAGAGAAAACCGTCCGCGAGCAATTCGGTTGCCCACACGACCGATCAGCGCGCCTTGATCATCTCCCTGCTTTTCATAGAATGAAATCTCGTCATAGCCGCCGATCACGTCACCGAGGACGCCGTTCCGATCCGGCACGAGCAGCTGACAAAGCCGTCCGCCGTAGGTCAGAATTTTCGCACGAAGTCCGTGCGCGTTTTGAATCGTAAAGCTGAACACCTCGCGTCCGTCCGCGAGGTGTCCGAAAAGCTCTTTTCGTATCATAAAAAGTTATTCCTTGTCATATCCCTTGGGATTTTTCCACTGCCAACCGTAAGCGTGGCGGCACATTTCCTCAAGACTGTACTCGGCGCGCCAACCAAGGACGCGAGCCGCCTTTTCGGGATTCGCGTAGCACTCGTCGATGTCACCGGAACGACGCGGGGCGATGCGATACGGTACCTTTGCACCTGTTGCCTTTTCGTAGGCATGCACAATATCGAGCACCGAATAGCCGATGCCCGTACCGATATTGAAATAGTCGATACCCGTCGTTTGTTCAGCATACTCGATCGCGCGAAGGTGAGCACGCGCCAGATCAACGACGTGAATGTAGTCACGAACGCCCGTGCCGTCGTGCGTCACGTAATCGTCACCAAAAATCGAAAGAAACTCTCTGCGTCCCGTTGCCACCTGCGACACGTAGGGCAAGAGGTTGTTCGGAATTCCCTGCGGATCCTCGCCGATGCGTCCGCTCGGATGTGCTCCGATCGGATTGAAATAGCGAAGCACGGCAATACTCCATTCGGGATCTGCCGTCTGAAGATCCTTGAGGATTCGCTCGATCATCAGCTTCGTCTCACCGTAAGGATTGGTCGTCGAGGTGGGAAAATCCTCGGTAATCGGCACGCTCGCAGGCTTGCCGTAAACGGTTGCCGAGGAGCTGAACACAATGCGCTTAGCACCGTATTTTGCGAGAAGCTCACAAAGGTTCAGCGTTCCCGTAATGTTATTATGGTAGTAAAGAAGCGGCTTCTCACAGGATTCACCGACTGCTTTGAGTCCCGCAAAATGAATGCACGCGTCAATCTTGTTTTCCATAAAAACCTGCTCGAGTGCCGCTTTGTCCAGCAGGTCTACCTCGTAGAAGCGAAAGTCTTTGCCCGTAAGCTCTTTGACGCGGCGCAGAGATTCGGGTTTGGAATTTATAAAATTGTCGACCACCACAAGCTCGCGTCCTGCCGACAGAAATTCCACCATTGTATGCGAGCCAATGTAGCCCGCACCACCTGTAATTAAAATTGCCATCGTTTGCCTCTCAGCTCAGGTTTTCCGGATACGCACCCTGCACCTTGAGTGCCTCCAAGCTTGCCTTGACACGGGGTTTGTCATCGGAATAGGTCACGCCGTACCAAGCATCCTCGGACTCGTAAACGCGTACGCGGCACTCGCCCTTTGCCATCAGCTCGCCGACTGCCATCGGAAGATAGCACTCACACTTGAGCGGATTTTCACCAAGATTCGAAAGAAAATCAATAAAATATTTTTCCAGCTGTCCGAAAAGCTTCGGCGTAAAGCCCCAGAAATTCATAGATACGGGGGTCGTAAGAGAAATTCTCACCTCTTTGCCATCGGCATCAAAGACCGCCTCATCACCGTCACGCGAAATCGCGGTGCGCTCCACGATCGCCTCAAGATATCCCTCTTCGTTCACTTCGCAAACTCCGCGGGAAACCGTACCGTTGTCGGTCAGCGTATTGCCAACGCGGTAACCAACCATACAGTAGTCCTCGGTAGGTGCCGCAAAATGCGAAGCAACCAAGCGGTAAGCACTTTCGCCGTAAAAATCATCGGCATTCAGCACGCAGAAAGGCTCGTTGACCAGCTCCTTGGCAGAAAGTACTGCCTGCGTCGTTCCCCACGGCTTCGTACGTCCCTCGGGCACAGAAAATCCTTCGGGCAGATCGTCGAGACGCTGAAACGCATACTCAACCTGAATCTTATTTTCAAAGCGAGATCCGATCGTTTCCTTAAAGAGTTCCAAGTGCTCCTCTTTGATGACAAAAACGACCTTATCAAAGCCGTTGCGAATTGCGTCAAATACCGAAAAATCGATAATAAAATCTCCTGCCTTCGTGATGGGGTCAATCTGCTTGAGTCCACCGTAGCGCGAACCCATACCCGCAGCAAGAATTACCAAAGTCATAACATATCCTCCAAAGTTTTATCCTTAATAATTTTTTGCAATCATGATATATCATATTATATCATAGAATTCATATTCTTTTTGTTCTTTTAACAATTTATTTACATTTTTTCACAAAAATCGCTTGACATTCGACTTTGACTATGATACAATATTTTTGTCCCAAATAAGACACTTGGAGGGTGTTATGTCCAAAATTCCAACCTCAACCGAGCTACTTTCCATTTTACGAAAGCATCCCCTCTTTGCTACGTTGACCTCCGATGACGTGGTCCGATATTTTTCAGACGGCAGTGCCGAAATTATTTCTTTCGGCGCGCACGAAATCGCCTACTCTTCTTCCGCCGAGCGCGTTCGCATTGGCATTCTGCTTTCGGGCAAGGCACGGGTGGAAACCGACGCGCAGGCACTTGTCAAATCGCTTCGCATCGGAGAGCTCTTCGGCATTGCCAATCTCTATGCAGAGGATGAGCCGTTTCCCACCGCCATCGTAACAACCTCTCCCGCCAAAATTCTCTTTCTGGATGGGGAAGCCGTAAAAAAGCTCATCGAGAACGAACCCGAAATTCTCAAAAATTATCTTGCTTTTCAGAGCCGAAAGATCGTTTATCTCAACCGAAAGATCACGACACTGACCGCGGGCAGTGCCGAAAAAAAGCTTGCCGTGTTCCTTCTCGACTACGAGCAGGACTGCATCTTTACCCCCCCTTGCCCAATGAGTCGCCTCGCTGAGCTTCTCGGGATGGGGCGCGCCTCGCTCTACCGCGCGATCGATGCGCTCTGTGATGAGGGACTCATCGAAAAGCAAGGAAAAAATCTAATCTTACGAAACAAGGACGCACTTTTGCGCTTGATATAAAAATTTTAACCCAAGAAAGGAAAAAACCTATGAAACACTCTATTCTCAAACTTCTCGCGCTGACCTTAGCGCTTTTGATGATCCTTCCCGTCGCGCTCTTTGCTTGCGCTCCCGCGGCACAGAACGCTACGGACAACACTGATGTCCCCCCCTCGGACGATCAGGGAACGAACGGCGACGTAAAAAAGACTACCGCGGCAGGTGTCGCAATCGATATGACCGCCGAATGGGAAAAGCTGTACGGCGAAAATACGCTCGTTCAGGGCTGTCTTGTTGTCAACCGTGAATTTGCCGAGAACCATCCGAACGAACTCGCGAAGTTCCTCGAGGACTATTCCGCTTCGGTCAACACGATCAAGGCAGGCGGAGAGACTGCCGTAAATCTTATTGTAGGCGCGGGCATTCTTCCCAAAGCACCCATTGCTCAGAAGGCACTTCCCAACTGCAATCTCTGCTATTTTGCAGGAGATGATATGAAACCCGTGATGAACGCGTTCTGCGAAAAGGTCAAAGCGGTCGATCCCAAATCGATCGGCGGCAAGCTTCCCGCGGACGAGTTCTACTATTCGGCAAACGGAGACGCCTCGGCGGCAGACAGCGAGCTGGAGATCAAAATTTACGCACTCAATGGAACAACGGCACTCGGTATGGCGGAAATGATCGTCAACGCCAACGAGGGCACGGACGATATGAATTATAATATCTCGCTCCACGCAGACGCAACTGCCATCGTCGGTGCAATTCAGAACGGCGAATGCAAAATCGCCGCGCTTCCCACCAACGTTGCCGTAAAGCTCTTCAACGCACAGGGCAAGATTCAACTTCTCGCGCTCAACACGCTCGGCGTTCTGTATCTCTTGCAAGGCTCGGGCTACCCCGTCATCGATTCTCTTGATGACCTCAAGGGAAAGACGGTCTACGTTCCCGGCGCAGGTGCCAACCCCGAATATATCACGGTCGCACTTCTGCAGGCATCGGGACTTGTCATTGGTTCTGACGTAACGATCGATACGACCACCTACTCGACCCCCGATGCACTTGCCACTGCCTTTGCTACGGGTGCGATCGAGCTTGCCGTACTCCCTGAGCCGAAGGTCACTGTTGCCCTGACACAGGCGAATACCAAAAAATAATTCTTTCACTATTGTAAAAAAATTCAAAGAAAGGAGCGCAAATCGATGCCGCTGGTAAAAAAAGCTGCCGTCGCCTTCGGCAAAGCACTGTTGGCACTTGCCTTTTGGGGCTTTCTTTGGTATCTGCTTTCGGCACGGATCGGCATTGACCTCGTCTTTCCGACCCCCAAAGCCGTATTTTCAGAGCTTTGGTTGCTCGTCACCGAAAAAAGCGAAAGTCTTTTCCGCTACGGCGTGCAGTACAGCTTTTGGCATATTACGCTTGTTTCTCTGCTCCGCGTAGTTTGGGGGGTGCTTGTTTCGCTGATCATCGGATGTCTCGTTGCTTATCTGACAAGCATCTCGCGTCTGCTTCACACACTCCTCTCCCCCGCCCTCACCGCCGTCAAAGCAACGCCCGTCGCATCCTTTATCATTCTTGCGATGCTTTGGCTTGACAAGTCGGTGCTCCCCGTCTTTATTACGGCACTCATCGTCGTTCCCATCGTTTGGGCAAACGTTTCGGAGGGAATTCACGCGGTTGATCCCAATCTTCGCGAGGTGGCGACCGTATACCGATTTTCAATCGGAAAACGCGTCACGCGCCTCTATCTTCCCACCGTTGCACCCTACTTCTTCGCAGCCTGCCAATCGGCACTCGGCATGGCGTGGAAGGCAAGCGTGGCGGCAGAAATTCTCGCCGTACCGCAACACTCGATCGGCACGGAAATTTTCCTTTCCAAGCAATATATGCTCCCCGAAACGCTCTTTGCCTGGACGCTTGTGGTAATCATTCTGAGCTTGATCATCGAAAAATGCTTCCTCTTTGCGCTGAAGCGACTCGGGCAAAAATTCCGAATGTTGCCGAAAGGAGAGTCCTATGCTGAAGCTTGAACAACTCACACTCCGCTACGGAAAGCAAACCGTCCTCGACGGCGTCAGCTTTGAATTTCTCACGGGCGGTGTCACGGGCATTGTCGGCGCGTCTGGCATCGGAAAAAGCTCTCTGCTCCATACGATTGCAGGACTGAAAGTGCCAAACGGTGGAAAAATCCACTCTTCGCATGAGCGACTGTCCTACATTTTCCAAGAGCCTCGCCTCTTTCCGTGGATGACCGCATTAGAAAATATTACCGCCGTCGGCGCGGACGAAGAAACCGCGATGCGATATCTCCGTATTCTCTTTGACGATGCGGACGAGGTCGCAAAAAAACATCCGCACGAGCTTTCGGGTGGAATGAAGCAACGCATCTCGATTGCGCGAGCACTTGCCTACGCGCCTGATCTGCTTCTTTTGGATGAACCATTCCGAGGACTTGACGTCGAAACGAAGGAACGGGTATTCCACTTGATTTTAGAAGAAACCAAACAAAAAACGCTCCTTCTCGTCACGCACGACGAAGCCGATCTCGCCCTTTGCAACGAAATTGTTCGTATGGAAGGATCGCCCGTTTCTCGCCTGCTTTTGGAAAAAAGCGGAAGAGCCGAAAATGAATAAATTCCCCATCAAAAAGTCAATACTCCCGATACGAAATTTTTGTATCGGGAGTATTTTTTATGTACTACAACAAAGTAGAAATCTGCGGGGTGAACACCTCGAATCTGAAGGTGCTGACCGATGAAGAAAAACGCGTGCTTCTGCTTCGCGTCAAAGAGGGAGACGAAGACGCGCGACAGGAATTGATCTATGGAAATCTCCGCCTCGTTCTGAGCATCGTGCAACGCTTTACGGGTCGCAAAGAAAATCTCGATGACCTTTTTCAGGTGGGTTGCATCGGTCTTTGCAAGGCGGTGGATCATTTCAACACCGACCTTGACGTCAAGTTCTCCACCTATGCCGTGCCGATGATTATCGGAGAAATCCGACGTTATCTGCGCGACAATAATTCGATCCGCATCAGCCGATCGGTGCGCGATCTCGCCTACCGCGCCCTGCAAGCCAAAGAAGAATTAATCCGCGAAATGGAAAAAGAGCCGGATGCGGAGCAAATCGCGGCGCGCCTCGGAGAAAAAAAGGAAGCTGTCGTCCGTGCGATGGAAGCCATCGTCGAACCGATCTCGCTTTACGAGCCTGTGTTCAGCGAGAACGGCGACTCAATCTACGTGATGGATCAGCTCAGCGACTCAAATAGCTCGGACGAGCTTTGGCTCGAAAATATCGTCCTGCGCGAAGCAATGAGCTGCCTCGCTGAACGTGAACGAACCATCATTCAGCTCCGCTACTACAAAAATAAAACTCAAATGGAAATCGCCGAAGAAATCGGCATCTCCCAAGCCCAAGTCTCCCGCCTCGAAAAAGGAGCGCTGGAACGAATGAGAAAACAGATAGAGTAGTTAGGGGGGATGATGTTACTTTTCTTTTGAAAAAGAAAAGTAACCAAAAGAAAACAACACAAAAAGGGACTTTGATAGTCCCTTTCTTTGTGCAGACTTCGGCTTTCTGAGGAACAAAGCCGTGGACACTACGTACCACGGCTTTGGGATGCGATTTATTTAAAATTATCTTTGTGTTAAGTTTTTGAGATTCTTAAGAACTTTTTCCAAAAAGTTCTTAAGTGGGGCGTGGGGCTAGCCCCACAAATCCGCATCCCCACGTCACCGCGTCCTCTACACAAAAATTTTCTGATACTGTTTGCCCTGCATGGCGTGCTCGAGAGTAGGAATCAAAAGCGAGAAATCCGCCACGAGCGAATGCGGCTTCTTTTCGGGATCGTCCTGTCGCATCGGAACGAAATAGACGCATTTCCGCGAAAGCAGAAGACCGATATTTTTGAGATTTGCCGAGAGTGCGTCGTTGGATGCTAGACAAACAACCAGCGGACGGTCGCTCCTCAGGTGCGCCTTTGCCGCCATCGTCACCGCCGTATCGGTGATACCAAGTGCCATTTTTGCCAACGTATTTCCCGTACAGGGGCAAAGCAAAAGCGCGTCGAGCGGCGTTCTCGGTCCGAGCGGCTCTGCGCCAACAACGGTATGAATAATCTCCCGTCCGCAAAGCTCCTCCACGCGCCATCGAAGCTCCTCGGCGCGTCCGAACTGTGTGTCGGTCGCATATACGTTCTCGCTCATAATCGGCTGAATCTCCAGCCCTCTTGTTCTCAGGGCAACTAACTGTTGAACTGCCGCCGCATGCGTACAGTAAGAACCGCACATTGCAAATCCGATCATTCGCCGCTCGCCTCCTCCCGAAGAATTTTTTCGACGCAAGCGGCAATCAGCTGACCTGCGCTCGTCGGTGCGTATTTTCCGGGCAGTGAGGTCGCCCAGAGAACGTTCGATCCAAGTTCTTTGGCGGCAAGAACGTCCACCCCGCCGGGAACCGAGGCAAGGTCAATCAGGAAGGTATCCTTGGTTATCATCGAGAGAAATTCCCGACCGAAGAGCCAATGCGGAACGGTATTGTAGATCACGTCATAGCCGTAGGCAAGCTCCCGCGGAGTAACTCCCTCACGCAAGGAAAGCGTATCACACCCAAGGCACTGTGCCCAGGCGAGATCTTCGCTTTTTCTCGCCGCAACCGTGACGCGTGCACCGAGCGAAAGCAAAAGCCTGACAAGATGCTTAGCGATCCGTCCGAACCCCGTTACGGCAACGCGCGCACCGCACAGATTGCGCGTCAGGCTGTTCATCGCAATGCTGATTGCCGCCTCCGCCGTCGTATAGGCATTCTCAATCTGAAACTCCTCCGAATCAAAATAATCCCGTACCCGAATTCCCGAAGCCTCGGCAGAAGCAACGACGGTTTCCGGAATTCTTCCCCCGACGAGAAGCGAACCCGACGGCATAGCTTCCCAAATATCACAAAGACGAATGCGCTTCTCGGTGGTCGCCAAGGGGCAAAAAAGCAAAACTCCATCGGTTGTCGCTGGAAGAGGAAGAAGCACGGCGTCCGCTCCCTCGAGTGCCGATGAAAGACTCCGAGCCTCGGGAATCTCCTCTCTTGCCGAACGCTCGAGTCCCCAAAGCTCGACCGACGCACCGCCTAAGGATAGCTCGCGCGCGGCAATATACTGTCGCAGATCTCCCCCGAGAACTGCGATCTTTTTTTGTTGTTTCATCGTGCTATCGTCCTTTCAATCGCGGCTACTCTTACGGCAACCGCTACGATATTATCTTATGTTTTCACCACCCGTTTGGTGTAAAAAACATTCCGCTACCGATTTTAGCAAAGGGATTGACAAACCGAGGGGAGAGTGGTATAATAAAGTAATGTTTTATTATATTATTTTTGAAAGAAAGGCGATATCCCCCTATGAAATGGACATCTTTAAATGAACTTCGCGAAAAATATCTTTCGTTTTTTGAGACGAAGGGACACTTAAGACTTCCCTCGTTCCCTCTCGTTCCCGTCGGAGACAAATCTCTGCTTCTCATCAACTCGGGAATGGCACCAATGAAAAAGTATTTTACGGGAGAGGAAATTCCCCCTCGCAACCGTGTCACCACCTGTCAGAAGTGTATCCGTACGCCCGACCTTGACCGCGTCGGTCACACGGCGCGTCACGGCACCTACTTTGAAATGCTCGGAAACTTTTCCTTTGGCGATTACTTCAAGGACGAAGCAATTCCGTGGGCATGGGAATTTTTGACCGAATGGCTCGAAATCCCCGCAGATCTGCTCTGGCCCTCAATCTACGAAAACGACGAGGAAGCTTACGAGATCTGGACGAAGAAGATCGGTGTTCCCGCAGAGCACGTTGTCCGTCTCGGTAAGGCAGACAACTTCTGGGAGCACGGCTCGGGTCCTTGCGGTCCCTGCTCCGAGATCTACTTTGACCGCGGAGAAAAGTACGGCTGTGGCTCGCCCGACTGTAAGCCGGGATGCGACTGCGACCGCTTTATGGAAATCTGGAACAACGTCTTTTCTCAGTTCAACAACGACGGCAACGGCAACTACACCGAGCTCGCACAGAAGAATATCGATACGGGTATGGGACTTGAGCGTCTTGCTTGTGTGATGCAGGGCGTGGACAACCTATTTGAGGTCGACACCGTCCGCAAAATCCTCAACACGGTCTGCTCGATTTCGGACAAGACCTACGGCGAGAACGCCAAGGACGATATTTCGATCCGCGTTGTCACCGACCATATCCGCAGTGCCACCTTTATGATTTGCGACGGTGTCATTCCCTCCAACGAGGGACGCGGCTACGTGCTTCGCCGTATTCTGCGCCGCGCTTGCCGATTCGGAAAGCTGCTCGGTATTGACCGCGCCTTCCTTTGCGAACTCTGTGAGGTCGTAATCGGCGAAAATATCGGCGCATATCCCGAGCTTGGCGACAAGAAGGCATATATTTTGAAGGTCATTGCTACGGAAGAAGAGCGCTTTGACGCCACCATCGACGCAGGTCTTTCGATCCTCTCCACCATCATTGAGGATGCCGAGAAAGCAGGTACGACCGTGATTTCGGGCGAGGATGCGTTCCGTCTCTATGACACCTTCGGTTTTCCGCTTGACATTACGCGTGAAATTGTAGAAGAAAAGGGACTTTCAATCGACGAAGAAAAGTTCACTGCCCTGATGAAGGAGCAAAAGGACCGTGCAAGAGCTGCACGCGGCAATATCGGCGGTTGGGACGAGAACTCGAAGAAGATGCTTGCGTCGCTCGCAAAAACCGAATTCTGCGGTTACAACGAGTTCTCTGCCGAGGCAAAGGTACTCGCGATCATCGTTGGCGGTGAGAACGTCGACGAGCTGACCGAGGGCGATGCAACAATCGTTCTCAACAAGACTCCCTTCTACGGCGAGGGTGGCGGACAGATTGGTGATGAGGGCATCCTCGCATCGGCAACTGCAAGCCTGACCGTTACTGATACCAAAAAAACCGACGGTGTTTATCTGCATGAGGTCACGCTGACCGATGGCACCGTTAAGGTCGGAGACATCCTCACCGCAACGGTCGAAACCAAGACCCGTCGCGCAACTATGCGCGCACACTCGGCGTGCCACCTGCTTCAGGCAGCGCTCCGCACGGTACTTGGCAATCACGTCGAGCAGGCGGGCTCTTACGTTGCCCTTGACCACACTCGCTTTGACTTTACCCACTTTGCCGCAATGACAGCAGAGGAGATTGCCAAGGTAGAGGCACTCGTCAACGCCGCAATTCTCTCGGCAAACGAAATCACGATGAACGAAATGCCCATCGACGAAGCGAAAAAGCTCGGTGCGATGGCACTCTTCGGCGAAAAATACGGCAAGGTTGTCCGCGTTGTCAAGATGGGCGACGTATCTGTCGAGCTTTGCGGAGGAACGCACCTCGCGAATACCGCCGAGATCGGTCTCTTTAAGATCGTATCCGAGGCATCGGTTGCCGCAGGTGTCCGCCGTATCGAGGCTGTCACGGGAGAAGCGGTTCTTGCCCTTTTGGAAGAGAACGGCGCACTGATCGCAAAAACTGCCGCCGAGCTCCGTGTACAGAAGACCTCCGAAATTGCAGAGCGCGCCGCACAGCTGCAACGTGAACTGCACGCAATGAAGAAGGAGCTTGAGGCGATGAACGCAAAGCTTGCCGCTACCAAGCTTGACGATATTCTCGCTTCGGCAAAAACGGTTGGCTCGGTTCGTCTGATCACGGCAGAACTCAAGGATATGCAACCCGATGCGGCACGTAGTCTTGCGGACGAAATCAAGGCAAGAGCTACCGATGCAGTTGCCGTGCTCGCATTGAATGGTGAAAAGCTGAACTTCCTCGCAGTGGCAGGAAAGGATGCTGTCGCGGCAGGCGCGCACGCAGGAAAGCTGGTTGGTGCGGTCGCACAGATCACAGGCGGAAAGGGCGGCGGACGTCCCGATAACGCGATGGCAGGCGGTCAGGACCGTGCCAAAGTCGCAGAAGCACTCGCGGCTTCCGAAACGATCCTCGCTTCGATGCTGAAATAATTCGTTTTTTACTCCCTTCGCATCTTGGGTGCGAAGGGAGTTCCCTATGTAAAGAAAATCCCCACATTGAACACATAATCTTCATGCTTGACAGTCGCTGATTTTTTATAACGGACACTCGAGGACGCCTGTCCCTACAAGTTTTGTAGAATTTTCACCATTCTGTGCTTTTCGCACAAATATGCTTCTCTCCAGAAAATCCCAAAAAGTTTCTTGTTTTTTGTTTACAAATTAAATATAATATGGTATAATTATATAATAGGGATTTTATCTCTGCCGCTTGGCTTTTATTTTGAACTATATGAGATTGCTTTGAGGAAAGGAGCAACGTCATGTCCAATAAAAAATTCGATCTGTTTCGCCGTCTGGAGGAGCTTCCCTCCCGCCTCTATATCATTCTGGCGATCGTAGCACTGGCGCTTCATATCGCAATCTGTCATTATACCTCGGCGTCGGTGGTAATCACGGGGCTTGTTCTGTGCGTGATCTATCTCGTCGCAGTTTCGATCATCTATTTCGTTACACAAAAGCAGTTTCGTCTCTATCGCATTGAAGCAGATGCCTCGGACGAGCAAAACAACGGTGTTGTCCGCGCCTTCCGCACGGCACTCAACGTTCCCTACGCCGTGGTCAATCCCAACGGAAAAATTGTGACGGTCAATACCGCAATGCGAAACGTCACAGGAATCCGTGAGACGCTCTTTAATGCCGATATCGCCTCGATCTGTCACCGTTCGATGGAAGAAATTCTCTCCCCCAAGGAAGATTTTATTCTGACCGCCCCCGAGGAAAGCTCCCGCAACGCGTTCAAGCGTTCGCTCGTACAGATCGGAGAATTGAAATTTCAAGTAGACGTTCATCCCCTGCATTCCAAGGGAAAGCAATATTATATGCTCGTATTCCGCGATGCCACCGAGCTTTCTCTGATGGCAGACCTTTACCACGACAACCTGACGGCAATCGCCTATATCGTGCTTGATAACCTCGAGGAG
Source organism: Eubacteriales bacterium (assembly GCA_045646945.1). Taxonomy (GTDB): domain Bacteria; phylum Bacillota; class Clostridia; order Oscillospirales; family CAG-272; genus HGM12713. Next base: position 54,829 of record JAZRLS010000015.1, on the reverse strand, counting down.
ATCGCGCAATACGTCAAGGTGAGCTATCAGTCCGAAGCAAGACAGGTCGAAACCATCCTCAAGGACTTTGCGGCAGAGATGGGCGGAATGATCCGAGAATACGACCGAAACAAATACGTTCTTCTGCTCTCGCGGCAGATGCTTTCCGACTGTATCAAAACCAAATTCGATATTCTCGATAAGGTTCGTGAAATTCACATCGGCGATGAAAATCTTCCGATTACCATCTCGATGGGCATTGCCACCACGGGCGAAACCATGGCACAGAGAGAGCGAGACGCTCTGGTTGCCCTCGATATGGCACTGCAACGCGGCGGTGACCAAGTGGTACTGAAAAACGAAAGCGGCAACTTCTTCTTCGGCGGACGCACCAAGAGTCAGCAGAAGAGAACCCGCGGTCATTCACGTATTATCGCCAACCGCCTTTGCGCTATGATCTCAAGCTCCTCGAACGTCATCGTAATGGGACATGCAAATCCCGACTTTGATTCAATCGGTGCTTGTATCGGTATTGCCTCGTTGGCAAGACATCTCGGTGTCGACGTTAAAATCGTTGCCGATACCGAATCCGAAAATTTCAAAGCTTGTACCGCGCGTCTGTTGGATCTTGCCGACTACAAAAATCTCTTTGTGGACGGTGTGATCGGTCTTGGCGAATCCTCTTTCGGAACGCTTTTGATCGTCGTCGACGCCAACAACTTTTCGATTCTCGAAGCACCCGAAATTGCCAAGAACTCCTTTAAAACGGCGGTTCTTGACCACCATATCAAAAAAGAAGAGTTTGAAAACGAGCCGCAACTCTCGTATATCGACCCCTCCGCCTCCTCTGCGTGCGAGCTTGTGACCGAGATTCTCGAGCAGACGCTTCCCGTGGGCACGCTCCGCAAGGAAGAAGCCAACGTGATGATGGCAGGTATTATGGTCGATACCAAGAACTTTACCCGCACGGTCGGTACGCGTACCTTTGCCGCCGCACTTTATCTGCGTGGCGCGGGTGCCAGCCCCGAATACGCGCGCACTTTCTTTGAAGAAGCATTTGAAGACTACCGCGCCGAAGCCGAATTCGGTGCGAAAGCACAAATTTACCACGACGAAATTGCCATTACCTCGATTGAGGGAACTGGATCTGCGGGAGACCGCATTGCCGCCGCGAAAGCATCGGATAAGCTTCTCACCGTCCGCGGTGTGAATGCCGCCTTTGCTATGATTCGCATTGGAAGTACCGTGCACATCTCGGCACGCTCCAACGGATCAATCAACGTTCAGCTTATTCTCGAAAAGATTGGCGGCGGCGGACACTTTGACGTCGCAGGCGCGGCAATTGCAAACAGTGAGCTTGAGGAAGCAAAGCAGCTGCTTCTCGGCGCAATTGACACCTATTTCAACGAAACTTCTTCCAAATCGTAAAACTATTGTTCCAAAGGAGAATACACTATGAAAGTAATTTTAACCGCTGACGTCAAGGGTCAGGGAAAGAAAGACCAGATCATCGAGGTTTCGGACGGATACGCCAGAAACTTTCTGCTTCCCAAGAAGCTCGCCATTCCCGCCGATAACAAGGCAATCAACGAGGTCAAGAATAAAGAAGCATCCAAACAGCACAAGCTGGACGTAGAAAAGCAAAATGCGCAGGACATTGCGAAGAGACTCGAGAACATCGTCGTCCGCTTCGTCCTTGCCGCAGGTCCCGACAAACGTCTTTACGGCTCGGTCACCTCCAAGGAAATCGCAGAAGCCCTCAAAAAAGACTTCGGTATTGAGATCGATAAGCGAAAGATCACGCTCGCCGTACCGATCAAATCCTTTGGCAAATTCACTGCTGACGTCCGTCTTTTCACCGACGTCGTAGGAAAAATTCACATTGAGGTCGCAGGCAAAGAATAATCCTGCCCCATCTTACAGGAAAGGATAAAGACAAATGAATGACGAACTCGTAAGAAAGCTTCCTTTCTCTCTGATCGCAGAGCAGTCGGTCCTCGGCTCGATTCTTCTCGACCCCGAAGCACTCAACGAGGTGGCGGAAATTCTCTCTCCGTCCGACTTTTATCTGACCGAGCATCAGCAGATTTATACCGCGATGCACGAGCTTTTTCTCATCAATAAGGAGATCGACGTCGTTACGCTGATCGATATGCTGGTTACCAAGGGAATTTACAGCAAATCCGGTGGCGAGGATTATATCCGTTCGCTTTATCAATCGGTAGCCAATGCGCTCAACGTCAAGGATTACGCTACCATCGTCAAAAATAAAAGCCTTTTGCGTAAGCTCATCGAGGCTTGCTCCGAGATTTCCGACCGCGCCTATAGCGAGGAAGGCTCGACCGAGGAGCTGGTCGGCTATGCGGAGGCAAGAATTTTCGATATCGTACAAGGACGCGATACCAAGGGATTTATTCATATCTCGCAGGTTCTCAAAAGTGTCCACGAGCATTTGCATCTGCTTGCCACCGAGCCCGAAGCAACGCAAGGAACAAAAACGGGATTTTCGGGCATCGACGGTGTTCTGGCCGGTATGGGAAATTCCGACCTGATTCTGGTCGGAGCACGTCCCGGTATGGGAAAAACCTCGTTCTGTCTGAATATCGCCACCAACGTCGCAATGCAGACCGGCAAAAACGTTTGTATTTTCTCACTCGAAATGTCTGCCGATCAGTTGGTTACCCGTATTATCTCCAGCGAAGCCTTGGTCGATAGCTATGCCCTTCGTACGGGAAAGCTTGAGCCGCAACAATGGACGGATATCGCTACGGCAACCACCAAGCTGGCAGGCTGTAATATTCTCATCGACGACACCGCAGGAACGACGGTCACGGCAATGAAAGCAAAGCTTCGCCGCGTACAGAACCTCGGACTCGTCGTCATCGACTACCTGCAGCTGATGCAGGGCGACCGCCGCAATGATAACCGCGTGCAAGAGGTTGCCGAGATCTCGAGAGGACTAAAGCTGATGGCAAAGGAACTCAACGTTCCGATCATCTGCTGCTCTCAGCTCTCCCGTGGACCCGAAAGCCGTACCGACAAACGTCCGATGCTGTCCGATCTGCGTGAATCGGGATCGATTGAGCAGGATGCCGATACCGTCATCTTCCTCTACCGAAACGAATATTACGATAAAGACGCGGCACAGGACGACGGAAATATTGCCGAGGTCATCATCGCCAAAAACCGTCACGGTTCTCAAGGAACCGTCAAGGTCGGCTGGAATGGACGCTACACCAAGTTCCGTTCCATCGACACCGACCGCGAGGAACCGTAAGAGGTGACTATGTCTACCCTTCCCAAGCAATTTATTCGCGCATCCGAGCTTTCGGGGCTTCCCGAGGATACGCCGATTCTCGTTGCATTTTCGGGCGGTGCCGATTCCTCGGCACTTCTGCATATGCTCGCCCATCGAGCAAAAGAAACGGGCAACCAAATTTTTGCCGCACACGTCAACCACGGAATTCGCGGCAAGGAAGCCGACCGTGACGAGCAATTCTGTCGTAACGTGGCAGAGGCACTCGGTGTCAGACTCTTCGTTCTGCACGCCGACGTCCCGAAAGAAGCGCAAAACTCGGGAGAAAGTATCGAAACGGCGGCAAGGAGAATCCGCTACGACTATTTCGACCGTCTGATGCTCGAACACGATATTCCGCTGTTAGCAACGGCACACAACGCGAACGACAATCTAGAAACGATGCTTTTTCATCTCGCTCGCGGTAGCGGTCTTTCCGGTCTCTGCGGAATTCCGATTTCACGCCTTTGTGCGGGCGGATGTATCGTTCGTCCGTTGCTCGGAATGACCCGTGAGGAAATTCTTGCGTACTGCGAAAAACACGATATTTCCTACGTCAACGACAGCACGAACGTCAATACCGAATACACGCGCAACCGAATTCGATCTGCCGTCATCCCGGCACTCACAGAAATTCATCCCTCTGCCGTTCAAAATGCGGCAAGGCTTGCCGAAAATCTGCGCGCCGATGCACTCTGTCTTGACAGTATGGCAAATCTGTTTTTGGAAGAAATGCGCCGTGAATATGCGATCGAGTGTGAAAAAATCACGGGGGCTCCTTCGGCTGTCACACATCGTGCCCTGATGCTACTCTTCCGCGAGATCTCCGACGGAGCGGCACTCGAATATACGCATCTTGAGGCGCTGCACCGCTTGGCGAAACGCGCGGTACCGCATTCCGGGCTCTCTCTGCCGCACGGCTTCTGTGCCGTCATCGAGGACGGGTGGCTATGTCTGCAAGAAAAAAAAGAGCACCTCTCTTGCGAGCCCTATGAAATCCCACTGATACAGCCAAAAACCACGATTTCACAAACAAAGTGCGAAATCGTCATAGAGTCGTCACAAACGGAGAAAAATATTTACAAAACGTCTATACAAATTTCTCTGAATTCTGCTACAATAAAAGGGACGCTCTTCGTGCGAAACCGACGCGAAGGCGACCGTATATTGCTTGGCGGTATGCATAAACGTCTCAAAAAGCTCTTTGGTGAAAAAAAGATTTCCCCCGAGCTCCGAGCAAGACTCCCCATCCTTTGTGATGATGACGGAATTCTTGCCGTTCCGATGGTGGGAATTCGCGACGGAGCAATGCCGAAGAGTCCCTCTGAACAATCTCTGACGATTACTTTTTATTTTTTTGAATGACAAAGAAAGAACCAGGAAAGGCTAACGGTTATGACCCAGGATATTGAAAAGATTTTATTGACCGAAGATCAGATCGACGCTCTGTGCAATCGTATCGCAAAGCAAATCGAGAAAGACTATGCGTCCTCTAACAAAAAGCTGGTGCTCATCTGTATCTTAAAGGGATCTCTTCCCTTTACTGCGGAGTTGATGAAGCGCATCAATCTTCCGATCGAACTTGAATTTATGAAGGTTTCTTCCTACGGAACCAGCACCGCTTCCTCCGGTGTAATCAATCTGCATCTCGATCTGCACCGTGACGATCTCTCGGAAGCAGACTTCATCGTCGTAGAAGATATCGTCGACAGCGGAAGAACCCTCTCTTATCTTGTGCGATATCTCTCCGAGCGTGGCGCAAACAGCGTTCGTACCTGTACGTTGCTCGACAAGCCCGACCGTCGCACGGTCAACTTTTCCCCTGACTATTGCGGTGAGGTCATCGAGGATTATTTTGTCGTCGGCTTTGGCTTAGACTATGATGAAAAATACCGAAATCTTCCCTACGTCGGAATTCTCAAGCCCTCTGTCTATGGCGGCTGAGAACGCCAATTCTGAAATGGAGAAAACGAATGAAAAAAAGCAATTTTAAAGTCCTTATCTTTTATCTGGCGCTCATCGTCGCCATTATTGCGGCACTCTCTCTGATGTTCGGACAGAAAGAAGAAGAACGCACCACCTACGGTGATATCGTCGAATATTTTAAGGAAGACACCGTCCGAAGCTTTGTGCTTGACGATACCTACACTTTGACGATGACCGTATATTATACCGACGAAAACGGGGAAATTCCTCGCAACGAGGACGGTGATATTGTCGCACAAACCCACGTTGTCGAATTCAAAATGCCCTCGTATGTCAAATTCACCGAGGAATTCGGAGAATATTATAAGAATAACGAAAATCTGATTCTGGATGAATGTGATATCAAACCCGAAAAGCAAACGCCTCTTTGGGTTGCATTCCTGCCCTATATTATCGTAATCGTCATCTTTGTGATCCTCTATTTCGTCATTTCGCGTCAAGCGAACGGTGGCAAGGGTGGTGCCGGAAAGATGATGAACTTCGGCAAAGCACGAGTCAAGACCGCCGATATGTCGAAAAACAAAGTCCTCTTCCGCGTCGTCGCAGGTGCTGACGAAGAAAAAGAAGAGCTTGAGGAGGTTGTGGAATTCTTAAAAGATCCCGCAAAATTCTCTCGCCTCGGTGCAAAGATTCCCCACGGCGTATTGCTTGTGGGCCCTCCCGGTACAGGTAAAACGCTTCTTGCCAAAGCCGTGGCAGGAGAAGCGGGTGTTCCCTTCTTCTCCATCTCAGGATCTGATTTCGTAGAAATGTACGTCGGTGTCGGTGCATCGCGCGTACGTGATCTCTTTGAAAACGCAAGAAAAGCCCCTGCTTCGATCATTTTCATCGATGAAATCGATGCAGTTGGCCGTCACAGAGGCGCAGGTCTCGGCGGAGGACACGACGAGCGTGAGCAAACGCTCAACCAGTTGCTCGTCGAAATGGACGGCTTCGGTTCGCACGAAGGCATCATCGTCATTGCCGCAACCAACCGTCCCGACATTCTCGATCCCGCGCTGCTCCGTCCCGGACGTTTTGACCGTCAGATTACCGTCAATTATCCCGACATTAAGGGTCGAGAGGAAATCCTCAAGGTTCACGCAAAAAATAAGCCGCTCGAGGAATCGGTCGACTTTGCTGAAATTGCCAAGATGACCGCAGGATTTACGGGCGCAGATCTCGCCAACCTGCTCAACGAAGCATCGCTTTTGGCCGCACGCCGCGGAAAGTCACTCATCGGTATGGATGACGTCAAGGACGCCTATATCAAGGTCATTGCAGGTCCGAAAAAGAAGTCCCGCGCAATGAAAGAGCGCGAAAAGAAAAACACCGCGTATCATGAAGCAGGTCACGCAATTATCGCGCACGTCCTGCCTACCATGGACCCCGTACAACAGATTTCCATTATTCCCAGCGGAAATGCCTTGGGATATACCCTCAATCCTCCCGCAGAGGATAAATACAGCGTTTACAAGAACGAGCTCAAAGAAAAGATCGCGATGCTTCTCGGCGGACGTGCCGCAGAGGAACTGATCTTCGGAGATATTTCGGGCGGCGCATCAAATGATATTCAACGTGCCACCGACATTGCCAAGAAGATGGTCACCCAGCTCGGTATGAGTGAAATTCTCGGACCGCGTTCGTTTGGTTCGGATCACGGTGAGGTCTTCCTCGGCAGAGATTTCTCCAGCTCACAGGATTACTCGGATGAAACTGCCGCAAAGATCGACGCAGAGATCCACACGATCATTCAGGAGGCTTATGACAGAGCCAAAGCAATTCTCACCGAAAAGATGGAGAAGCTTCATTTCATTGCAGAATTCCTTCTCAAAAATGAAATTATGGATGGAGAGCAATTTACCGCTGCGATGGACGGTACCCCCACCTTTGAGGAGCTCGAAGAAATGACCGAAGCCAAGGCGCGACGCAGTCGTGAAGAAAACGAGGAACGCCGTAGACAAGAAGCCATCGAAGCTCGTCGTAAGAAAGAGGAAGAAGAAGAGAGAATGCGCCAAGCACAAGACCCCACTTCTCCGCTCCGTGATTTCGATATCCGTCCCAACGATCCCCCCGTCGAAGAAGCGGAGGACGTCAGCGATGACGAGCTGATCGACGAGGAAGAGGCAGAGTCCTCGGAAAGCATCGAAGACACCGACGAGACGATCGAAGAAAAAATCGATGAAACCGAAAACGAAGACAATACAGAAAAATAATTAAACCTTCAGCGTAGCTGTGAAATCACGGCTACGCTGTTTTGTTAACAGGCACAAAAATTATTTTAAAACAAATCGCATTCCAAACTTGTCGGGACGTAGGGTCCGACAAGTTTGTTCCTTAGAAAGCCGAACTCTGTACAAACAATACGGCGACACAATAAAATATTTTTTGTTCCGTTTTCTTTTCGGTACCTTTTCTTTTTCAAAAGAAAAGGTACAAAAACAAAGGTACAAAAACAAAGGTATAAAAACAAAGGTACAAAAACAAAGGTATAAAAACAAAGGTATAAAAACAAAGGTATAAAAACAAAGACCGTTGCCGAAGCAACGGTCTTTGTTTTTATAGATTAGTCTGCCGTCAAACCGGAACGCTCAATACCCTGTACCAGATACTTCTGGCAGAAGAGGTACATTACAATCAGCGGAGCGATAATCATAATACCACCCGTATTACGGATTGCGGTCTTATACAAACTAACATCGGTGTCAACCGTATCCATCAACTTACTCAAGGTAACCGGAACGTTTCTATAGATATCATCCATCAGTACGGTATCCGAACCGGGGAAGAACAAGTTGATATAGAACTCATCGGTCCACTGCCACGAGAAGGAGAAGAGGAACACGGTGATCATCATCGGAACGGACAGCGGGAGAATAATCGTAAAGAAAGTTCTCATAATGCCCGAACCGTCGATGTATGCCGACTCTTCCAACTCATCGGGAACACCGCGGAAGAACTGACGGAGCATAAAGATGTAAAGTCCGTTCTTAAATGCCAAGCCACAAATCGAAAGCACGATCAAGGGCCAGAACGTGTTGGTCAGGTTCATTGCGTAACCGTCAATAAACATTTCCCAAGAATCCGGAATAATATCAATTGCCGCCAAGGACTCATTCGTATATTTAAAGATACCCAGAATGTTAATTCCACCGCCGTTTAAGAATTGCATAATGCCGAGAATATCGAAGTTAACGAATTTCTCAGACATCGAGAACTGCAACGTCTGGTGCGGAATCGTCAGAGAGAAGATAACCGCAAGGAATACAAGTCCGTTACCTTTAAACTTGAACTTTGCCAAGCCGTACGCTACAAAGCAGCAGATGAAGGTCTGCAACAGTGCCGTACTCACCGAAAGCAACAAGGTGTTCGTAAATGCTTCCAAATATGCATTGTCAACCCAAATCGCCTTATAAATATCAAAAGATACGTTTTTGGGGATCAAACGAACGGTTGCGTCTGCAAAATCCTCGGGAGCCATAATCGAACCCGTAATCTTACTAAAGAACGGGAACAAGATCAGGTAAGCAACGCCAACCAAGAGAACCAGTCGGAAAATGTAGAAAATTACTTTTTGGAGGAAGAACGTCGACAGGAACTTTGCCTTCAGTCTTTCCTTCAGAGGTGTACGCTCAAATTCGACGCGAATTTTATTCTTCGTCTCTTTTTGCACCTTTGGCTTGTTATCAATGTTTTGTGCATTCATGTCAACACCTCCTTAATCCTTTCTCTGGTAGAATACGTATGCCGACATGATCGCAGCAACAATACCGATAATAGCAAGTACGACCAGGAAGTACATCCAAGCCATTGCGGAACTGATGCCCTTTCCTTCCATACTTTGACCGTAAATGTTCTGAATAAAGCTCATCACAATATTCGACTTTGTCGTAAACGAGTCAATGATGGTGTAAATCGCATTAACAAGGATCATCGGGCTGATCATCGGGAAGGTGATCTTCCAGAAGGTTTCCCACGCCGATGCACCGTCAATCTGTACCGATTCGTAAATTGCGGGAGAGATAGACTGAAGACCTGCAAGGAAGATCAGCATCTGTACACCCGAACGGTTTACGATGTCAAAGATATTGTTAATTGCGTTGACAACGAAAGTAACGAGTCCCTGACCAACCGCCATACCATCAAACATTCGCTGAAGGTCTAATGTCGAAACCATATCGCCTGCGGCACTCTGACCGGAACCGTCGTCAATACCTTCCGCTCCGCCCATATTCTGGCCCAAGGTGTTGGATGCCTCGATCGACTCCATCAATCCCGTCGAAAGAATGACGGGAATGAAGAAGATCGCACGGAAGATGGCACGTCCTGCCATCTTCTGGTTCAAAAGCACTGCCATAAACAGGGAGAAGATCAGGATCATCGGGATATCCATAACCATATCGGTCAGCCCCTTTACCAAATTCTTCACGAAGTTGGGATCCTCAAAAAGTGCGTTAGAGTAGTTTGCCCAACCGACAAATTCAAAATTCATCGGTGCGCCCGCTACCTCAGCATAAGAAGCCAGGGAAAAGCTGTATCGAATCGAGTCGATAATAATGGGAATGTAGATCAATACAAATCCCAGAACAAAGGGAAGAACAAAGAGCCAACCGCCACGAGCTTTGCGCTTATCGAGAGAGGCATTTCTTCTTTTCTTGGGTGCTTTAATTTTTACATCAGTCGTCATAAATGATACCTCCTCCTTTCATTAAGCGGCTTGGCTCAGAACGATATAACCATATGCTTCAATGGTATAGGTTCTGCCCTCAAAGTTTACGATTACACGGTAATCGTTAAAGTTCATCAAGAACGACGTTCCGTTCTCATATTCCTGATATACGATCGTGTACGGAGTTGCCTCGTAACGAGTCGTTTCGTTAAATTTCGGAGCTTCGATCTCCTTGGTCTCTTCGATAACAACGTCATCGTTAGAAACCGTAAAGGTCAAATCAATCTTGTATTGATCCTTATTGAACTTACTCTTTTCGCCCTTGCCCCATTGTGCATTATTGACCAATGTATCAAACAGCTCTTGTGCTTCTTTTTCAATCTCGACCTCAACACCCTCAAAACCGTTTCTTCCAATCACTCGATTGCAAAGTGTCTGGAATTCTGCATCGTCTACCAATGCACGCAAATCATTATAGTATGCACGGTCGAAATCCTTTTCGCCTTCGAGGTACTTCATCATTGTTTCGATGGAGTCGTAGAGATATGTCAAGCGCTGAGCCGATGCAATAATGTTGTACGCAGTACTCGTGTAACGTGTACCGATTACCTTATTCCAAGCACCGCGGAGATCGGTAAACTTCAGTCCTTCTTTATTCAGGAATTCCAAGACAGCAGCCTTTTGCTCGTTGAAATCATCTCTTGTGGTCGGAGCTCCATTGGAGTTCGGATTTTCTTGAGCCTTCAGTAAATCATATCCCTGCGTCTTGAGCGTATTGACAGCCTCAATCACGGTCACTCTCGCATTAAGAATCTTTGCTCTCTTTGCTTCTGCTTCCGCAAGCTTCTTGTCTTGCTCATACTTCAATGCTGCCTCAAGATCGGTAATGATATCATTGACCATCTCATCATCATCCGCCACACGAATGCCGTCAATGAATTGATGTTCTACAATGACACTCGTCTGTACGTCCTTGAGAAGCGAGTTGAGCTCGGTGTACTTCGAAACCATATCGTTATACCAAATGTCATAACGAATGGAGTAGTACTTACTGGTCATTTCATATTCCTTGAGTGCTGCCGTATTCTGATACGAAAGCAAGAACTTCAAAGCCGCGCCGCTCTCGAGTGTCTTCAAGAACGCGTAATCCAGATTTCCTTCGGTGTTGAAGGGAGTACCTGCGATCTCTACGTAGCCGTGAAGAACCATTCCGAGGAACGGAACTGCTGCCGTCGAGAAGTCAATTCTACTCGAGTCAAGTGCGATATCGGTGATATGATCCACATACTTCCAAGAGTACGCATTACCGCCGGACGTCAGGATATCTGCCTCAGGCATATTCTTACGAATATACGCAAACGCTTTCACCGTAAAGTTCTCGGTATCTGCGCGGTTGTAAGGATCATCCTCATCAAAGTCGGAGTTCAGATACGAACCAAGCGTGGACAGCGAAAGTCCCATCGGATCGTATTCGTTATACTTCGGAATGAACTTTTCATAGAAGTGGCTGAACGATGCCGAAGACAATGCCATTTCAAAGAAGCTCGTATAAGTATGTCTCGTTGCGCTGTATTCACGCTTACTGGTGTAACGGTTATCGATCGTCTTAGCAGCGTGCTTATCCAACGAATAACCGTCGAAATTGTAATTTGCATAAGAGAATACAAAGTCAACGTCGGGATATACGCCAAAGCCCTTTTCTTCCGCATAAGCGAGGAGCTCTTCGAAGCTCATATCCTTCTCTACAGTGCCCTCCCACTTGAGGTTGTACGGAACAGCTTCGAGCATCAAACCGCCCTTACGATATCCCTTCATAATGAAGTTGATATTGCTTACACCGTCTTCTGACAAGGAATCATACATCGTTGTGATATCCTTAAAGCTGGTCAGCGGAGACATCACATCCACAGGAATCGAAAGAATCTTCTTTGTCGTGGTAAACGCACCGAACGTTTCGATATAAAGAGGCATATTCTCTTCCACATCGGCATCGGTCAGACGAGTCAGAACACCCTTGGATTCCAGATATTCACGATATGCCTTTGCCATGCCCATATAAGAGCACTCATAGTAATCTTCAAGACCGTTTTGTTCTGCCAACGCATCATCGGTAAGCATCTTGTAACGAATCTTGTACGAACCCGTATACTTTCTATCCGAAACGACCGTATAAGGTCTGTCTTCTGCCACAGATACCGAGTCTTGCAGGTTAAAGCTGTCGGTAGGTCTGGGCTGTACCAGAATTTTGATGGTATTGTATTCACTCGTGGGACCGCCGTGCGACGAGGTCAACTGCATCAAAGATGCTCCCTCTTCAACAATGGCAACAAAACCACGCTTCTCTACATACGGCGACTCCTTGACTACGTCGCCAAAAATGTCGTACTCATAATGAACAAAGGTCTGCTCTTCCACAATTCCGAAAACGGGATAGCGGACGATTTCCATCAATTTTCCTTCCAGTTCATGATAAGCGTAGTCCTCACCGTAAATCTTACCCGTAAAGTCCTTCTTGTTACCAAGGTCCGCAATCTCTCCAAAATCGAACAAGGTTCCGGAGCCGTCGGGGAAGAAGGTATAACCGGGATTGGGATTCATACCTGCACCCATATAGGGCAGGACCTGAATATCATTCAAACGGTATTTGGTTTCATCAAAACGAATACCGTTCGCAGGCAGAGTTGCTACCAAACCGTTATCGTCGAGCGTGTACTCGAGAGCCATACGGAACAGAGCTGCTTCGATCTTTTCTTCCTCAAAGCCGCCCAAATCTGCATAGTCTGCATTCTTTTCATCGACGGTATAGTCGGGACAATATCTCTTAATAAACGCTTCCAGACGTCTGATCTGGCTTTCGTTCTCTGCAGGATTATCGATCATCAAACGATAGATGGGAGTTTCGTACAGATCAACGCCAAGCTCTGCCCAGAAATCCAAAGTCGACTGAGAAAGCACTGCCTTATTCGGGTCTTGAAGCTCATAGAAAGATCTGAGCTTCGTGTATTCGAACTGTTCTCTGTAAAAAGGACTGTTCTCATCGAATACAGGGTCACCGGAATAGGGGTCTATCGCAACCGTATCCCATTCGATCGCTTCTTCAATGATGTTAAAAATCTTTGTCTCTGCCGAGGTCTGTAAAATTGCCTGAGGAACGACCGATTCACTGACTTCACGACCAAGCGAGTATTCTACACGAATACCGTTTTTAATGCTCTTGACCGAAATCTGATCACGGCAAGCTGCCCAATAATAGCTGTTATAGGTTTGAACCGCAGCATCTTTATCCTTAATGTTGGTAAAGCTTACGATAATCTGAGAAAGCAGCTCGTTTTTCGTTCCTTCACCCTTCTGCGTACTTGCATCGGATGCCGTAGAATCACCGATGTTATACGGATTCGAGAACAGAAGCTCACCGGTTTTTCTGTTCTTCACTGCAATTTCACCGCTGTACGCGTCAACGTAAAGTTGGAACTTATCGTTACCGTAGCGGTAATCCATCGTTTTAATCTTATCTTCCGGCGTCTGAATGACACCCGTACTTCCGTCGGAAAGTTCGTACTCACCCGTCTTGTAAGCATAGGGTTCAAGCGCCATTCCGGAGTTTGCCATCAACGAAACTCCGTCACCCGTATTATAGGTGTAAGCATTTGCCTCATCGGTTGTCTCTGCTGCGCTGATCAGCATCGTTCCTGCACTCAGGATCATCAGAACGGCTAAGAGAGACGATATTATTCTTTTCATTTTCATAGTAACATCCTCCTATCCGTTACATGCGATACTGAATCTCGGTAACGATGTTGGTGACAAAGCTGACAAGCTTTCCAAGCAGCGTCGAGAACAGAAGTGCGATAAACATAATACAAACCATTCCAACGATGGTAGAAAGCGTCATAACGAGGTTCTTACCCATCGTATAGTCGTGCGTAACCATCATACCGAAGAACAGGAGCATACCCGTCCAAATGAAGCCAATGACTACGATCAAGTTGATCAAGCTTGCTTCATTTGCCAGCACGAAGTTCGATGCGATCGTGGAAGGAATGATCATCATTACAAGAGGCGGGAGCGAGTAGGTAGTCGCAATAAAGATATCCTTCAAGCTTCCTTCACCCTCAAACAAGGTCGTCAAACACCAGTTTGCAATGATCCAAAGTGCCAAAGGAACAATGACTGCCAGAGCCGCCGAGAAGAAGCTCATATAGGTTCCGCGAGCATTCATAATATAGCCCTTACCCAAGCTCTGATACCAGAATGCAACAACGGTTACACCAAGGATCGTAAGACCCGCTCTAGCAGAGCCGCGCTTCTCGTGCTTCAAATCCCAGAAGCCATCGAAGGGGTGGAATATTACGTGGAACATATACATAATTTCCTGACCGTAAGTTCTCTTTCCCTTGGTAACCGAAATACGCTTGTTAAACTTCTTTGCAAATCCGAAGAATTTTACAAGGCCGAAGCAAACTGCAACGACGAATACGGGTACAAGAAGAATAAACTTCGAGAGCCATTCCTTACGAATTTCCTTGTAAGATTCCGAATAGTTTTGCGTATCATACGCTGACTTGAAGTATTCGAGCGATTCTTCATAGTCGCCGCTACGGTAAAGTGCTTTACCGATTCCGATGTATGCGGTATCGAAGTTGGAGTTTCTCTTAAGAATCTCAGTCCAGTCCTCGATTGCCTTGTCATTCTGTCTTGCGTTCTGGTTTGCCAGCGCGCGAATCAGAATATCACCGTACTCGGTTCTGCTGTATACCGTAAAGTTACTGTCGTTCTTGTTCAGAAGCAACATCTTATCGCCCTGATAAACGATACCTGCCAAAGCCTGATCGGGAATATTTCCGAGCTGCATTTGCGACTCAGCACCCATATCACCGAAAGCGAACAGCAAGTTTCCGTCAAAGTCGTAAGTAAAGACCTTACTTCTCTTCTGGTCAATAATCGACCACGTCTTTTCGGGACCGATTGCAACGTCAACTACCGTCGATGCGCCGAAAATCACGTCCGACGCCTTTCTCATTCTGTAGTCAACTTCACCCGAAGGCGGATAGAAGCCGTTACGGCGCATGATCTCGTCACCTGCCGCATTCAGCATCTTAACAGGTGCGTAGTCACCTTCGGTAGATTTGGAGTCGATTGCACTCTCAACTTTTTCGGGATGGATGGCACTGGTGGTAACGTAAATGAAGTCACCCGTCAGTGTAATATTGTTGAAAGCGGAAGAAACTTTTTGTGTACCTTGTTCCTTCTGTGCCTCCGTCTGGAAACGCTCCCACAGCTTATCCCAAGCAGAAACCGTAACCTTCTGTGCGCCAACGAATCCGGTAAACTCACCTTCGTCGGTCATAACGATAATACCATCCGTGGAGGTAGACGATACAACGTAAAGTCTGTCGTAATTGTCTACCGCAACCGCGATAGGCGTATAAACGGTATCGGTTCCAAACAGCTCGGATTCGGGCTGAGGAATGATCTCCAGAAATTCTCCGTCGCGATTAAAGGTAACGATTCGGTTGTTACCGCTATCACAAACGTAGATCTTACCGGGAACAAGCTCACCTGCTACGTACTTATCCGAAGTGATAAACACGCCTTGGGGAGTCTTCAGGGCATCAGCAGTACCCTGTGCGTTTACAAAGGTCTTAATAATGTACTTTGCTTTGTAGTAACGGTCAAGTACTACGATACGGTCGTTCGCCGTGTCCGCAATATAGACGTTGTCATTGTCGTCAACTTCAATATCCGACGGACCATTGATCTTACCGTAGGTATCCATTGCCGTTTTGTAGTCGGTCTGCGCTTTCTTGAAAGCGTTCTTTGCGGTATTTACTTCATTTTCAGCTGCCTTAAATTCTTCATACTCTGCAGCATCGCTCTTCGGATATTGGCTCTTGTCCTTACCCCAAATAGCGTAAAACACCTCTTGTGTCAGTACTGCCGTATATTCAGCAACATCTACCGCCTCTTGAAGCGTATAAAGCTCGGGATAGTAATATCCGATAAAGTCGAGATTATTCAATCCCATTTGCGTTGCATCTACCGTCTTATCGGGCGTATAGGCATCAGGAGAATGCAGTGCACTGCCTTCAATCGAATACGTATACGTCTGATACGGAGAAGCTGCTGCGACAGGAAGAGCTAATACCATTACCAGCGCAAAAACCAAGCAAACAATTGCTGTAAATTTTTTCATTGCTTTTCCTCCTGTCAATTAGTCTTTCATACCACTGGATCCCATCGTTTCGATGATGTTCGACTGAGATATTACGAATACCGAGATCGGAACGATCATCATAACAACGGTTGCCGCCGCACTCGCGCCCGCACGCTTGATACCACCTGCGGTGATCTGTCCGATCGCGTAGTTAAGCGATTTGAGCTGCTCCGAGTGAATGTAAATCGAAGCACCTGCGTTCCACAAATCCTTGAACGAGAAGATGATCAAGGTCAGCCACGCAGGCTTAACCATCGGCATCGCAATCGTCCAGAAAGTACGAAGCTCACTTGCGCCGTCAAGTCTCGCACTTTCGAGCACGGCATCGGTAACACTTGATTCCATAAACTGCTTCATCAGATAGAGACCGAGCGTCGAAGCCCATGCGGGAACGATGATTGCCCAGTAAGTATCAACCATACCAAGAGCACTCATCAGAATAAACGACGTAATCGCCGTAACCGTCTGGTGGAACATCAGAGAGGTACGAACGAGTTTAAACATTCCCTTTCCACCGGGGAATTTGATTTTTGCAAATGCATATGCTGCCAAAGACGAAAGGAATAAGCTTCCAAACGTACCTGCTACGGAAGTAAATACCGTATTAAAGATGTAACGCGAGAACGGAACAAGGTTTCCGCTCATCAGAGTAAACAGATCCTTAAAGTTTTTGAACGTAGGATTCGAAACGTAGAATCTCGGAGGAAACATCCACAGCTCATCCAGCGGCTTGAGAGACTGGATGACAACGTAATACATCGGGATAAACATAAATACACCGAGAATCGCGAGCACTACGGTAATTCCTGCGTCACCGCCACGGGAACGGGCAAGTACGACTTTATGCTTTCTTGTTCTTAATTTTTTTGCCATATTACGTACCTACCTTAGAAAGAAGTTTTCTAACCAATGCGTTCGAACCAACCATGACTACAAACAGAATCACTGCGATCGCCGACGAGTAACCTGTCTCAAAGCGCTGTCCGCCGTAGTCTTCAAGATGGTGCATGATGGTATGCGCTGCGTAGTCAACCGACGGGAATCCGGCAAGCGCGGTAACGACGCCACCGAAACCAAAGGACTGCGTAATCGACATAACTGCCGAGAACATCAACTGAGGCTTCATATTCGGAAGCGTAATGTACCAAAGCTCCTGCCAACGGTTCTTGATACCATCCACGGCACCCGCCTCGTATTGTGCCTTGTCAATACCCTGCAAACCTGCAATGTTTGACAGGAAGGATGTACCGAGCGAGGTCCAAAGTGCGACAACAATACACAGTGGCATAACGTACTTTGCATTTTCAAACCAAGCAATTGGTCCGTCGATAATTCCCAATTTTACGAGCCACGCATTCGCCCAACCGTAAGAGTCCGCCGAGAACAGCGTACCCCAAACCAGATAAACCTGACCTGCGATCGAGGGTGCGTAGAATACCAGAGTTACAACCGCTCTGATCTTGGGGGAAAGCTCGTTAATAAACCATGCGATCAAAAGGGCCATCAAATAGGACACAGGTCCAACGATCGCAGCAAAGATCAAGGTGTTCTTTGCAGCAATGAGGAATATGTCGTCGTCGAGGAACAAACGAATGTAGTTGTCGAGCCAGACAATATTCGGCATTTGAAGCAAGTTAAAATCAGTAAAGCTGAGTACAATGGACAAGATGACGGGCACTACCGTAAAAGCGGTAAAGATCAGCATAAAGGGAGCAATCATCACATAAGCGACCCAGTTCCGCTTCATCTCTTTCCACGTCCACTGCGCACGAGTCATATCTTTGCGCGCTACAGCCTTCTTTTCTGCCGTTTTTGAGGACATACTTCTTATCTCCTTCATTTATTTTTTGTCAATTCACTTCATTATTATTTATAGGCCTCGTACGACTCGAGTGCGTCCGCTGCATTTCTGAGATATGCAACCGCCGTCGCGAAGAGATCCTCGTTCAGATCCTCGAGCTCACTTGCCAACGCACGAATGGTTGCGTAATCTTCGGTCTTGTAACCTTCAATCGCCATCATCACGTTGTCATATGCTACGTCGTAAGCACTACTGTAAGAAGAGCCCTCGTGAATTGCCTGAAGCTCCTTCTCTGCCTGAGCCATACGCTTCTGCGCCAGCGTCTGTCCTACGTAGTCGAGCGTTTCCAGACCGAACTCTGCGCGCTTACGCGTAATTTCTTTGTTAATAATGGTAATGTATTCCTGCAACGAGGTTGCGGGGTCCGCCTTGTTGTTGAACGCATCCAGGAACGCGAAGTTCGTGTAACGAGCAACAATGTAAGCACCGGGATAGTTCGGGATTGCCGCAAGATTCTGGAACTGGTACGAAACCTGCTCATACTCTGCCGCCGTCCAAGGCATACTTGCAAGCGCTTCGACGTTTGCCGTCGGATGCTTTGCCGAAGGACCAAGAATTGCGATCATTTCATTCGAATAATCGATCTGATACTCGGTGCCACTATGCCATTTCATAAATTCCCAAGCTCCGTCTACCGCATCACAACCGGCAATCATAGCAATTGCCGTAACCGAAGATACCGCAACGTTATTGATTTCACCGCGCTCATTCTCGTAACCGGGCAGCGGATAGAACTTCCAAAGACCTTCGATTTCGGTTGCGAAGACCTTAAGCTGGTTGTAGGTTGCCGTATAGTTGGAGAAGAGGATCGGCATCTCACCCGTTCTGAAACGGTTTGCCGCATCATACTTGTAGGGGAAGGAATACATCGTGAACATATCACACATCGTATTGAACGCTTCGAGTGCGACATTCGAATCGAGGTTAATTCTCATTCCGTCGTCAGCGAAGAGCTCACCGCCGCTCTGATACAGGAAGATGTTCGAGTCGTTGTTCATACCAATCATCATGTTGTTAGCCTGAAGAACGGGAATCGCTTCCTTTACGTCATCCCACGTTTTGGGAATTTTGATGTCAAGCTCAGCCAGAATATCCTCACGGATAAACATCATATTAAAGCTTTGCGTCTCAGGAAGACCGTAGGTATGGAACTTGCCTTCGGCATCTTCAATACCAAGAACAATCATTGCCGATTCATTAAAGCCTGCCGCGACTTCCTCATATCCCTCAAGATCCTCGATCGGAAGGAGAGCACCACGGATTGCGTAGTTGATAACACTACCGTGATCCAAACCGATGTAAACGTCAGGACCGCGTCTTGCCAAAATCGAAGGCAAGAGCGTTCCGCCTGCAATCAGCTTGAGGTTGATCGGAACATCGGTGTCGGGCGTAAACTGGTTATTGATCAATCCACGGATAACCTGCGACTGATCTCGTCCGGTTGCAATCCAGACTTCGACCGTCTCTTCGCTGATTTCCTCGTCCAAGGCGCCCATACGGTCATAGTGACGGAAGAAACTCGTAAAGAAGCCCTTGATCTCATAGAGCAGCGTCTTCCAGAATCCCGCCTCCGCCTTAGGAAGCTCTGCTTCAGGCGACTGAACGTTCATAAAGTCTATGAGCAACGGCTGAGTCTTTGCATCCGAAAGCCAAGTACCAAGCGTACCGATCTGCGTCTTCAAGTTTTCCAGATTCTTCGCAACCTCATCGTCGCTCAAGCCCATCGTACGAAGCAGACGCGCAATATCTTCCAGTGTTGCCGTCATCGAGCTCTTAACACCCGCTTCGTTAGAAAGCTCAGCAGCAATCGAGTTCAGCTCTTCTGCCGATACCAGCATATCCTTCATAACGTCGGGCATCACGCGAGAGAATCCGTAGTCACGGTCCTCGTCAGGATCCGAACCCGTCAGCTTCATAATATTTAAGTAAGCCGAGTTGATGGTATCAAGCACGTCTTGAACGCGGCGAACAATATCACCGTTACTACCAAGAGAAACCTCAATACGCATCGTATAAACGACGTCTTTTTCGAAGTAGAACTCAAACTCGTTCGTACCGTCAGTCAGAACGCAAGCCTGCCAATCCGACGAATAGTCAAATTTCAGCTTGGTTGCCTCGGTAAAGGGCAGACCGTTGTAATAACCGTC
Source organism: Eubacteriales bacterium (assembly GCA_045646945.1). Lineage (GTDB taxonomy): Bacteria > Bacillota > Clostridia > Oscillospirales > CAG-272 > HGM12713. Next base: position 34,699 of record JAZRLS010000015.1, on the reverse strand, counting down.
ATCGCCTTCCTTCAGCGTGTCGTCACTATAGAAGCGAATGGCACGGGAAGTGTACATACCTTCGAGAAGTGCCTGCTTGAAGCGAGGTGCGATATGATACATACCGCTCTCATCGACCGAGAACTTGTATTCAATCCACTGACCAACGCCCTGCCATTTGTCACCGCCCATCGTGTTGAGCAAGCTTGCCTCAGCAGATGCGGGAGAGGTGATCGCACTGGTGTTATCCGAAATCGGGTAAATAGTCTGCGATGAGGTTGCCGAGAAATACTCACCCTCGATCTTTACCGCACCCGTACCGTCAGGAGCCGACGCATATTTCTCAGAATACGCCTCATAGCTCATCGTTTCTTCGGGAGCAACCAGACGAATTTCAGAAATCACAATAGGCTCATTCACCGACTCTAACGTCAGCGTCAGATCACCCTGCAAATCGGGAGAAATTACAAATTCAAAAGGTTCCGTATAGAATCCGCTGGAGTCCTTAAACTGATAAGTCGTCCAGGTAGGAGCCTGACTCAGAGCCGAACGAATTTCATTTCCGTCAATGTCCGCCGAGAAAAAGCGAAGTGCCAACTCATCAACAAGAGCCGATCTTTCCGCCGTCCAATATGCGGGCATTTTATATTTAATGAAAGTTTTGCCGCCGTCTTCTACCTTTTCGGCGTCAATTCCGACCTCTGTTGCCTTTGCAAGATAAGCATCCGCGCTCTCACCCTCTGCCAGTTCAAACTGACCGTCAGGATACACGTTTTTCCAAATCTTAGAGATCGTCATATAGCGCGCTTCCGCAAAAGGAACCGCATCATTGATCATGAATACACGCTCGATGGAAGCTACCTTATTAGCCACGGGGTAGTATTCAATCACTACGTTATACTTCTTTGCAACGTAGTTCTTCACCTCGTCCTCGTTGACGAGCTTCTTTGACCAAGAGAAGACTCCGTTGCTGGGCAGATAGATACCGTCGATATCTTCATAGCTCTGCTCTTCCCAACCCTTATCAGAATTCACTTTGTCAAAGTCGTTGATTCCGAAGACGATTTCATCCGCCTCGGTTGCTTTCGGCACGTTTGCGTGGTTTGCGCTGTACTTGCCGTACGAAATTGCATTTAACAGTTCCTTGATGTCATCCGTGGTCGTACTCGAAACCGAGCTGTTCACTTTAGCGCCTACCACAGTAGCGGCACTGCAGAACAAGAACACGAACGTCAGCAAAAAGGCCGTTATTCTTAGAAATTTCGCCTTTTTCATTCAAATTTCCTCCTGTGAACGTTTTTTGAAGGACATTTCGTTCCTTCGGACTTGATGTTGCCATCAAATGTTTACCGTTTTTTCTTGCAGTATTGTTCCTCTGCCGAAAGGTAGCATTGGCAGCGGAAGCGCACCGGCGATTACTTTCGCCGAGCAGGCAACCGCTGGGCAAAAGGCAACACCAAGGCAATACTTCAAAAGCAAGGCGTTTGCACGTCTCACTTGGACTTTTTGAGCATAGTTAGCCCAAAGAGCCGAAAAATCACGAATATATTCTATCATAAGAATTCAAAAAAGTCAAGCAAAAGTCTACCATTTCTAAGAGCGTCAATTCTCGTATGTCGCCGCTTCGTCACTTCTCCTCAAAAAGCAAAATCGTCATTTTTTTCGCATCCATCTCAAAATCTCTTGAGATGTAACTTTAATTTACTGAATTCCACCCCTAAAGCGAAACAAAAGCCGCATTTTTGTGCATTTTTACCTAGGTCACTTTCTTTTAACAAAGCCAGAAGTGCGGTAGTAAACAAGATTTACCTTCGCTCTATTTCTTCTCCAAAACCTCCTCCATAATTTGGTAATATTATTTGTAAAAAATGCACAATTTTAAGGCGTTTTTTTCTACATCCTAGCAAGAAAAAATTTTCACCTTTTTGATTTATTTTTTCTTTCCAACAGCATCCAAAACCGATTTTTGCCAGTTTTTCACCATTTTTCCTATTTATTCCATTTTTGTATTTTAATTCCATCAATAGCCGATCTTTGTTTTCTTAGTCAAAAAGCGCGTAAAAAAAATTCCAAACCATTCTCCTCTTTCAAAAGCCCAAGCCAAAAAACACTCAATAGCAGTCCCCTTAAAACTTATTTTTATATTTTTCATCACAAATATATCAATAAATAAATACTATAATTATTCAATTCTTTTGTTGTATTTTTATTTTTTCAATACATATTTTATTCTTTTATTACAAGCATCGACTTTTTCTTGCCTCTTTTCGTTTTAAACGCAAGCCCCCTTCTTTTATTGTGTTGTTTTTTATAAAAAAACAAAAATTAGTCTATGTTTTTTAGGTTTTTCGACATTTACAAAAACCGATAAATATTATAAACAAGGTCAACCTCTCTACTTCCTTTCGTTCTCTTTTATGAAAAAGCAAAATTATTTTAACTTTTTTTCAAAAAGCTATTGCATTTTCAAAAAAAATGTGGTATGATATAAAACTGTATGAAAGAATGCGCGCGTACCCTCTCATACGCTCGCTTGCTTTATGAAACCTACAATTGAAAAATTGAAACGGAGGTAAAAATCAATGCCGAATATTAAGAGTGCAAAGAAGCGCGTTCTGGTCAACCAGACCAAGGCAATGCAGAACAAGATGTTCCGCACCCAGCTGAAGACTGACATCAAGAAGTATCAGGCTGCTCTTGCCGCCGGCGACAACGCTCTTGCTCAGGAGACCTACAAGGCCGCTGTCAAGAAGATCGACCAGGCTGCTGCTCGCGGAATCATTCACAAGAATGCCGCTGCTCGCAAAAAGAGCCAGTTCACCAAAGCCCTGAACAATATGTAATAATAACCGTACATAGTTCTCACCGCTATGTACGGTTATTTACGTTATTCCTTGCAATATCGAAAGGAGCATTCTTATGATCTATCAAAACATTTCCGAGCTCGTGGGCAAAACACCGCTTTTCGAGCCAAAGCTCTTAGCAAAAAAACTTTCCCTGAAGGCAACTGTGTACTGCAAGCTGGAGTCTTTCAACCCCGCCGGCAGTGCTAAGGATCGCGTTGCTCTCTCTATGATTTGCGACGCCGAAGCACGCGGAACCCTCCGCGAAAATTCAGTAATAATCGAACCAACCAGCGGAAACACCGGCATCGGACTTGCCGCCATTGCCGCATCACGCGGATACCGTGTCATTCTGACCATGCCGGAATCCATGAGCATCGAGCGTCGCCGCCTGCTTTCGATGTATGGTGCCGAGATCGTTCTCACCGATGCTTCTCTCGGAATGCAGGGTGCCATCGATCAAGCAAAGAAAATTGCCACCGAAATTCCAAACGCGTGGATCCCCTCTCAATTCGACAATCCCGCCAATGCAACTGCGCACATCGAAACAACAGCCCCCGAAATTTGGGAAGAGACAAATGGCAAAGTGGACATCTTTGTTGCCGGTGTCGGGACAGGCGGCACACTGACAGGAGTCGGCACGTATCTCAAGCAAAAAAACCCTTCCGTAAAAATCGTTGCCGTCGAACCCAGCAAATCCCCGCTGCTTTCCGAAGGCCGCTCCGGCGCGCACGGATTACAGGGCATCGGCGCCAATTTCATTCCCTCAGTGCTCAATCAAGCATTGATCGATGAAATTATTCCGGTCAGCGAAGAAGAAGCCTACTCCGCCGGAAGAGTCCTCGCCAAAGCCGAAGGCATTCTTTGCGGAATCACCTCAGGTGCCGCGCTGCACGCAACAATCTCACTCGCGCAGCGTCCCGAAAATGAAAGAAAAACCATCGTCTGCCTCCTACCCGACACCGGCGACCGCTATCTTTCCACCCCTTATTTTGAATAAAAGAGCAAAAAGCACGTGTATTTTAAACACGTGCTTTTTATTTCCGGGGAAATCTTCCGTTTTTTGAATATCGCCGAAGTTTCTCGCCCATACTAAGAGCAAAACCAAAAGGAGGATTTCTTTCTATGACGCCCAAAGAACTCTTGTACGTGGAAGACGCGCTGGGACATGAGCAGTTTTTCCAAACCAAATGCCAAGAAACCGCAAATCAGTTGCAGGATGCTGACCTCCGCAACTGCGTATTGCAGATGGCAAAAACCCACGAAAAAATCTTTCAGAATTTATACGGATTGCTGTAACGAATAAGGAGAAAAAAATGGATGATAAAAATTTAATGGAAAACCTACTCCTCTTGGAAAAAGGTGTTTGCGACCTTTACCTCCACGGAACAATCGAAGCCTCCACGCAAAACGTGCACACCACGTTCCAGTCAGCCCTCAGCGAATCCCTTTGTCTTCAAGACACCGTATATTCCAAAATGGCAAGCAAGGGGTGGTATCCCTCCGAGCAAGCCGATACGACAAAAATCAGTAACGTCAAGCAAAAATTCGGAACAAACTAAGCAAAAAAAAACGGTTGCAAATTGCAACCGTTTTTTGCTATCGATTAACCAATGATAATAATGTCTCCGCCCTTGAACGGCTCATCGCTGTCATCAACGAAATTGTCATCGTTTTCTCCGCCGCCGTTCTGGTCTTCGCCATTCTCGCCGCCGTTTTCACCACCATTCTGGTCTCCGCCATTCTGGTCTCCGCCATTCTCGCCGCTGTTTTCGCCGCCGTTCTGATTTCCGCCATTTTCGCCGCCGTTTTCACCGCCGTTCTGGTTTCCGCCATTTTCGCCGCCGTTTTCACCGCCGTTTTGGTTTCCAGCACCGTTATCATTGTTCTTATCGCCATCATCTTCGTTTTCATCATTCGAAGGGGTCGATTCGGTTTCGCTCGTTTCGGAATCAGAATCCTCCGTAACGCTTGCATCATCATCACAAGCCACCAAAGAAATTACCAACACCAGAGCTAAAATCAGAGCCAAGCTCAGCAAAATGCGTTTCATATCGTTTTCTCCCAATCTTAGAAATTTATTGTTTTATTGCATTCAGTATAACACATTTTGCAATTTTCGTCAAGACCTTTTTCCAACCTCACGTAAAATATCCGCCGAAGACGAAGGAATTCGCCCAAGATGGTCAGGCCCAACGTTGAGAAGAAGATTGATTCCGCGAGCATTCAGTCGCTCTTTCAGCGCAAGAATCTCGTCTGCATCTCTCCAATCGTTATCGTAATAACGAAAGCCCCAGCTATTGTTCATCGTTGCAGGACATTCCATCAACTCGTCGGTCGCAGGCGTCTCGTCAGTACCGTTGTCTCCCGTTGAACGGTAATCACCGCGACCGTTTCCAATGCGGCTGTTGATCAGCGCGTTCGGCTGAAGCTCCTTGACAAGCTCGTAGAGCTCGTCCGATTGCTCGGGCGTGATCTGCTTCGGCGTGTCAAACCAAACAAGGCAAAGCTCTCCGTACTTCGTCAAAATTTCACGCACCTGAGGGAGAGTCTTCTTGCGGAAGCAGATATCAAAATTCTTTGCCGCATCATCAGGAAAATCCCAGTTGTTCGTCCAGTGCAAACCACCCACCGCAAGACGTTTTGGAAAATATCCACCGCCGTGCGGTTCGTGCCAATCAAGTTCTTGAGAATAATAAAGTCCAAAGGGCATATTCTGCTTGCGACAAGCCTCTGCAAGTTCTCCGATCACGTCGCGACCAAAAGGAGTTGCGTCGACGATATTATAAGGATCACACTCCGACCGAAACATCGCAAAACCCTCGTGATGCTTTGCTGTCATGACGATATACTTCATTCCAGCTTCGCTAGCAAGCGTTACCCATTCGTCAGCATCAAAATAAATCGGATTGAACGCCTGCGCCAGCCGCTCATATTCAGCATTCGGAATGCGAAAATTCGACTGAATCCATTCCGCAGTACGAGTACTCTTCTGCCCGCGGTACTCGCCCGCAAGTAAAGAATAGAGTCCCCAATGGATCATCATACCAAAGCCCGCTTCACGGAACCAGCGTCGTTGCTCCGCCTTATCGTATGCTCCGTTTTCGCGGGTCACCTCGGTCCCCTCGAACCTTTCGTTCGCATTTTTCCGCGAAATTTCTACATTTTCTTTCCAATTGTTCATTTTCGATATTCTCCTATTGACAAAATTACGGACTTATGATATAATCCTTATGTAAAGTATATCATATAAGAATATTTTACGTCTATGATAAAAAACGATTATTTATTGTTTAAAATCGACTTTTTGGGAGATTTCTATGTGGAAAATCGGAAGAATCAACGCTTGCGGAAAAAAATACGCGCCTCTCAAATGGGAGCTGAAAACCAACGTCGGAAATAATCGACTGTACTATATTCATAGCGGCGTCGGTGGCTACGTGCATAAGAAAAAACACGTCGAATTTATGCCAAATACCCTCTATTATATTCCCTACACCGCCGATTTTACCCCGTGGAGTCACGAGGAAGAACCGATTTTGCACACCTATGCCGATTTTGAGCTGATCCCTCCCATTCTTTCGGACGAAATTCTCGTCTTAAAACTCGATCAAACGGGTGTAAAAAGTACCAAAGCCGCCATCGGCACCTTTGAAGCAATCGCGTCTGCCTGCACGCAAAAGGAACTGCTGATTCGCGAAATGACGCAAAGTGACCCCAGCCGACAGCTTCTTTGCGCCTCCATTCTCTACCTGACCGATCTCGTTGCCAAGGAAAACCAAGTTCCGCCCCTGAAGGACGAAACGGTACTGGAGGTTCTGTCGATTCTTCACACAAAGCAAAAGGAACGAATCACGATCGAGGACGTCGCAAGGCTCTGCCACCGCGACGAAGACGCGCTGATCCGACGATTTACCAAGGTGATGGGAACAACTCCCTACGCCTACCTCAAAGAGCTCCGACTCAGACAAGCGCTCATCTTACGCGACGAAGGTCATTCGTGGCAAAAGATCGCAGAAGAAGTCGGCTACCGCGACGCCGCCGCTCTGCTGCACGCGTTGGAGAACAGCAAAAAATAAACGAAAAAAGTGCACCAAGGTGCACTTTTTTCGTTTTTGAGTTACTTTAGTCTCACGTATTCCGAAGGACAGCAACCAATATACTTTTTGAAAATTCTGCTGAAATAATATTTATTGGAAAACCCCGCCCGTTCCGCAATTTCGGTGATGCTATAACAGTGCTCGCTCAACAAATCGCACGCATACCGTAGTTTTTTGCTCAAAATATATTGATTTGCCGACATTCCAAAGTGCCCGTGAAACAGCTGTGTCATATAGGTGTGGCTGATGCCGCACAGCTTCGCCAGCTCGTCGCAGTCCATCTCCCGATCGACAAAATGCTCATCGATATATTCAATTGCAGGTAAGATCCGACGGTATGTCTCACTCGGCAAATATCTGGCTTCCGCCTTTGAAATTTCGAAAAAAATATCATACAAGACAGACATACACTTATAATAATATCCGTCGTGCTTACAATACCAATATTTTTGCATTTTTTGGAACAAATGCTTGAGTGCCAAGGAATTCCCGTAGGTCTTCACAAGAATTTCCCTTGGCAATAATGATTCCGAAGTAAATCCGATATTGATGCTCTCTCCCTGCTCCAAAACCTCCGCCGTATACCGCGGCGCGTAATCAAAGCTTGCGGGATTGGGTAAGAAACGCACGTCGCCCGCCCGTTCCCTAACCTGCTTTCCGTCAAAGGTAATCACCGCCTCGCCCGCCAATTTATATAGCAGCTGATAATGATAAATACGATCGGTCTTAAACTCCAGATAGCTCCCTTTCGGTTTTCCAATCAGGTGATTGACAAACAAGATCTCTTTGATTTGAATGTTGTTGATCTCCGACATTTCACTCCCCCCATCTGTATTTATTATACATCAATCGGCAAATATGTCAAGTTTTTTGTTTTAAAAAGTATAATTTTTGCGCTTTGTGTATTTCTATTTGTCAAGGCAAACAGTATAATAGAGATATAACATTACTTTAATTTTTCAGGAGAAAAAACTATGACCGAACGAATTAGGGCGATGGCAGAGGGTGTTTTAAAAAAGACAATCTACCCAAATCCCAAAGAAATCACCTATGACCGAGCAGACTATCTGCGCCCGCAGAGCCAAATGGAAACCAAGCGCCTGTGCGAATATATGCTGGCGCAGGACGTTGTCATTCCCGACGGCGCATTGCTTGTGGGAATGATCCAATTTAAAAAATGCCCCTTTCCATCGGATTTTATGAAAAAAAGAGGATTTCACCACACCAAGGAGCTTCAAAATGAGTTCTTCAGCATCGAAAATCCTCCCTTTGAGGGGTTCAAATATTGGGGATGGCAACACGCTACCGCCGACTTTGGAAAATTCATTCGTCTGGGTGTTGAAGGCATCAAGCAACAAATTCGCGACTCCTTGGAACGATACTCCGAGGACGAGAGCAAGGTCGAATTCTTAACGTCGTGTCTTATGATGTGCGACGGAATTATCGCGTGGGAGCTGAAATGCGCCGAAGAATGCGCCGCACGCGCCCTGGAGGAACAGGACGCGCGCAGAAAGCAGCAGCTTCTGCAAATGTCCGAAAACCTCAAACGAGTGCCTCGCTATCCCGCAAGCAATTTCTACGAGGCGGTGCAAGCCCTCTATTTCTGCTTCGACTTTTTATCGGACAGCCTTGGCTTGCCCGACCGTTGGCTCTACCCCTACTATCAAAAGGACCTCGCAGAGGGCAACATCACCGAGGAGTTTGCCAAGGAGCTGCTGCAGGAGCTATTCATTCGAGTGCAAAGCGCCACTCCCATCACAAGTCCTAATTTCACCAAGGGCGGCGAGAGCAATTTTTCGATCGGCGGCTACACCGCCGACGGCGAGGACGGGTACAATGAGCTATCCGAGCTGATTTTAACCTCCCTCTTGGAGCTTCCGTTATACATTCCGCAGGTCACGTTCCGTTGGACAAAAAAGACGCCGTTTGAGCTGTTTTATCACGTAATGGATCTAGAGAGAAAAGACCCCCATCAGCGAATTGCGTTTGTCAGCGACGAGGCAAAAATTGCGTGTCTGATGCAAAATTGCCACGTTCCGTGGGAGGAGGCGGTCAACTACGTGACCATCGGATGCAATATGATCGCGCTTTCGGGCGGTATGTGGTACGGCACGGGCTACGCAAACCAAGTCAAAGCATTAGATCAAACGCTTTCCAACCGAAGAGAGGAGCTCCGCGGCGCCAAGGATTTTGATGAGTTTTTCCGCATTTATGAGGAAGAGCTTCACCAAGCGCTCGCAAGAGACAAGGAAGTCGGAGACTGTCTGAACCGCTACGCCTCCAAGGACGAATGCATTCTCGGCAGCCTCTTTATGAACGGTTGTATCGAGCGCGGCGTATCGATGCACAAGGGCGGCGCATCGGGCTTTTCGGAAATGGGCGGCGGCGTTGGTCTGATGTGCACCATCGACTCGCTTGCGATCATCAAGCAGTTCGTGTATGACGAAAGCATTATCTCAATCGATGATATGCTCACTGCCCTGGAACAGAACTGGGAAGGCTACGATGAGCTTCGCACGATGATTTTGAACAAGGGAAAGTTTTTTGGAAATGACGACGCGGCAACCAACGAGGTCGCGCGGCGCGTTACAACAGCGATCCACCAATTTGCAAAAGACAAAACCGATCTCTTCGGCAAACCGTTCATCGGCGTGGTCGCCCCCGGATACAGAGACTATCATAAGGTGTTCGGCGCCGTCACGGGAGCAACCCCCGACGGCCGCTACAAGGGAGAGCCGTTCAAAACCATCGGCGCGGGACAAACTACCGGCAGAGACAGAAACGGCCTCACCGCACTTCTGAACTCGGTGGCAAGCTATGATCCAACACGTCATTTCGCAGGCGTCACGGTCACCAACGTCAATATTGACGCCGCCTTAATCGACAATGACGAAAACTTTGAAAAAACCGTGCGTCTGATCGAAACCTATTTTCAAAACGGAGGCGCGCAAATTCAGATCAATTCGATCTCCCGAGAGGATCTGATTGCCGCAAAGCAGACGCCCGAGCAATATAAGAGCTTGCGCGTTCGTGTCAGCGGATTTTCGGAGTATTTTGTAAATTTAACCGATGCAATTCAAGATAATATCGTTGAGAGAACCGTGCAAAAATGAGATTGAGTAGAAAACGGGAGGTACACATTCGTGTGCCTCCCGTTTTTTGATCTCACTGTTCCTTTAGATAATGCTTGCGAAATTCCGAAGGGCTCATGCCAAAATAGCGATGAAACGCATTGGTAAAATAATACGGATTGGAATACCCACACATTTCCGAAATTTCCGTAATGCTGTACGAATAGTCCAGAAGAAGCTGCTTGGCATAGCGAAGCCTCAAAATTTTCAAATAGTTGGAAGGAGTGGTGTTCAGTTCTTGCTTGAATTTCCAAATCAATCCCGAATGACTTAAAAATACCTGTTCCGCCAGCTCGTCCATATCAATTTTTCGATCAAGATTTCTTCTCATATAGCGGATCGCATGCTCCACCTCATCACTGAATGGCTTGCTCTTTACTGCTTTGTCATTTCCAAACAAATAATTCTCCGCAAAAACGTGCGATATAATATGCGTTAGCAGTTCTCGGTTATCGGGAAGATCAAACGCATGCTCCAACATTTGAAAAATTGCATCACTCTGCTCCTTCGGCAGCTTGAGCTTTCCCAGAGATGCGGCAAGATAAAAAGGATGCTCCGCTTGCGAACAAAAGGTAAGATGATAACAGGTCAGCGGTGACAAAATTCCGCGCTCGATTTCCGTGTCTGCAGGCAAAAACATAATATCGTTTTTCTTCAGCACCAAAGAGCACTTCTTTTCGGGAATCGTCACCGAATACTCTCCCTCTACGACCAAAATCAGTATGTCCCATTTTCTCTTTATGATATGTTGCTTAAACTCGGTACGATCTTCGAGATAAGTTTGGTTGATCAGTTTCAGTTGCATACCCCACCTAAATTACTGTAAAAAATTATAGTTTTATTATAAATCAGTGTATGGCTTTTGTCAATAGACTGTGTTATAATTTTAAAAAAAGAAATGGGAGTGAGCGATATGGCAAAAAAAGTAGATGCAACAAAAGGAAACCTTGCAAAACTGATATTCATTTATACTCTGCCGCTGATCTTTTCCACCATTCTGCAACATACGTTCCATATTGCAGACACAGCAGTGTTGGGAAATATGGCGGGAAGTACTGCGGTCGCGGCCATCGGAGCCACGTCGGTTGTTTCCAACTTGATCATCAACGGTGCCGTCGGTCTTTCCACCGGTACGTCAATCATTCTTGCCCGCTTCGTCGGTCAAAAGAACACAGAAAAAATCAAGCAAACCATTGATACCTCTCTGATCACTGCCATACTAATCGGCACAGCGCTTGCGATTTTGGGAATTGTCTTCTCTCCCATGATCCTCACCGCCACCGACTGTCCCACCGAATGTTATGATGATGCGGTGCTTTATATGCGAATCATTCTGGCAGGTACCCCCATCTCTCTGCTTTATAACTATGGTTCAGCCATTCTCCGAACACTGGGGGATACGCAAAAACCATTGCTGTATATTACGATTGCGGGAATCATAAACGTGGGGCTCAACGTGATTCTCTGTCTGATTCTCCCCCAAAAGGTCATGGCAGTCGCAATCGCTACGCTGGCATCCAAGATCGTCAGTGTCATTCTTGTGCTGAGACGAATTTCCCGATTTGATAAAAAATTTTCGTTTCATCTTCTGCGTATGCGCCCTCACCTCCCTACGTTCACTCAAATCATTCGCTTCGGCATTCCCACGTCGCTCTCCAATCTGATGGTTCCGCTATCCAATCTTCAAATCACTCCCGCGATCAATTCTTTCGGAGTAGCCGCAGTTGCCGGGAACTCTGCCGCGGCTTCGATTCAAGGGATTGCAAGTGCATTTTCAAGCGGTTTCGCCATCGCAACCACCACCTTTGTGGGGCAAAACATCGGTGCAAAGCAACCGGAGCGTGTCAAGCAAAGCTTTTGGCTCCTGCTTGGCTTCAACTTTCTCATCACGGGAACTCTCGGTGTTCTTTTTTACCTCAGCGGAAGGTTCTGGTTGGGAGTTATCCTCGGAGCTTCTGAAATTTCGGCAATTGAATATGGAATGATACGCTTGTTTTACGTCTGTCTGTTCATCTTTGTCCTTGCCATCAACAATATCCTCTCCCATGCCCTTCAGGCATTTGGCTACCCACTGTTCACAAGTATTTCCAGTATCTCATTTACGCTCGGCTTTCGAGTCCTTTGGATGCTGATGGTCTACCCCAAGTTTCCTACCATCAACACGATTATGCTCTGCTATTTGGTATCTTGGGTCCTGAATATGATCCTTTATGCCACTTTTTTCACCGTGGTTTACAGGCGCTATACAAAAAAGGGAATCTGCAAAAAAATATAGGTTTTTGGAAATCTTTCTACAAGGAGAGCTTTGAACTTTTGATTGACATAACAATTCGCCGAGAGTAACCATTTGGTCGCTCTCGGCGGTTTCGTTATAGACTAATTCACAGATTTATGATATAATTTACTCACGAGGTATAGCGAAACTATACTTCATCTACCCATATGGGTTCTTCCGCTCATGTTGCAAATATTGTATAATTTATATGGGAGAATATATTTTTGGAGGATAGTATGTCTATAGGTGCAACAATAAAAAAATTACGAATCGCAAGAAAATTAACTCAAGAAGAGCTCGCATCTCATCTTGGAATCACCTCCAAGGCTGTTTCACAATGGGAATGTGATAGGACTTCTCCCGATATTTCTCAAATCCCCGCTTTGTGTAATTTCTTTCAAATATCCGCTGATCAGCTATTGAATATTAACCTGCCAAAATCCGAAGAAGAAAAGCAGAATATTTTGCACAGATATTATGATCTGTCAAGAAAAGGGTATCTAAAGGAAGGTTGGCAGCTTTTGCAAGAAGGCATTGCAAAATTCCCGAACGATTACTCCATTATGATTCATATATCTCTCTGCGGAGATAGAATGTGCAAATTTTCTGAAATCACACGCGAAGAAAAGGATTTGATCAGAAATCAATGCGCTGAATATTGCAAAAGAATTTTGGACGGATGCACAGATGATTTCATTCGCCATGCCGCCGTATCTAATCTTTGTACTTATTATGCCGAAAAAGGCGAAATACATAAGGCAGAGGAACTTGCTGGAAAGATGCCTGTTATGGTTATGAGTCAAGACTTTTTGTTTGCCAATATATATAAGGGGACAAAGAAAAACGAAGCGAATCAAAGATTGAAATCTAATCTTTTGCAATTTATGTTAAAAAGATTTGATTCAAATTACAAATTGGATTCCGGTGAAAGACTATATTCCTCGGATGACCTGGATGCACTAAGAGAAAAGAAAATCGCTCTTTTAGAGCTATTGTTTGAAGATGGTGATTTCGGATTTTACAGTGGCGGGCTTTCCGATTTTTATGAGCAGAGTGCACGCCACTACGCAACTGCCGGTAATGCCGAAAAAACTTTAGAGTGTTTAGAAAAATCCGTGCATTTGGCAATAGACTTTATTACATTTATGCAGAAAGATACTTTTACTCACACATCTCTTTTTCTGAAAGGAATGGTTGAGCAATCTCGCAACGTTTCACTAAACAGCGAAGATAATCAAGCAGCGTTGATTCTGAAAAACATGGAAAGGAAAGAATATGATATCGCTCGTGAATCAAACATATTCAAAAAACTTTCCAAAGAACTTGAATCCTATATTCAGATCAAATTATGAGTAAAAATCTTAAACTCTACGGTAAAGAATATTACGAATACACCGAGTTGCTGTCATTGGGAAACGTGTATTATATACTAATATCCAAAAGATTGCTGATAAAACCGATGATGCCGATATGGGCATATCTTTTGGCATTGTTTTTGGTGCGCAGTAATATATTTTTTGCTATGGTTGGATTGCCCTCACTTATAGTTTTTTCTGTTTTCTTGGTGATGTTTTTCCCTCTATGGGAGGCGTGCAATGTTTCTGCAAGAGCATATATTGTGTTTCACGGTGCTTCAATTTTGCTAATAAAGATTATTTCCATTCCTGTTTCTATGTTGCTGGAGGTATTATGGACTTTATGCTTTTGAATAAGAGTGATCAAGCAATTGTTGATTTCGATGTGAGATCAGAGATTGTATCCAAGGACAAGTTTTTTGAACGTGCAAAGAGATATATCAGCACCGACAGTGAAACTTTGCTCTACAGACAATCATTATTTTCTGATATATTGAAAATTAGCGGATTGTCGGATTTCTTCAAAACTCTTTCCGAGAAACTTACCGAATACGAGCCGCTGATGAAATATAGTCAAGCAGCAAACACCGAAGAAAAGTTGCATAGCATTCTATATCCAACCGTTTATATCGAACTTGTAAAATTTATTTACGAATCGCTTTCATCGCTAAAGAGCAGTATTACAGCTGAATCCCTAAAGCAGCTTTATACGCTTGCCCAAAACGATATTGAGTCCGATGAATATAAACGTATTGAACGTTATTACGAGAAAAATACTGACAGACTTCGCTCGGTCAATAGCGTAACGATTGGTGTAAATCTCAATGCCTTATATCAGCCCAAAGAAGCAGGCATCATCTCCTTAAACAAGGAAGAATTTAAGTCGGGAGATCTGCTTGACCGGATTATAAAATTGGATTTTGAAAAGGACGAATATCACTGTATTGCACCCATCACCGTAATTGACAAAAAACTCGGATTTCAAGAAAGTCAACAAGTGAATTATGCTTTTCTAAAAGCTATGGGCAAGGTTTTGGATGGCGGACTTCATCATTGCAGTAGCCGTGCCCTAAACTATATCAAGGTGAGACTTGCAAAATATTTTGAGTTTTTTGATTCTCTTAAATTTGTTGTTGAAGCAATTAATCGCATAGAGATATTTAAAGAAAAGAATATTCCTTTATGCTTTCCCAAAATCAGTACTAATAGGGAGTTAAGCGTTGTATCATTATATGACAATGCCCTGTGTCGAGCAAAGGACAAGAAAGATATCGTTCCTAATACGATAACTCTTGAAAACAGTGTTTGTTGCTATATCTTGACCGGTCCAAACAGTGGTGGCAAAACGGTGTTTATCAATTCACTTGCCGCTGCACAGTATTATTTTCAACTTGGTATGCCTATTCCCGCTAAAGAAGCAACCTTGCCGATATGCGATGCAATATATAAGATATCGGTTGAAGAACAAGCCAATGTTAACTTGGTTGGTCGATTCGAAAAAGAGTGTATTTCACTTTCTAACGTATTGAAGCAATTTACTGAAAACAGCATGGCACTCATTGACGAAGCGTTCACATCAACTTCCTCGGCAGAAGCTGTACCGATAGCGGCGAACTTTATTAGGGAGCTATGCAAAATCGGGGGTAAATGTGTTTTTATTACACATCATCACGAGCTTTGCGAAACAGAGCCGAAAATCGCCGAGTGCGGTGCAAAGATCGCTTATCTTCACACCGAATCTTATGGTGATCGGCGAACCTATGCTATTCAAAATGGTAAAGCAGAATCCGGCAGTTACGCACAAAGCATTGCTAAAAAATACGGATTGATAAAGGAGTAAAATAATATGTCAGATAAATTTACTAATGAGATAATGACAACAATTCGTGCTATAAAGGAATATAAGGAGAAGCACGGAAACACAATTGAGATTGATCGGTATTATAAAACTTTTGGTACATATAAAGGTATAGAGGATTATGTGCAAAAGTTAAATAAGGCTTCAAGTAATAATTGTTAGTTTTTATAATGAATACTGCCGAGAGTAACCGATTGGTCACTCTCGGCGGTGTGTTTCAATATGGAGAATCAAAGTAAAAAAACAAATCCGAACTGTATTCTCGTGTGATACATGTTGAATTATTATTATCTCCATCCGATGTTTGGGTGCGGCAACTTGCCGCTGGTGGACCCGAGGGGAATCGTTCTTGGATTTTGCGAAACATATTTCAGACTTTTTTCTCTGTGTTTCGCAAAATCCTTCGGTCACCGTCCCAAAAACAATTCACTGGATTGTTTTTGGAACTGCGTTCGATTCCCCTTCCTTTAAGTTTTAGCCAAAAGAATAGAGAGGCGCACTGACGTGCGCCTCTCTATTCTTTTGGTGGACCCGAGGGGAATCGAACCCCTGTCCGAAAACCTCTTGATACCACTTTCTCCGGGTGCAGTCCGTTATTTAAACTTCCCCTCAAAAGCCGTCAACGGACAGACTTCTTCGTTGGGTAGCCATTTTTTGCGTGACCGACTCAATGGCGAACCATCGGTGCACGGGCTTCGCTCATTTGACGCTCAGTCCGAGGCCGCGAAACTCCTCGGAGGAACGGGCGGCATGATTGCCGCGGCACTGCCCTTAGGCAGCCATTGCTACAGTTTTATTGTTAGCGTTTAATTTTAAGTTAGGCCTTTGGAGAGATTGCCCGGCTCTACCCGCTTATGATACCTCAAAATCCCCGTCGAAACCTTTACGGGCCCATATTTGAAGTGAGAAGTAATAGTGAAGAGTGCAGAGGTTAGTCGTATTTTGACTGATCTCTCATCCGTCGATCCATTTCTCTGCTTGCGTCCTTCTCTGCCGCGGCGTCGCGCTTATCATACAGCTTCTTACCTCGGCAAAGTC
Source organism: Eubacteriales bacterium (assembly GCA_045646945.1). Lineage (GTDB taxonomy): Bacteria > Bacillota > Clostridia > Oscillospirales > CAG-272 > HGM12713. The sequence continues at coordinate 18,120 of JAZRLS010000015.1, read as the reverse complement.
CGATCTCGACCTTGACGTTCTTGCCCGAAAAATACAGCGACAGCGGCACCAGCGTATATCCCTTTTGTGCCACAAGACCCGTCAGCTTCATAATCTCCCTCTTATGCATCAGGAGCTTTCGCTCGCGTCTTGGCTCTCTATTGAAGATGTTTCCCTTCTCGTAGGGACTGATATGCATTCCCAACACGAAAAGCTCACCGTTTTTGATCGAGCAGTAGGCATCCTTGAGATTGACCGCTCCGCCTCTCACGCTTTTGACCTCGGTGCCGAAGAGCGCGATTCCCGCTTCGTATTTTTCGTCCACGAAATACTCGTGCCACGCTTTTCTGTTTTGCGCAATCACTCGAGATCCCGTATGTTTCTCTGCCATATCGCCTCTCCTTTCCAAAATCATTCGCTTTATAGTGTATCACATTTTTCCCGAAAAATCAAGTATTTTCTGTCGATTTGATTGCAAAAAAGCCAAAACTATGATATAATGAAAAAAATAAAAAAAGAAAGGAATTTTTATGCCGTTTTTGTATTTTTTACAGGAGCTTCGCAACCCCGTGCTCGACGCGATCTTTTCGGTCGTCACACTTTGCGGTGAGGAAACCGTCTTTATGGCGGTGGGAATGATCGTCTTTTGGTGCGTCAGCAAGTATCAAGGCTACTATCTTCTCTCGCTCGGATTTCTCGGAACACTCCTAAATCAATTTTTAAAAATGCTGTTCCGTATTCCGCGTCCGTGGGTACGCGATCCGAATTTTTCGATCGTTGAATCGGCGCGCGAAGCTGCGTCGGGGTACTCCTTCCCCAGCGGTCACACCCAAACCTCAGTCGGACTCTTCGGCGGTCTTGCTCGTTGGAACAAAAGCACCGCACTCCGCATCGCAACGATTGCCCTCTGTGTGCTTGTTCCCCTCTCTCGGATGTATCTTGGCGTGCACACCCCCGCTGATGTTCTCGTCTCGCTTGGTATTGCGCTTGTTCTGATCTTTGTCGGAGCACCGCTCTTCCGCAAGGCAGAACACTCTCCCAAATTGATGTACACGATCATCTTTACGCTGGTAGGCTTGATGCTCGCATACCTCGTCTTTATCTGTTGTTACGAGTTCCCCGAAAGCGTTTATCTGCCTGAAAACATTCACAATCTCGCATCGGCGCGAAAGAACGGCTTTACTCTAACCGGCTGTGTGTTCGGACTGATTTTCGTCTATACCGTCGATCTCAAGTGGACAAAATTTGACACGCACGCCGTCTGGTGGGCGCAAATCCTCAAAGCAGTCGGCGGCATTGCCCTTGTCCTTGCTGCCAAGGAACTTCTCCGCTTCCCACTTGACGCAATCCTCCCCGCCGACTCGTGGGCGCGCCTGATCCGTTATTTTCTGATGGTCATCCTCGGCGGCGTGCTCTGGCCGATGACCTTCCGATATTTTGCAAAGCTCGGCAAGAAAACCGCCGAAGATAGTGAGGTAACACAGTGAAATTCAACGTCAACCATCCGATCCTTTACGTGATCGTCGGTGCAATCATTCTTCTTGTGCTCGCGCAGTCTTTCTTCTTTCTCTTCCGTGCGATGAAGCGAGCGAAACAGCTCGGCATCGCCAAAACCACCGTGAAGAAAACCATCTCCTCTGCCGCCATTTTCACCATCGCCCCCGCGATTGCTGTGCTCGTCGGCGTCGTCGCGCTCTCCAAGAGCCTTGGCGTCGCGCTTCCGTGGCTTCGTCTCTCGGTCATCGGTTCGATCACTTACGAAACCGTCGCGGCAGGCAACGCGCTTGAAGCGGCGGGAATGAGCGCCTCGACCACCATCACCGACCCGTCGATCTTCATCACAATCGCGTGGGTTATGACCGTCGGTATCGCCGCAGGACTCGTTTTCGTCCCCTTTGTCACCAAACGAATCCAAAGCGGTCTTTCCAAGGTAGGAATGAAGGACAAAAAGTGGGGGGAGATCTTCAACAACGCAATGTTTCTCGGAATGATTTCCGCCTTTCTCGGCTACGTCTTCTGCGACGTCGGACTCGTTTTTAAGGGCGACACGTCGGGGCTGATTCCCGTCTGCGTGATGGCGGTATCCGCCGTCGTGATGGCAATTTGCGGCACCATCGCCACCAAGGCAAAAATCCGCTGGCTGACCGATTATGCACTGCCGATGAGTCTGATCCTCGGTATGGCATCCGCAATTCCCTTTACGATGCTTCTCGGAGGTAACTGATATGAAAAAGAACAATCTTACATATATGGAAAGCGTCCACCGCTCGGGAAGAATTTGGGGCATCGTCGTAGGCACGGTCCTTCTCTGCTTCCCTCTGCTCCTCTCGCTGATTTTCGGAGTCCTTCCGAATACCGAAATCCTCATCAAGGGCATTCTCGCTACCGCACCGATGTACTGGGCGGTCGGAATCGTCGAAATTTTCACCTACGTCCCGATGCTCGGTGCCGGCGGTACGTACCTCTCCTTCGTCACAGGTAACATCTCGAACCTCAAGCTTCCTTGCGCGATCGACGCCATGGAGCGCGCAGGCGTGAAGGCATCGGACGAAGAGGGAGAGGTCATCTCCACCATCGCGATTGCCGTATCAAGCATCGTTACGACGCTCATCATCGTCGTCGGTGTCATCTGCATCGTCCCCTTGACTCCTCTGCTCGAATCCCCCGTGCTTGAGCCTGCCTTTGATATGATCCTGCCTGCCCTCTTCGGCGGACTTGCGGTCGTCTTCGTTTCCAAGAACCTCAAGCTCTCGATCGCTCCGATCATTCTGATGCTCGCGCTCTTTATCTTCGTTCCCGCGCTCAACGCATCGACCGTCGGAATTATGGTTCCCGTCGGCGTCCTCTTTACGGTTGCCGTTGCGAGAATTCTCTATAAGAAAGGAATTCTCTGATATGTGGTGGTTATTGTTACTGATTCCCGCAGCACTGATTGTCTTCGTCGCAATTCTCCTCGTCAGAGCCGTCAAATTTGTGCCAGGAGAGCAACCAAGCATCTCCGAGAGTGAAGAACCCGTCGACAAAGATCGCGCCGCAGAAGCACTCTGTGCGCTCGTACGGTGCAAGACGGTTTCTTATACCGATTCTTCGATGGAAGACGACGCTGAATTTGAAAAACTGATCGCTCTTCTCCCCACACTCTACCCGAACGTAGCAAAAGAATGCGAAATGATCCGAATGCCCGACCGTGGACTTCTCTTTCATTGGAAAGGAAAGAACGAGGGAGAGCCCGCCGTTCTGATGGCACACTACGACGTCGTTCCCGTCAATGAAGACGCGTGGGACGTCGATCCCTTCGCCGCCATCGTCAAGGACGGACGAATCTTCGGCAGAGGAACACTTGACACCAAGGTCACCTTTGGCTCGATACTGCTTTCGGCAGATCAGCTGATTTCCGAGGGATTTACCCCCGAGCACGATATTTACTTCGCATTTTCGGGCGGTGAAGAGGTCAACGGCAAGGGGGCTTTGCATATCGTAGATTACTTCGAGGAGCATGGAATCGAGCCCGCGTTCGTGCTCGACGAGGGCGGTGCCGTCGTCGAGGGGGTTTTCCCCGGTGTCACTGCTCCCTGCGGTCTCATCGGAATTGCCGAAAAAGGAATGATGAACGTCGAATATTCGGTAAGCTCGGGTGGCGGACACGCGTCGGCACCCAAGCCGAATGCCCCCGTTGATCGACTGTCCAAAGCCTGCACAAAGGTACTTGCCCACCCCTTCAAACTCCAGCTCACGCCCCCCGTCGCCGAAATGTTCGACACACTCGGACGGCACTCAACTTTCGTTTACCGCGTGATTTTCTCAAATCTGAAAGTTTTTCTGCCCGTGCTCAATCTGATTTGTAAAATGAGCGGCGGAGAGATGAACGCACTGATGCGAACAACGACTGCCTTTACACAAATGCAAGGATCGTCCGCGCCGAACGTCATTCCGCCAAGAGCATCGATGGTCTCAAATATGAGACTGAACCCGCACGACACCGTCGAGGGAGCTCTCGAAACACTCAAGAAGACAGTGAACGACGAAAAAGTCGAAATTACACTGCTCCACGGAATGAACCCGAGCCGAATCTCGCGTACCGATTGTGAAGGCTGGGACAAGGTCGCATCTGCCGTCGCATCCACCTGGAAAGGCTGTATCGTCTCCCCCTATCTGATGGTCCAGTGCTCCGACTCTCGCCATTGGGGAAGAATTTCCGACCGAGTATACCGATTCTCCGCAATGGACCTCACGAGCGAGGAAAGAGCCACCATCCACGGAAACAACGAGAGCATCCGAATCGAAACGCTTTGCCGTGCAACCGAGTTTTATCTCAGATTGATGAGAACCCTTTAAAAAATGAAGAACGATCCGCTTTTGCGGATCGTTCTTCATTTTTGTGCGCTCACCGCACCGAGGGCGGCACACCTCCAAAGCCTTCCTTGTGTAAAGGAAGGTGGCAGGCGGTAGCCTGACGGAAGGATTGTTCCAATGCAAATTCACCACCAATACAATCCTTCAGTCGCTTCGCGACAGCTCCCTTTGCACAAGGGAGCCTTGGTAGAAGGCGCACATTCCTGCACACGCCGCACAAAACATAAAGGCGGTCTGCCGCAGCAGACCGCCTTATACGTTTGATTTTGAATCAGTCAATGAGCTCAGTTAGGCTCAGTCACGTTTTCGCCTTCGCCCCATCCGGCGTATTCGCCTTCGCCGGAAGCCGTGATAACGTCAGCTACGGACAGAGAAATCAATTCAATCTTTGCTTCACTATACATTTTCATCTTTCGTAACCTCCTTTATCAGTTTGCAGGGGATGTGCTTACAGTAGGTCCTGCTGCAGGAATGGTAAAGCTTGTAGCAGTAGCACTGGTAATTTCTTCACCCATAATATTCGTGTAAATTACCTTAACACTAAAGGTAATATCCTCACCCGTAGGAATATCGTAAATGGTCAAACCAATCAGTTTTTCTGCGTTATACTCAGAAGCATAAACGGTTTTCTGTGCAATTCCGTACTGACTGTAAACCGTCAGTCCGTCATAAAGCGTACAAGCTTTTTTGAATCTGAGGGTCTTCGAGACACCGTTCTCCATAAAGGTAGCATCAATTTGCATAGCAACGCTGGTACCCGCCTTCAGATCTTCTGCCGTCAGCTGAGACATTGCGATGAAACGAATTGCATATTTGCCATCGTTATTGACAGTACTTGCCTGATATGCTCTTACTTCCACAAGGTCGCGAACTTTTACGATAAATCCGGTCGTATCGTCGAATTTCACAAAGTTTGCAATGGGAGTTTCGCCAAAGATAAAGAGATCTGTAAGATGCTTGCCATGAGCGGGAGCACTTCCAATATCAGCCTCCATTTTTCCCACTCCATTCAGATACACAGTGTTACTTGCAGACGTAATCTGCCATTTTGCCTTCGGGTTGGTTCCGTAATTCTCTTTTACGTAAACATTATCGTAATTTACGTAAGTATTAGCACCCTCAAAGTAACTTAAAATATCAGAATAGTAGTGTCCGGAATAAAAATCACAAGCAATAATTACGTTCGAAATATTGACCGTCTTAGAACTGCCTCCACGAATAGCGCCTGCCAAGCCACCAAGCATTACGCCGTTATAGGTTGTTGTATTCGTAGAATTCAAGCTTCCTTCCACAATAACGTTGCGGAAATTGGTTACGGCAGCTGGATTCGAGTGTTCACGACCGACAATACCGCCAACAGCGTTATCAAAGCTGTGTTGAGAAGCAGGTTCGCCTGTTCCAATCAATTGAGCTGCCGTATGAATATTCTCAAACGTAAGCTCACCCGAATGTCCGCTAGAACCGGTGATTCCGCCCACGAAACCTGCTCCGGAAACCACAGTATTAGCATCAATATTGATGTTTCGAAAAGTAACGATTGTACTATCATTATTACCTGCTACACCGCCAACAATCGTACCGGCAGCATTCGCCGTAGAAGTGATTTTGCAGTTTGTAACCTTAATGTTTTCAACCAAATTAGGCGCAGTTTCATAACCATTAACAGACGGAGAAATAATACCAACAGCACCAGAAGTGGAAATAATAACGTTATCGAAATTAACGTTTTTTACGGTTGCGCATTTCATTTTTGGAGAAATCAGAGAGTTTGCATTCGGGGAAGCAACCGAACCTACATTTTTAACCGTATATCCTGCGCCATCAAAGGTAAACGACACATCCGAACCTGTTAATATTTGCAAATTTTTATTTGCGGCGTCAATATCTGCACCAAGTTTAATCGTTTTACCCGCAAAACTCTTCCCCTGTGATGCGAGGTAGTTCCATTCAGCGGCATTATTGATGACGAATTCGAGTCGATTATCGTAATCTTCCAGTGCGATTTCCAACGCCGTTTTTGTCGGCTCATTGAAACTAGACAAATATCCGTTTGCATCTCTAACAACCATTGCTGCTGCCGTGGGAGAGGAAATATAAGTCAAGCTATCGTATCCGGCATCTCCTGTAGCCCACGGAATGTACTTTCCGTTAAACAAGCCTTCTTCGTTTACCGACAAACCGGTCCAACGAATAGAAGTGTTCGACCAAGATCCCTTATTCGATGCATAAATTGAATATACGTTGCTATACGTAAAATCCACACTTGAAACAGAGCCGAGAATGACCGAGTTACCAAATGCTTTCGACATATTTACGTCAAGAACAATGTTGTCAACATCACTAGCACCAGCAATGGTACAAATGAACATTGCAGAAGCCGATGTAGAACGAGAAGCGCGATCAAGAGCTCCTCCCACGTAAATATTTTCAAGTTCAATTAATTTACCCGCATTAGCACTGTAAAAACCAGCAAAACCTGCCGCTTTAGGTTCTTGATCTACAACGGTTTCATTTTTGTCATTCAATTTTGTAGTGTAATTTTTTGCAATTACAATTACATCCGAATAAATCGAAGACCACTTTGTGACACCGCCAACCGAAGCAGAACCGACAACACCACCAACGGAACCAGAAGCGGCAGTATGCTCAACGGTTCCTTGGATGTTAATTTTTGTTACCGTTTGGGCATAACCATTGTTGGCATGATTACCAATCAAACAACCGGTATTACCCGTACCACTATTATGAATAGTAATATTAATTGCATTGATTTGGCTAATTTCACAGTCAGCCCACAGAGAGTTATGACCTGCAATCAACCCAATATGACCCGAAGAGGTAGATACCGTAATGTTATCAAATTTTACATTCGTAATCTTACCTCCACCCAAAGCAGCAGCAATCAAAGCTGTATGCCCAGTTCCTGTTACAGTTGCATTTTTCACAGTTTTTCCATTGCCATCAAAGGTTCCGTAGAACGATCCTTTCGAAATAAGCACAGGTAAAGCTTCATTTTGAGCATCAATGTCGGTACCAAGTTTAATGGTCTTTCCACTAAAACTAGGATACGTCGGATTTCCGTCTTTGTCCGTACCGTCTGAGATTGCTTGGAAAGAAGAGATTGCTTTCCAATCGTCAACACTATTGATGACAAACTCTTTGGTATTTGCATAATTCGCCAAGCCTGCCGCCAGTTCCGGTGTGACTCCTTCCGCACTTGCCGTAAAGATTCCCATAGGAACCATCGACACGAGCATCATCAGCACCAAAACAAGAGAAATAATTTTTTGGGTTCTTGTTTTCATAATAATGATATTTCCTTTCATTAAAATATTTCTTTTTCGTTGTTCTACCGACACGCATGCCCCAAAAAAAGCGCGCCGATAGGATGTACGATGCGTACACGTTACCTATTCTAAAGTTTATCACACCTTTAAAAAAATGTCAAGTGAAATAAAAATTTCTTTTGATTTTTTCTGTTTTTTTACGTTTTGCACAAAAACAACGCAAAAAGTTGGTGATTTCATCGAAAGGCGGCGAGGAATGTCTAGCGCACACAAGACGGTATATTACAAAATTGTAGGGACAGGCGTCCTCGACTGTCCGCGCAAACAACATCATTTTCTCAAAAAATACGGTAGCTCACAAGATCTCTTGGAAGCAAATATTACCCAAAAATCATCATACCTCACGGACAGTCGAGGACGCCTGTCCCTACATTACTTTTTATCCGTATGATAACGTGCATCTAAGATGGCAGACGATGGATAACAAATGCAAAAAAAGCCCTTTTCCTATCTATACGGCTTGTTCGCACCGAATATGAATCCCCAAACTCGCTTCTCTGCCGATTTCTTTGCATATCTTCGTATTGACAACAAAGTTTCTGTTATGCTATAATAATGAAAGAAAAATCCGACAAGGAGGGCGCGATGGGAACACACAAAATTCTTTTGCTTCTGACGGGCGGTACGATCTGCTCCTTTGACCGCGGCGACGGGGAACGCGCGTCCGACACGCACCGCGCCGAAACTTTGATCGTTCAAAAATACAAAGAGTGCTTTGGTGACAGCCTTTCCTTTGACACTCGTTTTACCCTCAATATTCTCAGCGAAAACATGACCGTCTCACACTGGAACGTGCTCCTTGACGAGTTCCGTACCTGCGATTTTTCGGCGTATGACGGCATCATCGTTCTGCACGGCACCGACACGCTCGCCTACACCGCAAGCCTTCTTTCGCTCGTTCTGTCGGGTTTAAAAATCCCCGTCCTGCTCGTTTCAGCACAGCTCCCTCTCACGCACCCGAACACCAACGGCAACGAAAATTTTCGTGCCGCCGTCGAGCTGATCAAACAAAGAATCACTCCGAACGTTTACGCCGTTTACCGAAACTCGGACGGCGTGACCTATCTGCACCTCGGCGCGCATCTGCGGCAGTGCGCCAATCATTCCGACGACTTTTTCAGCGTCGATATGACTCCGCTTTCTGCCGCGAAGTTCTCTCCCGTATCCAACGGCTCTCCCCTGCTGCTCTACCGTATGGAGCAACTTCTCCCCTCGGTACTCCGCATCGAACCGTACGTAGGACTTGACTACGATCATTTCTCCCTCGAGCACGTGCGTGCGGTGCTTCACGGCACGTATCATTCGGGCACGGTGGCAACCTTCCCCGACGGAAACTCCTCTCTGCTCTCCCTGCTCCGCCGCTGTGAAGAGCGGAAGATTCCCGTATTTCTCTCTCCCTGCGACAAACACACCTACGCCTACGAAACGACGGGTGAAGTTTTACGTGCAGGGGCTGTGGCGATCTCTCGAATGACCCCTGAGATGACCTACGCAAAACTCCTTGTCGGTCTTGCACTCTCACTTTCAGGCGACGACCTCGAAGACTTTCTCAAAGTAGAGCTCTGCGGAGAATTTATTTTTTAATTTTTTCGAGATTTTCTTGACATTTTGAAAAAATCATGGTATAATAACTACGATTTATATCATTATATTATTAATATGATTAGCGTTGAGGAAGAGAGTACTGCATTTTTTTGCTGACAGAGAGCCGTGGGTGCTGGAAACACGGTAGCGCGATTTGCGGAAAAAACACTTCGGAGCTTGCGGAAGAAAGCCTTTGGGTAATTAGAACCGCACGTGCCTTGCGTAAAAGGAAATTGAGTGGATCGCATTTGCGGTCAATTTGGGTGGTATCGCGGAAGCTTGCCTTTCGTCCCATAGTCGGGACGAAAGGCTTTTCTTTTTTCCCTCTCCCACGGTTCAAAAATATTTTTTCATAAATTTGTTTTGGAGGTAAGAAACTATGTTAAGAACTCATACTTGTAACGAGCTCCGCACAGAGCATATCGGTCAGAACGTTACTCTGACGGGTTGGATCGAAACCATCCGCGACCACGGCGGCGTTCTCTTCGTTGACCTGCGCGACCACTACGGTGTAACGCAGATCGTTTTCTCGGACGACGCGATGCTCGCAGGCATTTCCAAGGAAACGGTCGTTCTCATTGAGGGTGAAGTTATGCGCCGCGACGAGGAGACCTTTAACGCTAAGCTCGCGACCGGAGAAATCGAGGTCAAGGCAGACAAGATCGAGGTGCTCGGCCCCTGCCAGCTCGGACTTCCCTTTGAGATCGACGCGTCGACCTTAACCCGCGAAGAGGTGCGTCTGAAGTACCGCTACCTCGACCTGCGTAACCGCAAGATCCACGACAACATCGTGCTCCGCGCAAAGATCGTCAGCTACCTGCGCGCACAGATGGAGGAGATGGGCTTCCTCGAAATCCAAACTCCCATTCTGACTGCTTCCTCTCCCGAGGGTGCGCGTGACTATCTCGTGCCCAGCCGTAAGCACAAGGGCAAATTCTATGCACTTCCCCAGGCTCCTCAGCAGTTCAAGCAGCTTCTGATGGCTTCGGGCTTTGACCGTTATTTCCAGATCGCACCCTGCTTCCGTGACGAGGACGCGCGTCAGGACCGCTCCCCCGGAGAATTCTATCAGCTCGACTTTGAGTTGTCCTTTGCAACGCAGGAGGACGTATTCGCCGTTGCTGAGAAGGTTGTTTACAACACCTTTACGAAATTTACCGACAAGAAGGTTTCGAAGCCCCCCTTCCGCCGTATCACCTTTGCTGACGCGATGCTCAAGTACGGCTCGGATAAGCCCGACCTTCGCAACCCGCTCCTGATCGAGGATCTGACTGACTTCTTTGCAAAGCATGAGTTCCTCACAATCAACGGACGCACCATTCCCTTCAAGAACAAGCTCGTTCGCGGTATCGTTGCCAACTACCTCGTCAAGAAAGACGGCGAGGGCGACGGCAAGAAGGCATTTGAAAAGGCGATCGACGCATATTCGAGAAGCATCGGTATGAAGTTCGGTTGCGGATATATCACGCTCGAAGAGGGCGAATTCAAGGGCCCGATCGCAAAGTTCCTGACCGACGAGCAGAAGGCAGAGCTGTGCGAGCTTTGCGGCATCAAGGAAGGCGACTCGCTCTTCTTCATCAGCGACAGCGCAAGTGTGATCAACAAGCTCGCAGGCGAGATGAGAACCTGGATCGGCAACGAACTCGGTCTTATCAAAAAGGATTCCTTTGAATTCTGCTTCATCGTGGACTTCCCGATGTATGAGCTCAACGAGGAAACGGGCAAGATCGACTTTACGCACAACCCCTTTTCGATGCCTCAGGGCGGCATGGACGCACTGCTCAACAAGGATCCGCTGGAAATCTTTGCATATCAGTACGATATCGTATGTAACGGTGTCGAACTGTCGTCGGGCGCGGTTCGTAACCACAACCCCGAGATTATGAGAAAGGCATTCGAGATCGCCGGCTACGGAGAGGAAGACCTCAAGGCAAAGTTCGGCGCACTCTACACGGCATTCTCCTACGGCGCGCCTCCTCACGCAGGTATGGCACCCGGTGTTGACCGTATGATCATGCTCATCGCAGAGGAAGACACCATTCGTGACGTTATCGCATTCCCGCTCAACGGAAATGCACAGGATCTGATGATGGGCGCACCGAGTGAAGTCACCGAGCAACAGCTCCGCGAGGTTCACATTAAGGTCAGAGACTAACCAAACTCTCAAAGAAGGAGTTTATGTATGATGATAATTGATAGAGAAATTCTCCGCAGACTCGAGCTTTTAAATCAGCTCCGTCTGACGGAGGAAGAAAAGGAAAGCGTTCTTGCTTTCTTCCAAGAAAGATCCGATGATCTTTCCGCGCTGGACGCCATCGACACCGCAGAGGTGGAGCGAATGGTCCACGTAATGCCGATTCTGACCGTCGTCCGTGAGGACGTCATCGATCAGAAATTCGCGCGTGAAGCTCTTCAGGCAGGCGCACCCGAGACCGACGAGGGTTATTGGTGCGTTCCCAAGGTTATGGAATAAGGGGGATGAAGCAATGAGTGAACTGAACAAACGCATCATCGTTGACGATATGCTTCTGACTACCGATACCCCCACCGCGGCAGGCTCGAAAATGCTCGACGGCTACATGAGCTTGCTCGAAGCCGAGGCACTCACGCGCGCCAAAGCCGCAGGCTATGCCTTCGGCGGAAAAGCCGATGTCGGTGAGTTTGCCATCGACCTTATCGGAGAAACCTCGTACCGCGGTGCGACCGTCGTTGACGGTGTCCTCAGAAACGCCGCCGCTCAGATTGTTGCTTCGGGCGACGCGCTTGCTGCGCTCTGCCTTGACGTCAACGGTTCCCCCCGCCGTGCCGCCGCACAGACGGGTCTTGTCAGCGTCAAGCCGACTTACGGAAGAGTTTCGCGCTACGGAACGGTTCCCGTTGCTTGCTCGGGCGAGACGGTCAGCGTACTCGCAAAAACTGCCGCAAACTGCCGCGATCTGCTCGATGCAATCGCCGGTCACGATGACAAAGACGGAACGAGCCTGTCCGACGAAGCTTGCGCAAAAGTAGGCGAGGCTGCCCCCGTCCGCCGTATCGCTCTCTTGAAGAACTTCAAAGCACACGAAGCCGTTTCCGCAAAGATCGGCGAAGCTGTCGATACCTTCAAAGCAAACAATATTGAGGTTGTCGAGATCGATAACGAAATCATCGTTGCCGCACGTCCCGCTTGGAACGTGCTGATGAGCGCCGAGCTTTGCAACAACGTCTCTCGTTACGACGGTGTCAAATATGGTTACCGTGCCGAGAATTTCTCGGGCATTGACGAACTCTATACCAACAGCCGTACCGAGGCATTTGGCGAGCTCCTCAAAACTGCGATTCTCTTTGGTTCGGAAACCCTCTCGACCGAAAATTATATGAAGGTTTACGACAAGTGCTTGCGCACTCGCCGCGTGATCTGCGAGGAGTTTACGAAGCTCTTCGGCGAAGTGGATGCAATTCTGCTTCCCGCAAGCTCGACCCTCTCCTACACCGAAGCAACGGTAGTGGAAAACAAGCACGTCGCATTTGAGGAAAACCTCTACACCGCCCCCGCTTCGATCACGGGTCTTCCCGCTGTCGTGACAGGCGGAGTTCAGCTGATCGGCAGAAGCTTCTCCGAGAACGCTCTGCTCGATGTGGCGAAGATTTTGACAAAGGAGGCAAACTAAAATGAGATACGAAACCGTCATAGGTCTTGAAGTTCACGTTGAGCTTGCCACCAACTCTAAAATCTTCTGTTCCTGCTCGGCACACTCCTTTGGCGCTGACCCCAACTCCCACGTCTGCCCCGCGTGCTGCGGTATGCCGGGAATGCTTCCCGTGGTCAATAAGCGCGTGGTCGATTTCGGTATGAAGGCGGGTCTGATGCTGAACTGTGACATCAACCGTACAACCACCTTCGATAAGAAGAGCTACTACTACCCCGACCTGCCCGCCGCGTACCAGACCACGCAGTGGTTCGCTCCCGTTGCCGTCAACGGTCTAGTCGAGATCGAAACCTCGAAGGGCAAAAAGCAGGTCAGAATCAAGCAGATTCATATGGAAGAGGACGCAGGAAAGCTCGTCCACGATATCCGCGAGGATACCACGCACGTCGACTTCAACCGTACGAGCGTTCCCCTCATCGAGATCGTCAGCCAGCCCGATCTGTCGAGCGCAGAAGAGGTCGAAGCCTACCTTGAACGCCTCAAGACCCTGCTCCGCTACGCCAAGGTCGCAGAGTGTGAAATGGCGCACGGAACGATGCGCTGTGACGTCAACCTTTCGGTTCGTCCCGAAGGAAGTGACAAGCTCGGCGTCCGCGCAGAAATGAAAAATATGAACTCGATCGAAGCCATCAAGCGCGCCATCGAGTACGAAACGGCAAGACACATCGATGCCATCGAAAACGGCACCGAGGTGCTCCGTCAGGAGACCCGCCGTTGGGACGATATCAAGGGTAAGAGCTTTGCGATGAGAACCAAGGAAACTGCGGGCGACTACCGCTACTTCCCCGACCCCAACGTGATGCCCGTCGTCATTGACGACGCTTGGTTTGACGAGATCAAACATTCGCTCCCCGAATTTCCCGAGGTCAAGCGCGCACGCTACACCGAGGAATATGCGCTGAGCGATTACGACGCTGAGCTTCTCACCAAGAGCATCGCGCTTTGCGAATGTTTTGAGGGCGCGTTTGAAGTCACGAAGAACGCAAAAGAGTCGGCAAACTGGATTCTCTCTGAAGTCATGACCATTCTCAACGCGAGAAAGATGACCTACGATCAGCTCACGCTCGACGGAAAGGCGCTCGGTTCGCTCATTTTGCTCGTCACGGGCGGTAAGGTCGGACGTGCCAACGCGAAAAAAATCCTCGCCGCAATGTTCGACGATCCCACGATCGAACCCAACGCATATGCGGAAGCCAACGGATTTATTATGTCCAACGATACGGGCAAGGCAGAGGCGGTCGTCAAGGCAGTCGTTGCCGCGGATCCCAAGTCGGTTGCCGACTTCAAGGGCGGCAAGGAAAAAGCGCTGATGGCACTCTTCGGAAAATGTATGAAGGAACTCAAGGGCAACTGCGACCCGCAGACGCTCCGCAAGATTCTGATTGACGAGATCAATAAGCTCTAAACATTTATAAAACAAAAAACACGATTGGCGTACCGGCTTTATCGCAGGTACGCCAATCTTTTATTATTACACGTCCGATTTTTACATAAAAAGTGCCGCCGCGCCTAAGAGTCCCGCATCGTTTCCGAGCTCTGCCGTTACAATTTCCATCGCAGGACCTTTCTCGCCCCCATAAATCTCGCGCTTGAGCATCTCTCGCAAGGGACAGAGCAATCGCTCCCCCTCCGCACATACACCACCACCGAGAATGACGACCTCGGGTCGAATGAGGTTAGCAATATTGACGATTCCGACGCCGAGCATTTCGATATAGCGATCAACCACTTCTCGCGCAGTTTGATCTTGCTCACAATAGTCAAACGCTGTTTTTCCCGTGACCGCGTCGAGTGCCCCAATCTCCCAAAGCTTGCTTTCGGGATTCTTTTCCATGGCGCGCTTCGTGTCGCGAATCAGCGCCGTGGCAGAGGCATACGCCTCCAGGCATCCGCGCCGTCCGCAGGTACACGGCTCTCCACCTACCGCAATGACCGTATGTCCGAGCTCAGCTCCTGCCGAACGATTTCCCTCAAACAGCTTTCCGTCAAGCAAAATGCCTCCGCCCACCCCCGTACCGAGTGTGATCATCACGGAATTGCGATACTCCTTTCCACATCCGAACTTTGCTTCTCCGAGTGCGGCAAGGCTGGCATCGTTGGCAATCTTTACGGGAAGTCCGATCATTTCGGACAAGCGGTCGGCAATCGAAACGTTCTCCCAACCGAGATTGTTGGCGTCAACTACCTCTCCCCGTTCGCTGTCAACCGTTCCCGGAACACCCAAACCAATGCCTACGAAATCCGAAACCGAAAGATTGGCTTTCTCCATCAAACTACGGCAAAGTGCTCCGATATGATCCGCAACGCCATCCACGCCTTTTTCACTTTCGGTAGGAACTTTATCACGAAGAAGGATATTTCCCTCGCCGTCCACAATTCCTCCCTTGATAAAGGTGCCCCCAAGATCGATCCCAAGATAATATTTTCGAATATCTGTCATAACCACTGTCATCTTCCCTTCTACTCTTTGTAACGTATATTCCTTGTTTCGTTCATATTGTACTTCTTCAAAATTTCTATAATAATTATATATCATTTCGAGAAAAAAGTCAATATAGGAGTGAACCAGCGACATCATAGGATGAAAGGTTTCGCATACGCTCAAGCGCAAGTTTGCATGTTGGCAAAGCCAACTGCAAATGTTGCCAGTCACCCTCGCTACGCTCGGTTTCCGTTGACTGCACGATCTTGCTGACTAAAACCAAACAAAGAAAAGCAAAACAAAAACGGAGTCCCATTAGACTCCGTTTTGTTTTGGGCTACCCCAACAGAATTGAATCTTTCTAAGATCCATCGTTTTATTCTGACATTCAAATCATCATTGATCTATCGCTCTACGCTTGCTAAATTCTTCTAGAAAGTTTGCAGAATGTTTCTTAAATCGCTCCGGACTAATGCAAACATCCCCGTATCCGAGCTTGTAATTTCCTTTTATCATTAGCATTTGAAGCCAATTCTTTTTCCTAAGGTAAGGCTCTGGATTTTTTAATTTTATATTCAAAAATCCTCCCTTTATATACACTCTTTCCATTTCAGGCCAAGCGATTTTTCCCAACGAAATAGCAGATGAATTATCGTAAAAATACTCATCACATATTACAATTAGAGGTTCTTTGGAAAAAATTTGTTTGAAAAGATAAATATCTCCGGCAACAGCAAAAAAGCAACCTGCAAAACATAACACCCTAAATCCCCAATATATAAGCGTATTATCCAACACAATGCTATAATTATGAGGAAGTTTTCTCATATCAAAAATTGCAAAATAAAAGAGTCCGATAATAGCTATGAAAGTAATTACTGCATACAAAATTGTCTGCCCCTTATTTTGCTTAATTATCATAGATATTACCTCCGTAATTATCAACACTACTTTTGATTTATTATATCATATTTAGCTTAAATTGTCAATTGCATAGTTTGAACAAAGATAGACAAGTCGCAGATTCAAGTCCATAAGGTCGGGGAAAAGGTGCAATAGTGAAAGAGGGTTGTTTGCACCCCTAAAAACACGAAAATCCCTTGAAAATCAAGGACTTTAATTTTTTAGTGAAATATTCACCTGCGGTGAATTTGAAATAATGTGTTGGCACACATTGTGAAATATCTCACTTCGTTCGATGTGAAATGAAATTTGCCCACATTAGCGTCAGCGAATATTTCACATTTGCGGAGCAAATATTTCACAGCGAAACTATTTCACTTGCCCGAAGGGCAAATTTCGTTGAAAAAAGCCTAACGCGATTGCGTTAGGCTTTTTTCTAGCTCCCCCTGCTGGGGTTAGCGAAGTGAAAACAATTGAGTATTGTTTTCACAAGCGGTGGAGCCCAAAGTGAGAGTGGGCAGAGCCGAGCGGGCGCAGGCGACAGCACACGACACACGACGGCGAGTGGGCTCCGTAGGAGTGAACCAGCGACATCATAGGATGAAAGGTTTCGCATACGCTCAACCGCAAGTTTGCATGTTGGCAAAGCCAACTGCAAACATTGCCAGTCACCCTCGCTACGCTCGGTTTCCGTTGACTGCACGATCTTGCTGATTGAAACCGAACAAAGAAAGTAAAGAAAAGCAGACCACCGAACGGTGATCTGCTTTTCTTGGTTCCCCCTGCTGGGCTTGAACCATGCGACAACTCCGCTTCGCTTCGTAACACGAACTTCGTTCGCGTCAGAATCATGATCTCGTCCCGTTCAAGCATAACAAAGAAAAGCAAAACAAAAACGGAGACCCATTGGACTCCGTTTTGTTTTGTGTTCACCCAACAATTTTGAACCTTGGAATTTTATATGTCATTTATTCCAAATTAAGTACACATTTGTTTTTTGCGACTTACAAATAGAGTTATCGAGCCCAAACCAAAAAACATCAAGCCAAGACACGGTATCACAAGCAAAGCCCAATCCGTATCTTTAGAACCAACATTTTGAGGATTGTTAATATCATAATAAATTTCAATCTCATCTCCTACATTCCAAGAAGACGAATACATTTTGACGACATTAGTATATGAAGATCCTTCAACATCATATGTTATATGGGTTTTATGACGTGTATGAGTTCTTCCGTTAGCATATTCCTGATAAGACTCAAAATCGGTTATTATCGCAGTAGTTTCTACTTTATCACTATATTCAAAAACTTTTGAACAAATCACCGTACCAACAACCATAAGAATCAGCCCAATTATGGCAAATATTAAAAAAACGACCTGCTTACTATTCGCTCTCATACAATTCACTCTCATATAGCCACCGCCTTTCCAAAATTATTATATCATAAAATCTAAAATCTTTCAATATGAAATAAAACTCTTTTCGACCTCATGCGAAAGCTACCGAAATTATTAATTAGTTCTGCGACTTTATTCTTCATTATTCATTCAAAATCCGCTTGTAGTAAATGAATAATGAATGATGAATAATGAAAAGTGAATAATACAAACAAAAATCCGCCTTCTTACGAAAGCGGATTTTGTTTGGCTCCCCCTGCTGGGCTCTGAACCAAGGTTTGCGGCGAAAAACATCAAATTTCATTCTTCACCTTAGCCGCAACCCGATCCTGATTCGCTTCGCAAATCAGAAGTGGTTCTCGGGGTGCTGAAAGCCACGGAAAAAGAGAGGGGCCATTCGGTATGGCACTTTGATTCCGCCATCCTCGCTTAGATGCAG
>JAZRLS010000014.1:0-8494 GCA_045646945.1 Eubacteriales bacterium | reverse complement strand
ACGGCCGCCTTCCTTCTCAGTCAGAACGTAAACGTGACCAACAAACTTGGTGTGGGGCTTTACGGAACCGGGCTTAGCCAGAACCTGTCCACGCTCGATCTCGTCCTTAGCAACGCCACGGAGCAGAGCACCGATGTTGTCGCCTGCTTCTGCCTGAGGCAGGAGCTTGTGGAACATCTCAACTCCGGTAACAGTGGTGTTCTTGCTCTCGTCGGACAGACCAACGATTTCAACAACGTCACCAACCTTAACGGTACCACGCTCAACACGGCCGGTTGCAACGGTACCACGTCCGGAAATGGAGAATACGTCCTCGACGGGCATCAGGAAGTCAAGGTCAGCCTGACGCTCGGGGGTAGGAATGAAGGAGTCAACCTCACCCATGAGCTCAAGGATAGGAGCGTACTCAGGAGCGGAGAGGTCGGTGTTCGTGGACTCAAGAGCCTCACGAGCAGATCCGCGAACGATAGGAGTATCGTCGCCGGGGAAATCGTAAGAAGACAGAAGATCACGGATCTCCATCTCTACGAGGTCAAGAAGCTCCTCGTCGTCAACGAGGTCAGTCTTGTTCATGAATACAACGATTGCGGGAACGCCAACCTGACGAGCGAGCAGAACGTGCTCGCGGGTCTGCTGGAGAGGTCCGTCGGTACCAGCAACTACGAGGATTGCGCCGTCCATCTGAGCTGCACCGGTGATCATGTTCTTAACGTAGTCAGCGTGGCCAGGGCAGTCAACGTGAGCGTAGTGACGAGTCTCGGTCTCGTACTCAACGTGTCTGGTGTTGATTGTGATACCTCTTGCTCTCTCTTCGGGAGCGTTGTCGATCTGGTCGTATGCCATGAACTCAACGTTACCGTTCTGGAGACCGAGGGTCTTGGTGATTGCTGCGGTCAGCGTGGTCTTACCGTGGTCAACGTGACCAATGGTACCAATGTTTACGTGGGGCTTAGTTCTTTCAAATGTAGCCTTTCCCATTTTTAATTTCCTCCAATAAAATTATTTTTAAAATTTTTTGAATTAGTTCTTTGCACGAGCAGAGATGATCTTTTCCTGAATGGACTTCGGAACTTCAGCGAAGTGGCTGGGCTCCATCGAGTACTGTCCGCGACCCTGCGTCATCGAACGGAGGTCGGTTGCGTAACCGAACATCTCGGACAGAGGTACCATTGCAGTGATCTGCTGTGCACCGCTGACGGGATCCATCGACTGGATCTGTCCACGGCGAGAGTTGAAGCCGCCGATAACGTCTCCGAGATAATCGTCGGGAACGATCGTTACGACCTTCATAATCGGCTCGGTGAGAACGGGGTCAGCCTTTCTCATTGCTTCCTTGAATGCCATCGATCCTGCGATCTTAAATGCCATTTCGGACGAGTCGACTTCGTGGTAAGAGCCATCGTACAGCGTGATCTTGACGTCAACTACGTTGTAGCCTGCCAGAACACCGCTCTGCATAGCTCCCTGAATACCCTGGTTAACAGGCTCGATGAATTCCTTCGGAATGGCACCGCCCGTAACAGCGTTGATGAATTCGTATCCCTTGCCGGGCTCGTTGGGCTCGAGAATGAGCTTGACGTGTCCGTACTGACCCGAACCACCGGACTGTCTCTTGTACTTGCACTCGTGGTCGACCTTCGCACGGACGGTCTCCTTGTATGCAACCTGAGGTGCGCCGATGTTTGCCTCTACCTTGAACTCACGCAGAAGTCTGTCTACGATGATTTCGAGGTGAAGCTCACCCATACCTGCGATAATGGTCTGTCCCGTCTCCTCGTCGGTGTAGGTACGGAAGGTGGGGTCCTCTTCAGCAAGCTTAGACAGAGCAATACCCATCTTCTCCTGACCTGCGCGAGTTTTGGGCTCGATTGCTACGCGGATAACAGGCTCGGGGAATTCCATATTCTCAAGGATGATCGGGTTCTTTTCATCACAGAAGGTATCACCCGTCGTGGTGTTTTTCACACCGACAACTGCTGCGATATCACCGCTGTAACAAACGTCGATATCCTGACGGTCGTTTGCATGCATCTGCAGAATACGACCCATACGCTCTCTCTGTCTCTTACCGGGGTTGTATACGGTAGAGCCTGCCGCGATCGAACCGGAATATACGCGGAAGAAGCAAAGCTTTCCAACGTAGGGGTCGGTCATGATCTTAAATGCAAGCGCAGAGAAAGGCTCGTCATCGGAAGCATGTCTCTCGTCTTCTTCCTCAGTATCGGGGTTAACACCCTTGATTGCGGGGATATCGAGAGGAGAAGGCATATAATCGATGACTGCGTCCAGAAGCTTCTGAACGCCCTTGTTCTTGTAAGAAGTTCCGCAAACAACGGGAACGATCTGGTTGGCAATGGTTGCCTTACGAAGAGCAGACTTCAGCTCGTCGATCGAGATCTCCTCGCCCATGCAGTACTTTTCGAAGAGCTCCTCGTCGGTCTCACAGATCGACTCGATCATCGCTGCGCGATATTCCTCAGCCATGTCAACCATGTCTGCGGGAATCTCTTCTACTCTCATATCCTTACCCATATCATCGTAGTAAACGTCAGCCTCCATGTTCATCAGGTCAACAATGCCCTTGAACTGAGACTCTTTACCGATGGGGAGCTGGATCGGAACTGCGTTTGCGTGCAGTCTTTCCTTCATCATGCCGACAACACGGAAGAAATCTGCGCCGGTGATATCCATCTTGTTGATATACGCCATACGCGGAACGCCGTACTTGTCTGCCTGACGCCAAACGGTCTCGGACTGGGGCTCAACGCCGCCCTTTGCGCAAAGAACGGTAACAGAACCGTCAAGGACACGGAGCGAACGCTCAACCTCTACGGTGAAGTCAACGTGACCGGGGGTGTCAATGATGTTGACACGGTGGGTGTTTTCCTTCGCCGCTGCGGGATCGTCGTGGTATTTGGTGTGCGCCCAGAAACAGGTGGTCGCTGCAGAAGTGATGGTAATACCTCTCTCCTGCTCCTGCGCCATCCAGTCCATAGTTGCGCCGCCTTCGTGCGTCTCACCGATCTTGTGCGTCTTACCCGTGTAAAACAGGATACGCTCGGTGGTCGTCGTCTTACCGGCATCGATGTGTGCCATGATACCGATATTTCTTGTTTTCTGAAGTGAATATTCTCTTGCCATTAATGTTTCTCCTTATTTTTTTACGATAAACCTAATGACAGATTAATATCTGTAGTGAGCAAACGCCTTGTTTGCTTCTGCCATACGGTGGGTTTCTTCTTTCTTCTTGAAAGCTCCACCCATGCTGTTCTTTGCGTCGATGATCTCGGCTGCGAGGCGCTCTGCCATCGTCCGTTCTCCACGGTTTCTGGAATAAGCGACCAACCAACGCAGACCAAGCGTCTGACGACGCTCAGCTCTTACCTCCATCGGCACCTGATACGTCGAACCGCCGACACGGCGAGCCTTGACCTCAAGGACAGGCATTACGTTCTCAAGAGCTGCGGTAAAAGCGTCAAGCGGATTCTCTCCGGTCTTTGCTTCAATTGCGGAAAATGCGTCATAAACGATTTTCTGGGCTACGCCCTTCTTGCCGTCGTACATAACGTTGTTGATGAGCTTGGTTACCAACTTCGAATTGTACATAGGATCCGGCAATACGTCTCTTTTGGATATACGACCTCTTCTCGGCACTGTACTTCCCTCCTTCATTAATATTATGAAATCATTGGTACTCAAAAGCATTCTTCTGTAAGCGCACAGTGGGTCCGTCAATAAACATCAAATTTACCCGAACGCTTCGTGGCTTGTTTTGCTTTATACCCTTTTGACCTAAATTACTTCTTCTTAGGTCTCTTTGCGCCGTATTTCGAACGGCTCTGGTTACGGTTTGCAACACCCTGTGCATCAAGCGTACCACGAATGATATGGTAACGCACACCAGGCAGGTCACGAACTCTTCCGCCTCTGATCAGTACGACCGAGTGCTCCTGAAGGTTGTGTCCGATTCCGGGAATGTAGGTTGTTGCCTCCAAGCCGTTGGTCAGACGGACTCTCGCGATCTTACGAAGTGCAGAGTTCGGCTTCTTCGGGCTGGTGGTAGAAACCTTGGTGCAAACGCCTCTCTTCTGGGGCGATGCCTGGTCCGTAGGAACATTATTCAACGAGTTGAAGCCCTTCTGAAGTACGGGTGCTTTCGACTTGTAAATCTTGTCCTGACGTCCCTGCCTAACAAGCTGGTTAAAGGTTGGCATTCTCCTTGTATCCTCCTTCCGGTAAATTTGATGGTTATTGACGGCTTTTCCAAGCAGTAAGTCCGCCAAAATTCCGACGTTTTACGTTTTGACCGCAAACGTTCACTGTATATTTTATCATTTTCCCCCCGTTTTGTCAAGCAAGACTCCGTTTTGAGAAAAAATTCTACCTTTTGCACAAAAAGTGATCCTTGGCATTCTATTATTTGCAATTTTTTCATAAAAAATTCGGCATTTTTGGAATTTTAGTGCAAAAATGGCGGCGGCTCCCGAAGAGCCTCCGCCAGAAACTTTATGATTTCGATTACTTCGAAGCCTTAAGTCTTGCTTCGAGCGCTGCGAGCTCATCGTACATTGCGGTAGGAACTCTCTCGCCAACCTGAGCGTAGAAGTCCTTAATGTTCTGTACGTCCTCGAGCCAAGATGCAGCGTCAACCGTAAGAAGCTCCTTGATGGTGTCAAGCGTTACACCGTCAAGTCCCTCAATATTGATGTCCTCTGCGTTCGGAACGTATCCGATGGGCGTGATGTTCGCATCAACCTTACCCTCGCAACGGTCAAGGATCCAGAGAAGAACTCTCATATTGTCGCCAAAGCCGGGCCAAATGAAGTTGCCCTCGTCATCGGTACGGAACCAGTTGACGTGGAAGATCTTGGGAGCCTTCGGAATGGTCGTGCCCATCTTGAGCCAGTGTGCCCAGTAGTCACCCATATCGTAGCCAACGAAGGGACGCATTGCCATCGGGTCACGACGAACGACGCCGACAGCACCTGCTGCAGCTGCCGTGGTTTCCGATGCCATGATCGAACCGACGAACGCACCGTTCTGCCAGCTCGTGGACTGGTATACCAGAGGAGCGGTCTTCGCACGGCGTCCGCCAAAGACGATTGCCGATACGGGAACACCCTGAGGATTATTGAACTCTGCCGAGAGGCAAGGACAGTTGGTCGCCTTTGCGGTGAAACGGCTGTTCGGATGTGCGCCGCAGGTCGACTTGTCTGCCTTGTTGTACTTGGTGTAATCCCAAACGTTGCCCTTCCAGTCGATTGCTTCGGCAGGGGGATTCTTGTCAAGGCCTTCCCACCAAACGGTGTTGTTTGCCGTATTGTGAACGACGTTGGTGAAGATGGTATCCTTCATCGTCGTGTAGAGCGCGTTGGGGTTGGAGTTGAGATTGGTTCCGGGAGCTACGCCGAAGAAGCCGTTCTCGGGGTTCACTGCCCAGAGTCTGCCGTCCTCGCCGACACGCAGCCAAGCGATATCGTCGCCGACGCACCATACCTTGTAGCCCTTGTCAGAGAGGAACTTCGGAGGAATGAGCATTGCGAGGTTGGTCTTACCACAAGCCGAGGGGAATGCAGCACAGATATACTTGGTATCGCCGTTGGGATACTCTACGCCGAGAATGAGCATGTGCTCTGCCATCCAACCCTCTTTGCGTCCGAGGTAGGATGCGATACGAAGTGCGAAGCACTTCTTACCGAGCAGAACGTTTCCGCCGTAACCCGAGTTGACCGACCAGATGGTGTTGTCTTCGGGGAAGTGGCAGATATAGCGGTTCTCTTCGTCGATGTCTGCTCTTGCGTGCAGACCCTTGATGAAGTCTCCGCTCTCGCCGAGCGCCTCAAGAACGTCGGTACCTACGCGAGTCATAATCAGCATATTGAGTACGACGTAGATCGAGTCGGTCAACTCAATGCCGTACTTTGCAAAGGGAGAACCAACGATACTCATCGAGTAAGGAATGACGTACATCGTTCTGCCCTTCATCGAGCCCGCATACAGCTTCGACAGCTTTGCGTAGCACTCTGCGGGTGCCATCCAGTTGTTGATGTTACCTGCATCCTCTTTCTTGGAGGTACAGATAAAGGTTCTGCCCTCTACACGAGCTACGTCGTTGACAGCGGTTCTGTGCAGGTAGCAGTTGGGAAGAAGCTCCTGATTGAGCTTGATCATCTCGCCCGTCGAGCAAGCCTCTGCGCGCAGAGCCTCTGCCTGCTCCTCAGAGCCGTCGATCCAAACGATTTTGTCGGGTTTGGTCATAGCTGCCATCTCATCGATCCAGCTAAGAACGTACTTGTTGTTGGTCATAGTTTTCTCCTCTTTTTATTTTTATAATATTTTTTGACTGATTTTTGTAGAGCAAAAGTTCCATCTTTGCCCATTGTATATTTTATCGGATTTTGGCAGAAATTTCAAGAGGTTTTGCGTAAAGGTTACAGTTTGTTCACAATTATCGTTGTTTTGACGATAAAAATGCAAGATTTTTTGTTAAAAAATTCATTTTTTGAGTAAAAAACCTCAATTTGAACAACTCAAATTGAGGTTTTTGCAATCAAAGCTCCAGATTCCCGCCATTTTCGGAGGATCTTTTTCATATTCTTTCCGTTTTTCGCGGGAAATATCCAACAGCTTTCGTTTTTGAAATTTACCGAACCTCACCGAGGTAAGCACCTCTCTCAATCAAGCGCGCTTGAAGCTCTTTTATGTCGATCGACTTTGGACTGACCGCCTTTTCTGCCGCCATTGCCGCGGCGATCCCTGCCGCCTGACCCATTGCCATACAAGGCGGCATCACGCGAATCGCCCCCGCCGCCGTCGAATCGGCGCTCACACAGCGTCCCGCAAGAAGCAATCCTTCGATCTCCTTCGGAAGGAGACTGCGGTACGGCACGCCGTAATAGCTTCCCTCGATCGGAACGTACTCGTTGCTCGTCGGACCGAAACGCCCGTGAACGTCCACCGAGTTTGCCGCGACGAGAATACGGTCCTCGGGCACCTTTGCCGAGAGCAAATCGTCGGCAAGAAGTCGGTACTCTCCGAGAATATGTCGGCTCTCGCGAATACCGACGTGCGATGCCGTCGATTTGATGGTTGCTTTTTCACAACCAGGTACGTACTTTTTAAGGAAGCGGAAAATTTCGTCCGCTTGACGGCGTCCCTCGATCTCAGCACGCGTCACGCTCTCGGCGTCGGTTGAATCAACGCCCATCATACGCGAGGTATTGACGCACCACTCGTCGTCCTTCGGCATTTTAAAGAGTCCGATGCTGACGCGCTTCAGTGACCAATCGCCGTTCTCCTTGGCTTCCGAAACGCGCCAATGGAAGGAACGGTAATTGACTCCGTCCTTTCGGTAGAAATTATGAAGATTTGCCTGAATGTCCGCCTCTGCCGCCGCCGAATCAACGCCGCTGATGCGGAAGAACATCGTAGCGGGCTGAATCAGTCCCAGCTCCTTGTTTCCCATTTCATAGGAAGCACCCGCGCGATAAGCCACGTCACCGTCGCCCGTCGCGTCGATCACGACCTTCGCGTTTGCCGCACCGACTCCGCTTTTTGAGTGAAAAACACCGCCCCTCACTGTCGCATTTTCCACGATCGGCTCGAGAAAATCGGTATGATAGAGTACGCGAACCCCCGCCTCGGTCAGCATTTCATCCAGAATGAGCTTCAGTCCTTCGGCTTCAAAGGGCGTAACGTGGTCGTGTCCGATTTTGATCCACGAGGTGTATGCCGTACCGCCCATCACCTCGGACGGATGGATGGCAAATCCGCGCGCAACCATACGGTCTACGATCTCGCTGAAAAGTCCGCGGATGATCATTTCCTTGCCCTCGGCATCATAGCAGGTCATAAAGGGCCCGACAAGTCCGCGCGTTGCCATACCGCCGCAAAAGCCCCCCTGCTCAACGAGGAGCACGTCGGCGCCCTCTCTTGCCGCCGCAATCGCCGCTGTCACGCCCGCAGGTCCGCCGCCGACCACGAGAACGTCACACGTATATTGCTTTTGAATCGAAAGAGTCATTTCATTCATTGTTCTTTCTCCTTATTTTCCTTGTTTTTTCTTTCATTATAGCAGATTCTATTTACAAAATCCATCAAATATGCTAAAATATTATTTATAAAATCCAACAAGAAAAAGGAGTGAAAGCTATGGAAAAACCTTTTGAATTGATAGAAAGCAAGATGGCACACCGAAAACAATTTGATATTACCGAGGGGCGTCACCCCACCTATGCCCTGCTCTATCTTAAGGAAGGAAGATTTCGCTTGAGCATCGACGGAAACGAAACCATCTTTGAGGCAGGCGACTGCGCGATCTTCACCGACGACGTTTTCTTCTCTCGTTCGGTACTATCTCCTATTTCCTTCGTTTATATCAAATTTCGCCAAAATGCCAAGTGCTCCTTTACACTTCCCCTACCCACGGGCAAAATCTTTTTCAAAAACCGCACTCGCTTTTTGAACGACATTCAAAAATACGAGGCACTGATGG
>JAZRLS010000013.1:0-11930 GCA_045646945.1 Eubacteriales bacterium | reverse complement strand
TATTTTTTTTGCATTGCCCATATTTATCCCCTTAATATTGACAAAAGTTTTTTTATTATGCCCGTCCTTCGTGGTTTTATGCTTTTGTAGAATGGTGTTTTTTCTGCATATCCCCACCAAGTGTTTGCATATGGTCTATCTGAGCATTTCCATGGTTTTTCCTGTCCTAGCCAATGAATTATTTTGGCTTTTTTGTGCCATTTTTTACAAATAATTCTTCATTCGCTCCACAGAGTCTTCCATAAAGGCGACGGTTTCGCGCGCGAGCTTGAGCGAGCGTTCCGAGCAGTGCTTGTTTTCATATTCGTGAATGAGCTTGGTGTTCTCGGTAATGCCCATCGTCGCCCCCTCGATCATCATCTGCGCGATGTGCGAATCGGTGGAATCCATCATCGTGTTCATCGCCATTCCCATCTTGGCACCGAGCTTTGAGAGAATGTTTTCTTCCTTCGGATCGTTGCCGGATGCAGTGATCTCGTTCGCGATCTCCTTGGCAAATTCCTCATAGCGGTTCAGCTCTGCCGTCAGCTCCTGACGAAGCTCTTTTCCCGTGACCTTGGGCATAATGTTGACGATCGAATCCGAACCCATTTTGATATTTTTATACAGCTCGCCGAGAAATTCCTGCGTGCTGCTTTTTTCGGTTGTTTCCATCAAAGTATTCATCATAGCCTCCTCATTAAAATTTTGGCTTAACGTTATTTTTTCCGAAAAGCGACGAAGAATACTTGCAAAAAAGAGGAATTTATGGTAAAATAAAAAACGATCAATTTTAAAAATCGAGGTAGATTATGAACGAAAAAGAGCTTGCCGAGCTCCGTCGGAGATATCGGCACGATAAAAGTAATATTACGCATGTTCGCGGGTGCTTCGTGAACGAAAAAAAGGAGATCATTTCGGAATTCGAGCAGAGTCTCGGAATGATTTCGGAGGACGATGCCGACGATATTCTCGCGCTGATGCGAAAGAGCCTTTCGGGTGTCATCGGACGAAATCTTCTCCCCATCGACTTCTCCACTGCGCAGGTGATGGAGAGTGAGGAGCACAAGCTTCTTTCGGTGCTCCGCGCCACCAAGTGTGCCGATGCCGACAGCCGCCGCGCGCTCTTTGAAAAGATTGCGGCATCGCTCGAACACGACGGAAGCTACGTCATTTTGCTCGCACACGAGAGATACGACGTTCCCGCCCACAGCGCGGACGGGGAAGAGAAGCCGTCCGAGAGCGTATTCTCCTATATCCATTGCGCGATTTGCCCGATCAAGGCTTCGCGCCCCATGCTCAGCTACTATTTTCCCGGCAACTGTATGAGAAGCATTACGGCGGATTGCTCGCTGTCCTCGCCGCTGGTTGGCTTTACCTTCCCCGCGTTTGAAAACGGCGGTGCGAATATTTATCGGGCAATGTATTACACAAAGGATCTCAAAAATAATCATAAGGAACTATCTGAGGCACTCTTTGCGTCCGAGATCCCGATGCCTGCCGCCGAGCAGAAAGCGACCTTCGGTGCGATTCTGGAAACGGCAATGGCAGAAGAGTGCAGTTTACGCGTGGTTCGCGCGGTACATACGCAGATGTGTCAGCTGATGGAAGCATACAAGGAAGAGCCGAGTGAAGAGCCGCTGAAGGTCACCAAGGACGACGCGGCAGAGATGCTCCGCGTGTGCTCCGTACCCGAGGAGCGGGTGACGATGTTTGAGGAAAAATTTACCGAAGCGTTTGGTGAAAATGCCGAGCTTCATCCAAAAACGGTTGCCGAGAGTAAGCGACTCCGTGTAAAAACCCCCGAGGTGTCCATTACGGTGGCTCCCGGCTGTGGTGAGAGAGTCGAAACGCGTGTCATTGACGGTGTGCGTTATCTGCTCATTCGCGCCGACGGCGACGTTGAGGTCAACGGAGTAAATATTCAAATATAATAAATGAGTGTCAAGATAAGTTGACGCCCTATAACGAAGTTTTTATAAAACAATCGTATTTTCTACCAAAGGATCGCATAAAATAAGCCTCCCTTGTGTAAAGGGAGGTGGATTGCGAAGCAAGACGGAGGGATTGTAAAAGTTTGTTTCGTAGCAAAACAATCCCTCACCGCCATCGGCATAGCTCCCTTTACACAAGGGAGCCTTTTTATTTGGCGTAAAATTTCTTTATGGTGTGTTAAGTTATCTTGACACTTATTTATTTTTCCCACGGAAGCGTGGTATTGCAGATCACGCCCGTAATATCGTCCTTATGGCAGACGGAGAAGATTCGACGCTGACCGATTTTGGAATCGTCGCAGAGAAAATACTGGCGTGCCGAGCGCGCAATCATAATGCGTCGCAGTGCCGTTTCCTCTTCGGACGAATCGGTGATCTCTCCGTCCTGGGTGATCGCTTGGCTCGAAAAGAAGAGCACATCGGCAGACACCGAACGCAGATAATTTTCTGCCGCAGGTCCTACAAGAGTCCGCTCGACCGTCGAATAGGTACCGCCCGTGCAGAACAGCTCACAGTTCGAGCCGCCGTATTCAGAGAAAATTTTGAGATTGTGCGTAATAATTTTCAGGTTTTTTCGGTGTCCGAGATATTTCATCATTCGCCGAACCGTCGACGAAGCATCGAGAAAGAGCGTGTCACCGTCTCGGACAAGCTCAGCGGAGCGTCGAGCAATCTCTTCCTTGAGTGCAGAATGGTCGCCGTCGCGCAGATCGATCGGAATCGAGCTGTTTTGGTAACGGGAGAGCAACACGCCACCGTAAACGCGCTTGACAAGTCCCTTGTTTTGCAGAGTTTCAATATCTCTTCGGATGGATGCTTCACTCGTAAACAATTCGCGGGCAAGCTCGCGGACCGACGAGGATTTTTTTCGCTCCAGAATGGCAATGATCTTTTCCTGACGTTCAAATTGAATCATAACGGATTCTCCTTATGGTAACAAATGAAAAAGTTTGTAACGGTTTTTCTCTGTAATGTGACAAAGCTTCAATTTTCGCAACACGACTTGACAAGGCTTGAAAAACCGAGTATAATGAGCACGTACCAAACGAAATTGCTCTCAAAAGAATTGTATCACAAATTGAGAGATTTTGCAAGGGTTCTCAAATATTTTTATGAAACGGAGAGAAATAGGATGGCAATTGTAACGATTATCGGTGCCGGAATGATGGGCTCGGCACTCGCATTTCCCGCCAGAGAAAACGGCAACGAGGTGCGCCTGGTTGGTACGCATCTCGACCGCGAAATTATCGAAAAGAGCAGAAAAACGGGACGTCACCCGAAGTTCACGAAGGATTTTCCCGCAGGTGTGAAATATTATCAAATTGAGGAGATGGAAGAAGCGATCGCAGGCTCGGACGTCATCATCGGCGGTGTGAGCAGCTTTGGCGTCGATTGGTTTGGTGACACGGTGCTTCCGAAGATTCCCGACGAAATTCCCGTCATCACGGTGACCAAGGGACTTTGGGATACGCCCGACGGAAAGCTTTTGTGCTACCCCGAGGTATGGCAGAAAAAGCTGGACGAGCTTGGAAAGAAGAACGTTCTTTGCGCCATTGGCGGTCCTTGCACGAGCTATGAGCTTGTTGCACACGATCAGACCGAGGTTGCGTTTTGCGGAAAGAATCTTGAGGTTTTGAAAAAGATCAAGGCTATCATGGCAACCGACTATTATCATATCAGCCTTTCGACCGACGTAATTGGTATTGAGAGTGCAGTTGCGCTCAAAAACGGATATGCGCTTGCGATTGCGTTGACCATTGGTCTGAATCAGAAAGCCTTTGGACTCGACAGCGAGCTTCACTTCAATTCGCAGGCGGCGATCTTTGGACAGAGCGTCAAGGAAATGTCTAGGCTTTTGGATTTTCAGGGCGCAGGAACGCTCGATAATCTTGCCGTCGGTGCGGGAGACCTTTACGTGACGGTCTACGGCGGACGTACGCGCCTGGTGGGAATTCTTCTCGGACGCGGTATGAATATTGATGAGGCGAAAGAAGAGCTTGCGGGCGTGACGCTGGAATCGCTCGTGGTTGCCGTTCGCGTGGCACGTGCCGTCAAAAAGAATGCCGAGAAGGGAATTCTTGACCCTGCCGATTTTCCGCTTCTGTTGCACGTCGATGAGATTTTGACCGAAAAGAAGCCCGTAAGTCTTCCCTGGGAAGCCTTTACCTTTGAAAAATAATACGAAATCGAGCCGATTTCGGCTCGATTTTTTATGTTTTCTTATAAAATAATGAAAAAAAGGTATTTTTTTAACAAATAGGTCTTGATATATTTTAAAGTTTGTGGTATATTATTAAATGGTAAAAAATGAAATTTTTTGAAAGGTGGATCTTTACAATGACCTACAACAAGAAAACCATTGAAGACATTGACGTTGCCGGTAAGCGAGTTCTCGTTCGCTGCGACTTCAACGTTCCGCTCAAGGATGGCGTAATCACCTCTGACAAGAGAATCGTTGGTGCGCTTCCTACCATTAAGTACCTTCTCGACAAGGGCGCAAAGGTAATTCTTTGCTCTCACATGGGCAAGCCCCACTCGATCTTTACCGAGGGCTTTGGTCTGACTAAGAAGGAAAAGAAGAAGGTTGAGGCTCTTCCCGCAGAGGAGCAGGCAGCTGCAACGGCTGACCTCCTCAAGAAGGCTCTTGACGACAAGAAGAAGTTTACGCTTCGCCCCGTGGCTGACAGACTCAACGAGCTGCTCGGCGGCAAGGTGACCTTTGCCGAGGACATCATCGGCGAGGACGCAAAGGCGAAGGTTGCCGCTCTCAAGGAGGGTGAGGCAGTTCTGATCGAGAACGTTCGTTTTGATGCTCGTGAAACCAAGAACGGCGCAGATTTCGCAAAGGAGCTGGCTTCCTTTGCTGAGGTTTACGTCAATGACGCGTTCGGCTCGGCACACCGTGCACACGCTTCGACCGCAGGTGTTGCTGACTACCTGCCCGCTGTTTGCGGCTACCTGATTCAGAAGGAAATTTCTGTGATGGGTAAGGCTTTGGCGGATCCCGCACGTCCCTTCGTTGCAATCCTTGGCGGTGCTAAGGTTTCGGACAAGATCGGTGTTATCAACAACCTGCTTGAGAAGGTTGATACCCTTATCATCGGTGGCGGTATGGCATACACCTTCTTCAAGGCAGCAGGCCACGACGTTGGAACCTCGCTGTGCGAAGAGGACAAGATTGACCTCGCAAACGAAATGGTTGCAAAGGCAGAGGCTAAGGGCGTAAAGTTCCTGCTCCCCGTAGACAACCGCGTTGGTAAGGAATACGATGAAAACACCGAGCACATGCTTGTGAACTCCGACGACATTCCCGACGGTTGGATGGGTCTGGATATCGGACCTGCTTCCGAAAAGCTGTTTGCTGATGCTATTCAGGGCGCAGGCACGGTTGTTTGGAACGGACCGATGGGCGTTTCCGAGTGGAAGAACTTCGCTTCGGGTACCGAGTCTGTTGCAAAGGCAGTCGCTGAGAGCGGTGCGATCTCGATCATCGGTGGCGGTGACTCGGCAGCAGCTGTTGAAAAGCTTGGCTACGCTGACAAGATGACGCACATCTCCACGGGCGGCGGCGCATCTCTCGAGTTCCTCGAGGGCAAGGAGCTTCCCGGCATTGCTTGCCTGCTCGACGCGTAAGTCAAAAAAGGAAAGTTTTCGTCCGCCTTTTTCAAAAGGCGGCACG
Source organism: Eubacteriales bacterium (assembly GCA_045646945.1). Taxonomy (GTDB): domain Bacteria; phylum Bacillota; class Clostridia; order Oscillospirales; family CAG-272; genus HGM12713. The sequence continues at coordinate 6,278 of JAZRLS010000013.1, read as the reverse complement.
GATCCAACGCCGTGGGGCGTTGGTCGCTCGTCGCAACGGGCGAAACTCCCCAATCGCTAAAAAGCGCCCGAAGGGGTGAATTTATGTTTGCGAAGCAAACACAAAGAGGGGAAACCACAAGTGGGGTTTCCCCTTCCTATAGAATATAGCAAACAAATTTAACGAAAAAAGAGGTATTAAAAATGAATCCTGCAAAGAGAAGAACCGTGATCGCGGGCAACTGGAAGATGAACTTCACGCCCGACGAAGCAACGGCATTTATCAATGAAATTAAGCCGATGGTGGCAGGCAAGGACGCTTGCGATATCATTTTCTGCGCTCCCTACGTAACCATTTCCGCTGCAATGAAGGCGGCTGAGGGCTCGAACATTAAGATCGGTGCCGAGAACGTTCACTACGAAGAGAAGGGTGCGTTCACGGGTGAGGTTTCTGCAAAGATGCTCAAGGCAATCGGCGTGGAGTACGTTATCATCGGTCACAGCGAGAGAAGACAGTATTTCGGCGAGACCGACGAGACTGTTAACCTCCGTACCAAGGCAGCTCTTGCCGCAGGTATGAAGGTCATCCTTTGCCTCGGTGAGGTGAAGGAGCAGAGACTTTCCGGCATTACCAACGAGATCGTTGCAATGCAGACCAAGCTCGACCTTGCCGGCGTTGACGCAGAGGCACTTAAGAACGTGATCATCGCGTACGAGCCCGTTTGGGCAATCGGTACGGGTCTGACCGCAACGCCTGAACAGGCAGAGGAAACCTGTGGTGCCATCCGCGCAGTTCTTGCCGAGATGTACGGTGCTGACGTTGCCGAGACCGTGACCATCCAGTACGGTGGATCGATGAACGACGCCAACGCAGCTGAGCTTCTCGCAAAGCCCAACGTGGACGGCGGTCTGATCGGCGGAGCTTCGCTCGTAGCAAAGAAGTTCACCGCAATCGTTGACGCTGCTCAGTAATAGGGGATGCGATTTGTACCTTTTCTTTTGAAAAAGAAAAGGTACCCAAAAGAAAACAATACAAAAAAATGAAGGGACTGGTTTACAGTCCCTTTTTTTGTGCAGACATCGGCTTTCTAAGGAAAAAACTTGGCGGACACTACGTACCGCCAAGTTTTGGATGCGATTTTTTATTTAATTCGGAATCTTTTTCTTAAACGGAAAAGATAGAGCGTGATGAGTCTTGTCAGTGCGATGTCGTAGATGGGGAAGACAATCTCTGCGATGAGAGCCAAAAGGACGTACATCGTCCAGGGTGTTGTTCCCGACGCCATAAAGAGAAAATGGTAGAGAAGCAACATTGCAACAAGGGCAACCTGGAAGACGGCTTCCTTGAGGATCCACGCGACTGCTTTGGGGCGCTTTTCGAGCTTTTCCTTGAGAATGGGATAATAGCCGAAAAAGAGCAGATACATTGCGGCAGGTGCTTTTTGCGGCAAGAGGAGTGAGAGCACTCCTGTGACCAGAAAGACGAGCCACGGAGCCGCACCGCCGTATTCAATGACGGCGAAGACACAGAACAGAGAAGCAATGACCGCCATCGAAATATCCATCACCGAGATCACCGAACCGATGCCGAGGATCACAACGCCAAGTGCTGAAAGCATCGCGCAGACGGCAAGGCGTTTGGTGCGCATATGATTCGTTTCGTTCATAGTTTTTCGTGTCATTTGAGTTCTCCTCATTCGGATGGCTTAGCAGCAGGAGATGAGATCACCGCCACAGCATTCACAGCAACAGTCGGCGCAAAGCAGACCCGAGCAAACGTCACAGCCCGAGCAGCCGCCCGAAGAGCGTCCCGTGTTGTAGCCGCCGCCATAGCCGTTGGCTCTTCTACGGAGCTGATCCTGCGCGTTGCGGTATTCCTGATTATAGGGATCCATCGAGCAAGCAATATCAAAGTAGCGTTGTGCGTCTACGTAATTATTGGCACGGACACAAACGCACCCCATCAGGAAATTCCATTCGGCGTTTCGCTCGTCGATCGGTACGTTGTTGAGAAGCGTTTCTGCTTGTACAATATTTCCCGTATTGATGTGGCGACGAATTTCATTATAACGAGGATTATTCGACGAGGATTGATTGCCGGCATAACTTTGGTTGTAGCCGCCTTGATATCCGCCGTTTTTGGCACCGCCGTTTTCTCTTTGCTTTTGGATTTCCTCGTATGCCGCGTTGATCTCTTTCATTTTATCGCTGGCGAGATCGGCAAGGTCGCTGTCGCGGTATTTGTCGGGGTGATATTTACGGGCAAGAGCGCGGTATGCCTTTTTAATTTCATCATCGGAAGCGTCGGGGGAGACGCCAAGCACCTTGTATGGATCGTTCATTCTTTGTTTTCCGTCCTTTCTTTCGATTGCTTGCTTTTCTTTTTTTGTTCCTCCTCGGCATAGATCTGTCGAATGCGATCAGGCAGACCGAGGTAGAGAATATTGGAAACGATCGCTTCGATCGCCTCATTGTCAATGGGGAGAAGATCTGCGGCAGTTTCGGCTTCGTAGAGCTCGTTTTTGAGCGCAAGACCGATGCTTTCATAATCTTTTTTGGTGGGAAGCTTTCCGTCGTAAAGCTTCAAAAAGGGATTATAGCGTCCTTTTTTTGCGTCCTCTTTCCAATCGTCGAGCGCGTCGGCAATATAGATCCATTTTCCGACGGCGTGACCGAGGGAGTTCGCGATGCGATAACTCGTGCCATCAAGACCGTAGGACATAATCGCGGAGAGAAGCTTGCCAAAGACCTCGGCGGGGGCATCGACACTGCTTTCGTTTGACTGTTCCACTGCGGAAAGCTCGGCAAGGTATTCGGAAATTGTGGCATCAAGATTCGAGAGCCCTGCGCGGAGAGCCTTCTTTCTTGCGTGTGCCATCCACGGGCGAACAAGAAGTGCGCGAAGCTTTTTCGTTCCTTTTTCGTCGGCAAGATCGTCCATCACCTTATGGTAATTGAGAAGTGCCGCCGCACCTGCACAGTAGGCAAGCGAGGAATTTTGCTTCATCATGTTGCGCTTTTTGAGCGGATGTGCGATACAGCGCTTTTGTTCAAATTCGACCGACGTGTGATCGAAAGCGATACGAAGCAGGGCAAGAAAAGCAAAGTCATAGCTCAGCGCAAAGCGAGAGCACTGTCCCGTGCATTTGCCCATCGAGCGGCAAAGTCCGCAATACGTGCCGCGATAAAACTCGTATTCCTTAACCTTCAGCTCTGTGTGCTTGACTCTGACGTATCCGAACAAGGCGCACCTCCGAATAAATTTACTAACACTTCATATTATCTTATCGCATTTTGGTAAAAAATACAATAGACGATTTGTAAACTTTTAGAAAAAAGCAAAAAAGAATGAATTGCTCGGAGCAATTCATTCTTTTTTTAATTAAAAAATAATTGTGCTTCAAGGCAAACGGTTCCTTGCTCGTCGACCGTTCTAAAATAGCGCATACCGTCCGAGCATCCGCTCAGCACCGTGACGGTATGACCGTATGCCGCCTCGTGCAGATACGAGAGTGAAAATCCACGTAGGCGTTCTACCTCGTCGAGCGGCAGAAAATCGCAGAGCATGTCGGCATAGCGCGTATTGTTCATATGCATATTGTAATCGATGTCGGAATAAACAATTTTACGCGTGCCAAGCATTTCGAGCGGCAGGTCTGTGGGAATTCGGAAGCGAGGTGGCAGGGAAAGCTCTACGGCGGGTTCGTCCTCGAACACGTATCCCGTCTCCTCCATTTTGTGGAACTGTCGGTCCTCGACCCCCACCAGTGCCCAAAGCGTGTCTGCCTTTGCGATGATTTCCTCTTCTGCGCGAACAAGAAAGCTACGGTTAAAGCTAAAGCTTCGGCTGGGGTTGGTCCAGGTTTCAACCTCGATTTCTTCGTGAGGCGAGGGGCGGCGGAAGAGTTCCACACGCGTTTTGCTGAGAATAAAACCAAGCTTTTTTTGGTCGCGGAGTTCGTCAAGACTCATGCCACTCGTTGCAACGTGTCGGTTCGAGGTTTCCTGCATCAGCACAAGGAGCTGTGTCGGTCGAATTTTGAGCGTAGCGTCGGTGTCGTGCCAACGAATTTGATAGCGTTCCGAGTATTTCATAAAATCTTCCTTTGCTGCTTTTTTTCTATTGTATCAAATAATTATGAAGATTTCAAGAAAATTTCTCAGCTTTTTTGAAAATTCAGGTAACTTCGTTTGGATGCTCATTGCTTGACGTAGAAGCGATTGCAGTGCCTTGTGTACTTCGTCCAATGGCTTCGGCACGGTCGCCAAGTCCGAAGCTGACTGCAATGGCGGCATTGACGGCACTCATCATATTGTCGTCCAGGTGCCCCATTTTTTCTTTGAGTCTGCGTTTATCTAACGTGCGGATCTGCTCTAAGAGAACGATCGAGTCTTTGGCAAGCCCGACCTTGTCCGCATAAATATCGATGTGGGTGGGGAGCTTTGTTTTGCTCATTCGCGAGGTGATCGCGGCGGCAATGACGGTGGGGCTGTATCGGTTTCCGACGTCGTTCTGAATAATGAGCACGGGGCGAAGACCGCCTTGCTCCGAGCCGACGACGGGACTTAGGTCGGCGTAATAAATATCTCCTCGTTTGACACTCATCATATTTCACACTCCAAGTTTTGTTTTTCCTTACAAGGTTATTTTTCCCGTGCTCGGAAGAATTTAAACATAGGGAATTGCTTTTCTTTGTGGAAGAAGCTTCCTTTCCGCTAACAGTATATGGAGAATGAAACAAGAGGTGAAAAAGGAAAACAAAAAGAAGCGACCTTTGGCGCACCTGCGATAAAGCAGGTTGAAACTTATAAACTTAAAATGTGAAAGAAACCGACGATTTTTCATTGTCGGTTTCTTTTTTTGTGTAAATTCAACCTTGTGTAGAATTATGTAAACAAAACTCAATATATTTACTATTGCAAGTTGCGTTTTGCCATGATATAATATAATCACAAGATAGCTATCTCAAAAAATCTTGGAGGATAGAATATGTTAGATCAAAAAATCTTTGGCGAAAAGCTTCGCAATCACAGAAAAAAGCTTGGAATGACGCAGGAAGAGGTTGCTGAAAAAGTTGGAGTATCTCCGCAAGCGATTTCAAAATGGGAGGCCGGAGATTGTTTGCCCGATTGTTTTAATCTAAAAGCTATTAGCGATGTTTATAAAATCTCGGCAGATGTTCTTCTTGAAACCGAATCAAGCGGTGATCTTGATGTTGTGTCAAGTAAGATTGAGCAACTTGCGACAGAATTCGTTTGGTCAATAGTAAACCATGACCGCTATAATAGTAATCTCCGTCAAGAGCTTGGAGAAGATCTTTGGGAAATGTGGAAGGGTATCTATTTTGCTGAGGTTGGCAACAGAGAAAAACAAGAAGAAAGTAAGAATCAAGGAAATCTTAGAATTATAGGTTCATATGGAACAAAAATTTGGGATAACAGCGGTGTGGCTTGTGTTATTAAATCATCACTTATCAATCAGCTTTCTCCCTTCGACGCAAGCACGATAGAAGTAATACAAGCACTTTGTAGTGAGGACGGACAAAAACTGATTTTTGCTCTGTGCTGTGATGTTCCAACATCAAAACAAACACTCATCGAAAAATCCAATATTGAAATATCCCGTTTGAATGAGCTTTTGCTTTTATTCACCGAAAATCGAATTATTGAATTTGTTGCGGACAATCGTTCAGAGGACAGAGGATACTTGATCTGTGGTCATTGCGGTATTGTTGCGTACATGGTGTTAACAGCAATGTATATCCTCAATAAAAAGAATTATACTGTTTCGCAATTTCTCATAGGATGATTGACTTTCTCGCCCCGCCACGTGCGGGGCATCGCATTTGTGTCCGCAAATGCAGTGCTTGTCAGGAAAAGTAGACGGACTTTCGGGACGCACAAATCAAAGGCTCCCTTGTGTAAAGGGAGCTGTCACCGAAGGTGACTGAGGGATTGTTTTAGAATAAATTTTGCTTTCCTACAATCCCTCCGTCTCGCTTACGCGAGCCACCTCCCTTTACACAAGGGCGGCTCTTGACCGCCCGACAGTTCACCTAAAAGGTATAACACACTATACCTTGCTTAGCAAGGCGAGTGAAAAGGAGTACGAACAAATTGTCCGTACTCCTTTTGTTGGTTATAGAAAACCACCAGCAGTGTGAAGTTGTCAATAGAAAGTAGACACAAAAAACCACAAATTATCCAAACCCTTGTTCGATTCTAAATTGAACAGGGGTTTTGTAGTTCAATTTACAAGAAAGCCGTTCGTTGTTAAAATAATATACGTAATTTTCAATG
>JAZRLS010000012.1:0-57892 GCA_045646945.1 Eubacteriales bacterium | reverse complement strand
GACAACATCGGTGCTCTGCTCCGTGGCGTTGCTAAGGACGAGATCGAGCGTGGACAGGTTCTGGCTAAGCCCGGTTCCGTAAAGCCCCACACCAAGTTTGTTGGTCACGTTTACGTTCTGACTGAGAAGGAAGGCGGCCGTAAGAAGCCCTTCTTCGCTGGTTACAGACCTCAGTTCTACTTCAGAACAACCGACGTTACCGGTGTTATCGAGCTTCCCGCAGGCGTTGATATGTGCCGCCCTGGCGACAACGTTGATATGACTGTTGAGCTCATCACTCCCATCGCTTGCGAAGAGGGTCTCCGTTTCGCAATCCGTGAGGGTGGTAGAACCGTTGGTTCGGGTGTCGTATCCAACATCCTTGCATAAGTTGCATTGATTTTCATCAGCACCGAGAAGCTTCTTCTCGGTGCTGATTTCGAATGAATTCAAAGGAAAATAAAAATCTTTGGGGATTGGTGAAATTCCATACCGGCGGTGAAAGCCCGCGAACTCGAAAGAGCCGAACAGGTGAGATTCCTGTGCCGACGGTAAAGTCCGGATGAGAGAAGATGGTTCAAAGCTCCCCGAATGTATCGCTACGTTCGGCTTTTTTTCTTGGCAAAGGGTTGCCACTGTCTTCTCCCAAGCATTTACTTTAGTAAAGAAAGGGAGAGTTTCTGAATGACTGAAAAAATAACAAACAAGCATATCAAAAAACTGTCAGCCGTCGCAATGTTTTGTGCACTTGCTTTCGTGCTGACCTACATAAAAATTCCCGTGCTCTTTCTGTCGCTCGAGATCAAGGATGCGGTCATTGTCCTTTGCACATTGTTGTTCGGACCGCTTTCGGGGCTCTTGATTGCTGTCCTCGTTCCGTTCTTGGAAATGGTGACGCATAGCTCGACGGGTGTGTACGGATTTGTGATGAACGTGCTGTCCTCTGTGACCTTTTCGATGGTCACGGGACTGATCTATAAGTATAAGAAGAGCTTTTATGGCGCGATCGTGGGACTGCTGTCAGGAGTGTTTGCCGTGACGGCGGTGATGGTGCTTGCTAATCTCTTGGTTACACCGTATTATATGGGCGTGCCTGTGCAAGAGGTGGCGACACTCATTCCCAAGGTGCTCTTGCCCTTTAATTTCTTGAAGGCAACGTTGAACGGTGCGGTTGTGCTTCTTTTGTATAAGCCGCTCTCGAATATTCTGAAGAAAACGGGCTTTCTTGCCAAAAAGCCATTGACCGAAATCGAAGTGCCTACTACGAAAAACAAGACGCGTTCGTTGGTGGTAACGCTGATCGCGGCGATGGTGATCATTGCTTCGCTGGCTGTGATCTTTTTCGTGTTGAAATGATCTAAAAGAAAGGATTTTGAAATTATGTTGGATTCCATCGTTAGTGCGATTCAGAATTTCTTCTTGGAAACCGTGGGCAGAGAGCTTTGCGTGTTTTTCTGCTCGATGATCCCGATCATTGAGCTCCGTGGCGCGATTCCTATGGGCTTTGCCTTTGGTATGCCGCTGTGGCAGACCTATCTTCTGAGCGTGCTTGGCAATATGCTTCCTGTTCCTTTCATTCTGCTATTTATTAAAGCGTTTCTTGGTTGGGCGGCAAAAACGAAAATCAAGTTTTTCAATAAGCTTGCTGCATGGTTGAACCGCCGAGTGGAAAAGAGAAGAGATAAGATCGAAAAATATTCGTTTTGGGGTGTCTGCCTCTTTGTGGCAGTTCCGCTTCCCGTGACGGGTGCTTGGACAGGATCTTTGGTTGCCGCGATGATCGATATGAAGTTTTGGAAGGCACTGCTGTCGTGCTTGTTCGGCGTTATGATTGCAGGTGTGATTATGACGGTGTTCTCCTATGGACTTTTGGGATTGATTTTTTAAAAAATAAAAAAGCTGATTTCTATGAATTTTCAAAGAGGTCAGCTTTTGTTTTAATAAATCGTCATGTAATAAAGATGAAATATATTGACAAATATAGAAGTTTGAAAAATAATTTGTAAAAAACGTCACAAAAAGAAATCATGATAGATTTTAGAAAAATACTTGCAATTTTCGAGCAATTATGCTATAATAAAATTAATATAGAAATCTTATCAAGAGTGGTGGAGAGACAGGCTCGGTGAAACCACGGCAACCTGCCGACGATTGCGGTAAGGTGCTAATTCCGGAAGATGAGAACTTGCTTGATCTCCGGAGAACGGAGATTTTTTTGTTGGAAGAAAAGGAGAAAGAATATGAAGAAAAAATTGTTTACCTCGGAGTCGGTGACTGAAGGACATCCCGACAAAATTTGTGATAAAATTTCGGACGCGATCCTTGACGAAATGCTTCGTCAGGACCCGATGTCGCGCGTGGCGTGCGAGACCTTCTGTACGACGGGACTTGTGACCGTTATGGGGGAAATCACGACGAAGGCATACGTCGATATTCCCACCGTCGTTCGTGAAACGGTGCGTGAGATCGGATATACGCGTGCAAAATATGGCTTTGACTGCGATAGCTGTGCCGTTATTTCCTCAATTCATGAGCAGTCGCCTGACATTGCCCTCGGTGTAGACAAGTCGCTCGAGGCAAAAGAGGGTGAGATGAACGATGGCTTGGATACGGGCGCGGGCGACCAAGGGTTGATGTTCGGTTACGCCTGCAACGAAACGAAGGAGCTGATGCCTCTGCCGATCTCGCTGTCGCATAAGCTCGCGCTTCGCCTGACCGAGGTCCGTAAGAACGGTACGCTTGCATACCTCCGTCCCGACGGAAAAACCCAGGTGACGGTCGAGTATCACGACGACACGCCCGTGCGCGTCGATACCATCGTTATTTCCTCTCAGCACAGTGCTGAGGTAGCACTTGCCACCATCCGCGAGGACGTCATTCGAGAGGTTATCACGCCCGTCGTTCCCGCCGAGCTGATGGATGAGGCAACCAAGATTTACGTCAACCCCACGGGACGTTTCGTGGTGGGAGGACCTGCGGGGGATACGGGTCTGACGGGACGTAAGATCATCGTCGATACCTACGGCGGATATGCGCGTCACGGCGGCGGTGCGTTCTCGGGTAAGGACCCCACGAAGGTCGACCGTTCGGCATCGTACGCGTGCCGTTACATCGCAAAGAATGTCGTAGCGGCGGGACTTGCCGATCGTTGCGAGGTGCAGGTCGCGTACGCCATCGGAGTCGCAAAGCCCGTATCGGTTATGATCGATACCTTCGGTACGGGAAAGGTGGACGAGGAGAAGATTTCCGAGACAGTTGGACAGCTCTTTGACCTTCGTCCTGCCGCAATTATTCAGCGCTTTGATCTTCGCAGACCGATTTATTGCCAGACGGCGGCATACGGTCATATGGGACGCGAGGACATTGACCTTCCTTGGGAAAAGCTTGATATGGCAGAGGAGCTTGCAAAGCTTCTTGCTTAAGCACGACTTTGCCCTCCTCGGCATATTCTGCCGTGAGGAGGTGACGGGATGGTCGTTTGGATTTTTTTAGAGATTATCATCTGTTTTCTTGCCCTGCTTGGGATTTACAGCGCGGTGCATTGGCTCGCGCGGAGGCTCTTTGGCTCGCGGCACACTCTGCTTGCCATTGAAATTCTGACACAGCGCGACGCGGACGCAGCAGAAGAGCTGATCCGTGACGCGCTGTTTTCCGCCTTGGGACTGCCATCGGGCAGTGTGGCGGTGATCACAACGTGGGAATTGTTGCAGAACGAGCAATTTGCGGCGATTCTGATGCGCTTTGGCGTGCAATGCTATTGCGTTGAGAAGACGGAAAAAAGAAAGAAATAGAGAGAAAGGAGGAGGCTATGGCAGAGAATTTGGAGCAGAACACGTCGCTACAGCGCCTGGAGGGGAGTGTCGAGCGCGTGATTTATGCGAATGAGGACAACGGATATACCATCTGCGATATGGCATCCTCCGAAGAGGGAGAGATCGTCACGGCGGTCGGAATTATGCCGATGATCGGTGCGGGAGACCACCTTTGCGTGTACGGCCAGTGGACGCATAATCCCAAATACGGACGGCAGTTTGCGGTGTCGCAATACGAGCGCGTGATGCCTGCCGATACGGCGTCCATTTTGCGCTATCTTTCCTCGCGTGCCATCAAGGGCATCGGACCGAAGACCGCGCAGAGAATCGTCGAGGAGTTTGGCGAGGACAGCTTTGACGTCATTGAAAACCACCCAGAATGGCTCGCAAGCATCAAAGGAATTTCGATGAAAACCGCGCTTGCGGCGTCCGAAAGCTTTCGGGAGCAGGCGGGCATCCGCTCGGCAATGCTCTTCTTTCGGGACTATTTCGGTGTTTCGACCACGGTAAAAATTTATAAACAATGGGGATCGAGAGCGGTCGATATCGCCAAGAAGAACCCCTATCGCCTTTGCAACGAGATCGACGGCATCGGCTTCGAGCGCGCCGACAGTATGGCGCAGAAGCTCGGCTTTGACGCCGATCACCTCGAACGTCTGATGAGCGGAATTCTCTACGTGCTCTCCCAAAATTCCGCGCAAAACGGACACGTCTGCTTCCCACGCGAAAAACTTGTGCCGATGGCGGCACAACTGCTTTCGGTCGACGTGGAAAGTGCCGCCCGTGCGCTTTCGATGCTTCTGCAAAACCGAAGCGTTCGCGTGGTGCGACACGGCGAGGTGGAGATGATTTACGACGCGGCTTCTTATGATGCCGAGAAATATATTGCCGAAAAGATGATTCTTCTCGAGGATCGTTGCGCGTCGGTCGATCTTCAGGATATTGACCGATTTATCGAAGGCGAGGAAGCCAAAAGCGGCATTCGCTATGCATCCTTGCAGAAGAGGGCGATGGCGGATGCGCTTCGCTACGGTGTGATGATTCTCACGGGTGGTCCCGGTACGGGAAAAACCACCGTCGTGCGCGCCCTGATTCATATTTTTGACAGTATGGGCTACGATATTGCGCTCGCCGCCCCCACGGGACGCGCCGCCAAGCGAATGTCGGAAGCCACCTCGATGGAGGCAAAGACCATTCATCGTCTGCTTGAAATGACCTACGGAGAGGGAGAACGCTCCAGGTTCCTCAAAAACGAGGACGATCTCCTCGAAGAGCAGGTGATCATCATCGACGAAGCGTCGATGATCGACAATCTTTTAATGTGCGCGCTCCTCAAGGCAATCAAGCCGGGCGCGAGACTCATTCTCATTGGGGATGCCGATCAGCTTCCGTCGGTCGGCGCGGGCAACGTGCTCCGAGACCTGATCGAAAGCGAACGCTTTGCCACCGTGCGCCTCAACGAAATTTTCCGTCAGGCACAGGAAAGCCTCATCGTCACCAACGCTCACCGCATTAACCGCGGCGAGTTGCCGGATCTTTCGGTCAAGGACAACGATTTCTTCTATCTTCGTCGCGCAAACGATCACGACATTGCGCTGACGATTGCTGATCTTTGTAAAAACCGCCTGCCGCGCACCTACGGAGAGGTCGCAAGGCAAGGAATTCAGGTCATCGCGCCCTCGCGCAAGGGAGAGGCGGGTACCGAGAGCTTGAACGTGCTCTTGCAGGCAACGCTCAATCCTCCGTCGCCCCGTCTGCGTGAAACCAAATTCCGCGACCGCATCTTCCGTGAGGGTGACCGTGTGATGCAGACGAGAAACAACTACGATATGCTCTGGACGCGCATCTTCGACGACCGAACGGGGAACGGCATTTTCAACGGTGACATCGGACGCATTGAGGAAATCGATCTTCCCAACAAGGAAATGACGATTCTCTTCGACGAGCGACGCGTGATCTACGATTTTTCTTTTCTGGAGGACCTGGAGCACGCCTATGCCGTGACGGTGCACAAGAGTCAGGGCAGTGAATACCCCATTGTCATTCTGCCAATGTGCTCGGCGGCATCGATGCTTCTGTCGCGCAACTTGCTTTATACCGCTGTCACGCGTGCGCAGACCATGGCAATTCTCGTCGGACGTGAGGAAATCGTGCGCGAGATGGTGGAAAACGACCGCCAGACCATGCGCTATACGGGACTTTGCGAGTGGTTGGGGCACTGAGGTGACGAATGGACAGAAAAGAATTTTTGGAACGCTTCGTTTTCGTTCGCAAATGCGGCGGATGTGGCGAAATTCTTCCGTACGAGCGCTCGCGGAACGCCTTTTGTTCCGAGTGTGAAAAGGCTTGGCATATCGCCAAAGCCGAAAACTGCACCGAATGCTTGCGCGTGGTCACCGAATGTACCTGCGCCCCGAGGGGACTTCGCGGGGTACGTTCACTCAGAAAATTGATTTTTTATCATCCTAAAAAGGTGAAAGATCCGCAAAATCAAATGATTTATCGCCTGAAGCACCGACCGAACAGAAGAATTTCCGAATTCGTGGCAAATGAGCTTGCGAGTGCGGTGGAGGAAGAGATTGCCATCGGGTGCGCTCGGGAGGATGCGGTGATTGTTAACGTTCCGAGAGGTCGGCGTTCTAAAACCCTCTATGGATTTGACCAATCGGCACTCCTTTGCCGTGCGCTGTCCGAAAGAACGGGGATTCCTACCGTCGAAGCTATCGGTCGCCGCAGAGGCGGACGCGAGCAGAAGACGCTCCGAGGAGCGCGCCGCTTTTACAATATCAAGGGACTCTTTTATTTGCACGACGAAAGCCTCGTTTCGAGAAAATGTGTGCTTCTTGTGGACGATATTGTGACCACGGGTGCGAGTATGGCGGGCTGTGTCAAGCTTTTGCAAAAGGCGGGTGCCAAAGAAATTTTAGCGTTTTGTATTGCACAAGACTAAAAAAGTGTACAGAACGACAAGTTCCTCTTGCATTTTTTGGAAAAATCCTGTATAATAAAAATAATAAGAAAAAATCACCCTATCGAGGGGAGAGTTTATGTGGAATTTTAAGGCAAAGCAAATGTTAGCCAAGGATGTCGGTCTTGATCTTGGCACGGCAAGCGTTCTCGTCTACGTGGACGGGAAAGGCATCGTGCTCAACGAGCCGTCCGTGGTTGCGGTCGATAAGAATACCGACTGCATCACAAGAATCGGCAAAGACGCGCAGGTCATGCTTGGACGAAATCCGAATAATATCGAGGTCATTCGTCCTCTGCGCGAAGGCGTGATCAATCGCTACGACGTCACTGAGAAGATGATCGAATTCTTCATTCGCCGTGCGTGCGGGAATGCCGTAATGCGTCCGCGCGTGGTGATCTGTGTGCCTACGGGAATTTCCGAGGTCGAGCAGAGAGCCGTGATTGATGCAGGATCGCAGGCAGGCGCAAGAAGAACCTACCTCGTTGCCGAGCCCGTGGCGGCGGCACTGGGGGCGGGACTCGATATTTTCAGTCCCACAGGACATATGATTGTCGACATCGGCGGCGGTACGACCGACGTTGCCGTGATCTCGCTGGGCGGTATCGTCGTTTCGAAATCGCTGAAGATTGCGGGCGACAAATTTGACGAAGCAATTATGCGTTACGTACGCAGAAAATACAATATCGCGATTGGTGAGCGGACTGCCGAGCAGATCAAAATGCGTATCGGTGCCGTCTATGAGCACGGAACGGCAAAGACGATGGAGGTCAAGGGACGGTGTCTGGTGCAGGGACTCCCAAAGGTCGTGGAGCTTTCCTCCAAGGAGATGCTCGAAGCGATGATGGAGCCGATTTCCGCCATCTTTGACGCGGTTTGCTCGGTGATTGAAAAAACGCCGCCCGAGCTTGTGGGCGACGTGCTCAAAAACGGAATTGTGCTGACGGGCGGAGGCAGCCTTCTCTACGGATTGGATCGCCTGATGGCGGACGTCATTGAGATCAAGACGCGTGTTGCCAAGGATCCCATCAAGTGCGTGGCACTCGGTACGGGAAAGATTTTACAGTATCTTGACCGTTTGCCCGACGGTGTGATCGACCTTTCGCAGATCAAACGATGAATTCAAAGAAGATTGGCTTAAAAAAGCCAATCTTCTCGCTGTTTTTTAGGAGGATGTATGATCAAAGAATTTGCCTATCCAAAGCTTTTGCGGTATTTTGAAGAGATTTCCGCTATTCCGCGCGCCTCGGGAGAAGAAGAAAAAATTGCCGAATATCTTGTCGCTTTTGCAAAAGAAAAGGGATTTTCCTACGTACGCGATGCGTGGAATAACGTACTGATCAGCGCGCCTGCCACCGAGGGAAGAGAGGGCATCGCGCCCGTACTCTTGCAGGGACATACCGATATGGTCTGCGAGAAAAACGCAGGCATCGAACACGATTTTTCGAAAGATCCGCTCGCGCTCTATGAGGAGGACGGTTGGATTCATGCGCGCGGTACGACGCTCGGCGCGGACAACGGCGTTGCGGTGGCAATGATGCTCGCCATTCTCGACGGAGAGGAGCACCCGCCGATCGAATGTCTGTTTACGACGAGTGAGGAAGTCGGACTTGACGGTGCCATCGCTTTTGACTATCGCAACGTTTCGGCAAGACGAATGATCAATATGGACGGCGCGGACGATACGGGAATTATCGTCGGCAGCTCGGGCGGTGCGCGTACCGACCTGACCTTGCGCGGCAAGAAAACCTCGGAGCTTCCGTGCGCTCGACTTTCGATTCGCGGTCTGATGGGAGGACATTCGGGAGAGGATATTCATAGAGGCAGAGCCAACGCGAACTGCCTCCTCGGTCGCCTGCTGGCGGCGGTGGCAGACGAACAGAAACTGCTCGTGGCAAGCATTGACGGCGGCTCGAAGGATAACGCGATTCCCCGCGAGTCGGAGGCGGTGCTCTTCGTCGCCGATTTGGATCGTGCTAAGGCAACGATCAACGCCGTATGGCAAGAAATCCGTGCCGAGCTTTGTGCGGACGATGAGAAAGCAGAAGTTTCTTTGATGCCTTGCGAGACGGACGACACTTGCTTTGACGCAGAAACCTCCAAAAAGCTCGTGCATCTGCTTTCTACCGTTCCGAACGGCGTGTTTGCCTGGGAGCCACTGTTGCCCGATCTGGTACAGTTTTCCCGCAATCTCGGGGTGGTTTGCACTGAGGGGGAGCGCGTGAGAGTTACCTTTGCCTCGCGTTCTGCCAAGGATTCTCAGGTCGATGCATCGCTCGCAGAACTCGAAGAATACGCCGCACGTCTTGGCGGAGAGGTTCGCCACCACGGACGCTACCCCGGTTGGGAGGTTGCGGAGTATTCCGAGCTTCAGACAACCTACGCGTCGGTATTCCGTCGTCTGTTTGCGCGTGAGCTTCGCATCGAATCGATTCATGCGGGACTTGAGTGCGGTGTCATCAAGCAGGCAATTCCAAGGATGGATTTGCTTTCCTGCGGACCCGTGATCGAAAATCTCCATTCACCCGACGAACGCTTAAACGTAGCCTCCTTTGAACGTTTCTTTCTTCTGATCACCGAGGTGTTAAAAGAGTTGAAATAAACAACCAAAAAAGAAGAGCCGTTCTCGTTTGAGAACGGCTCTTGGTGTTTTTTAAGCCTTTTTGGGTTTCTTGTTCGTGATTGCCTTGATGACAAACAGCGTAGCAACCGTCAGTACGATACCGAGGGGCAGGCAGATCCAGATGTTCTGCACAAAGCCCGAGATAACAAACATGACGAAGGAGATTGCCGCAACCGTGATGGCGTAGGGCATCTGCGTCGAAACGTGGTTGAGGTGGTTGCACTGACCGCCTGCCGACGACATAATGGTTGTGTCGGAAATGGGGGAGCAGTGGTCACCGCAGACCGCACCGGCAAGGCACGCGGACATTCCGATGATGAGAAGCTCGCTTCCCTCGGGGAAGATTGCAATAACGATCGGAATGAGAATACCGAACGTACCCCAAGATGTTCCGGTAGAAAATGCCAAAACGCAAGCAACCAGGAAGATGATCGCGGGAAGCAAGGAGCCGAGTGCGGCAGCCTGTCCGCTCATCAGATCTGCTACGAAATACTTTGCACCGAGGATGGTGGTCATATTCTTGAGCGCGGTGGCAAAGGTGAGAATGAGAATTGCGGGAACCATCGCGATAAATCCCTGAGGAATGCAGTCCATCGATTCCTTGAAGTTGATGACACGGCGGAACATCATGTAAATGATAATGGCAACGAGGGAGAGCAGACCGCCCCAAGGCAGACCAACCGTTGCGTCGGTGTTTGCGAACGCATCAATAAAGTTAGCACCGTCGAAGAGACCGCCAACGTAAACGAGTGCGAAGACGCAGGCAACGATCAGGAAGATGACGGGGAGTACGAGGTCGATCACGCGACCCTTCGTCGAAGGAGTAACCTCGACCGATTCGTTCTTTTCACCGCAGGTGTAAAGGTCACCATTCTCGATGGCGTTTTGCTCGTGAAGCTTCATGGAGCCGTAGTCAAATGCCATAATCGAGATCGCAACGACAAAGACGAGAGTGAGGATCGAATAGAAGTTGTAGGGAATTGCCTTGATAAAGAGCGAAAGCCCCTGACCTTCGGGAGCATAACCCGAAACAGCGGCAGCCCAGCTCGAGATCGGAGCGATCATACAAACGGGAGCGGCAGTCGCGTCGATGAGGTACGAGAGCTTTGCGCGGGAAATGCGCTTGCTGTCGGTCACGGGGCGCATAACAGAGCCGACCGTCAGACAGTTGAAGTAATCGTCGACGAAGATCAGAACGCCCAAGAGGAAGGTCGCGAGCATCGCACCCGTTCTCGACTTAATGTGCGTCTTTGCCCAGTTTCCGAACGCGGCAGATCCGCCTGCCTTGTTGATCAGAGCAACGATGATGCCGAGCTCAACGAGGAAGATGAAGATGCCCGCACTGTCGGCAACGGCGGAAATCAGACCGTCGTTGATGATGCCGTCCAGCGTTCCCGTAAAGGAAAAGTCGGAGTAAAGCAGAGCACCCGAGAGGATACCGATAAAGAGCGAACTGTATACCTCTTTGGTGATCAGTGCCAAGCCAATGGCGATGACGGGAGGCAGAAGCGCCCAAAGTGTTCCGCGAACCTCGGCTTCACCGCCGCAGGTTTCGCAGTCGAGGACCGTTCCGTCACAATCAGGACAAGCAACGGTGCCGTTTGCCGCGTCGGTAACGCCTGCCACAACAAGCAGAACGACAATGACCAGAGCCGCGATCAAAAGCAAAATTTTCTTTGAATTTGACATAAGACCTCCTAAATAAGTCTATAAGATGATATAAATATATCATAAAATGAAGAAATATTCAAGAGATTTTTGCAAATTTTCCAAAAAAGTGAGAAAATTCGCGGTCTTTTTGGACAAAAAAAGAAAATTTTTGAATAAAACAAATGGAGGGAAGAAAAATGCGCTTGACAAAAAATAGCAGGAGCAAGAATTTCTTGCTCCTGCTATTTTTTGCGATGCAGACGCTTTCCCGTCCGCCGAAGACCAAGATAAGCACCGAGAATCGAGAACAAGGCGGTCAGGGAGCGAAGCAAGAGTGAAAGAGGAAGCGAAAAGACATCGGTCCCTTTGAAAAAGATCGAAATGATCCAAAACAAGATGAGTAAAAGAACGCCGCAGATCGAACCGCACAGAAGTGCCGAGCTGCCGCGATGGCGTACGGTGACGATTCCGCCGAGCAGAGCAGAGAGGTACAGCACCGAAAGTCCCAGCGGCAGAGTCATTTGGTTGGGGTCTTGCGAACGGTGACAAATCAACGCTCCGATCAGAAGCAGGAGCGCGGCGCAAAGCAAGGAGACACCGACGCCGATGGCGGCACTTTGAAAAATTCCGGTCAGAGAAGGCCCCTCTTCGGTGGAAATTGCTTTTTTTCTGTGATTTTTGTTTGTGCGGTAACTCATACGTATTGTGTCCTTTCCTTCGTGATGCTCTGGTAATACATATTTATGAGGGGTTGGGGGAAGATATGAGCAATAGACAAGATTTTTGTAAAAACTCTTCTTCGTTCATATAAAATTAACAAAACAAATTTTTTGCTTTCCTTGAAAAAAACAACCGAATATGATAAAATAATGGTAAAATCGGGGAGAATGATTTATTGATCAATAATTCACCAATCAGAGATGAAAAATTCCCGAAAGCAACGAACGGAGGCATTTTTATGGTACAATTTGACGAAAAATCGTACGGCGTATCAAAGGCTCGTTTGGAGTCGCTGTTTGATGCGGGTACGTTTGTAGAGCTTGGTGCCTATCTCAAACGCTCCGATGCCGAAACCGACCTTGCGGGTGTGGTGTGCGGCTACGGTGCCGTGGGCGGCGCGCTCGCGTTTGCGTTCCTTCAGGACAGCGGACGCACCAAGGGCGTGTTCGGTGAGCGTCAGGCAAAGAAGATCGCTTCGCTCTATGCGCTTGCCGTGAAGAACGGCGCACCGGTCATCGGCGTGTTTGACAGTGCGGGCGCATCGGTTTACGACGGAGCGACGGCACTGGCGGCGTATGGCTCGCTGATGAAAAATATTTCGGACGCATCGGGTATCGTTCCTCAGATCGCTGTGATTGACGGCGTTTGCGGCGGTGCGGCGGCAGTGGCGGCTTCGATGTTTGATTTTGTGGTAACGATCAAGGAGAAATCCGAGTTCTTCGTGAGCGCTCCCTTTACCGTCGGTAAGGCAGACAGCGCGGCAGTGCAGGGACTTTCGGCAAAGGAAGTCGAGAGTGAAGCAGAAGCGTTTGGTTTTGTCAAAGAGCTTCTCACCGTTCTTCCTCAAAACAATGCCGACATGGCTTGCTGTGCCGTTGCGGACGATCTCAATCGCAAGGTTTCGGTGGCTTCCGACTATGACGTAGATACGCTTCTTTCCGATCTTTCGGACGGCGGTAGCTTTACGGCACTGTATCGCGACTACGCCGAGAACGCTCGCTTTGGGTTTGCGTCCTTTGGCGGTGTCACGGCAGGTGTGATTGCGTGTGATCCCAAAAAGAAGGGAATTCTCGATATTAAGGCGGCAAGAGCCGCAACCAAGCTTCTGAGCTTCTGCGACGCTTTCTCGATTCCCGTGCTGACGCTTGTAGACAGCGAGGGACTTGACGCGTCGAACGAGGCGGAGAACGCGGCGTACGCGTCGGAGCTTGCCCGTCTTGCAATGGCGTACACTTCTTCGGAATGTGCTAAGGTGAGTGTGGTGCTTGGTAAGGCATACGGCACGGCATTCACGCTGCTCGGCTCGAAGTCGGTCGGTGCGGATCTCGCATTTGCACTTCCCACGGCATGTATCAGCGTGCTTTCTCCCGAGGCTTCGGTTGCCTTCGTATGGAACGATCGCGTCGGCGAGGTTTCCCGCGAAGAGCTGGAGAGCGAGTGGAAAGAGAAGTGCGCGTCGGCGGCAGTTGCGTGTGACGCAGGCGAGATCGACGACCTGATCGATCCCTCCGAGCTTCGCCAGAGAATCTGCGCGTCGCTCGCCATGCTTTCTGCCAAGGCAGAGGGTGTTCCCACGAGAAAGCATACGGCATTGCCGCTCTGATGGGAGGATTTGAATGAATATGATGATGGCATTATCGGCAGAGCTCGGCGGTGCGTTTTCTCCGGAACGCTGGGCGTATGCAGGAAAGATGACGCTCATCGGAATGCTGATGATTTTTGCGGTTCTTGCCATTCTTTGGTTGGTTCTTGCCATCTTTAAGGTGATCTTTGCAGGAAAAACGCCGAAGGAAGCAAAGCCGAAAAAAGAAGAAAAGAAATCGAAGGTCGCTCACGCACCGACGGGAAGTACCGACGACGTACTGCAAGCGGTGATCGCGGCAGGACTTGAGGCATACCGAGAGGATAAAGAAAAAGAATTGGTTGCCGTACTGACGGCGGCAGTTTCTGCCTACCGTGAGGCAGAGGGCGAGAGCGGAGCATTCCGCGTCGTCTCCTTCCGCAGAGCATCGGGAAGACGCTCTTGGAATTCGAAAAGATAAAAAACAAATAAAATTATTTTGAAAGGTTAGGTAATCACAATGAAAACTTATAATATTACTGTCAATGGCGTCACTTACGTAGTTAGCGTGGAAGAGGTAGCTGGCGGTGCGCCCGTCGCGGCTCCCGTATATGCAGCCCCCGCTCCCGTCGCAGCGCCCGCTCCCGCAGCAGCCCCCGCTCCCGTAGCAGCACCCGCCGGTGCGGCAGGCGCAGTTTCGGTCAAGGCACCGATGCCCGGTAACATTATGAAGGTTAACGCAAAGGTTGGCGCCGCAGTCAAGAAGGGCGACGTTCTCGTTGTGCTTGAGGCAATGAAGATGGAAAACGACATCTGCGCTCCTCAGGACGGAACGGTGGCAAGCGTTGAGGTTGCTCAGGGCGCAACCGTTGAGACCGATGCGGTGCTCGTAACTCTCAACTGATTTTCCCGACGAATCAAGCTTTGAATTTTATCGAAAGGAAAACGGTAGGAAATGCTGGAAAGCTTAAAAAACTTCTTAGAAACCACAGGCGTTGCCCGACTGTTTGCCAATGAGACCTGGTGGCAGACTGCCATTATGTTCCTGATTGCCTTTGTTCTCGTGTATCTGGCAATCGTGAAAAAATTTGAGCCGCTCTTGCTGCTTCCGATCGCCATCGGAATGCTTCTGACCAATCTCCCCGGTGCAAATATGTTCCATCTGGATCTGTTTATTGCCGAAGAGATCAGCTACTCACAAGTGCTTCATGACGGCGGACTTTTGGACCTTCTGTATATGGGTGTCAAACTCGGTATTTACCCCTGTTTGATCTTTATGGGAATTGGCGCGATGACCGATTTTTCTCCGCTGATCTCGAACCCCAAGAGCTTGCTCATTGGCGCGGGCGCACAGCTCGGTGTCTTCGTTGCCTTCTCGGGCGCGCTTCTGTCGGGCTTCTTTACGCCGCAGGAGGCTGCCTCGATCGGTATTATCGGAGGCGCGGACGGACCGACGGCAATTCTCGTTACTAAAACACTTGCACCCGCATTGCTCGGTGCAATTGCGATTGCCGCGTACAGCTACATGGCACTGATTCCGATGATTCAGCCGCCCTTTATGAAATTACTTACCACCAAGAAGGAGCGTCAGATCAAAATGAGCGCGCTCCGTCAGGTATCCAAGACCGAGAAGATTCTCTTCCCGATCGTTGTAACCTTTGTCGTTGGAATGATTATTCCCGATGCCGTACCGTTGGTCGGCTGTCTGATGTTCGGTAACTTGCTGAACGTTTGCGGTGTGACCGACCGTCTCTCCAAGACGGCACAGAATGAGTTGATGAACATCGTTACCATCTTCCTCGGTATTACGGTTGGCGCGACGGCAAGTGCGGAGAATTTCCTGCGCGTACAGACGCTGCTTATCATCGCGCTTGGTTTGGTTGCATTCTGTATCTCGACCTGCGGCGGACTGATTACCGCAAAGGTGATGAACTGGCTGTCGGGCGGTAAGATCAACCCGCTCATTGGTTCGGCAGGCGTATCTGCGGTTCCGATGGCGGCGCGTGTATCGCAAAAGGTGGGTCAGGAGGAGGATCCCTCAAACTTCCTTCTGATGCACGCAATGGGACCCAACGTGGCGGGCGTGATTGGCTCTGCCGTGGCGGCAGGTGTCTTCCTGTCTTGGGTCTGGTAATGATTTAGGAGGAATTTACAAATGGTAAAGATTACAGAAACCGTTCTCCGCGACTCGCATCAGTCGCTGATCGCAACGAGAATGACCACCGAAGATATGCTTCCGATTCTTTCGAAGCTGGACGGAATCGGGTACCATTCGCTCGAGGCGTGGGGCGGAGCAACCTTTGACTCCTGCTTGCGCTTCCTCAACGAGGATCCGTGGGAAAGACTCCGCAAGATCCGTGCCGAGGTCAAGAATACAAAGCTTCAGATGCTCTTCCGCGGACAGAACATTCTCGGCTATCGCCACTATTCGGACGACGTGGTGGAATATTTTGTGCAGAAATCGATTGCCAACGGTATCGATATTCTCAGAATTTTCGATGCGCTGAACGATCCCAGAAACCTGGAAACCGCTATTAAGGCAACCATCAAGGAGGGCGGACACGTGCAGGCGGCAATCTGCTACACGACCGACCCTGAAAACAAGATTTACACCACCGAATATTTTACCAGCTACGCAAAAACGCTTGAAAATATGGGTGCACACTCGATCTGTATCAAGGATATGTCGGGTCTGCTCAAGCCTTACGACGCGTATGAGCTTGTGAAGGCACTCAAGGAGACCGTGAAGGTTCCGATTCAGCTCCATACCCACTACACTTCGGGTCTTGCTTCGATGACGCTGCTGAAGGCAATCGAGGCAGGCGTTGACGTGGTAGATACCGCGATCTCTCCGATGGCAATGGGTACCTCTCAGCCGCCCACCGAGTCGCTCGTCGCAACGCTTGCGGGTACCGAGCACGACACGGGTATTGATCTTGCGAAGCTCGACGAGATCACCAAGTATTTCGCACCGATCCGCGAGAAATATCTGGCATCGGGACAGCTTGACCCCAAGATGCTCAAGGTCGACGTCAACGCGCTGATCTATCAGGTGCCGGGAGGAATGCTCTCCAACCTCGTTTCTCAGCTCAAGCAGGCAGGAAAGTCGGATAAGCTGATCGACGTGCTCGAGGAAGTACCGAGAGTTCGTGCCGATTCGGGTTACGCACCGCTCGTTACGCCCTCCTCGCAGATCGTTGGAACACAGGCAGTGTTCAACGTCATCGGCGGCGAACGCTATAAAATGGTAACGAAGGAATTCAAGGGACTCGTTCAGGGGCAGTACGGTAAGACACCCGTAGCAATCGATGACAACTTCGCAAAGAAGATCATTGGTGACGCAGAGCGTATTACCGAGCGTCCTGCCGATGCACTTGCGCCCGAGCTTGACACGCTTCGTGAGAAGATTCGCCCCTACCTTGAGCAGGAAGAGGACGTTCTCTCCTATGCGCTCTTCGAGCAGGTGGCACTGAAGTTCTTTGAGTACCGCAAAGCAAAAAAATACGGTATTGATGCCGAGCACGCAGATAAAGCACTCGGAATTCATACCGTGTAAGTAAAATAAGAAGAAAAACACCGCAGAGAAATTGCTCTCTGCGGTGTTTTTAAATGGAGAGGATATCAACCAACGATTGATTGACTTTCGGAAATCGATGTGTTATAATGAAATTAATCGAACGTTTGGTTTTAAGGAGGGATATTGTTGAAACAAACAAAAGATAAAAAAGACAAAAAGAAAAAAGAGAAAAAGGTATCCCTGAAGCGAACTTGGCAGAATAATCTGTTTGCGATTCGTGAGATCGGAAAAGCTTCGCCGAGCTATCTCATCGCGTATCTCGGCACAACGGTGGTTTACGGACTGCTCGAGTTCTTTACGGGGGCGTATCTGCTTCGTGAGATCGTCAATGCCGTCGAGGCAGGGCAGGAGCTGACGGGACTCGTCCTTTACGTGGCGATCTTTATGTCGGTCAGTGTGCTTGCCTACCTTGCCATCGACTGGTTCTGGCACGTGATTTCTCCGAAAATGCGGGAGAAGATCGCAATGCGGATTCAGAAGCAGGTTTTCGAGAAAGCGTCCGAGGTCGAGCTGGCGTGCTATGAAAATCCTTCGTTTTACGACAAGTACGTCCGCGCGATGGATGAGGCGAACTATCGAATCTCTCAGGTGCTGGATACGCTCGATACGCTTCTTGGACACATCATCACCACCTCGGCAAACTCGTTTTTGCTTTTTTTCATTGATCCGTGGCTGATGGTATTTGCGCTCTTTCCGCTGTTGCTCGGCTTTCTCAAAAAGAAGGAGAGCAAGATTTCTCACGATTGGTCGGTAGCAAGAAAATCGACCGAACGCCGCGTCTGGTACGTGCAGAGAACCTTTTATCTCGGCGAATACGCCAAGGAAATGCGCATCGGCGGAATGTACCGCTTGATGCTGCGCGATCTTCGTGCCAGCTACCGTACCTTCCGCGAACTGACCCATAAGTATGGTTGGAAGATGACGGCACTCTCTACCATAAGACATATCGGACTTGACGTGCTGACGGTGTTCGGCGCAACGCTGTATGCCGTTTGGAGTGCGATGTGCTTAGGACCTGCCAATGGCGGAATGAGCGTGGGCGACTGTATCGTCGTGATCGGCTCGATCGCTACGGTATCGTATAGCCTCAATTACATCGTCGATACGTTGACGCAGTTCCACGAGCACGCGCTCTTTCTCGAAGACGTGCGCTATTTTCTCGATTACGAGCCGAAGATCGTCGGCGGCGAGCGTACGGCAAGCGAGGACGGCGGCGAGCTCCGTGTCGAGCACCTGAGCTTCCGCTACGACGGAGCAGAGAAGGATACGCTCGAGGATATCAGCTTTACGCTGAAAAAGGGAGAGCGTCTAGCACTCGTAGGAAGCAACGGATCGGGCAAAACAACGCTTGTGAAGCTTTTGCTTCGTCTGTACGACCCCAAGGAGGGAGAAATTCTTCTCGACGGTGTTAATATCAAGGAAATGACGCTCGATTCCTACCGCGACCTCTTCGGTACGGTGTTTCAGGACTTCAAGCTCTTTTCGATGAGCGTACGTGAAAACGTGTTGCTTCGCGAACCGAGAGAAGGCGACGACGAGCTCGTTATCGAAGCACTCAAGGAGAGCGGCGCGTACGATCGTGTGATGAAGATGCCGAAGGGGCTGGATACGATTCTGACACGTGAGTTTGACGACGAGGGAGCCAACCTTTCGGTGGGAGAGTCGCAAAAGCTGTCGCTTGCCCGCGTGTTTGCCGAACGAACGCCGTTCGTGATTCTCGACGAGCCCTCGAGCGCGCTCGATCCCGTCGCGGAATATACAATGTTTGAAAATATGATGCGAGCGACCGAGGGCAGAAGCGTGATCTTTATTTCGCACAGACTTTCCTCGGCAGTGCTTGCCGACCGCGTGATTCTGATGGACGAAGGCAAAATTTCAGAGGTCGGAACGCACGAGGAGCTTCTCGCGAAGGGCGGCAAATACGCTGAGATGTTTACACGTCAAGCCGAAAATTATTTGGGAAGCGAGGTGAGCGACTGTGAGTAATCAAAACCAAAGACCCAAGCAACCCCTTTCCACCATCATCGGAAACAATTTGTTTATGATCGGCAGGGTTGCCAAATACGCACCGTCTTATTTCTTTGCAATGATCTTCCACGGACTGATTCACGGTGCCAGAGAATCGGTGACGGCAATCTATACCTTCCACCTCCTCAACACGGTCAGCGAGGGCGGAGATTTTGCCTTTGCGCTCAAAATTACGCTTTGGATTATGTTATTTCACGTGGTTGTTTGGACATACGATTCGTGGTTTTATAAGGCGTACTCCTCACTTTTGCAGAAAAAATTGCACCTGAGAATGCACGAGGAACTCTTTGTCAAGGCGCGCTCACTCGATATTGCCTACTTTGATGACCCCGAATTCTATAACGATTTCGTCTGGGCAATGAACGAATCGGATCGCCGCGCCATTCAGGTGACGGGAACGGTGCGTTATTTCGTGCAGTGCCTCGTTGGATTTGCTACCACACTTGGCTTGATCCTTACGATCAAGCCGACGGCGGCACTCATTGTATTTGTTTCCTCAATTTTCAGTATCGTATGTTCCTTTATGAGCAACAAGGTGAACTTTGCACACCGCAAGGAGGGAAATCCCATCTGGCGCAAGCAAGGATACCTCAACCGCGTCTACCACCTGTCCGATTATGCCAAGGAAATCCGTGTCAGCCACGCACACGATCTTCTGATGAAGGAGTACGATAAAACTGCCGAAGAGCACATCTCGCTGGCAGTCAAATACGGCAAAAAGTATTTTCTTTTCTGGGGCGTTGGCTGGGAGATGGTGGCAACCATCACACGATTCCTCATCATTCTTTATATGATGGGGTTGCTTGCCGTCGGCGAGATTGCGATTGGCGGCTTTGTGGCGGCAATTACGGTCATTTTGCAGATGCGAGGATCGCTCAGTAGTTTGCTCGGAAACTTTGCAAAATACGCAGAGCATTCGCTTTATATTGAAAAATACCGTGAATTTTTGCGCACCGAGCCGACGATCTTCGGGGAGGTCACCGAAATTCCCGAATTTGAAACGCTCGAATTCCGAAACGTCAGCTTTTCATACGAATTCTCGTCACACGCAAAATATCGTTTCCGTGACAAGCCGTCCGAGGAAAAGCTGACCGATGCGCTCAAAGGAGTCAATCTCACCATCCGCGCAGGCGACAAAATTGCCATCGTCGGCTATAACGGCGCGGGCAAGACCACGCTCATCAAGCTGATGATGCGTCTGTACGATCCGACCGAGGGACAAATTCTCTATAACGGTGTGGATATCCGCACTTATGATCCCGACGCGTACCGTCAAAAGATCGGTACGGTCTTTCAGGATTTTCAGATCTTTGCCGCGACGGTGGCAGAGAACGTGGTGGGTGGCGAATACGACGAGAACCGCGACCGCGAAAGAGTGCTCTCGTCCTTGGAAAAAGCCGATTTTTCCGAAAAGCTCGGTACGCTCTCCCACGGTATTCAGACACCGCTGACGCGTCAGTTTGACGATGCGGGTGTCAATCTTTCGGGCGGAGAGTCGCAAAAGGTGGCAATTGCCCGCGTATTTGCGCAGGATACCCCCATTATGATTATGGATGAGCCGTCGAGCGCGCTCGACCCGATGGCGGAGTATCATCTCAATCAGTCGATTCTGCACCATACCGAGGATAAAACGGTGGTCTTTATTTCGCACCGTCTGTCGACGACGCGCATTGCCGATCGAATTTATATGTTCGATACGGGACGAGTCGTCGAGGTGGGAAGTCACGAAGAGCTTCTTGCCAAGGATGGAAAGTACGCCGAAATGTTCCGATTGCAGTCCGAAAAGTACCGCACGGAGGAGCAAACGGTAGCATAACAAAAAGCCCTTGCGTCGCTTGACGCAAGGGCAATTTTTTGTTTACTTGAGGGTTTCGGGGTAGAGCTCTTTTCTTGCAAGATACAAGCGGTGTGCGTCGTTCTTGAAGAAGTACTGATCTGCCTCGGTGGTTCTCGACCAAGCCGCCGTCAAAAATCCCTTGAGAAGGGTAGGATCCAGCTTCTCTTTGCAGAAGGCAACCGTCTGGTATGCGTTGACCTGACACTGATACGAGGAGCAGGTGGGAATCTGATCAAATCCGCGCTCGTTGAGAAGCTCGTAGGACTTGATACGGAAGTCGTAACGCTTCGGATGCGTTTCGGGGTACTCCTGGAAGTTCTGATAGAACCAGTTCATTTGAACGACCGACTTCGACATTCTGTCAAGATACAGCTGTTCCTGTCCTCTTTCCCACATATAGTCTGCCCAGCACATCGGTCTTGCGCCGTGCTTTTCGCACTCGCCTGCGATGTAGAAGAAATCGTGCCACCAAAGGTCGCGCGCTCTGACAATGACCTTTTCGAAGGTCACCTGCTTTCTTTCGACTTCCTCGTCAAATCCGATATGGAAATATTCGGGGTAGTCGAAGAGCTCGCAGACTTCCTTGATGATATCGGCGCAGAACTGATAGTACGCGGGCGAGGAAACCATACGGTTATACTGCTTCATCCAGGTCATGTGACCGCAGGAGAAGTTGAGCTTCGGGATCGGCATAATGCCGAGGGCTCTCATCTCGTCGAGTTTCTTCTTCATAAAATCTTTGGTCCAAGCGTTGGGTGCCGAAATCTCGGGGTGAGATTCGTACTTGATCGCGTCGCCGAGGTCGATGATTGCCGAATTGTATTTGCACTCGGCAAGGAACTTCATGTAATCGTCCCAAGCTTCGATTTCGGTCGAGTTGTTTTCATTATAGCTCGGCTTCAGATACCAGCCGCGGGGAGCGGTGGAAGCGTCATCCCACATATGATCACTGAGATAGACGAACGCACACCATAACATATCGTGTTTCATTTTGAATTCTCCTGAATTTTGATTATTTTAAGGTTTCGGGGTAATGTTTCTTTCTTCCAAGATAGAGACGCTGTGCATCATTCATCAGCGAATAGAGATCTCCCTCGTCGGTGTACTTCCAAGCCGCCGTCATAAAGCCCTTGAGATGCTCGGGATTTAAGCGATCCTTACAGAAGGCAACCGTCTGCTCAGAGTTGAGCTTGTACTGCCAAGTCGAGCTGGTCGGAACCTGATCGTAGCCCATTTCATCAAAGATCTCATAGGTCTTGATACGGAAGCCGTAGCGTTTCGGATGGTTGTCGGGCCATTCCTGAAAGCGGTCGTAGTACCAGTTGGACTGCAAAATCGTTTTGGACATGTTTTTGAGGAAGATCTGCTCGTTCTCGGGCTCCCAAAAATAGTCACTCCACATCCACGGTCTTGCGCCGTGCTTTTCACACTCACGGCAGATGAAGAAGAGATCGTTCCACCAAAGCTTCTCACCGCGGACGACCGCCTTTTCGTAGGGCTGCTTTCTCGCAACTTCTTCGTCAAATCCAATGTGGAAGAGCTTGGGGTAACCGAAAAGCTCGCAAACCTCTTTGATCAGATCGGCGCAGAACTGATAGTACGCGGGCGAGGAAACCATACGGTTGTACATCTTCATCCAGGTCATATGACCGCAGGAGAAATTGAGCTTCGGAATGGGCATGATGCCGAGTGCGCGGAGCTCGTCGAGCTTCTTCTTGAGAAAATCCTTGTCCCACGCATCGGGAGCAGAGATTTCGGGGTGAGATTCGTACTTGACAGCATCTCCGAGGTCGATGACCACCGTGTTGAACTGCTTTTCAGCCGTAAATTTCATGTACTGATCCCAGCAGTCGAGATCGATCTCATTGCAGGGATTGTACGGAGGATCGAGATACCAGAGCGGCTCGCAGGATTCATCCGACCACATATGGCGGCTCAGATGCACCAGTGACGCCCAGATCATTTCATTTGCCATTGCGTGTTTCCTCCGAATTACTTCAAGGTTTCGGGGAAGTAGGTCTTACGTCCGATGTACAGACGGTGAGCATCATCGAAGAGGCGGTATTTGTCGGTTTCGGTGGTGAAGACCCACGGAGCAGCCATAATACCAAGCAGACGCTCGTTGTCCAGCTTATCCTTACAGTACGCGCAGGTGTGGTGCAGGTTGACGGTTTTCTGCCAGCCCGATGCGGTGGGAACCTGATCGTAGCCCATTTCATCGAAGATCTCGTAGGTCTTGATGCGGAAGCCGTAACGCTTGGGATGGTTGTCCGGGAAGTCCATAAAGTGATCGTAGTACCAGTTGGACTGGAGGATCGACTTGGACATATGCTCGAGGAAGTACTTTTCGTTCTCGGGCTCCCAGAAGTAGTCGGACCAGATCCAAGGACGGGCACCGTACTTCTCACACTCGCCTGCGATAAAGAACAGATCGTGGAACCAGAGCTTCTGACCGCGGCAAACAACCTTTTCAACGTCCTGCTGCTTTCTCTCTACTTCCTCGTCGAAGCCGATGTGGAAGTACTTAGGATAATCAAACAGCTCGCAAACTTCCTTAATGAGGTCTGCGCAAACCTGATAGTAGATGGGCGAAGAAACCATTCTATTGTACTGCTTGAGCCAGGTGTGGTGACCGCAGGAGAAGTTAAGCTTCGGAATGGGCGTGATGCCAAGCGCTCTCATCTCGTCGAGCTTTTTCTTGAGGAAGTCCTTACTCCAAGCGTCGGGCGCAGAGATCTCGGGGTGGCTTTCGTACTGGACGGCATCACCAAGGTCGATCAGAAGCGTGTTGTACTGACGCTCTGCCAAGAACTTGACGGTTTCATCCCAAACCTCGAGATTGACGTTGTTGTTCTCATTGAACTTGCCTGCATACCAAAGCGGATTTCTGTCGTTGTAGGAAGCATCGCTCCACATGTGCGTCGAGAGGTGGATCAGATATGCCCACATCATATCGTGTCTCATTTTTTTGTCCTCCAAAAAAGTTTTTATTTTTTGCCGTAAGGCATGATTACAGAGTTTCGGGGTAGTGCTTTTTTCTTCCCCAGTACAAACGGTAAGCATCGTTCATCAGAGAGAGCTTGTTGTCCTCGTAGGTTCTGAACCACGGAGCTGTCATAATGCCGAGCAGGTGCTCGGGATTGAGCTTATCCTTGCAGAAGGCGCAGGTCTGAACGGGGTTCACCGAGTTGAGGAAGGACGAGCAGGTGGGAACCTGATCGTAGCCCATCTCGTCGAAGATTTCATAGGTCTTGATACGGAAGCCGTAACGCTTGGGATGATCCTCGGGCCATTCTTGGAAGAAGGGATAGAACCAGTTGGACTGCAGGATCGACTTGGACATTCTTTCAAGAAAGATCTTGTCGTGACCGGGCTCCCAGAAATAGTCGGACCACATCCAAGGACGCGCGCCGTGCTTTTCGCATTCGCCTGCAAGGAAGAAGAGGTCGTTCCACCACAGCTTTTCACCGCGAATGATGATCTTCTCGACGTTGCCTTGCTTTCTTGCGACTTCCTCGTCAAAGCCGATATGGAAATACTCGGGGTAGTCGAAGAGCTCGCAAACCTCCTTGATGAGGTCTGCGCAAACCTGATAGTAGATCGGAGAAGAAACCATGCGGGTATACTGCTTGAGCCATGTATGGTGACCGCAGGAGAAATTGAGCTTCGGAATGGGGGTCAGACCAAGTGCGCGAGCCTCGTCGAGCTTCTTTTTGAGAAAATCCTTATCCCACGCATCGGGTGCGGAGATTTCGGGGTGAGATTCGTACTTGACAGCGTCACCGACGTCGATCAGTACCGTGTTGTACTTGCACTCGGCAAGATACTGCATCATCGCGTCCCAAGTAGGAATATGTACGTTGTTATTCTCATTGTAATATTTTTCACAGTACCATCTGGGGGTGACAAAGGTATCGTCTCCCCACATATGAGCGCTCAAATGAATGAGATATGCCCACATAAACTCGTGTTTCATAGTGTTTCTCCTAAAAATCAAAGTGTTTCGGGGTAGTATTTCTTGCGTCCGAGATACAGACGGTATACGTCGTTCATCAGCGAGTGCTTATTTGCCTCGGTGGTCATAAACCACGGAGCAGTCATAATTCCTACAAGATGCTCGGGATTGAGCTTTTCTTTACAGAATGCACAGGTCTGAACGGGGTTGAAATTGTTGAGAACCGTCGATGCGGTGGGAACCTGATCGTATCCCATCTCGTCAAAGATCTCGTAGGTCTTGATACGGAAGCCGTAACGCTTGGGATGATCCTCGGGCCACTCCTGGAAGTAGGGGTAGAACCAGTTGGATTGCAGAATCGACTTGGACATATTCTTTAAGAAGATTTCCTCGTTTCCTCTTTCCCAGAAATAGTCAGACCACATCCAAGGACGTGCACCATTCTTTTCGCACTCTCCTGCCAGATAGAAGAGATCGTGCCACCAAAGCTTTTGTCCGCGAATGATGATCTTTTCTCTTCCGCCTTGCTTTCTTGCTACTTCCTCGTCAAATCCGATATGGAAGTATTCGGGCGAATCAAAGAGTTCGCAGACTTCCTTAATCAGATCGGCACAAACCTTGTAGTAAGTGGGTGTGGAAATCATTCTCGTGTATTCCTTGAGCCAAGTCATATGGCCGCAGGAGAAATTGAGCTTCGGAATGGGGGTGAGACCGAGGGCTCTCATCTCGTCGAGCTTCTTCTTGAGAAAATCCTTGTCCCACGCATCGGGCGCAGAGATCTCGGGGTGAGACTCGTACTTCACAGCATCACCGACGTCGATGAGCACCGTGTTATATTTGCACTCGGCAAGATACTTTATCGTCGCATCCCACGTTTCCATGTGAACATTGTTGTTCTCATCGTAAGGTTTTCCTGCATACCAAGTGCCACCCGGCTCGGCAGTTTCGTCTTGCCACATATGTGTGCTCAGGTGAATGAGGTATGCCCACATAAATTTGTGATTCATCGTTTGTTACCTTCCTTTATTTTTATCGTTTAAAGAGTTTCGGGGTAAAGCTTCTCACGGGCAACGAAGAGGCGGTCGGCGTCGTCCAAAAGGCGGAATCGATTTTCTCTCGTCGTCATGATCCAAGGAGCTGTCATAAATCCCTTGAGAAGCTCGGGATTCAGGCGGTCTTTGGCGTAAGCAACCGTTTGATAGAGGTTTTTGTGACGGCTCCAGGTCGAACCTGTCGGAACTTGATCGTAACCGAGAGCATCGAGCGCGTCGTAGGTTTCAATTGCCGTGCGGTAACGGTGTCCTTCGGGCCAATCCTGGAAGGTGTTGTAGAACCAGTTGGATTGGAGAATGGACTTTGACATATTCTTCTTGAACTGATCGGGATGATGCCAGAAATAATCCGACCAAATCCAAGGACGCGCGCCGTGCTTCTCGCATTCAGCGGCAAAGAAGAAGAGATCGTGGAACCAGAGCTTCTCTCCGCGGACAATCACCTTTTCAAGATTTCTTTGCAAAAGCTCGATCTCTTCGTCAAATCCAAGATGGAA
Source organism: Eubacteriales bacterium (assembly GCA_045646945.1). Taxonomy (GTDB): domain Bacteria; phylum Bacillota; class Clostridia; order Oscillospirales; family CAG-272; genus HGM12713. The sequence continues at coordinate 31,633 of JAZRLS010000012.1, read as the reverse complement.
GAGACGCGGGTAGTCGAAGAGCTCGCAAACTTCCTTGATGAGGTCTGCACAGACCTTGTAATAGATCGGAGAGGATACCATTCTCGTGTATTCCTTCAGCCACGTGTGGTGGCAAGCGGAGAAATTCAGCTTCGGAATCGGCTCGATGCCGAGGGCGCGCATTTCGTTGAGCTTCTTTTTGAGAAAATCCTTGTCCCACGCATCGGGCGCGCAGATCTCGGGGTGACTTTCGTACTTGACGGCATCGCCAAGGTCGATAATGATCATATTGTATTTTCTTTCCCCAAGCGCGCGGACGGTATCGTCCCACGTAGTAAGATCCACTCCGTTTTCGGGGGTGTAAGAGGGTGGGAGATAGTAGCCGCGAGAGCCTGAATTTTCGTCGTCCCACATATGTGTGCTTAAGTGGAGCAGATAGCTCCAGATCATCGGTTCACTCATTATGTACCTCACAGAGTTTCAGGATAGATTGCCTTGCGGGCATAGTACAGACGGTCGACGTCGTTGAGAAGCGCATAGCGAGTCTGTGGCGTTGTCATATACCAAGGAGCGACCATAAATCCCTTGAGAAGATCGGGGTTTAGCTTGTCTTTGGCATAAGCAACCGTCTGGTGATTGTTCTGCGGAGCACCGTGGCAGGAGGAGCTGGTCGGTACTTGGTCGTAGCCGAGCTCATCAAGATATTCGTAGGTGTGGATACGCAGATAAGGACGAGAATCAACGGGATGATCCATCAGAGGGTAATAATACCAGTTCGATTGCAGAATCGATTTTGGCATGTTCTTCTTGAAGACCTCGGGGAAATCCCAGTAGTAGTCCGACCAAACCCAAGGACGCGCGCCGTACTTTTCACACTCTGAAGCCATAAAGAAGAGATCGTGCCACCAGAGCTTCTCTCCGCGGATCATCACCTTTTCCAGTCCGGGCTGATAGGGAACTTCCTCGTCAAATCCAAGATGGAAGAGGCGCGGATAGTCAAAGAGCTCACAGACCTCTTTGATCAGATCGGCGCAGACCTGATAATAGATCGGAGTCGAAACCATACGGTTGTATTGCTTAAGCCAAGTGTGATGTCCGCAGGAGAAATTCAGCTTCGGAATCGGTTCAATGCCAACCGCTCTCATTTCATCGAGCTTCTTTTTGAGAAAATCCTTGTCCCACGCATCGGGGGCGGAGATCTCGGGGTGCGACTCGTACTTCACGGCGTCGCCGAGGTCGACGATCATCATATTGTACTTTCTGTCAGCCATCACAGAAACGACCTCGTCCCAAACGGCGAGATCCACGTTGTTATTTTCACTGTAGAAGCGGGAAGGATACCACTCTCTTGACGGCTCACTTCCGTCGCCCCACATGTGGGTGCTCAGATGGATCAGATAGCTCCAGATCATAGGCTCACTCATCACTTCAAGTTCCTTTGAAATAATCATTTTTTCATCTAAAAATAAATTTTTAGATGCTATGGTCATTGTATCAAACTATCCTTGCTTTGTCAATAGAAAAAGGGAAAAAAGGGAAATATATTTTTCCTCTTTTCAAGGTTATTTTCGATATCGAAAGAAATTTATTTTCGTTTCGAAAGTTTTTCGCAATTGCGAAAAAACAGTAAATTTTGCCAAAGAAATTTTGGATATTTTTCGCTCTCTTAACAAATAATATCCTTGAAGCAGAATTCGCTCCCAAGGGACGCGATGGAAGACAAAATAAAAGAAAAAAGAATTTGAAGAAAATTAAGATATTGAAGAGATTCAAGGAGTTAAATATATGAAGGCAACAGGAATTGTAAGAAGAATCGACGATCTTGGACGTGTGGTGATCCCCAAGGAAATCAGAAGAACGATGAGAATCCGCGAGGGTGATCCGCTGGAGATTTACACCGACCGCGAGGGCGAGGTGATTTTTAAAAAATATTCCCCCATCGGGGAGCTTTCGTCCTTTGCAGGGCAGTATGCCGAAACGCTTTATAAAACTTGCCATTTGTCGGTCATTATTTGCGATCGCGATGCCGTGATCGCATCGGCGGGCGTTCCCCGCAAGGAATACAATGAGAGAACTCTGTCCGACGAGCTTGAACGGGTCATGGAAGGGCGCGGAATGTACACTTTGCGCGAGGGCGGAAATGAAATCTCTCCGCTGTCCGAGCGAAGCGGGCATATTGTCAGCTGTGCGATGCCCATCGTCAGCGAGGGTGACGTGGTCGGTTGCGTTGCGTCGCTCGTTGAAGAGGGAGATGACCGACGCAGAGATGCGAGCCTTGGCGAAATTGAAGCCAAGCTTATTCTAACCGCGGCGGGATTCCTTGGAAAGCAGATGGAGTCATAGTATTTTCTATGAAGGTACGACATTTCAAAACAAAAAATGGCGTTTTTTTGGAAGAAAACGCCATTTTTTTTTGCTATAGTTTAGACAGTATCACCTAAAATTATCCTTGCTTTTTGGCTAATTTGCTATCGATGCTGAAAAAGTTTTCATAAAAGCATTGACAAAACAAACCCTCGGTGCTATAATAAGGGCAAGAGTGTAATGCTCTGAAAATTTATTTAGTGGAGGATCTTATGAAAAAACTCAAACTTTTGGGACTTTTTGCAATGATGCTCGTTGTTGCAATGGTTCTGGCGTCTTGCGCTACCGTTTCGAATCTCAAAAAGATCTACAACGATGACTACGACGTCAACGAAAAGCTCTACACAAGTGCAGAGAAGCTTTCCGATTTGGACGGCTATACTCTTGTTGAGGCAAACTCCGAATTTGCAGTATTTGCCGATGCTGAGGACGGACTGAAGGTAAAAGTATTCAGCTTCCGTGCCGGCGAAGTTGTTGGCGACACGCTGACCAGCGACGAGGATAAGGCGTATGTGGTTACCTTTGTAGACGGTGCTCCGATCTACGTTGTTACCAAGACCACCGCTACCGATGACGGTGACGACAAGGTAATGAAGTACTACCACGACGCAACCGGTGCTGAGATCGCCTCGGTGGACGAAAAGTACGAAATCGGTGATGCAAAGGTTGTTACCGAAAAGCTCGTTATTATCAACGCTGTGATGTACAACGTTGATCAGGCAACCGGTGCTCTCACCGAAAAGGGTGCAGTTCCTGCTTACGTTTCCTATGACAATTTCGAAAATTACAACGACGAATTCTTCTATTCCTTCGACGAGGAAACGCTCATTATTTATGATCTGGACTTTGCTCCCGTAGCTACCTACACGCTTCCTTCTTATGCAGTGCATGGTGAAGATATGGGCGGTTATCCTTACGTACTGAATAACGGCAACGTTCTGATTCAGTATGCTGTTGAGCTCAACGATGATGCTAAGAAATTTGACTTTATTGAGGATACCGAAAAGTTGGATCTCGTTTCCGTCCTTGTTACTCCCAAGGGAGACGTGAAGGATCTTGATCTTGACTACGTTGTTACGTGGCTTGCTCCCAACTATGACGTGTATGACAATACTAAGACTCCCGAGGAGAATGAGTTCACCGATAAGTGGGAGAACATTGCAGGTATCGCAAGAATTGAAAATAAGCAGCTTGACTTCAATAGCGAAAACGAGGATGTTGTTCTGATGAACAACTCCGCTAAGGCTCAGAAGTCGCTGAAGATGGTTGACGGTCAGTACGGTGTTCCCACGAAGGTGGCTGATGATCTGTACGAGGTTTACACCGTTTACGGCTTGGCACTGATCAACGCTAAGGGCAAGATTCAGTTTGCTGTGACCGAGGAGTATGAGGCAATCGTTGGCGGTTACATCGTAACCGACAGAGCAATCTATGACCTCACCTTCACCCTTGTTTACGACCTGATCGCAAATGAGGCTGAGGTAATTGATTCGGTTGGCAACACGGTATTCGTCAAGGCAGGTGACGAGGAGAAGTATAGCGTTCTCGCATTCTGCAATGGCGAACAGAAGACCGTTTATTCCTACGACGTAGAGAAGGAAACCAATAAAGACTTTGATCTGACCGAGTTCGGTTACGTCATCGTTGACGATGGTTCCTACACCTACTACGCAGCGGACGGAACGGAGATCAAGACGTTTGACGACGAGATTGATTTCGTTGCTTCGAACAACGACGACAAGAAGATCTTCGCAGTTGCTACCGAGGATGGCTTCGATTACTATCTGCTTACCAAGTAATCGAGAACTGATCTTACATCAACAAAAAAAGGGTTGCGCTTCGGCGCAACCCTTTTTTGCGGCAATTTCTTGACATCGTTGCTGCAATATGATAAAATAAAAGCAGAAACCAAAAGGAGAATGTCCGATGAAAAAAACGACGGTTTGTATCCCGCAAGGGAATTTTTCCAAAAAGTTGAAATTTGCGCTCGTGTCCGATTTGCATGGGCAGAATTCCGACGAAGCACTTTCATTGCTTCGCAAGGAAAGTCCCGACTATATCCTACTGCCGGGCGATATTTTCGAACGTCTGGACGGCAAGGATAACGTGTGGCACGAAAATGCCCTTGCGATGCTTCGCGGTGCATCCGAGATTGCCCCAAGCTTTTACACGACGGGAAATCACGAGGATGGCGGCACACGCTCTTGGAGTCTGCGTTGGCGATTGGCAGTGATGGAACGGAAATACGACGGGAAGGATTTGCAGCAGATCGAGAAAACGGGTGTGACCTTTCTTGGCGACTCCTTTGTGTTGCGGGATGGAATCGCTTTTGGGGGACTCTATTCGGGGCTAATCAACGAGGGGCGCGTACCGAATCTTTCGTGGCTTGATGAATTTTGCAAGGTGGATGCCCCGCGTGTGTTGCTTTGCCATCATCCCGAATATTATGCAAAGTATCTCAGAGACTATCCGATTGACTTGATCGTTAGCGGTCACGCACACGGCGGACAGTGGCGTGTCTTCGGTCGCGGTGTCTTTGCCCCGGGACAAGGAATTTTTCCAAAATATACGGCAGGCGTGCACGAAAATCGCCTTGTCATCAGCACGGGACTCAAAAAATCGGGGAAAATTCCTCGGATTTTCAACAAGCCTGAGATCGTCTTTATTGAGTTGAATTGAATTGCCAAGGACAGTCGTAGGACACGGCAAACCAGCGAGTTTGCTCCGCAAACATCGCCTGTCCCTACAGATGTTTTCAAAGATGATTGAAATAAAATCGTAACCCAAACCTCTTGGTACGTAGTGTCCAAGAGGTTTGTTCCTTAGAAAGCCGAAATCTGCACAAAAGAAAAAAGCAACACAATCCATAAAATTGTGTTGCTTTCTTTTCGGTACCTTTTCTTTCCCGAAAGAAAAGGTACGTATCTCGTCCTTGTCCTTATCTATCCTTAAGCTAACTTCTTCTCCAAACGCTCGCGGATTGCCTTGATGAAGCCGATCGAGTTGACGGCGGTGGCGGTGTAGCCTTCGCTGACAAGTCCCACGAGGTCCTTGGTCATAATGCCGTCGTTGAGTGTGTCAATGCAAGCCTCCTCGAGCTTGTCGGCAAACGAAACGAGGTCGGAAAGACCGTCCAGCTCACCTCTCTTGCGGAGCGCACCCGACCAAGCATAGATGGTTGCCATGGGGTTCGTAGAGGTGTCTTCTCCCTTGAGGTAGCGGTAGTAGTGACGGGTAACCGTGCCGTGTGCTGCTTCATACTCGTACTTTCCGTCGGGGGAAACAAGTACCGAGGTCATCATTGCGAGCGAGCCGAACGCCGTCGATACCATATCGCTCATGACGTCACCGTCATAGTTCTTGCAGGCCCAGATGTAGCCGCCCTCACTGCGGATCACACGTGCGACCGCGTCGTCGATGAGGGTGTAGAAATACTCGATACCAAGCTCGTCAAACTTTTCCTTGTAGCACTCGTCGAAAATGCGCTGGAAGGTTAGCTTGAAGGTCTGGTCGTATTTCTTGGAGATGGTGTCCTTGGTGGCAAACCAAAGATCCTGCTTGGTGTCAAGCGCGTACTGGAAGCAGGAGTGCGCGAAGGACTCGATCGAAGTGTCCTTGTTGTACTGACCCTGAAGAACGCCGCCGCATTCGAAATCGTAGATCGTCTCGCGGAATTCGGTGCCGTCCTTGCCCGTAAATACGAGCTCTGCCTTGCCTTCCGAGGGCACGCGGTACTCGGTTGCCTTGTAAACGTCACCGTATGCGTGACGCGCGATGGTGATCGGCTTTTTCCAGTTGCGAACCGCAGGCTTGATCGAATCGATCAGAATGGGCGCACGGAAGACGGTACCGTCGAGAATCGCACGAATCGTTCCGTTGGGGCTCTTCCACATCTCGGAAAGGTTGTATTCCTCCACTCTCTGCTTGGTGGGCGTAATGGTTGCGCACTTGACGGCAACACCGTACTTCAGTGTTGCTTCGGCACTGTCGACCGTGACCTGGTCCTTCGTCTTTTCACGCTCGACAAGACCGAGATCGTAATATTCCGTCTTCAGATCGATGAAAGGATGAAGAAGCTCGTCCTTGATCATCTGCCAAAGAATTCTTGTCATCTCGTCGCCGTCCATCTCGACGAGGGGGGTTGTCATTTTAATCTTTTCCATGGTAAGTACCTCATTATGATTAGTCTTGGCTGTGTGCCTTGTAGTAATTCATCAGACAGCCGTCGAGAATGATTTCCTTTTCATCCTCGGTCAAGCCCTTGACGTAGAGTGTGATTGTGTCTACGGAACCGTTTGCCTTCACGACCTTTGCCTCGAACTCTTCGATGCCTGCCTCGATTTTCTCACGGATTCCCTCAACGAAGACGTAGTCGCCCACCTCGTATTCGAAGGGCGCGCCCTCGGGGAGCGTGAAGGGAAGAATTCCCCAGTTGATGCAGTTGGAACGGTAACGCTTGGTCGCGAACTCATAGCAGATGTTGGCAAAGCCGCCAAGTACCTTCTGACAGGAAGCTGCCTGCTCACGTGCCGAGCCGTCGCCGGGCTTGTTTGCAAAAACGCAAGAACCGAACTGCGTATTGGTCAGAAGTGTGTCGGAGTTGCCGAGCTTCGCAAGTACTGCACGGAGCTCCGAAACGTCGCCGCCTGCTCTTCTTGCGGCTTCGGTTGCGGCAATCTCCTTGGAGCGTCCAACGTATTCGGGAACGCGGCGGGAGAGTGCAAACTCGGAAAGGCGCAGGGGGTTCGAGCGGTAAGACGAGGTTTCACCCGAGGGGATCAGCTCGTCGGTGGTGGTGACAGGGTCACGAATGACCGCCGCGAGCTTGACAAGCAGGTTGTCGGAGAGCTCATACTGCGTGGGCCAGTCGGTGATGTTCGGTCCAAAGATCAGCTCGGCATCGGGATCTGCCTTGCCGTAGCCGTAGTAAACGCGCTTTGCGTAGACCGATTTGTCAAAGTGATATTCGTGAGGCGTGTAATCGTAGTCAATATCGGTTGCCGCCGTAATGACACCGCCGTTTCTTGCCGTTGCGGCGATACTGCGTGCGTCCATCAAAGCGACGCCCGAGAGCTGACCTTCACCGGGCTTGGAGCCTTCACGGTTCGGGAAGTTTCTCGTCGTGTGACGGAGCGAGAGTCCGTTGTTGGCGGGAACGTCACCCGCACCGAAGCAGGGACCGCAGAACGAGGGCTTGATGACCGCACCCGCGGAGAGAAGATCGGCTGTTACACCGAGCTTCGTCAGTTCAAGCGATACGGGAACGCTCGTCGGATAGACCGACAGCGAAAAATAGCCGTTGCCCGTGCTCTGGTCCTTGAGAATTGCGGACGCTTCATCAATGCTGTCGAACATACCGCCCGCACAGCCTGCGATGATACCCTGATCGGCAAGAACCTTGCCGTCCTTGACCTTTGAACGAAGATCAAGGTTGCACTTACCGAATTTCTTCTTTGCTTCAGCTTCGACCGAGGCAAGAATTTCGTCAGCGTTCTTGACAAATTCGTGAATGGTGTAGGCGTTCGAGGGGTGGAAGGGAAGCGCGATCATCGACTCCATCTTCGAGAGGTCGATTTCGATCATTGCATCGTAGTAAGCGATGCCCTCTGGCTTGAGTTCCTTATATTCCTCGGGACGTCCGTGCGCCTCGTAGTGCTTCTTGACAACCTCGTCGGTTTCCCAAATCGAAGAGAGACAGGTTGTTTCGGTGGTCATAACGTCGATGCCGTTACGGAAGTCGATCGGCAGATGCTTGACACCGGGTCCGACGAACTCGAGTACCTTGTTTTTGACAAAGCCCGAAGCGAAGGTGGCACCGACGAGCGCGATGGCAACGTCGTGCGGACCGATACCGCGGCGAGGCTCACCCGTAAGATAAACGAGAACGACCTCGGGGGCATTGATATCATAAGTGTTCTTCAAGAGCTGCTTGACAAGCTCAGGACCGCCCTCACCGACACCCATCGTACCGAGCGCACCGTAGCGCGTGTGCGAGTCCGAGCCGAGGATCATCTTGCCACAGCCTGCCAGTTCCTCACGAGCATAGGAGTGAATGACACTCTGGTTTGCGGGAACGTAGATGCCGCCGTACTTCTTTGCGGCAGACAGACCGAATACGTGGTCGTCCTCGTTGATCGTACCGCCGACGGCACAGAGCGAGTTGTGGCAGTTGGTCATTGCATAAGGAATCGGGAATTCCTTCAAACCGCTGGCACGAGCTGTCTGAATGATACCGACGTAGGTAATATCGTGCGATACGAGTGCATCAAAACGAATATTCAGCGCCTTTTCGTCCGAGCCGACGTTGTGGGCACGGAGAATGGAGGACGCGATGGTGTTTTTTCTTGCCTCTTCAGGAGAGATCGGTGCTTGGTCGACGGGCTTGCCATCAACAAGATAGACACCGTGGGAAGTTAATTGGATCATAGCTTGCTCCTATAAAATAAAAATATAATGAAAATAGAATAAAATTATAAACAACATATTATTATACACGAAAGATAGAGAAAAGTCAAGGGGATTTCGGGAAAATATTGTTCGTGCGCCGAACGCACAAATGTGTGAATTCTCTCTATGTTCGGTAGGGGTCGGCCGATGTTTGCGAAGCAAACTCGCTGGCTTGCCGTGCCCTCGACGACCCGTTTTGATCTTTGTGTAAATATCTTCGTTGCGGGCTGTCGTGGGCACCAGCCCCTACGGGTTTGTGGGGGAATATTGTTTGTACGGCGACAGAAACAATACATATCACATTCCAACACAAAAAGGAAGACAAAAATCCTTGTCTTCCTTGATGGTTGGATTATGATTTTACAATAAAACGCCACAAACGGCGGCGGTCTTGTTCGTTGGCATAATCAATTCCGACACGCGGCGCAGTGATAAATTCGGGACGAGCACCGTCGTCCTCGATCCAAAGTCCGCTTTCGGGGGTGAGAGGCATTCGGTTGAGCGAACGGTTAATCGAAAGTCGCTTGGTCAGACGTCCGGGGCCGATTGAATGCTCGATGCCGCGAATGAGAACTGCTTCGGGATGTCCCTCTTCTCCCGTTGTAATATTTAGCAGATAATGAATCCCGTAACAGAGATAAACGTAAGCGTTTCCACCCGCTTCGTACATAATAGAAGTTCGTTCTGTTTTTCCTTTGTGCGCGTGGCACGCAGTGTCTTCTTCCCCAAAATAACACTCGGTTTCAAGGATGCGGAGCTTGAAAATCTCGTTTTCTATTTTTCGACACAAAAACTTTCCCAAAAGATTAGGCGCAAGTTCGGTCGCTGGACGTAAAAAATACTCTTTTGGAAGTACTTGACTCATACGGCAAACCCACCGTCGATGCCAATGCACTGACCTGTGATAAAGCCTGCCTCGTCCGACGCGAGAAAGGCAACGAGGGAAGCAACCTCATCGGGTGTTCCGAGTCGGCAGAGCGGCGTTTCGTCACAAAGTGCGGCACGCGCGTCTTGGCTGAGCATCGCGTTCATCTCGGTATCAATGACTCCGGGCTCGACACAATTGACGGTAATGCCCGACGGACCAAGCTCCTTGGCAAGTGCCATCGTCATACCGCGAAGTCCTGCTTTTGCGGCGGAGTAGTGTACCTCGCAGGACGCGCCGACCTTGCCCCACATGGAGCCGATATTGACAATCCGACCGCTTTTTTGAGTGATCATTGTTTTTGCCACTTCGCGTGTGACAAAAAACGCACCCGAAAGGTTCGTTGAGAGCATTTTCTCCCAATCTTCATCTGAAATATCGTTAAAAAGCTTGAATTCTGCAATGCCCGCATTGTTGACAAGAACGTCCAAAGAGCCAACGTCTTCGGTAATTTTCGCAATGGCGGCTCTGACTGCATCTGGCTTTGAAATATCGGTGCGAATCGCGGCTGCACCCGTAGCAATTGCAAGCTCGGACGCCGCTGAGTCGTTGGATTTATAAAGGAAAGCAACCTTGTGTCCGTCGCGTGCGAATCGTTCGACGCAAGCGCGTCCGATACCGCGACTTCCACCCGTAATGAGAATATTCATAAAATCCACCTTTGTGTTTTGATTGCTTTTATTATACCTCAAGAAAAAGAAAAAAGCAAGAGAAAGTTTTTACGGAAATTTGCAATATATATTTAAGGAAAAAATCAATTGAAGAAAAATTCGAAAAAACACTTGACAAGCCCTAAAAACTATGGTATAATACTGATTCGGTACGGGCAAAAACATCAATCGCCCGTCTCCTTACTGCGCGTAAATTTTTGTTCGATGCGCGCGGTCTTCAGTCCATAGGGAGGTGTAAAACATGGAAAAGGTTATCAATTCTTACGAGTGCCTGTTCATCGTTGACGTTACGAAGGGTGACGAAACCTGCGACGCAACTGTGAACAAGTTCCTGTCGATGATCGAGGCAAATGCCGAGGTTGTTGACGTGGCAAAGTGGGGCAAGCGCCGTCTTGCATATCCGATCAACGATATGCCCGAGGGTTACTACGTAGTAGCTACCTTCAAGACAGAGCCTGCATTCCCCGCAGAGCTTGAGCGTGTGTTCAACATTGATGAAACGATCATGCGTTCGATGATTATCAGACTCGAGTACGACGCTGCTGAGAAGAAGGCAGAGAAGGCTGCGAAGGCTGCTGCCGCTGAGGCTGCTGCAGAAGCTGCTGAAGTCGTTGAGGCTGCCGTAGAAGAAGCTGCTCCTGCTGACGCAGAGTAATCTTACTTCTTTGGAGGTTTGAAATGTCGAATCTGAATTTGAACAAGGTCGTGCTGGCAGGAAGACTGACGGGGGACCCCGAGCTCAAGCAAACAACTTCGGGCGTTTCTGTCACGAACTTCAGCATTGCGATCAATCGAAGATTCTCTTCGAGAGGCGGCGAGAACGCCGAACAGCAAACCGATTTTATCAACGTCGTTGCATGGCGACAGACGGCAGAGTTTATCACGAAGTTCTTCCGTAAGGGCTCCGCGATCTGCCTGACGGGTAGCATCCAGACCAGAGCTTGGCAGGATGCACAGGGACAGAAGAGATATGCAACCGAGGTCGTCGTTGACGACGCAATGTTCGTTGACTCTCGCGCAGAGAGCGGCGCACAGCAGGGCGGATCTTACGTTCCTGACGCTTATGCACAGACCCCCTCGTTCTCCTCGAATGCGGCAAAGGCGCCCAACTTTGAGGAGCTTAATACCGACGACGATCTGCCGTTCTGACGATCGCGCCGAACCACAATTTATTAGGAGGATAAGAACATGGATAGAGCTGAAAACACCGCGGCACGCCCCCAGCGTCCCGTTGTACGCAGAAGAAAGAAGGTCTGCATTTTCTGTGCAGATAAGGTTGATTTCATCGACTACAAGGATTCCGCAAAGCTGAGAAAGTTCATCAGCGAGCGCGGCAAGATCCTGCCCAGAAGAATTTCGGGCACCTGCGCAAAGCATCAGCGCGAGCTGAACACCGCAATCAAGCGCGCAAGACAGGTCGCACTTCTGCCTTACGTAACCGACTAAATCGAACAAAAGACCGTTGCTTCGGCAACGGTCTTTTTTTCTTGAAAACATAGGAGGAAAGTAAGAAGAAAAAACGCGAAATTTTTCTGATTTCCTATTGACATTATATACTTGGTGTGTTATAATAAATAAGGTTAAAAAATAAAGACATCTTTAAGCGATACAGAGATATCGGTAAGATCGGTTTTTTTGAGTATAGCAGAGGAATACGGCGCGCCCGTATTGGATTTTTGCGGAACGGTCTTGCCGAATGGCAGGACTTTTTTTGTAGCAAAAAGGACGGTGAATTTTTTGAACCCGAAACGAAAAGCGATGGTGATGGACGAGGCAGCTTTTACACGCGCGCTCGCACGCATCACGCACGAAATCATTGAACGAAACAAGGGCGCGGAGGAAATCTGCTTGCTTGGTGTCAAGCGACGCGGAATTCCGCTCGCGGCAATCCTTGCCGAGAATATCCGACGCTTCGAGGGCGTGGATGTTCCGCTCGGACACCTTGACATTACGCTCCACCGCGACGATCTCACCGAAGCAGACAAGCAGAGCACGGCGGGTGCTTGCCACATTCCGTGCGACATCCGCGAGAAAACGGTGATTATCGTGGACGACGTGCTTTATACCGGCAGAACGGCGCGTGCGGCACTCGAAGCCGTATTTGCCTATGACCGCCCGAAGGCGGTGCAGCTGGCGGTGCTCATTGACCGAGGTCACAGAGAGCTTCCGTTCCGTCCCGACTACGTGGGCAAGAACGTGCCGACCTCCAAGAGCGAGTTTATTGCAGTTGCCGTGCGAGATATCGACGGTGAGAACGGCGTCTATATTTGTGACGCACAAGAATAAAAATAAGGGGAAATTACGATGAAAAAACAGGGTGAAATGATGACGAATACCGCGGCGGGTACTCCCGTCGAATTCGCGTTTTCTCTTGATCGTGCGAAGGCGGCTCTGCCTTCTTCTTTCCATTCTCCCGAATATACGGTTCTTCCCGGTTTTTGCGACGTGCACGTGCATTTTCGTGAGCCGGGTTTTTCTTATAAAGAAACGATCAAAACGGGAAGCCTTGCCGCCGCGCACGGTGGTTATACGGCGGTGTGCACAATGCCGAACCTCAAGCCAGTGCCGGACACACCCGAGCATCTTCGCGAACAGCTGGACTTGATTAAGCGAGATGCCGTGATTCACGTGTATCCTTACGCGGCGATTACCAAGCTGGAAGCGGGAATCGACCTTGTCGACTTTGTCGCGCTTGCTCCCGACGCGATTGCATTTTCGGACGACGGGCGCGGCGTACAAAGTGAAGAAATGATGCGCGCGGCAATGGAAGCGGCAAAAAGAGAGGGGAAGATCATCGCGGCACATTGCGAGGTCAACGATCTGCTTTATGGTGGATATATTCATGACGGAGAATACGCAAAGGCGCACGGACACAAAGGGATTTGTTCCGAAAGCGAATATGCGCAGATTGCAAGAGACTTAAAGCTCTGCGAGGAGATCGGATGCGCTTACCACGTCTGCCACATCTCCACGAAGGAGAGTGTCGCGCTGATCCGCGAGGCAAAGGCGAGGGGTGTGGACGTCACCTGTGAAACGGCACCACACTACCTTGTGATGGACGATTCCGATCTTCACGAGGAAGGTCGCTTCAAAATGAACCCGCCGCTTCGCGCGAGAGAGGACAGAGAAGCACTTCTTGCGGGGCTTCTCGACGGCACGATCGACATGATCGCCACCGACCACGCACCGCACTCGGCGGAGGAAAAGTCGAGAGGACTTGCGGGCTCTCCCTTCGGCATTGTCGGACTTGAAACCGCGTTCGCGGTGATGTATACAAAGCTCGTACGGACGGGAGTAATGACGCTCGACGATCTGCTTGAGAAAATGGTGTATGCGCCGAGACGTCGCTTTGGAATTCCGCTCGGTAACGATTTCTCGGTCTGGAAGCTCGACGAGAAATTTACCGTCAATCCCGACGAATTTCTTTCCATGGGAAAGGCGACCCCCTTTGCGGGAGAAGAGCTTTTTGGAACGTGTGTTATGACCGTGCTTGACGGAAAGACCGTTTGGCAGGCAGAATAAACTTGTAAATTATTACTTTTTGGAGGATATAAAATTATGGCAAAGAGAACAGACCTGAAGAAAATTTTGATTATCGGCTCGGGCCCTATCGTCATCGGACAGGCGGCAGAATTTGACTACGCAGGCACGCAGGCGTGTCTGGCACTCAAGGAGGAGGGCTACGAGGTCGTGCTCGTGAACTCCAATCCCGCAACGATTATGACCGACACGACCATCGCCGACAAGGTATATATGGAGCCTCTGACGCTCGAATATATCGCGAAGATCCTGCGCTACGAGCGTCCCGACGCGATTGTTCCCGGCATTGGCGGACAGACGGGTCTGAACCTCGCAATGCAGCTTGAAAAGAAGGGAATTCTCAAGGAGTGCCGCGTCGAGCTTCTCGGAACGAGCAGTGAGAGTATCGAGCGCGCCGAGGACCGTGAGCTCTTCAAAGAGCTTTGTCAGTCGATCGGTGAGCCCGTCATTCCCTCGGAGATCACCTATAACCTCGAAGAGGCAAGAGAAGCGGCAAAGCGCATCGGATATCCCGTCGTACTTCGTCCCGCATTCACACTCGGCGGTACGGGCGGCGGCTTTGCCAACGACGAAGCAGAGCTTTTGGAGATTGGAACGAACGCATTCAAGCTTTCTCCCGTGCATCAGGTATTGATTGAGAAGAGCGTGAAGGGATATAAGGAGATCGAATTCGAGGTTATGCGTGACTCGGCAGACCATGCGATCACGATTTGCGGCATGGAGAACATCGACCCTGTCGGTGTTCATACGGGTGACTCGCTCGTCGTAGCTCCCATTATGACCCTCTCCGAGCACGATCAGAAAATGCTCAACGATTCGGCAATCAAGATCATTCGTGAGCTGAAGATCGAGGGCGGTTGTAACGTACAGTTCGCACTCAATCCTCACACGAGCGAATATTACCTTATCGAGGTCAACCCCCGCGTATCGCGTTCGTCGGCACTGGCGTCGAAGGCATCGGGCTATCCCATTGCCCGTGTAACGGCAAAGATCGCGGTCGGTATGCTGCTGGAGGATATCAAGATCGCAAACACCAATGCCGCATTCGAGCCGAAGCTTGATTACTGTATTGCAAAGCTTCCTCGCTTCCCGTTTGATAAGTTTACCGCGGCGTCCAACACGCTCGGAACGCAGATGAAGGCAACGGGTGAGGTTATGGGTATCGGCTCGAACCTCGAGGAGTGCCTCCTCAAGGGTATGCGCTCGCTCGAGATCGGCGTTAACCACGTATATCACCATAAGTTTGACAATATGTCCACGGAGGATATCCTCGCGTATATCCACGAGTTCCGCGACGACAATATCTTCGCGATTGCAGAGCTGATCTACCGCGGTGTGACCGTCGAGGAGCTCCACAAGATCACGATGATCACGCCCTACTTCCTTGAAGCCATCAAGCATATTATTGATATGGAAGAAGCACTTCGAGTCAACGTATTTGACCTTGCAACACTCACGGCGGCAAAGAAAATGGGCTTTAGCGACAAGTATGTGGCAAGAATGTGGAAGTGCACCGAGCTTGAGGTCTACGACTTCCGCAAAAAGAATAACTTGTTCCCCGTATTCAAGATGGTAGATACCTGCCACACGGGCGCGTATATCCCGTATTTCTATTCGTCCTACACGGGCGAGAACGCCTCTGTCCTCACCGAGAAGAAGAAGATCGTGGTGCTTGGTGCAGGACCGATCCGTATCGGTCAGGGTGTCGAGTTCGACTATTCGACGGTACACGCGGTACAGACCATCAAGAACGCAGGCTACGAGGCGATCATCATCAACAATAACCCCGAAACGGTTTCGACCGACTATACGACGGCAGATAAGCTTTATTTTGAGCCTTTGACCCCCGAAGACGTGATGAACATCATCGAGTTTGAAAAACCCGAGGGTGTCATTGCATCGCTCGGCGGACAGACCGCGATTAACCTCGCAGAGCCGCTCGATGCACGCGGAGTCAAGATCATCGGCACCGACTGTGCCGCCATCGCGAGAGCCGAGGACAGAAACCAGTTTGAAAATCTTCTCAACGAATACAACATTCCCCGTGCGCAGGGACGCGCCGTCACCAAGATCGAGGACGGCGTTGCCGCCGCTGCCGAGATCGGTTATCCCGTGCTTGTTCGTCCCAGTTTCGTGCTTGGCGGACGCGCGATGCAGATCGTTGGTAACGAGGAACAGCTTCGCCACTACCTCAAGACTGCCGTCGAGATCGACGAGGACAAGCCCGTATTGGTTGATAAGTATATCATCGGTAAAGAGGTTGAGGTCGACGCGATCTGCGACGGACGCGACGTGTTTGTTCCCGGTATTATGGAGCTCGTCGAGCGTACGGGCGTTCACTCGGGTGACTCGATCAGCGTATATCCTCCGTTCTCCATTTCGGATAAGGTGAAGGGAATTATTCTGCAGTATGCCAAGAAACTCGGCTTGGGCATCGGAATTGTCGGTCTTTACAACATTCAGTTCATTGTCGATAAAAATGACAACGTCTTCATCATCGAGGTCAATCCCCGTTCGTCGAGAACTGTTCCGTTCCTTTCGAAAGCAACGGGCTACAGCCTTGCCGACATTGCAACCGAGGTCATTATGGGGAAGAGCCTCAAGGAGCAGGGAATTTTCGACATTTATCCTTCCGAGAAGAAGCGTTGGTACGTGAAGGTACCCGTATTCTCCTTCAATAAGCTCCGCGGTCTTGACGCGTACCTCTCTCCCGAGATGAAATCGACGGGTGAGGCAATCGGTTACGACGATCAGCTCAACCGTGCACTTTACAAGGCACTTCAGGCATCGGGCATGCGTCTGCAGAATTACGGAACCGTCTTTGTGACGATTGCAGACAAGGATAAAGAAGAGGCACTGCCGCTGATTCGCCGCTTCTACGAGC
Source organism: Eubacteriales bacterium (assembly GCA_045646945.1). Lineage (GTDB taxonomy): Bacteria > Bacillota > Clostridia > Oscillospirales > CAG-272 > HGM12713. The sequence continues at coordinate 14,823 of JAZRLS010000012.1, read as the reverse complement.
TTGGCTTCAACGTAGAAGCAACGATCGGTACGGCAAACTTCCTCAAGTCGAACGGAATTCGTACGCACGTCCTGCAGAAGATCGAAACTGGCTCGAACGAGATTCAGGAGTCGATCCGTCAGGGACATCTTGCCTACGTTATCAATACGTCGGACGTACAGTCGCAAAATCAGCTCAGCGACGGCAGACAGATCCGCGCTTGGGCAATTGAAAGCGGCGTAACGATGTTCACCTCGCTCGATACCGTCCGCGTGCTGCTCGACGTTCTCGAGGAAACCACGCTCTGTATCTCGACCATCGACGCATAAAAATGAAATAAAAAGAGGAAGAACCCTCTCACCCGCTTTGCGGGAGCTCCCCCAAAGGGGGAGCCTTTGAAAAGCCTCGCCCTTTGGGAGAGGTGGCGGCGAAGCCGACGGAGAGGGTTATGATAAAAACAATTAAAGGAAAGATTTATGAAACAAGGAATTTTTACGATCGCCGAGAACGTCTCCCTCACCGACAGCGTCATGAAAATGACGCTGGTCGGTGACGTGTCGGACATTACGGCATCGGGACAGTTTATCAATATTCTCCTCGACGGACTCTATCTGCGCCGTCCGATCTCGGTCTTTGACCGCGATAACGACAGCGTGACGATCATCTATAAGGTGGTCGGAAAGGGAACCGAGAAAATGAAGACGATGACGGCGGGCGAGAAGCTCGACGTTCTGACGGGACTCGGCAACGGCTACGACCTGACACTTTCGGGTGAGAAGCCTTTGCTTCTCGGCGGCGGCGTTGGCGTCCCCCCCCTCTATCTGCTTGCCAAAAAGCTCATCGCCGAAGGCAAGACGCCCACGGTGGTGCTTGGCTTTAACACGAAGAGCGAGATTTTCTGCGAGGAAGATTTCAAGGCACTCGGCGTGAAAACGGTGGTAGCAACCGCCGATGGCTCGTACGGTGTCAAAGGATTTGTCACCGACGCGATGACAGAGATCGATTACGATTACTTCTACACCTGCGGACCCGAGCCGATGCTTCGCGCCATCTACAAGACGGCAAATACGGAGGGACAGTTCAGCTTTGAGGAGAGAATGGGCTGTGGTTTTGGTGCTTGTATGGGTTGCTCCTGCAAGACGGTCACAGGCTATAAGAGAATTTGTAAGGACGGACCTGTGCTTCGAAAGGAGGAGATTTTATGGGAAAAATGAGTGTGAATCTTTGCGGCACCCTGCTCGATAATCCCGTAATCCCCGCCAGCGGAACCTTTGGGTACGGCTACGAATTTGCTGAAATTTACGATATTAATCTGCTTGGTACGTTCTCCTTTAAGGGAACGACCAAGGATCCTCGCTTCGGCAACCCCACGCCGAGAATTGCCGAGTGTACGGCGGGAATGATCAACGCCGTCGGTCTGCAGAACCCCGGTGTTGAAAAGGTCATCTCGGAGGAGCTTCCCAAAATGCGGAAGGTCTTCCATAAAAAGGTGATGGCAAACGTCAGTGGCTTTGCTGTCGACGATTACGCATATACCTGCGAGAAGCTTGATCGGTGTGAAGAGGTTGGCTGGCTGGAGGTCAACGTCAGCTGTCCGAACGTCCACGGAGGCGGAATGAGCTTTGGTACGTCGCCCGAGGCGGCGGCAGAGGTGGTGCGCGCCGTCAAGGCGGTAACCACGAAGCCCGTGATTGTCAAGCTCTCCCCGAACGTAACCGATATCGTTTCGATCGCGAAGGCGTGCGAAGCGGCGGGCGCAGACGGAATCAGCCTGATCAACACAATGCTCGGTATGAGAATTGACCTAAAGACCAAAAAGCCCGTCATCGCCAACACGATGGGCGGATTTTCGGGACCTGCCATTTTCCCCGTCGCAGTGAGAATGGTGTATCAGGTCGCGCACGCCGTAAAGATTCCCGTGGTGGGAATGGGCGGTGTTGCAACGGCGGAGGACGTGATCGAGATGATGCTTGCGGGCGCGACGGCAGTTGAGGTCGGCGCGGCAAACCTGGTCGATCCCTTTGCTTGTAAAAAGATCATCGAGGATCTTCCTCGCGTGATGGAAAAATATAAGATCAATACGTTAAGTGAAATCATAGGAGGTTGTTAAGATGGGAAAGGACGTAATTATTGCGTGTGATTTTGACTCTGCTGAGAAGGTGTTTTCCTTCCTCGACAAGTTTGCGGGCTGTGCAAGAAAGCCCTTTGTAAAGATCGGTATGGAGCTTTACTATGCCGAGGGTCCCGCGATCGTTCGCGAGATCAAGAAGAGAGGACACAAGATTTTTCTTGACCTCAAGCTTCACGATATTCCCAATACCGTAAAGAAGTCGATGGCAGTGCTTTCGCGCCTTGACGTGGATATGACCAACCTTCACGCAGGCGGTACGGTTCGTATGATGGAAGCGGCGCTTGAGGGACTGACGCGTCCCGACGGAACGCACCCGATGCTCATCGCCGTCACTCAGCTCACCTCGACCGATCAGGAGAGCATGGAAAAGGATCTGCTCATCAAGGAGCCGATTGCCGACGTCGTTCTGCACTACGCGCACAACGCAAAGATTGCAGGACTCGACGGTGTTGTTTGCTCGCCGCTCGAGGCAGGCAAGGTACACGAAAGATGCGGTGACGGCTTTGTTACCGTAACGCCCGGCGTTCGTTTTGCAGACGGAGAGCTTGGTGACCAGAAGCGCGTGATGACCCCCGAAGAGGCAAAGAAGATCGGCTCGGACTACATCGTGGTCGGCAGACCGATTACCGCCGCAGAGGATCCTGTCGCGGCATACGAGCGTTGCGTTCGTGAATTTGTAGACTAAGCAAAGGAGAGAAGAAAAATGGAAGCTTACAAGAGAGAATTTATTGCGTTTTTGGAGCGCGCAGGTGTTTTGAAGTTTGGAGATTTTACCGCAAAGAGCGGCAGAAAAATCCCTTATTTCATTAATGCGGGAATGATCAAGACGGGCGAGGATATCGCCACGCTTGGTGAGTTCTACGCAAAGGCTTATTTTGAAAAGCTCGGCGAGAAGAAGGCGGTACTCTACGGTCCCGCGTATAAGGGAATTTCGCTGTCGGTGTCTGCCGCAGTTGCTCTTTCGAAGAAGGGACTCAACGTTCCGTTCTTCTTTAACCGCAAAGAGGTCAAGGATCACGGAGAGGGCGGCGTATTCGTAGGATACGTTCCCGAGGCAGGCGAGGAGATCGTCATTATCGAGGACGTCATCACCGCAGGCACGGCAATCCGTGAGAGTATGGAAATCCTTTCGCACCTCGACGGAGTAAAGGTTGCCGCAACCTTTATTATGGTTGACCGCAAGGAAAAGGGTCAGGGCGAAAAGGGCGCAATGCAGGAGATCGAGGAGCAGTTCGGATTTCCCGTATATTCGATCGTTGACGTATACGACATCATCGAGTATCTTGAGGATGGCGGAAAGCACGAAGAGGACGTTGCCCGTATCAAGGCATACCTTGCCATCAACGGTGCCAAGGCATAACCGCGAAAGGATAGAACTATGAAGAGAAGTCTGATTGATATTTTGGATTTTTCGGTGGAAGAGGTCAATGCATTGCTTGACACTGCCGACGATATTATCGCAAATCCCGACAAATATGCGGAATGCTGCAAGAGAAAGAAGCTCGCGACGCTCTTCTTCGAGCCGTCGACGAGAACTCGCCTGAGTTTTGAGGCGGCAATGATCGAGCTTGGCGGAAGTGTGATCGGATTTTCCGATGCGCAGAATACCTCGTCCTCGAAGGGAGAGAGTGTTTCGGATACCGCAAAGGTGATCAGCTGTTACGCTGACATCATCGCAATGCGTCACCCCAAGGAAGGTGCTCCGTTGGTTGCGGCACAGGCGGCATCGATTCCCGTCATCAATGCGGGAGACGGCGGACATAACCACCCAACGCAGACGCTGGCAGACCTTCTTACCATTCGCCGTGAAAAGGGAAGCCTTGAGAATTTTACGATCGGTTTTTGCGGAGACCTCAAGTTTGGTCGTACCGTGCACTCGTTGATCAATGCGCTCGCACGCTATGAGGGAGTTCGCGTGGTGCTGATTTCGCCCGAAGAGCTGAAGCTCCCGAGCTACGTCAAGACCGACGTGCTCGATCGCAAGGGAATTTCCTATACGCAGACGACCGATCTTGAGGCAGTGCTTCCCGAGCTTGACGTTCTGTATATGACGCGTGTTCAGAAGGAACGCTTCTTTAACGAAGAGGATTATCTCAGACTCAAGGACAGCTACATCCTTACGCCGCAAAAGCTTACGGTGGCAAAGAGCGATCTTTGTATTCTGCATCCGCTGCCCCGTGTCAACGAGATCAGCGTTGCGATCGACGACGATCCCAGAGCTTGCTATTTCAAGCAGGTGCTTTGCGCGAAGTACGTCCGTATGGCACTGATTTTGAAACTTCTGAGAGAGGCAGGTAAAATCGTATGAATATTGATTCGATCCACAATGGCTTCGTCATTGACCATATCCCCGCAGGCAGAGGAATGAAGCTTTACGAGCTTCTCGGACTCGATGCGCTCGATTGCTCGATCGCACTCATTAAGAACGTTCCCAGCAAAAAGATGGGAAAGAAGGATATCATTAAGATTGATGCTGACATCTCGCTCAATCTGGATCTGATTGGATTTTTTGCGCCCGACGTAACCGTCAATATCATTCGCGACAGCGTGCTCGTCGAGAAAAAATCGATCGCACTGCCCGAGCTTCTGACGGGTGTCATTCGTTGCAAGAATCCCCGTTGCATTACCTCGTGTGAGCAGGAGCTGGCACATAAGTTCCGCCTCACCGACGCAAAAAATCACGTCTACCGTTGCATTTACTGCGAAACCAAGGCAAGTACCGAGCAGTAAGGCGGCAGAAATGTGCGGGAATTCTACCAACTCGGTAGGGGTCGGCGCCTTCGACGACCCGTTCCGATCTCTGTGTAAAATTCTTCGTCGCGGGCTGTCGTGGGCGCCAGCCCCTACCGGTTTTGTGGGAAGATATTCTTTGTGTGTCGAACGCAGAAATATGCGCCTTTGCACAAAAATAATTTTATGTTATTTTCTTTTGGTTACTTTTCTTTTTTAAAAGAAAAGTCACGACCCTCAACCCTAATCTAACTAAAGGAGAATTATAATGAAACCTACGTATTATCTCGCCGTAGATATCGGCGCGTCGAGCGGAAGACATATCCTCGGATGGATCGAGGACGGAAAGATTCAGCTCGAGGAGGTTTACCGTTTTCCGAACGGAATTGAAATGAAGAACGGTCACTACTGCTGGGATCACGTTGCTCTTGCGGAGAACGTGATTGAAGGTATGAAGAAGTGCGCTGAGATCGGAAAGATTCCCTCGTATATGGGAATCGATACTTGGGGCGTGGATTTTCTGCTTCTTGACGAAGAAGGAAAGGTCATCGGTGACGCAGTTGGCTACCGTGATGCACGTACCGAAGGAATGGACGAGAAGGTATTTGCAAAGATTTCGCACGACGAGCTGTATGCCCGTACGGGAATCCAGAAGCAGATGTACAATACCATCTATCAGCTGACGGCACTCAAGGAGCAAGAGCCCGAGCAGTTGGCAAAGGCAAAGACCTTTTTGATGATGCCCGACTATTTAAACTACTGCCTGACGGGCGTTGCTCATCAGGAGTACACCGAAGCAACCACCGCACAGCTCGTCAACATCGAGACCGGTGAATGGGATCTTGAGCTGATCGAGCGTCTCGGTCTGCCCACGCACCTCTTCGGTAAGCTTTCGATGCCCGGTGAGACGGTCGGAAGCCTTCGCAAGGATGTGGCAGAGCGTGTCGGCTATGACCTCACGGTGTTGCACCCCGCTTCGCACGACACGGGCTCGGCAGTACTTGCTGTTCCCACCAATTCGGATAACATCGTTTACATCAGCTCGGGTACCTGGTCGCTGATGGGCGTGGAGTCGTTGAAGGCAAATTCTTCGAAGGAAGCCTTTGCGCATAACTTCACCAACGAGGGCGGCTACGCTCACCGTTATCGCTTCCTCAAGAACATTATGGGTCTTTGGATCATTCAGTCGATCAAGAAGGAGCTTGGCGGCAAGTACTCCTTTAACGACCTTTGCGAGATGGCAAACGCGCTTGGCGATACGCCGTACCGCATTAACGTCAACGATAACGCATTCCTTGCGCCCAAGAGTATGATGGAGGCAATTAAGACCTACTGCGGCGCGCCCGATATGCCTCTTGACCATATGATGTGCTGTGTTTACCACAGCCTTGCTGAGTGCTACGGCGAAACGATTGCCGAGATCACCGAGGTGATGGGCAAGAAGCCCGACGCGCTGCATATCATCGGTGGCGGCACGAAGGATAGCTACCTCAGCGAGCTGACGGCAAAGGCGATCGACATTCCCGTTTATGCAGGACCTACCGAGGCAACTGCTATCGGAAATCTGCTCGCACAGATGCTCGGAACCGGTGTGTTTGCTTCGATCGCAGAGGCAAGAGAGGCAGTATTTGCGTCGTTTGACGTACAAAAAATTAATATTTAATGAAAGGAATACTTATGAATCAGGCATATACGATGGCAAAGGAACAGTACGCTTCGCTCGGTATTGACACCGATGCTGTGATCGAAAAGCTCCGTGCACTTCCCGTGTCGCTTCACTGCTGGCAGGGGGACGACGTCAAGGGATTCGACTTCAAAGGAGATCTCAGCGGCGGAATCCAGACGACGGGAAATTACCCCGGCAGAGCAAGAACGCCCGAAGAGCTGATGGCAGATATCGACAAGGTCCTGTCGCTCGACGGCGGTGCGCATAAGCTCAATCTGCACGCCTGCTACGCCATCTTTGAGGATGGCGAATGGGCAGACCGCGACGCGTTTGAACCCAAGCACTTCGCAAAGTGGGTAGAGTTTGCCAAGGCAAGAGGTATGGGTATTGACTTCAACCCTACCTTCTTCTCGCACCCCAAGGCAGATAGCGGTCTGACGCTTTCTTCGCCCGACGATGAGATTCGTAATTTTTGGATCCGCCACGGTCAGGCGTGCCTCAGAATTGCCGAATATTTCGCAGATGAGACGGGAATGCCCTGCGTAATGAACGTGTGGATTCCCGACGGCTACAAGGATATTCCCGCCGACAGACTTTCTCCGAGACAGCGTTTTGCCGATTCGATGGATCAGATTCTCGGTATCGGTTACGACCGCGAAAAAGTTCTCGTTTGTCTGGAATCGAAGGTGTTCGGTATCGGCGTTGAGTCCTACACGGTTGGCTCGGCAGAATTCGGACTTGGCTATGTGCTCAGCCGCGGTATTATTCCGCTGATGGACAACGGACACTATCATCCCACTGAGGTGGTTTCGGATAAGATTTCGTCGATGCTTTGCTTTGCCCCCAAGCTCGCACTGCACGTTACGCGCGCCGTTCGTTGGGACTCCGACCACGTCATTCGTCTGGATGACGAAACGAAGGAGATTGCAAAAGAGATCGTAGCAAGCGGCAGAATGGACGACATCTGCATCGCACTCGACTACTTCGATGCCAGCATCAACCGCATCGCTGCTTGGACGCTCGGACTTCGTAACTTCCGTAAGGCAATGCTGATCGCAATGCTGACGCCTCACAGCGAGCTCGCAAAGCTTCAGGCAGAAGGTCGTTACACCGAGCTGATGCTCAAGCAGGAAAGCTACAAGGAGCTTCCTTGGGGGGCCGTCTGGGCAGAATACTGCGATCGTTGCGGCGTCAAGGCAGGAGAAGAGTGGTTTTTGGAAGTTAAAGATTACGAAGACGAGGTTCTCTCAAAGAGATAAAGAGATAAAAGTTTTCGTCCACCTTTTTTAAAAGGTGGCACGAGTCCAGCGCCGTGGGGCACTGGTCGCTCTCCGCAGAGGGCGAAATACCTAATTGTTCATAGCGCCCGAAAGGGGTGAATTTCGTTTGCAATGCAAACGAAAGAGGGGAAAACCACAAGTGGGGTTTTCCCCTACTTTCTTTTTAGACAAGAAAGGTAAAATATTATAAAATTAATGAAGAAATCCCAAAGAATTCCTCAAAAGGATATTGACTTTTTTATCACAAAGTGCTACAATTAAAGTGCATATCTATCGGAATGCAAATTCAGTCAATAAATACCGAAAGGAATGAACGAATATGGCAACACCAATTATTATGCCTCGCCAGGGTCAGAGCGTTGAGTCCTGTATCATCACGGCGTGGAACAAAAAGGTCGGTGACACGGTAGCTGAGGGCGAGATCCTCTTCTCTTACGAAACCGACAAATCTTCTTTTGACGAGCCCGCTCCCGTAGCAGGTAAGCTCCTTGCGATTTTTGCCGAGGAGGGTGACGACGTTCCTTGTCTGGAAAACGTCTGCGTCATCGGTCAGGACGGTGAGGACTTCGCACAGTTCGCACCTGCATCCGAGGACGCTCCCGCCGCAGTCGCAGCAGCTCCTGCAGAGGTAGCTCCCGCTGCAGTCGCAGCAGCTCCCGCAGAGGTGGTTGCACAGACGGGTGACGTCAGCGGTGCAATTTCGCCGAGAGCTAAAGCGCTTGCCGCAAAGACGGGCGCAGATCTTCTGAAGGCAACTCCCACGGGTCCCAACGGACGTATCATCGAGCGTGACGTACAGTCGCTTGTTGACCGCGGACTAACCGTTTCGGGTGCCGCTTCGGCAGGCTACACGACGGCAGTGGAGGGAAGCGGAATCAACGGAAAGGTCGTTTTGAACGATCTCAACGCACCCGCAGCCGCAGCAGCTCCCGCGCAGGAGGCAGCTCCCGCAGTGGCAGAGTACGAAGACGTCAAGCTCACCAACATCCGCAAGATCATCGCAAAGGCAATGGTAGATTCGCTCTCCTCGATGGCACAGCTCACCTTTACCTCGTCCTTCGACGCAACCAAGCTGCTTGCTTACAGAAAGTCGCTGAAGGCGGCAGGAGAGAAGCTCGGTCTTGCCAATATCACCCTCAACGATATGATCCTCTTTGCCGTATCGCGCGTCATTCTGAAGTATAGAAACGCAAACGCACATATGCTGGGCGATACGATGCGTTACTTCAACACCGTCAACCTCGGTATTGCCGTTGACACCGAGCGCGGACTGATGGTTCCCACCGTCTTCCACGCAGAGAAAATGTCGCTCAACGAGATTTCGAAGGAAGCAAAGACGGTCATCACGGCGGCACAGAGTGGCACGATCAACCCCGACCTCTTGAAGGGCGCAACCTTTACGGTTTCGAACCTTGGTTCGCTCGGTATCGAGTCCTTTACTCCTATCGTAAATCCTCCTCAGACCTGCATTCTCGGTGTCGACTGTGTGATGACGAGAATGAGAGAGGTGGACGGCGAGTACGTTCCTTATCCCGCAATGGGTCTGTCGCTGACGGTCGACCACAGAGTGCTCGACGGTGCGGATGCGGCAAGAATTCTCAAGGACATCGGCTTTGCGCTTGAAAACATCGATCTGCTTCTCGCAAAGTAATCGAAACGATCGAAAAGAAAGAAGGCATCAACTATGTACGATTTAATCATTCTGGGCGGCGGTCCTGCCGGCTATAATGCCGCAGAGAGAGCAGGACATGCAGGCCTGAAAACGCTGGTTATCGAAGAAAGAGCTCTCGGCGGTGTTTGCCTTAATGAGGGCTGTATCCCCACGAAGACGCTTCTGTATTCGGCAAAGATTTACGACTACGCGAAGCACGGCAAGGACTACGGTGTAACCTTCGGCTCTGCCGAGATCGACCACGCGTTCGTTGTGAACCGCAAGAACGGCGTTGTCAAGCAGCTTGTCGCTGGCGTTGGCGCAAAGCTCAAGAAGAGCGGCGTTGAGGTAGTCAAGGCTTCGGCTGTCATCAAGGAAAGAACCGCAGAGGGATTTGTTGTTACCGCAGACGGTAAGGAATACGTCGGCAAACAGCTCCTAATCGCTACGGGATCTTCTCCCGCACTTCCTCCCATCGACGGTTTGGCAGATTCTCTCAAGGAGGGCTTTGCTCTGACCAACCGTGAGGTGCTCGACCTGAACGCAATTCCCAAGACGATCGTCGTCGTTGGCGGCGGTGTCATCGGTCTTGAGATGGCGTCCTACTTCAACTCGGTCGGCTCCAAGGTTTACGTTGTGGAAATGCTCGACCATATCGCAGGTCCCGTCGACCGCGAGATCTCGAAGCTTCTGCAGAAGGATTACGCTTCGCGCGGCGTGGAATTCATTCTCGGCGCAAGAGTAACTTCGATCAAGAACAAGACCGTTACTTATGAAAAGGACGGCAAGACGGTGGAAATTCCTGCCGACTATGCCCTCGTTTCAATCGGTCGACGCGCAAGAACGGCAGGCATCGGATGTGAGAACATTGGATTGAAGCTCGAGCGCGGTGCGATTGTGACCAACGAGCAGGGTAAGACCAACGTTCCCGGTGTCTGGGCAGCAGGCGACGTCAACGGAAAGTCGATGCTCGCACATACCGCATACCGTGAGGGCGAGGTTTGTATCAACAACATTCTCGGCAAGAAGGATCGCGTGAACTACGCGTCGATCCCCTCGGTCATCTACACCAACCCCGAGGTGGCTTCGGTCGGTGAAACCACCGAAAGTGCCAAGGAAAAGGGACTTGACGTGGATATCCAGACCGTAACGCTCAAGTACAGCGGACGTTACATCGCAGAAAACGAGCACGGCTACGGAATCCTTAAGGTGATTACCGACAAGAAGCACAAGAATATCGTAGGACTTCACATGATCGGCTCGTATGCGTCCGAGATCATCTACGGCGCGGCAATGATGGTGGAAACCGAAATGAGAGTCGAGGATATTCAGAAGCTCGTCTTCCCGCACCCCACGGTTTGCGAAGTGATCCGCGAATCGATGTTTATGTAAATTTTAAAAAAGGAGATATATTACAATGCCTAAGAGTCAATACGTAGATCCCGGTAAAGCTTTTGACGCCGGCTACATTCATTTTGAGGACATTCCCGTATGTCAGTACAAGAAAACCCTCAAGGAAGAGATGAAGCTCTACACCAAAGAGGATATGATGCGCATCTATCGCGATATGGCAATTATTCGCGAGTTTGAGACGATGCTCAACGAGGTCAAGGTCAAGAGCTGCTACAACGGTGTTGAGTACAACAACCCCGGTCCCGCACACCTTTCCATCGGTCAGGAAGCATCGGCAGTCGGTGAAGCTTACTGCCTTGACATCAACGACCTTTCCTTCGGATCTCACCGTAGCCACGGTGAAATCCTTGCAAAGGGACTTTCCTCGATCGAGAAGCTCGACGATAAGGAGCTTTACGATATTATGAAGGAATTTCTTGACGGCTCGGTTCTCGCAGTCGTTGAGAAGCATATGAACGCAGGCGGCAACGTCAAGGAGCTCGCAATCAATTTCCTGCTCTACGGCGCACTCGCTGAGATCTTCGCTCGTAAGACCGGCTTCAACCGCGGTCTCGGCGGATCGATGCACGCGTTCTTCATTCCTTTCGGACTGATGCCCAACAACGCAATCGTTGGTGCGTCTGCTCCCATCGCACTCGGTGCGGCTCTCTATAAGAGATCGAACCACAAGCCCGGTATCGTTATCTCTAACTGCGGTGACGGTGCTACGGGGCGTGGACCTGTTCTTGAGTCCCTCAACTTTGCTTCGATGGATCAGATCACGAAGCTGTGGGGTATGGACGGCAAGTTCGAGGACGGCGGAATGCCCATCCTCTTCAACGTATTCAACAACCACTACGGTATGGGCGGACAGACCCGCGGCGAGACGATGGGCTTCGATATGGTTGCTCGTCTCGGTGCAGGCTTCAATCCGAGCCAGATGCACGCAGAGCGCGTCAACGGCTACGATCCTCTCGCAGTCATCGACGCTGTAACCCGCAAGAAGAAGCTGCTTCTTGAGGGCAAGGGTCCCGCACTTCTTGACGTCGTTACCTACCGTGTTTCGGGACACTCTCCTTCCGACTCTTCCACCTACCGTACGGCAGAGGAGATCGAGGCTTGGAAGGCAGCAGACCCGATCGTAGCATTCAAGCAGAAGCTGATTCTCGGCGGTATCGCTACCGAGAACGAGTTCGCTACGATGCACGAGCAGATCACGGCTCGTATGACCGAGATTATGAAGCTCGCGATCAACGACGAGATCTCGCCTCGTATGGACCTGAACAAGGAGCCCGATGCAATCGCATCTTTGATGTTCTCGAACGAGAAGGTTGTCAGCATGGATCCTTCGCGCGAGCCCGACGTGATGATGCCCAAGGAAGAGTGCCCCAGAGTCAAGGAAATCAAGGGCAAGATCCGCACCGCAAAGGATGCAAACGGCAAGCCTGTTTCCAAGATGAAGATGTACAACGTCTGCGACGGTCTCTTTGAGCCGATCATTGACAAGTTCTACGAAGATCCCACGCTCATCGCTTACGGTGAGGACAACCGTGACTGGGGCGGTGCATTCGGCGTTTACAAGAAGATGACCGAGGCAATTCCTTACCACAGATTCTTCAACTCTCCCATTTCCGAGTCGGCAATCGTCGGTTCGGCAGTAGGTTACGCAATGTGCGGCGGCCGTGCGATCGTTGGGCTGATGTATGCAGACTTTATCGGTTGTGCAGGCGACGAAATCTTCAACCAGATGGCAAAGTGGCAGGCAATGTCGGCAGGCATTCTCAAGATGCCGATCGTTCTCCGCGTTTCTGTTGGTTCGAAGTACGGCGCACAGCACTCTCAGGACTGGACGGCACTCTGTGCTCATATCCCCGGTCTGAAGGTTGTATTCCCCTCGACGCCTACCGACGCAAAGGGTCTGATGACCAGTGCGCTCAACGGTACCGACCCCGTTGTCTTCTTCGAGTCGCAGAGAGTTTACGGCTTCGGTGAAGAGTTCGTCAAGGACGGCGTTCCGGAAGGACATTTCGAGATTCCGTTCGGCGAGCCCGACGTGAAGAAGGAAGGTAAGGACGTTACCATTCTGACGGTTGGTGCGGTTCTTTACCGTGCGATGGAAGCCGCAAAGATTCTGGAAGAGCAGTACGGTATTTCCGCAGAAGTCATCGACTCCCGTTCGATCGTTCCCTTTAACTACGAAAAGGTTATCGAGTCGGTCAAGAAGACGGGTAAGATTCTCATCGTCGGCGACGCTTGCGAGCGTGGCTCGATTATGAGAGATATGGCGTCCAACATCACGGAGCTTGCATTCGATTATCTGGATGGACCTCCCGTGGTTGTTGGTTCCCGCAACTGGATCACCCCTTCGTTCGAGCTTGAGAAGAGCTTCTTCCCGCAGGCAAGCTGGATCATCGATGCACTTGCAGAGAAGATCATGCCCATTCCCGGATATGTTCCCGAGCAGAACTTCACTGACCTCGAGAAGATCGAGCGTGCTAAGAAGGGTATCTAATCATAGTATATCAGATAATGAATTCGGGCATAGAAATATGCCCGAATTCCGTTTGTAAAGGTGGAAGATAATATGAAATATATCAGACTTAATTCTGTTGATCCGTATTATAATCTTGCCGTTGAGGAATATTTGCTGTATAACTCAACGGATGATATTTTTATGCTTTGGCAGAATGCGCCCACGGTAGTCATTGGTAAAAATCAGAATGCATACGCCGAGGTAAACGTTGATGTTGCAAAGCAAAAGGGAATAAAGATAAGTCGAAGAATAACGGGCGGAGGCGCGGTATATCACGACCTCGGAAATATAAACTATACTTTTATTACCTCCAGAGACAAGGCAAAGGTGCTTGATTATGAGTACTTTACAAGGCCTATTATAAATGCATTGGCGCATTTGGGGCTTGAGTGCTCACTCAGCGGAAGAAACGACCTTGAGTGCAACGGAAGAAAGTTTTCCGGAAATGCACAGTTTTGTACTGACGAGCGCATATTGCATCACGGAACTATCCTTTTTAACACAGATGTGAGTGAGATGGGCTCGGTACTTAAGGTCGATAAGGAAAAGCTTGAGTTCAAGGCGGTCAAATCACATAAAAGCAGAGTTGTAAATCTTTCCGAGATGCTTGATAAAGCAATTGGAGTAGAGTCTTTTATTGAATATATTCAAAAGTATGTTATAGAGGAAATGAACGCTGAGTGGTGCGAAATTTCCGAAAATGACGCGATAGAGGATTTGAGATTAAGAAATCAAAGCCCCGAATGGATATATTCCGACAAGAGATATCTTACGAGCTATACCGTTTACAGACGTAAGAAATATCCGTTTGGAATTGTAAACGTAGAAATGCAGTTGAACAAATCGGTCATAGAGAATATAGTGATTTCTGGTGATTTCTTCAGTGTTTTACCTGTTGAAGAGCTTGAGAGCAAAATAAAAGAGAAGAGAATTAATATCGAGAATATCGGTATTGATGATATAAACGTTTCTCTTTATATTGATAAAATGACCAATGAAGAATTTTGTGAATTAATAAAATAAAACGAAGAGAAGCTTTACAGTTTCTCTTCGTTTTGCGAAATTCTTTCCAAAAGATATTGACAATATAAGTTATATATGATATACTATTTAGGTACGGAATAGCGCGTGGCGCGTACAATTAAATAACGAGATGTGGCTCAGTTTGGGGACGTTTGCGACCGCCGCCAGTGGCGGATAAAGGGAGCAAAAAGGAGTGGCAGTGACTTGGCGATTGGCGAGTTGCGAGCAACGAAGACAGAGACTTAGTCACAACAGGGAGAGCGCGTGGCGCGTACAATTAAATAACGAGATGTGGCTCAGTTTGGTAGAGCGCTACGTTCGGGACGTAGAAGTCGCAAGTTCGAATCTTGTCATCTCGACCAAAAATCGAAAAAGGAAGGCTTGCCCTTCCTTTTTGTTTTATTAAATTATTTCTCGGTTTTTGTCATAAAATCATTC
>JAZRLS010000011.1:0-2540 GCA_045646945.1 Eubacteriales bacterium | reverse complement strand
TGTTGTCTTCCAGAAGGAAATAGAGTCCGATTACATCCAGCACTTTCTTGACCTCAATGTTGTCGTGATCCCGAATATACCTTGCCGGCAGATCGGACGAGTAATTATGGCGGATGGTTACAATGGCATCCCGGAGCCGATGAATTTCGTGCTCCCTGCTGTATTGTCTCAGTACACATATCAGCGGTTCGGCTATGTAAGAACAGTTACTGCGGTATCCTTTTTTCAGCGGCAGAGCAGGTGTGCGGATGCAGATCACACCATTTCGTTCTTCCACGGAATACCCCTGCGCATCCGCAATATCATCAAGCAGCTTCTCTTTGGTGGTGCTGAGACAGGCAACCAACATCTGTCTGAGCTGCAGACAGGTTACTTCAGCAGCATCTGCCGCCTGCAGGAGGTGGTCAAAATGCTCCTCGCTGTACGGGTGCTCCAGTTTCAAGCGGAAATTCTCCAGTTCTCGCAGAGTCTTCTTTGCTCAAAAAATTGGAAAGCAAAACTTTTGATAAAATACGTGGTAAAGAAGAATTTTCAAATATTAAAAGGCGTCTTTTAGAATATGCTGACAATTGGAAAACCGAATAATCAACAAAACAAATTTAGCCTCGGCAAGGAAACTCCCTGCCGAGGCTATCCTTATATGACTTATCTTGCTTATAACAACAGCGAACGGTTTTTTACTTGAACGCCGGAGCGTGGGTCTCGCCCGTTGCAAAAGCGTTGGGTCCGGGATCGGACATAGAAAAATACATTTTTGCTGCCTTGGTCGTGCCGAAGTCGCGGTTAGAGCCGGTCTGTTGTACCTTATTGAAGGCATCGCGGAACATCTGATTGTGGGCTTCTTCACGGTTGAGGAGAAAATCAATGGTCTCTCTGACCTTTTTGTCCTCAATCTGGCGGTAGAGATACTCATAAACCACCTTGGCTCTCTGCTCGGACGCGATATTGGAGAGCAGGTCTGCGCACAGGTCGCCCGTGACGGTGACGTAATCTCCCGTCCATGAATATCCCGAAGAATTAATAAGCCCGGGATTCAGTCCGAGCAGAACGTGCGTCTGCACCTCTCCTGCCTGCACCTTGGTGGCATCCACGTCATGACCGTTAAGAAGATTGATAGTCTGTGCCACCATCTCCATATGACCAAGCTCCTCTGCGGCGATATCAAGAAAGAGATCCTTGATTTCGGGATCCTTGATCCTGAAGCTCTGCGACATATACTGCATTGCCGCCTTGAGCTCACCGTTACCGCCGCCGAGCTGTTCCTGAAGCAGTACGGCGTACTGCGAGTTCGGTCTTTCGACCTCTACGGGATGGAATAATTGTTTTTCATGTTTGAACATAGCAAATTTAACCTCCGTTTATGGATTTAATACTATTATTTCCCATTATGCGAAGGCGTATACTGCTATATTCTTTTATCATCCGTCGCGGGATTGTCGATCAGCTCGCCGTCTTCAGTGAAACGTGAGCCGTGGCAGGGGCAGTCCCAGGTGTGTTCGGCTTTGTTGTATTTAAGGGCGCAACCGAGGTGTGGACATCGGGGCGCGGTGGGTGTAAGAAGTCCGATTGCAGACTCAAAAGCATTTACCGCAAGCTGTGGATGAAGAACCGTGCGTGAGGGGTCGAAAACGTCAGCATAAGGGTTGGGCTTTCCTTGAACGAGATCGCAGAGAATATCTGCGGCGACCATGGCGTTGGTCATGCCCCATTTGTTAAATCCCGTTGCAACGAAGACGTCGGGCGTGGGTTTTGAATATTGACCGATATAAGGGATATCATCAAGCGTCATACAATCCTGCGTCGCCCACTTGCCGACGATCTCGGCATTTTTGTAATACTTACGGGCAAAATCTTCAAGCTCCTGCCAACAACCGCCTTGCTTGCCAGTTCGGTGTCCGCCACCGCCGAGGAGCAGAAGATCGCCGTAACTTCGGAAGGACAGTCCCGTGTCCGATTCATCCACATACATTCCTTCTACTTTTTTGGCGTTTTTGAGTGCAAGAACGTAGGAACGATGCTGATAGAGTTTGAGATAGTACAAGCCATGTTTATTGAGCATCGGAAAATGAGTTGCAATAATCAGTTTTTTGTAGGTGATTTCACCGTGATTGGTGATTGCCTTGTGCGGCATCAGTTCCACGACTTTAGTATGCTCGTAGATTGGCAGATCTTTTGCAATTGTATAGAGAAATTTCAACGGGTGGAACTGCGCTTGATCTCTCACGCGCACCGCCCCTGCGACCGTAAACGGAAGCTCGCAGGCATCCAAGGACTCGGCTTTCATACCGAGACGCCCCAAGGCGGCGACCTCTTTTTCAATCTTCTTGCGGTCACCCATAGAATATACGTAGTTATCCCGCGTTTCATAGTCGCAATCGATCTTTTCACAAAGCCGAGCATATTCTTTGATTGCTTTGTTTTGTGCGTCAATGTAAAGGCGTGTTTTATCCTCACCAAAGCGTTTGATCATTTTGTCGTAGATCAAACCGTGCCCCAAAGTGATCTTCGCCGTGGTGTTTTTTGTGATACCACCGCTGATC
>JAZRLS010000010.1:0-34544 GCA_045646945.1 Eubacteriales bacterium | reverse complement strand
GGAGCTTCGCGAAATAAATCAGAAAAACTTTGAATATTTTATCGAAAAATACGCCGAAGAATATGAATTTTTAAGCTTTTTCTGGTGTCCTATGATATCTGATTTTTCCCCTCTTGAAAAGCTTGAGCGTTTGCAAGGTGTCAGCTTTTTTTGGAGAACCAAAGCTGACGGTTTATGGGATATGTCGCACAACCCCAAGCTTGAATATCTTTGGTTCGATACTACTAAAAAGCTTGTTTATAATCCCGTTGCTTTGCAGAAAGCAAAGAGCGTGAAGGAAGTCTTTTTCCGAGGGGATATGGATAGCCCCTACCCGATGCAAAGTCTCGAATGGATGAAAGGCATGGATTCTTTGGAAAAAGTGTATATGAGAAATATCAAGCTGGAAAACAGAGATACGGACGTTTTAGAGAATGTGCCGCATCTGCAGAGATTTGATTTTCCCGCGGGGATGTTTACAACAGAAGAGATCGCGTATATGTGCGCAAAATATCCGCATATTTCGGGAGACGCCCTGTGTGCATACAACACCGAGGATGCTACGCTGAATGATGTAAGAGTTTGCGGATACAGGAAGCCCGGACTTGACCTGCCCGGAGACCAAGCAAGGCTTAATAAATACATAAAAGAATTTGACGCTTTGGTAGAAAAATACAAGACGGAATTAAAAAATAATACTAAAAAATAATACATAGATCCGTTTGCAAGCATGGCGTTGCACCCCGGAAGATAGCGGTATAGTGCAACTCCCATCACCGCCAAGGTATAAGTATATCCACCGACTGAAAAACACGGATCGATTTCAAAAAAATTGCGGTACGGATCGATTTTGAAAGGTTGTGCCAAACAAAAGAACACCAAGCCATACGGCTTGGTGTTCTTTTGTTTCGTTGTGTGCTTGGTCGAAAGAAACCGACACCGCAAGGCGGTGCACGGGTGCAATGTTTGCGAAGCAAACTTGCCGCGGAGCGAAGCGAAGTATAGAATCTTCCTGCCCCCTTGCCTTTCTTCCCTATTTATGCTATAATACTCTCAACACCCACCGAAAGGAGTCCCCGATGAAGCTTTACGCTCCCCAGTACTACAAAAAATTCAAGTGCATCGCCGACCGCTGTGAGCATTCTTGCTGTATCGGTTGGGAAATCGATATCGATCCGCACACGCTCCAAAAATATCAGACGATAGACGGCACATACGCGTCTGCCATTCGGGAAAGTATTTGTCTGCAAGACACCCCGCATTTTCGGCTCGGCAAGCACGACCGTTGCCCCCACCTCGACGAGCACGGTCTTTGCAAAATCATCATCAACGCAGGCGAGGACTTCCTTTGCGACATCTGCCGTGAGCACCCAAGGTTTTACAATTACACAAGCGTTGCCGAGGTCGGTCTTGGCATCTCCTGCCCCGAAGCGGCGAAAATCGTTCTTTCCTCTTCGAATTATGCTTTCTATGAGGAGCTCGGCGAGGTCGAAATTGCATCGGACGCGGTTGCCTTTGACGGACGGGCAGAACGCCAAAAGCTCTATGCGATCCTACAAAGCACCCCCGACTACTCAACCGCGCTTGAAACGATCTACCAAACCTATTCCATCGATGCGGATGAGGATGCCGATTGGCTTATGCGCCTTGATGACTTGGAATATCTCAACGCAGAGCACAAACACTTATTTGCGAACTACTCGTCAAAGCACCGTCCAAGCGGCGCGGACGAGGTTTTGGAACGCTTTTTGGCGTATCTTGTCTACCGCCACTGTACCGAGGCATTCGACGCGGACGACTTTCGCGACCGATTGGCTTTTTGCCTCTTCTGCGAGCGGCTTTTGGCTTCCTTGATTCAAACAGAATCGCCAAGCTCGTTCGAGGAGATGGCGACCTTAGCAAGCATCATTTCGGAAGAAATCGAATATTCCGACGAAAACACTCTTTCGCTGATGGTTTAAATAAAGGCTCTTCCTCGTCGCTTTTGTTTTTCCATTCATTTTCAAATTCAAAAGACTTGACTTTTCTTAAAATATCATATATAATGATGAGTGAAGTATTTTATATTGGGAGGACTGTACATATATGAAGGATTCCTACGGATTAGATCACATTCACGATGGCTTATTTGAAATTATGGTCGCGCTGGACGAGCTTTGCAAAAAGCACAACATCGGATATTTTCTCGACAGCGGAACGCTGCTCGGCGCAGTTCGTCACAAGGATTTCATTCCGTGGGACGATGACGTTGACCTGACGATGACACGCGAAAATTTCGAGAAACTCTTAACGGTTGCCAACGAGCTTCCCGCTCCCTTCCATTTGATTTTGCCCACCGACTACAACGGATATTTCTTTGATTTCGTTCCGAGAATTATCAACACCGAAATTCCTCTGCGCGAGGAAACCGAAGCAGACCGAGCACACAACAATCATCAGAACCGTTTGGCGGTCGACATTTTTATCATCGACAAGGCACCCGATGATCCCAAAAAGTTCTCGAAGATGGTCTTCCGTCAGAAGATGTTCTATGGCTACGCAATGGCGCACCGCTACGACAAACACGCGCACGAGCACGGTCTCGCGGACAAGCTCAGAATTTTGGTTCTTACGACGATTGGACGGATGCAGTCGCTCGAAAAAATCTTCCAAAAGCAAGAAAAGCTTTCGCGCTCCTACGAAAGCCAAAACGTTGGTCGCTACTGCCTGACAAACGCAATTATGAAGGAAATCGGACTTTCTTATCCGCTGGATGCGATCGCAGAAACAGTACAGCTTCCGCTTCGGGGCCGTACCTTCCCCTGCCCTGCCGGCTACGACACGATCCTTACCATTCTCTACGGTGACTATATGACCCCCCCACCCGAGAGCGATCGTGTTCCAATCCACGCATCGGTGGCATCAGAAAACGAAGAAGCATAAAGAAAAGCTTTGCAGAGAAACCTCTGCAAAGCTTTTTCTTTATTCGGCAATTTCTTTTTTAACTTTTCTGTCTGCCAAAAATTTCTTCAGATCGAGCAGCGTATCGGTCACAGCGAAAATTGAAAAGACTGCCGTGATCACGTAAATCCAAATTTTTGCGAGCGAAATATTGGGCGCATCGAGGAACGGAAAGAGACTTTCCAGCAACGATTCCAGCGAAATCCAACCAAGCGGCAGGAACATAAAGGGAACCGTCATCAGTGCCACGTAGGTCACGTTCTTTTTGGTCGTGGCTTCCCGATCTGCCAGCATAATCAACGGAATCAGAAGGAATGCCCACGTATAGACGCCCGTCAACGAGGGGACGCAAAGAATGGTCAGAGCACCAACGGTCCAGGTTTTCCAAGACTGGTCGGGACGGATGAAAGGAGAGATCGCAAAACAAAGTCCACCAATCAGCACCCATACGTAGATTAGAAGATTGACCGCACTCTGTTGCAAGTCGGTAAAGTGAAGTGCTTTCATTGCCTGCACCAGATCGTTCCCCGAGCCCGAGGACCAACGGGTAATATTCTCGTACAGCGTCTGCACCACAAAGATCGGACCGCCGAAGAAGAAGGACGGAAGGATCAGCATTGCAATGCCGTACAGCACGCAACGAATCGCCTCCTTATATCTCTTATCGGCAATCAAAAACCATCCGAACACCGCGGGATAGAGCTTCAGAGAAAAGGCAAATGCAAGAGCAATCAAACCGATCTCACGAGCGACTTTGCTTTCACTGTTGTAGGAAAATGCGTAAATCAAAAGTGACATCACACAAAGAATCAGCATATTGCCGCGCTCCATCATATAGAGAAGCGGAACGCTCAGCGTCGCCATTGCGGCAAAGATTAGGCGATGATTGACGCTACCGCGCTTCGTTGCCTTAAAGATCAGTGCAAACATCGCAACCACGCAGACCGCCAACACGAGCATCATCAAAATCATGCTCGAGCCGTACATCTTCCACGAATATCTCATACCGAAATCGGTATCGTTATAGGTATTGCTTGTGAAACGCGAAAGAATCAAAAAGATCAGGTTTGCCATCGGCGGATAAATCACGTGACGCTCCGAGTAAACCTCTTTTCCCTGCGCGCAGTCTCGAATCTGATTGAAGCAATCCATAAAGAAATCTGCCCCGTGATCAAAAAAGATCGCCGTATTTTGCGCGTTACCAAAGATCAGGCAAAGCAAGAAAAAAACCGCCGCACTGATACCAACAAGCAATATATAGAGATTTTTTAGGTCTTTTTTGGGATCGATCGCATTGACAAAGCCATCTTTCGCCGTTTTGAACTTGTTTGTCATGGATACTCCTTTACTAACATAGTAGGTAAATATCATATAACTTGCCATAGTACACATAAAGTATAACATATTCAAAAAAAATAGTCAAGTGCAAAATAAAAAATTCGACATCGATTCCACATTCCTTCGGCATTTTCTTCCTTTTTGTATTTACTTTTTCGCGGTAATGTGTTATACTATATACGTTATATACGTTACGGGTGCTTTCCCCGAACACCACGGAAAGGAGCTTTCATTCGTCGAATATGGGAATCAAATCGATCCTCTCGAATTCGGATAACCGAAAAAAAATACTCGGACTCTTCTACAGTGTCGGCGCGATCGCGATTTTTAACGCCGTCATTCAGTTTTTCGTTTACCCCCAGCTCGAAAAGGACATGGGTGCCGCCGCCTTTGGCGTAGCCCTCTCGGTCCTCTCCATCATTGCCATTGCCAATAACGCTTGCGGATACGCTGCAGGTTGTGCACGTCTGCTCGGCTCGGAGAAAGAGCAAAGCAACGGCGACTACAACCTGATGCTTATCATTATGGGCGTCATCTGCGCCGTGATCGGTGTCGTATATCTTTACACCCTCGGACTCTTCACGCCGATCAACGTGCTTCTCTACTGTCTTCTGAGCTTCTTTACGATGCTGCGATACTATTCCGAAACCGAATTCAAGATCAAAGCTGATTTCTTCCGCTATATGATTTACTACATTCTGATCTCGGTCGGATATATCCTCGGCGTCTTCGTCTTCAAGCTTTCGGGACAGTGGATGCTCACCCTGCTTGCGGGTGAGATGCTCTGCTTTGTCTACGCGGTCATAAGGAGCAGACTTTACCGCCCCCCGTTCTTTCAAATTACAAAGCAGTTCAAAGGAATTTTCTCCAGCATCTCTTTCCTGCTTTTCTCGACTCTGCTTGAAAACACGACGCTCCACGCCGACAAGATCGTCCTTTTGGCAATCACGGGCGACGGTGAGGTCGTCACCACCTACTATATCGCGTCGCTGGTAGGAAAGGTTGTCGCGATGCTGACCACACCGATCAATGCCATCGTGCTGAGCTACCTTGTGAAATACAAAGGTGCTCTGACAAAGAAGCTCTGGTCCATCGTCGCGATTGCCGTCAGTGTCGGTGCCGCGGTCGTCTTCCTCGGCTGCCTGATCGTCTCTCCCTTTGTCATCAAGCTGCTGTACAGCGAAAGCTATGACAAGGCAATGCCCTACCTTGTCCTCGCAATTCTCGGACAGGTACTCTATTTCGCGTCGGGTGTCTTGGTCAATACCCTGCTCCGCTTCAAGGGAGAGCGTGACCAGTTCATTTTCAACGGACTCTACGCCGTGGAATTCTTCGTCTGCGTTGCTATCGGAACGGCACTCGGCGGTCTTTGGGGCTTTGCACTGGCGGTCGTTCTTGCTAACGGAATCCGCTTCGTTGCGGCACTGATCAAAGGCTACGTTGGCAAAAAACAGCTAGAACCCACCATCAACTAAAAATACACTTTCAAAGGAGCACTTATGAAAAACCTTGCATATTACAACGGTAAATACGACGAAATGGAAAATATGTTCATCCCGATGAGCGATCGAATTTGCTTCTTCGGGGATGCCATTTACGACGCAACCTACAGTAGAAATTATAAAATCTTTACGCTTGACGATCACGTCAACCGCTTCTTCAACAGCGCGCGTTTGCTCGAAATCAAGCTTCCCTGCACCAAGGAAGAGCTCAAAGCTCTGCTGAACGAAATGGTACAAAAGATGGACACGGGAGAAAACTTCGTTTACTTCCAAGCTTCTCGTGCAGGAACACCCATCCGCAATCACGTGTTTGCCGAGGGCGATGCTCCCGCCAACCTCTGGATCAATATTTTCCATCGTGAAATTGTTGACGTAACTAAGCGTGTCAAGCTGATGAGTGCCGAGGATACGAGATTTTTGCACTGCAACATCAAAACGGTCAACCTCATTCCCGCCGTCATCGCTTCGCAAAGAGCAAAGGAAGCAAACTGCACCGAAACCGTCTTCCACCGAAACGGTCGCGTCACCGAATGCGCGCACAGCAACGTCCATATCCTCAAGGACGGCACGTTTGTCACCGCGCCCACCGATAACCTGATTCTCCCCGGAATTGCAAGAAAGCACCTCATCGAAGCCTGCGGACGACTTGGAATTCCCGTCCGAGAAGAGCCCTATATGCTCGACGAATTGATGAATGCCGATGAAGTTATGATCTCCTCGGCAGGCACGCTCTGCTCCGCCGCATATGAGGTGGACGGCAAGCCCGTCGGCGGAAAAGCACCCGAGCTGCTCCGTACCCTGCAGGACGAGGTTCTGCGCGAATTTCTGGAAGAAACCAACGAAAAGTAATTTCTAAAAGGAGAACACCGACCGATGCCAACCTCGTTTTTATCTCACGCTGACGCGGCACTGCGCAACCGAAACGCGATTTTGCATTTCGTCAAGCAGAACGGTCCCGTCTCCCGTACGGATATCTGGGAGCGAATCGACATCAGCCGCGCTTCGGTCACGCAGGTCATTCGCCAACTGCAGGAAGCCAACCTCATCCTCGAAGAGGGAGAGGGCGACTCCACGGGAGGACGCAAGCCGCGTTTTCTCAAATTCAACGGTGCGGCAAAAAAGCTCTTTGCTTTCGATTGGTCCTCGCGCACGCTGGCGCTGATGGATCTTGACGGAAACATTCTCTTCGAGCAAAGAATCCCCGATGAATTGACCTCCGATCCGATTCCCTTTTTCTCTTACCTCAACGAACAAATCGACGCAATGGCAAAGCGGAAGCTTTGTCCCGAAGAAGAAATTATGGGACTCACGATTTCGCTCCCCGGTCTGATCGACCACAAAAATCTCACGGTGCTTCATTCGGCGGAAACGGGATGGAAAAACGTAAGGCTCAACGACTATTTTTCCGACCGCTTCGGAGAAAACATCTTCCTCGAACGAATTACCAATACCCTCGCACTTGGCGCGTACCATCAACTCTTTTCGGCAAGCATCGACCATTTTCAGCTGATGATCCTCGGTCGTGACGGCATCGGTGTGTCTACCGTAGTTTGTGGTCATTGCCGCCACGGTGCAAGCTACATGCACGGTGAGCTCGGTCACGTCAAGCTCCCCGCATCCGACGTTCTCTGCTCCTGCGGACAGCGCGGCTGTCTTGAAGCGGTGATCCGTGATAAGGTTCTGAAAAACAACGGCACACTTTCGGAAGACGTTTTGGAACTTCTTTCGATTGCCGTTTCCACCTCGGTCAATCTGTCCGACCCCTCGGCAATCATTCTCGTCGGCTCGTACGTCGACCAAATGAACGTCGAAGAAAAGGCACACCTCATTGACCTCGTGCGAGAGAAGGTCACAGGAGAGCATTTCCGCAAATTTGAAGTCCGCTACGCCGACGACGTCAAGCAGCTCGCCTTCCGCGGCCTTGCCGTCTACGCATTCGACCAATATTTTTCGATTGATTGAAAAAACAAAAAAGCCAAACGCTTTAGGCTGGTTCTCATAAGGATGTTTGGGTTCTTCGTAGGGGCGATCATTGATCGCCCGCAAACAACCGCAAAAAACGGGCGACCAATGGTCGCCCCTACAGACAGATTTCGGCAGAGATATTGTTTTCTCTGCCGATTTGTGTTATAATGGGGTTACATCGTAGGGCGGGGGCTTGCTCCCGCCGTGAAGAAAGGTTTATGCCAATGAGGCGGCGGGAGTAAACCCCCGCCCTACAAAAATAAGGGGTATGGGCCAAGCCCGAAGCCTTTGTAATACAAAGGCGAAACTGGCGATAAATCACTATGGAGGGATTATGGAAGATATTTTAGAGCTTATTCTTACAATTCTTTTCAAGCCATTCGAATCGAAATACGATAACATATTTGGACGAATTAATAACATACATAGCAAAGGCTTACGGGTACTTCTCAGAATAGTACTCATAGCGATTCCTGTTGCGCTAATCATTGGTATATGTTGCTTATGTAGCTATTTGTTTAGAGGATATTGGATATAAATCGAACCCCGACAGACTTTGAAATCTGTCGGGGTTAATTATTTGTTTTCTGCGGATTAAATCAAGCAAGGTTATTTATGATTTCTCCGATAAGAACATCACGCTTTTCACGTTTGGCTTTTTATATTTTCTGTTACTTTCCGCAAATCTCAAGAATCGTTTTCTCAATGTCGGGTGCCGCGATGTGATAAAATTCGCGCAGCCACTGCTGAGATCCGACCTCGTGTACGTTGACATCGGGCAGTGCCATGCGGCGGAATTTCACGTCAAGGCATCCCTCGTCGGCAAGCACCTCGGCAACGGCAGAACCAAGTCCGCCCGCAAGGTTGTGCTCCTCGAGCGTAATGATCTTGCCCGTCTCCTTTGCCGCCTTAAGGATGGCTTCCTTGTCGATCGGCTTGATGGTGTGCATCGAGATCAGTCGGCAGTTGATACCCTTTTCTCTTGCTGCCTCGACCGCCTTCTGCGCCTCGAAACCGATCGGTCCGCAGAAGATCAGGGTGCAGTCGTCGCCGTCCTCGACTGTGATCGCCTTACCAAGCTCAAACTTGAAGGGACGATGGTGAATGTCCTTTTCGTTCTTATATCCGCAACGGTAGAAGACAGGTCCCTCGTAATCGAACACCGCATAGGTTGCCGCCTCTGCTTCCTGCAAATCGCAAGGAACAACGACCACCATATTCGGCAGAGCGCGAAGAATTGCAATATCCTCGGTCGAGTGGTGCGATACACCGAGAGGGCCGTAGGAAACACCGCCGCCGATATTAACGATCTTCACGTTGGCATTGTGATAGCAAACGTCGTTTCTGATCTGCTCGAGACAACGGAGTGTCGGGAAGTTTGCGATCGAATAAGTGACGGCAATGTTGCCCTCCATCGCAAGACCGCACGCAACACCCGTCATATGCTGCTCCATAACGCCGCAGTTGTAGTAACGCTCGGGGAATTTTCTCGCAAATCCCTCAATCTCTCCGTAGCCGATGTCCGCCAGCACCAGATGAATGCGAGGATCCTTTTCGGCAATCTTCAATAAGGTTTCATTAAAAATCTTTCTCATTCCTCTACCCCCAGTTCGCGATAAGCTTCAAGCTTTTGTTCCTCGGTCAGATGCCAATAGTGCGAAGCGACCGTGTTTTCAAGGAAGCTGACTCCCTTACCCTTGATGGTATTTGCAACGATAAAGGTAGGCTTTCCGGGCTCGAGAGGCAGTGCCTTGAAGGTGTTTTCAAGGTCCATAAAGTCGTGTCCGTCCACCGTCTTGGTTGCCCATCCGAACGTAGCAACCTTGGTAGCAAAGTCGCCGAGATCGCAGATGTCCTTGGAGAAACCAAGTGCCTGAATACGGTTATAGTCCACGATCGCAATCAGATTTTCGAGGTGATGCTGTCCCGCAAACAGGAATGCTTCCCATGTCGAGCCCTCGTTGCAGTCGCCGTCCGACATCATACAGTAAATCTTATGATTCTCGCCCTTCTCCTTTGCGGCAAGTGCCATACCGACACAAACGTTGAGTCCGTGTCCGAGCGAACCCGTCGAATACTCGACACCGGGTACGTAGTGGCTGATGTGTCCCATCAGCTTTCCGTTGTCACAGTAGTAAGTATCCATCCACTCCTTGGGGAAGAAGCCAAGCTCGCAAAGCGTCGCGTAAACGACAGCTCCTGCGTGACCCTTCGACAGAATAAAGCGGTCGCGGTCGGGTGCCTTGGGATTCTTGGGATCGACCTTGACAAAGCCGCCTCCATAAAGCACCGCCATCATATCGGCGGCAGACAGCATACTTCCGATATGGCCACTCTGTCCGACGTGCACCATATGCAGACAATCCTTGCGAATTCTCTTCGCAAGATCCTTGTAATTTTCGTACATAATTTTATCTCCTTATTAAATTTTTAATCGGGTACTTCGGTGTATTTCACCTTGTCAATCCATTCGCGCAACCACTTTTCGCTTTCCAGACCTACGCCCATCACCGAGTTTGCCTCGAAGATGATGCCCTCAATGCGGCCTTCCTTCAAAAGACGCAATGCGAGCTCGCACTGCACCTCCATCAGCTCGTTTCTGATCGGGTGAGCCACGATTGGATCGAAAAAGTCGAACATATAAACGCCCAGCATAATCTTCTTGCCCGCGTAAATCTTCTCGAGCTGCTCAAAGCGCTCTTCAAGATAGATCAGCTCTTCGGAGTGCTTCGTCCAGATGGTAATTCCGTCGAGATCATCGAGCGAGTTCGGGTCGAGCTGGTCGAGCTCGTGAATGTACCATACCATATACATTTCCATCGGACGGCACGCCTTGTCAAGCCCCGTGCGAATCTCGTGAAGCATCGCCTTCATCTTTTCGTTAGCATCGGGATCGCCGCGAAAATGGTGGAAAAGATCATCGAGAAACGCGCCCGTGATATTCGGATATTTTTCTGCGAGGTCGCAGATGAATTTTTCCTCGTTGCCAATACGGAAACCGCTCGATCCCGAAGCGCCCCACATCACCTTATTCATACGAACAAAGCTGTTAGCGTAGCCATACGCATCCTCCGAATAGGGTACGGGCTGTCCCTGACAGCCGATCATCAGCATATTCGGGATATCGAGCATCATTGCACCCTCAGCGGGCGTAATACGCGAGCGTTTTCCGTGAGGCTCCAGCCGCGATCTGCCCAAATGAATGTCATCCTGATGCGGACGAACGCCGAACATCCAGAATTTATCTCTTGCAACTGCCATATTTCATCCTCTTTCTTCGTTTTTGTGACTTATTTTATTGAGTAAATTAAGTTGTTTTTATTATACACGACGCGGAGCTTTTTGTCAAGTCCTTTTTTGATATTTTTATAAAATTTTCTTTTAGAAAAATAATTGAAAAGGAAAAGAAAAGTTTTTCCGAAAGTAGTTAAAAATCAAGCAATTTTTCAGAAAGATCGCCCCAAAATCCCTTGACATTGGAAAATAAAAATGATACAATATACTCGATTGAGTATCTCAAAATACCCATATATTTTTCCGCGCTCTGCGGAATCTTTTGAAAGGAGATAAAATTCCATGAATCAATTCAAAGTAGGTCATGCCGTAGCGAATATCGATCCGATGATCGGCATCGAGGTCTGCGGCTATTATCAGGTACGTATTTCCGAAGGAAATCTCGACCCGCTCGAGGTTTGCGTCACGGCACTTGAGTTTGGTGAGAAGAGAGTGGCAATGATCGCGCTCGATCTCTGCTATCTCGACACCCCTGTAAATGACGCAATCAGAGCTGCCGTTTCCGAGGCAACGGGACTTGCGATGGACGAGATCTATGTTGGTTGCTCGCACACGCACACCGCGCCCTACCTGCGCGACAGCGATAAATTCCCGCTCGAGCAGGAATACATCAAATTCGTAACCCACCGCATCATCGACACCACCAAGGTTGCGTTTGCCGATCTCAAGCCCGCAAAGATGGGTTATCATGTCGGCGAAGCAAAGAACGTCGCGTTCATTCGCCGCTTCCGTATGAAGGACGGCTCGGTCAAGACCAATCCCGGTGTTGACAATCCCGATATCGTCGCTCCCATCGGTGACGTCGACGAAAGAGTCAACGTCATCCGCTTCGACCGCGAGGGCGCAGACACCGTCGTGATCGTCAACTTCGGTAACCACCCCGACGTCGTCGGCGGCAACCTTCTTTCGGGTGACTGGCCCGCATTTATGCGCAGAACAGTAGAAAAGGCGATCGACAACGTCAAGTGCATCTTCTTCAACGGCGTACAGGGTGACGTCAACCACGTCAACGTACATCCCCGCGGCGGAGACCTCAACGATATGTTTATGGACTTCGACGACGTTTCGCGCGGCTACGGTCACGCAAGACATATGGGACGCGTTGTCGCAGGTAGCGTTCTTTCGGTCTATGACAAGGTCAAGTACGTCGAGGTCGATTCGCTCAAGTCGATCGAAAAGACGATTCAAATTCCCTCCAACAAGGCAACGCCCGAGCAGCTGGTTGAGGCAAAATACATCAACGAGATGCACTTGGCAGGCAGAGACGCAGAGCTCCCCTGGAAGGCAATGATGCTGACCACCGTTGTCGCAGAGGCACAGAGAATGGTTCGTCTCGAGAACGCACCCGACGCATTCCCGCTCAATCTGATCGGTGTCGCAATCGGTCCGATTGCATTCGTCGGTATCCCCGGTGAGCCCTTCACGGGAATCGGCAGAGCGATTAAGGACACCGAGGGCTTCGAGCTGATCTGTCCTTGTGCACTGATCAACGGAAGCGACGGATACTTCCCGATGCAGGATGCTTACGACGAAGGCGGATACGAGGCAAGAAGCTCGCAGTTCAAGGCGGGCTGTGCCGAATATCTTGCAGCGCAAGGAAAGGAACTGCTCGCGCAGCTTGGTAAGTAATAATGAAGGCAATTAAGAACGCAACGCTGATTATGCGCGATCACTTCATCCCCGATGCGGTACTCCTCATCGAGGACGGTAAGATCGTCGATTTCGGTGAAGCAAGAAAGCTTGCAATCCCCGAAGGTGCTGACGTTATCGACGCTGAGGGCGCGTACGTCGGACCCGGATTTGTGGATATCCACACGCACTCCGATGGATATGTTTTCTTCCAGGATGAACCCGAGCGCGCTTCTCAGCATCACTTGAAGCACGGAACTACCACGCTTCTCCCTGCCCTCTATTTCAGTATGGATACGGCAGGATACCTTGAAGCGATCGCAAAGCTCAAGGAAGCAATGAAGAAGCCCGAATGTGCCAACATCGGCGGTTTCTATATGGAGGGTCCTTACCTCAACCCCAAGTTCGGTTGTGATAAAGAAAACAACCCTTGGAAAGGCGGCGTTGATGCCGAAAAGCACCTGCCCATCATCGAAGCGGCAGGCGACCTTGCAAAAGTTTGGGGACTTGCTCCCGAGAGAGAGAATATCCTCTCGTTCGTGCTCGATGCAAAGAAGGTCAACCCCACGGTGGCTTTCTCGGTCGCACACAGTGAAGCCGAGCCCGAGCAGATCGAAGCACTGATGCCCTACGGTCTGAAGATCGGAACGCACCACCTCAACGCAACGGGAACGCTTCAGAAATATCCCGAGTGCCGCACGCCCTGCGTCGACGAAACGGTTTACTTCAATCACGACATCTACGCAGAGCTGATCTGTGACAGCCGCGGAATTCACGTCGATCCCTATCTGCTCCGTCTGACGAGAAAGATCAAGGGCGACGACAGAGTTATTCTGATCTCGGACGCTTATGCGTGCGACGGTCCGATCCCCGAGGGCTACGACGACGTGGATGACATCAACTTCGACCATATGGGCGAGATCGCGGGTTCGAAAATGACGCTCGACATCTCCTGCCGCAATATGATCAAGCACACGGGCGCATCGCTCGTTGACGTCTTCAAGTTCGCGTCCTACAACCCCGCACGCGCCGTCGGCTTTACCGACCGCGGTGAGATCGCCAAGGGCAAGCGCGCTGACCTCGTCTTCGTTGAGCACACGATGAAAGTCAAGAAAGTACTGATGGCAGGTGAGATCGTATGAAGCATTATGAAATTCACAAAGCCGCATCCTTTGACGAGCTGAAAAAGCTCCCCTCGCTGGATATTGACTACAAATACCCCGGCACGCCCGACGGTATCACTGCACACGCGCAGATCGGTTATTCCGACACGGGACTTCTCGTGCACCTCTTCGTCGAGGAAAGCGTTACGAGAGCCGAGGAATTCGGCCCGTTCGGCACGCCCTGTGAGGACAGCTGTATGGAATTCTTCTTCTGTCCGCTGGCAGGCGACAACCGTTATTTCAATATTGAGTGCAACTCAAACGGAAGTGTTTATCTTGGTATGGGCACCTGCCTTGCAAATCTGATGAGAATGATTCCCGATAACCTCGACAATCATCCCATTCAACCCAAGATTAACAAATACGACGGCGGTTGGGAGATCTTTTATGAGATTTCCTACACCTTCATCCGTCAGTTCTTCCCCGAGTTTGAAGTATTCGCAGGGAAGGAGATCAAGGCAAACTGCTATAAGTGCTCCGATCTGACCGAGCCTGCGCACTACTTCTCCTGGAGTCCCATCATCGGTGACCCCTTCACCTACCACCGTCCCGAATGCTTCGGTACGATGACCTTCGTTGATTAAAAAATAATAATATAAAAGGAGACTAAAACAATGGCAAACTTTATTACCGATCCCGCAACCAAGTTTGATTTCGCTCCTGCTGACTTTGTTCCCTTCAAGGACAAGGCAGTTTGCGACTACGTTCGTAGCCTGAGCGGCAAGGATCTCGAAAAGAGAGAAGCTTGGTGGCACCCCGAGTTCGAGGTTAAGGTCATGATGAACCCCCACCCCGTTCTCATCTCCACCCTCTTCACCCGTCTGAAGGCAGCTTCTGAGGCTGGCAAGTCCTTCACGATGATCCTCGGTAACCCCGAGCCCGACACCACATTCCTCTCGCACAGCTGATCAACTACTTCAAGGTTGACTGCTCCAAGGTTCACCTTGTTGCAGAGGACGAGTGGGCTGATCAGGACGGCAACATCGCTCCGATCACCTACGAGGCAGGCTTTGCTCACTCGATGATCAAGTATCTCTACTACCAGATCGACGAGAAGCTCCGTATGCCTATGGAGAACGTTCACTTCCCCACCAACGCAAACATCAAGGATTACTCCAAGATCATTGACGACATCACCGAGGGAACGGGCGCAGATATCGCATCCACCTCTCCCGGTTGGGCAGGTCACATGGCATTCGTTGACCCGATTCCCGAGTTCATCGGTTCGGGCGACATCGAAGAGTGGCTCAATCAGCCCGCACAGATCGTAAAGCTCCACCCCATGACCATTATGCAGAACTCGCTCAACGGTACGTTCGGTCAGTCGGGTGACATCGCAAACGTTCCTCCCTGCGCAGCAACCATCGGCCCGCTCGACGTAATGCGCGCAAAGGAGAGAATCGAGGTTCACGCACTTGCAACCTGCGGCACCTTCTCTTCTTGGCAGAGAATGACCAGCCGTCTTTGCACGCACGGTCCTATCACCCCCTACCTCCCCTCCACGATGCTCCAGACCAAGAAAACTCAGGTCTACATCTCCGAGGAACTCGCAGCTCCGTTCGAGTGCTGGGAAAAGGTTGGATATTAATTTATCGCAAAACCAAAACGCCTGCCGCGAAATTCGCGGCAGTCTCTTTTTGTATGAAATTTATGAAAGGCTCCCTCCGTGTGTCATCCCGAGCAGCGGGGTAAGGTTATGCTAAATTGCAAAGTGACACCACTGGTATCCTTTTACTACTTTTGTTTAATCATCTGCTCTATCTTGTTCCACATTCCAATCTGCAAAGTCATTAAATTCGTCCTCGCTCATACCGTAAGCAAAATCATCATCTGAAGAACTATCAGACCACGTAACTCCATCAGACATCGCTATACCAACTACACAAATTGCGGCACATATGATACCACTAATAATAAAAATCGTTAAGCAGTTCTTTCTTTTTCTAAACTCCCAAGCTAAAACAAAAAACAAAATCGCGCCAATCGCTCCTAAAGTACCACAGAGTACCTGCACTACTATCATATCCATATTCAATCCTCCTATAATCTTATAAAATCTACTTTGATAATTATCAATTGTTTTCAACAAGCTCTCGAATATCTTTTAGCAATTGCTCAACATCATACTGATTATCAATTAATTCTTGCAGCGTTTGTCCACTTATTCCTTGATAACACATTTTAAATCTATCAATCTTTTCTTGTGAAACCCTATATTCTAATGCAACAATAATTTCCTCGTATGGGTTGAAAAGAATCTGATCACTTTTTCTATATGAACAACTATTTGCTTTACGAAGTAATGTTTCTATTAAAATAGAATACTCTTTTGCTAACATAAAATCCCCTCCTTTTTTATGTATAAAAATATTATAGTACAAATATTTACTAAAGTCAATAGTAAAATTATTTACTTGGTATAATATTTACAAATTAGTAACAAAAAGAGAGGGTAAATATTATGTTGGCTTACGTAAAAAAAATCCGCGACCTACGGGAAGATCACGATAAAACACAACAGGAAATTGCCGATATTTTAGGAACCTCTCAAACCATGTATGCAAGATACGAACGGGGGGCAAACGAAATGCCGATTCGGCATCTGCTTACCCTATGTCACTATTATGGCGTGAGCTCGGATTATATTTTGGGTTTGAAGGATACGTTGAAATAATCATAGCCTGCCGCGAAAATCGCGGCAGGCTCTTTTTTGCACTTTCTTCGCGGTAGGGCTGGCCCCACGACAGCCCGCAAAAAAGAAAATTTCACAGAGATTGGAACGGGTCGTCGAGGCGCCGACCCCTACCGAGGTTTTTGGAAATTCGTTCCTTGGTTCGTTCGACGCACCGACGGTGTTTTTCCGCAAACCCGTAGGGGCGACCATCGGTCGTCCGTTTTTGTGAAAAATAAAAAATACGGACGTGCAATGCACGCCCCTACAAGGTTGGTGGAAATTTCACCCATCTGCCCTCGCCGCATCTTCTTCATCTTTGTTTGTTTATTTTATTGATGCCCTCTTTTTATGATTGACTTTTCTCTTCTTCTATGTTAAAATATAGAGGAAGAAAAAGTAAAGGAGAATCTCCTATGAAGGTACTGATGATCAACGGAAGCCCGAGAGCGAACGGAAACACCGCGACCGCACTCGGACAAATGACGAATATTTTTGAAAAGCACGGCGTGGAATATGAGATCGTGCAGATCGGAAACATGCAGATCCGCGGCTGTCAGAGCTGTGGCTACTGCTATAAAAACGGCAAGTGCGCCTTTGACGACGTCGTCAACGAACTCGCCGAAAAGCTCGAGGCTGCCGACGGCTTCGTGATCGCAAGCCCCGTCTATTTTGCAGGTCCGAACGGTACGCTCGTCGCTTGTCTTGACCGTCTTTGCTACAGCGCGCGCTTCGACAAAACGATGAAGGTCGGTGCGGCAGTCGCCGTGGCACGCCGCGGTGGCACGACGGCAACCCTCGACGTGCTCAATAAATATCTCACCTACGGCGGCTTTGCCGTGGCAACCAGCCAATACTGGAATCTCGCGCACGGAAAGCGTCCTGGCGAAGCAATCGAGGATGAAGAGGGTATGCAGACGATGCGCACGCTTGCCGAAAATATGGTCTTCCTGATGAAGAGCATCGCGCTCGGCAAGGAAGCCTACGGTCTCCCCGAAAAGGAAACCCGCGTCGGCACCGATTTTATCAGAAAAGCCTAAGGAGAACGTCCTATGAAATACTTACTTGGAATGGACATCGGAACGACCTCGCTCAAGGCGGTCGTTTTCGATGAAAACGCGAACCCCGTCAAATCGACGGTGCGCGACTATACGCTCGAGGTCAAGGGCGACCGTGTGGAATTCGATGCCGAGGGCTATTGGGAAATGGCGCTCAGTGCGCTGAACGAGCTGCGCGCCGAATACGACGTTACTGCGATGAGCATTGACACGCAGTGCGAAACTCTCATTGTGACCGACGAGAACGGCAAGCCGCTTGACAAGGCAATCGTTTGGCTCGACAACAGAGCCACGGCAGAAGCCGATAAAATCCGCGAGCACTTTGGCGAACAGCGCGTCTACGAGGTCACAGGACAGCCCGAGGTCAACGCCACCTGGCCCGCCTCAAAACTCCTTTGGCTCAAGGACAACAAGCCCGAGGTCTTCTCAAAGGTCAAAAAAATCTTCCTGCTCGAAGACTATCTCCTCTACCGCCTCACGGGACGCTTCATTACCGAAATGACGCTCCAATCGTCCACGATCTATTTTGATATCGTCAAGAAAGAATGGTGGGGCGAGATGCTCGACTTCATCGGTGTCCGCAAGGATCAGCTCCCCGAAGCACTTGCCAGCGGCGTCGTGGTCGGAGAATTTGAGGGAATCAAGATCGTCACGGGTGCAATGGACCAGGTTGCCGGCGCGATCGGCGCGGGTATCGTCCGTCAGGGCATCATCAGCGAAATGACGGGCACGACGATGGTCGTCTTTGCTCCCACCGACAAAATGCCCGCTTACAAGCCCGAGAGCAAAATTCCCTGCCACCTCAATTTTGACGGAAACTACGCGCTCCTGATGTGGACGCCCACGGCAGGAATTGCGCTCAAATGGTTCAAGAATCAGTTCTGCGAGAATTTCAGCTTCCGTGAGCTCGACGAGCTGGCAAAGAAAGTCCCCGCAGGCTCGGACGGACTAACCTTCCTGCCCTATCTCTGCGGTGCGACGATGCCGAGATACAATCCCGACGCAAGAGGCGTTTTTTGGGGCCTTACGATGGAGCACACGAGAGGTCACGCGGTGCGTAGTATTCTTGAAGCCGTATCGTGTATGCTCAAGAGCAATCTTGATTATATCGGCGCGGAATGCGATGAGGTCCGCACGATGGGCGGCGGCGCACAGAGTCCGCTGTGGTGTCAGATTAAGGCGGATATGACGGGCAAAACCTTCGTAACGCTCAAGAATGACGAAACCGCCTGCCTTGGCTCTGCGATTCTCGCAGGTGTTGCCACGGGCGTGTTTGAGAGCGTCGAAGAAGCGTGCAAAATCGCCGTCGAGCCGAAGAAAACCTACGTCCCCTCGGGCGACGATTACACCGAATGTTACCGCCGCTACTGCGAGATCGACGAAAAAATGTTTTCATAAGCAAATATAAAAACAGCGTAGTTATGAGAAAAAACTCATGGCTACGCTTTTTTGTTGATAGTTATATTTCATTTTTGTAGGGACAGGCGTCCCTACGATTTTTCAAGAAAAATCTTTCTCACCGATCGACCACGCTCCGAAACACCACGGTATCGGGATACTCGCGCAGAAGCGTTTCGATGCTCGGAGCGGCTTTTTTGGAGACGACGCAGATCACCATTTTGCGGTCGGTACCCGAATACGCGCCGTGCGCATCCACGATCGTCGCGGGGAGGTGCAGCCGATCGGCAATTCCCTGTCTGAGCCCCTCTCCATCGGCAGTGATGATCTCAAAGCGTACCGCCTCGCGCCAAGAATCCCGCAAATGATTCGACGTAAAGCTCGTCACAAAGAAATACAGAATACTGCAAACAACAGGCTCCAGCTTCATTCCGTACACGAAATACGATATCATCGCCACCCCGAAATTGATCGCGAAAATGATGTTCATCATTCTCAGGTACGGCTTTTTCCGCTTGATGAGTGCCGCAATCACGTCAATACCGCCGCTCGACGCATTCAGCTTCAGCGTAAAAGCATAGAGCAGTCCACGAATGACCCCCGCCACCAGAGGCGCAAGTACGATACTTGTTCCACTCTCGGTATAAAAATAAAATCTTGATAAATCGATGTAGCGCAAAAGCACCGTCACACTCGAAAACACAACGACGAACACTGCCGTTTTGACGAAAAACTCTCTTTTAAGAAAAATATACGCCAAAATCAAAAGCGGAATATTGACCAGCAAGGACAAATATCCCATACTGATTCCCAAAACATCCTGCACCATCGTGCAGAGTCCGTCAAGACCCGCAGGGGCAAAGCGGTTGGGGAAAACGAAAATCGCGTAATTGAGCGCCATCACGACCGCAATGAGCGTCAGTGCCAAAAGATGTCCGATCTTATATTTTTTCAAAAAATCAAATGTTTTGCTCATGATAAAAAATTCTCCTATTGGTGCTTGACATTATCATAGCATAATGGTATAATATAGTCAAATTCTTTTATTTCATAAAATTGATAGCAAAAAGCTATGGGAGGAGATATGTTTCACAAATACGAATACGTGCTTGCGGTCTACGAGGAAAAAAGCTTTACCAAAGCGGCTACAAAGCTCTTTATCTCTCAACCGACACTGAGTGTCGCCATCAAAAACATCGAAGCTCAGCTTGGCGCGCCCCTCTTTGAGCGCACGGGCTCACAGATCGTTCCCACCGACGTGGGGCGCGAATATCTTGCCTCCGCACAAAAAATTCTACAGATCGAACGCGAATTTTCGCACAAGCTCGGTGATATTTACGGACTTGAAACGGGCTCCATCACCGTTGGAGGTAGCAACTACCTTTCCTGCTATATGCTTCCAAAGATTATGACCCGTTTTTCGGCAAACCACCCGAAGATCTCCGTCACTCCCGTCGAGGGAACCTCTCTGACGCTCGCAAAAATGATTGAGAGCGAGGAGCTTGATCTCGTCATCGACAGCTTTGAGGGACTAACCGAGCAATATGAATGTACCCCCCTCCTTTCGGAAAGTATTCTTTTGTGCGTCCCTGCCGATGCACCAATTAACAATGGATTGGAACAATATTGCATTCTGCCCAAGGATCTTCAAAACGGAACGATCCGCCTTGATGAGATCCCTTCTCTGCCCATTCGACATTTTGCCAACGAAAAATTCATCCTCCTTAAAAGCGGTCATAATATGCACTATCGTGCGATGCGTGCCTTTGAGGCGGCGGGCATCTCTCCGAGCGTTCGCTTTTTCGTCGACCAGCTGAATATTTCCTATGCCATTGCGGAATCGGGAATGGGCGTTTGCTTCGTGACCGACACCTTCGTGCACTACGCCCGTCCCCGCGAAAACATCCGTCTGTATAAAATCAGCGAGGAAGAAGACCGTCGCACCCTCTACATTGCGTATAAGAAAAACCGCTACTGCTCCAGCGCAATGCGCGAATTTATTCGAACGACACAAGAAATGATCGCTCAATTTTAAATATCAAGGAAAGGAATCAATCTTATGAAGCAAACCATCATCAAATCTTACGCCCAAGCGCATAAGGATGAGCTTTTTGAGCTTCTCCGCACACTTTGCGCCATTCCCGCGCCCTCACATCACGAAGAAAAGCGCGCCGAATTCTGTAAAGAATGGCTTGAAGATGTAGGGGCTAAGGGAGTTTATATCGACGACGCAAAGAACGTCGTATTTCCTTACGGATGCGAACAAAGCAATGAGATCTCGGTCTTCTTTGCGCACACTGACACCGTCTTTCCCGACACCGAGCCAATGCCCTTTGTCGACCACGGAGATCTGCTCCGCTGTCCGGGCATTTGCGACGACACGGCAAATCTTGCAGTACTTCTGATGACGGCAAAATTTCTGATTCAAGAAAAAATCTCTCCGCGCGGCGGCATTCTCTTTGTCTGCAACTCCTGCGAGGAAGGACTCGGCAACCTCAAAGGAGCACGCCAAATTTTCTCCGACTATGCAGGACGTGTCAAGCAATTCGTCACCTTTGACGGACATTTTCAGGATCTTGCTGACCGCTGTGTCGGCTCACACCGCTATGAGATCGAGGTAAAAACCGAGGGCGGTCACTCCTATGAGGCATTCGGCAACCGAAACGCGATTGCTGAGCTTTCCCGTATCATTACCGACATTTACGCAATCGAAGTCCCCTCGGTCGGCAACAGCAAAACGACCTATAACGTCGGCATCATTGAAGGCGGAACCTCGGTCAACACCATTGCGCAAAGCGCGAAAATGCTTTGCGAATACCGCTCGGACAACGAAGACTGCCTTACCGAAATGAAACAGAACTTTGAAACGATCTTTGCAAACGCAACGGCGAGAGGTCTTGATCTTACGGTGACAAAAATCGGAGAGCGCCCCTGTATGGGCAAGGTCGATCTTGCAAAGATTGAGAAAATGGCAACGAATGCCGCAGAAATCATCGAACGCAACACGGGAATCCACGCAGAACGCGTTTCGATGTCCACCGATGCCAATATTCCCCTCTCTCTCGGCATTCCATCGATCTGCCTTGGCGTTTGCGAGGGCGGCGGAATGCACACCCGGGAAGAATGGCTTGTAAAACACAATTATCACTTGGGACTTTCGGTCGGAATTGAGACCGTGCTTACCCTGACGATGGAGGAAAACTGATATGAAATTTACTGCAGTAGGAGATATGATTATCGGCAGAAGAATTCCCGCCGAATTTGAAGGCTACGAGGAACTCACGCCCATCATTGAACAGGGTGATGCCCGCTTCTTCAATCTGGAAACAACACTTCACAAGGAGGGCGAATGCTTTGCCTCCGAAACGAGCGGCGGAACCTATCTTCGCACCGACCCCGAGGTACTCGAGGACATTAAGAAATTCGGCTTCAATATGACCTCGTTCAATAATAACCACGTTTCCGACTACGGCTTTGACGGAATGCTCCGCACCTTCGATGCGGTCGAGGCAAGCGGACTTGTGCACGCAGGTGTTGGCAGAAATCTCGGAGAAGCATCCGCACCTCGCTATCTCGATACCGCAAAGGGTCGCGTGGCAATGATCAGCGTTAACTCAACCCTAATGGGCGAAATGTGCGCCGGCGAGCAAACTGCGCGTATCAAGGGTCGCCCCGGAATCAATCCCTTGCACGTTGAAAAGCACGTCGAACTTACCCCTTCCGACTTTGCAGTCCTCAAACAGATCATTCAAAAAACGGGAGTCAACGCACAACGTGATCTCGAAAAAAAGGAGGGCTATCACGGTGGCATCAATAATCTCACCGAAATGTTTGGCGGACTGAAGCTCATCGAGGGAAGTGAAACGAAATTCGTTCAAAAGGCAAAGGAAGCAGACATGGAACGCGTAAAAAAAGCGATCTGTGAGGCAAAGCTTCAGGCAGATTACATCTTTATCTCGCTCCACGCACACGAAATGGGCGGTACCGAAAAGGAAGAGCCCGCTGAATTTCTCAAGGACTTCGCGCACTTCTGCATCGACAACGGTGCGAATGCCGTCGTCGGACACGGTCCTCACCTGCTCCGTCCGATTGAAATTTACAACGATTGCCCCATCTTCTATTCCTTGGGCGATTTCGCGCTCCAGCTCTACAACGTCGAATTTGCGCCGCAAGAAATGTACGATCAGTACGGAATGACAGGCAAGGAAACCGTGCACGAGCTCCTCAAAAAACGCTCCAACGATTTCTCGATTGGTCTTATGACCGACCACAGAATGTTCGAGGCGATCATTCCCCTCTGGGAAACCGACGAGGAGGGCAAGCTGACGAGCCTGACGATTTATCCCATCCTCTCCCCGATGACGGGCAACAAGAGCAAAATCGGACTTCCCCGCCTTGCCAAGGACGCAAGCTTCCTCGACGGCTTCTTCCGCCGCTCGGAAGCCTACGGAACGACCTTCACCGCAAACGACGACGGCTCTTACCAATTGGTTGTATGACGACAAAAAGACCGCACATATATGTGCGGTCTTTGTTCTTTCTATACTTTTATTGATTAAGCAGCCAAAATTCCATCCGCAGTAATCTGCACGCTCATATTCATCAAAGCAGCGACTGCGTAATAATTTTGCTGATATTCGGAATCGTTTCTTTCTGCCTCCGATGCGTTCGACCAACGATTGTTCAACGCCTCGACCAAGTCTTGTTGCTCCGCTTCCGTCAGATTTTTCTGAGAATTCAGCGGGTCAATCTGAGGCTCGGAAGACACGCTATCCTCATATACCGTCTCTCTGACCGTCTTGCTTGCCACCTTGGAATCAAAGATACTGTTCACCACTTCATCAGCACTCTTTCCCGTGGCACTTCCCTCTCCAAAGGTGGTACTCTTCTTCGAATTGCTTGCATTCATCGAAAGATTCAATAGGTCGGTAATTGCCTTTGCTTCCTTGTTATACTCCTCTTCGGGCATATTATTTTCCTTGGCATCAGAGAGATTTTTAAATACATCCGATACCATATTTGCCGTAGGCTCGGCACTCTGTTCCGATACGCCGTTTTTGATCATCACAGAGGGAGACGACATCTTTTGCAGTACCTCGGAGGATTCCGGTGTCAGATCTTTGATCAGAACCTCCATTTTCTGAACCATTTCCTCGGAAGATTCCTCTTCGTCCTGCGTCAGTTGAATGACCTCAATCGTTTGGCTGAGCGAGAGCATCACAGGGGTATATCCCTGATTTTCCGCTTTTTCATTGATGGTATCCGAGAGATCTAACGCTTCCTCGTAAGAAAATCCGATCGTGCGGTAAATCTTCTCAGAACCGAACATATGATTCAATATCTTTGCCGAATTATCTTTTCCGATCGTCTCGGTCGCGGCAAACGTATCCATCAGCGGACCAATATTTGCAATGGAATTCGAATCCTCAAAACCATTTGCTTGAGTTTGATCGCTCATATTTGCCATTTCTACCAACGCCATAGAAAGCGCGGTCGATTCTGCTTTAGGATTCGGAATCTTCGAGGAATCAAGATCAATATCGTCTATCGAAACGTTCAGAGCCTCTCCAAAGAGATCGAGTCCAAACTCCGAAATCTCGCCGACCAAAGGAGACAAGTGGTCGTTTTCCAACAGTTGATAAATAATCTCTGCCGTAACGTCCTGTTTTTTAAAGAGATTCATCGGGTTGTTCTTGAGGTCGGTCATCGCATCCTTTTCAACTAGATACGCAATCGAATCGACCAAGGTAGCAACGTCGTCACGCACCGTTTCTTTGGTAGAGTTGCCAAGCACGTCAAGAATCGGATGTACTAAGCCATCCATCTTTCCAAAGGACGGCTTTTGAATGCCGTAATATGCCTCGCCCTTATCCCAACTGATCTTGGATTCGTTCAAAAATTCGGGAGCCACCATAGGAATCAGCGTGGTTTGACGGAAACTCTCATCAATCTCGCGCACCGTATTGGCTGCATCGACACGAGGAATTTCTTTGTTCGACACATCAGACACCGCGTGTCCCATCACGCCCAGCAAATTGGTTTCCTTGGAAAGCGTTGCCTTTTCATCTCCCACCTGATAGGTGGTCATTACCGAATACAGGAGGTCGCCTCCCATCGCTCGAACTGCCTTGGAACCGATATTGTTGGCACCCGCATCCACAATCGAAGCCACCGACTGAATCACGGGATGTGTCTCCCCCGCCGTTCCCCAGGCGGTCATATGATTGAGTACACCAAGCATTCCCACGGCAGGAATCATCGTCGCGAAAAAGAGAACGAGACCGCACAGCGCACCACAAAGTCTTCCCCAAGGATTTTTCTTGTCACAAATCCGGAAATATCCGTCGTCCTTGTGCTTTTTCTCTCTTTTTCCTTTTTTCTTGGGCTCTTCGAACGACTCCTCTGCCTCAGCTTCGGTCATCACACTCTCGTCCTCCGCCTCAGCCGCCTCGCTCTCTTCGGAAGGATTTTTCTTCTCTGCCATTCTCTTGGCAACCGAACGAAGCACAATCTTTGCAATCAGATTCAGCACCAGACGAAGCACGCCAAAAATAATATAAAACAGAATCGGTGCTACAATCATCGAAGCGATAGCGCAAAGTGCCTCGGACATGACGGGCACTGCCGTTAACAACTCGCCAAATGTACCCTTTCCCTCCAGCGTGGAAAAGATCGCCAGAAAAACGGCAAAAGAAATTCCTGCCGACAGAAATGCCGAAGCGATGGCAGAAACAATCACCACAACCAAGCGAGTCAAGGAATAGCTCCAAATATACTTTTTCCCCTTCCGCATTCCGTTGAGTACGTAAAGCAGTGCAATCAAAGCAAATGCCAAAGAAAATAAAAGATAAAACATAGCTACCTCCTAAAATCATTTTGTCAATTCTTGACAGTTTTATTATATACCCTATATCTCCGATTGTCAAGAGAAACGATCACTTTTGCTCTCTTGCCAAGAACTCGTCGGCAAGAATCGCGCATGTGCCAATCGTCCGATATGCTCCCTTGACTAGCATTCCGTCCCGACGGTATCCCTCAAATTGCATTCCCAGCTTTTCCGCTACGTGCATCGATGCTTCGTTTCCCTGCATAAATTTGACCTCGATCCGATGCAGATGCAATACCTCAAAGCCAAAGCGAAGCACACGCTCCGCCGCTTCCGTACCAAAACCGCGTCCGTGAAATTCCGGCGAGAGCACGTAGCCGATCTCTCCGACGTTATGCGGAAAATCAAATCGGGTAAAGCCACACGTACCAATCATTCGCCCGCTCTCCTTTTCCACGACCGCCCAATCAAAGAATTCTCCCATACGGTAGCGTTTTTCAATATATTTCAGATATTGCTCGGTATAGCTCTGCGAAGGATGCGGTGCCCACAAAAGATAAGTCGTTACGTCGCTTCGTTTGGCATAACAAAACATATCGGACGCGTCGCTTGCACACATCGGACGCAGAATGAGCCGCTCGGTCTCTATGGTCGGCATTTGCGAAAATCGCTGAACGATCTCTTCTCGATTCATCTCGCCTCTCCTTTTTCATCTTTTTCCATACTTCTACGAAAGCAAAGAACGGTCACAACCCATCGGGTGCCACCGTTCTTTTTTCTCTGTCTTACTCGCGTTCGTCCAAAGGCGTGTATTCTTGTTTCTTGGCAATACACTTGTATCCGGGACGAATGATCTTCTTTGCCGTTTCCAGCTCCTCAATGCGGTGCGCACACCAACCCGTGACACGGGAAATCGCAAAGAGAGGCGTATACATCTCCACGGGAATGTCGAG
Organism: Eubacteriales bacterium; assembly: GCA_045646945.1. GTDB lineage: Bacteria > Bacillota > Clostridia > Oscillospirales > CAG-272 > HGM12713. Next base: position 7,828 of record JAZRLS010000010.1, on the reverse strand, counting down.
CATGCGGTAAACAAGTCCCGAATAGAGGTCTACGTTGGCACACATCGGCTTGTCCAAGCCTTTATGGGCGTTAAAGAGTCCCGGCGTTACGCGCTCAATCGTTTCCAAGAGTTTGAAATCGTCGCCGTATCCCTTGCGAATCGCAAGATCCTCGGCATATTTTTTCAGGATGACCGCACGGGGGTCGGATTTCGTATAAATCGCGTGTCCCATACCGTAAACGATCCCCTTGCCATTCCATGCTTCTCCGCGAAGAATCTTATTGATGTAAGCCACAACCTCTTCTTCATCGCGAATGTCACGGATATGCTCTTTCATATCGTCGAACATTTCCTGAACCTTGATATTCGCACCGCCGTGCAACGGACCCTTGAGCGATCCGATCCCCGCCGAGATTGCCGAATAGGTATCGGTACCCGACGAGGAAATCACGCGACAGGTAAAGGTCGAGTTGTTACCGCCGCCGTGCTCTGCCTGAATGATCAGGCAAAGATCCAAAAGACGTGCCTCTTCCTCGGTATATTTTTTATCCGAACGAAGCACGCGCAAGAAATTCTGTGCCGTGCTCAGATTGTCCTTCGGAACGTGAAGCGTCAAGCTCTTATTGTGGAAATTCGAACGGTAAACCGAATACGAATGTGCCGCAATCACGGGAAGACGGGCAATAATGTCAATGCTCTGGCGAACCACGTTTTCCAGACTTGTGTCGTCGGGATTTTCGTCGTACGGATACATTGCCAACACACCCATCGACATCATATTCATAATCGAGCGCGAGGGAACCTTCATCAGAACGTCCTCGGTAAATCTCGGCGGCAAATGACGCTTGCTTGCGATCAATTCGTTAAAACCGTCAAGCTCTTCTTTCGTCGGAAGCTTTCCAAATAAAAGAAGATATGCACATTCTTCGAAACCGTATCTCTCCTCCGCACGAACACCGTCGACAATCTTGGTCATATCCATTCCGCGGTATTCCAACTTACCGTCGTCGGCGATACGGTCACCCTCATACATCATATATCCATGCGCGTTACCGATGTTGGTCACGCCCGCCATCACGCCGGTTCCGTCCTTTTCACGCAAGCCGCGCTTCACACGGAAATTCTCAAATGCTTCGGCAGGAATCTTGTTCGCATCCTTTGCCGCACTCAAACAATGTTCGTAGGCAGCCTTCGTCGATTCATCGTCTATATTTTGTCTCAGATCAAAACGATCCATTGATTGTTACCTCCAATATCCCTAAACTTCTAGTATTATATCACTATTTCTTTCGTTTTGCAAGAGGTATATTAAAAAAATTCATAAAAACTATAGTTTTTTTCTATTTAACTAGAAAAATTATTAATTTTTGAAAGAATTTTATTTTAAGAATCATTTTCAAACGCGTTGAATATCCGCGCCAAGCGAACGAAGCTTCGTGACAAGATCCTCGTAACCGCGATCAATAAATTCAAGTCCGGAAATCGTGGTAATCCCCTCGGCACCAAGTGCCGCAATGACAAGTGCCGCTCCTGCACGGAGGTCGCTTGCCTTGACAGTCGCGCCTTTCAAAGTTGGAACGCCCGTAATATGCGCCGTGTTATCTACCACAACGATATCGGCATCCATCTTATTCAGTTCGTCAACGTATTTAAAACGATTGCCCCAAATTCCCTCGGACACCGAGCTGATACCGCGCGAGGTACAAAGCATTGCACTGAACTGCGGGTGCATATCGGTGGGAAATCCCGGATACGGATTGGTTTTGATTGCCGTCGAACGATAGGAGCGATCCGAAAAGACGGTAATCGCATCATCGGTACAGCTCACTTTGACACCAATCTCGCGGAGCTTGAGCGTAATGACCTCCATATGCTTCGGAATCACACGGCGTACCGTCACCTGTCCGCCTGCGGTTGCCGCCGCAACCATATAAGTACCTGCCTCAATCATATCGGGTGCCAATTCATACTGACAGCCGTGCAGCTTTTTGACACCGCAAATACGGATCTTTCCCGTCCCCGCACCGCTGATATCCGCGCCGCAGGCATTGAGAAAGCTTGCCATATCGACAATATGCGGCTCGCGCGCAGCGTTTTCCAAAATCGTAACCCCCTTGGCAAAGACTGCCGCAAGCATTACGTTGATGGTGGAACCAACCGATGCTACGTCAAAGTAGATGGTATTTCCGCGAAGACCGTTCTCTGCGACCGCGTGAAGATTTGCATTGTCGTCAAACTCCACCTTCGCGCCGAGTTGCTCAAAGCCTTTGATGTGCTGATCAATCGGACGGACACCGAAATCACATCCGCCGGGATATCCGACCACTGCCTCGCCAAAGCGTCCCAGCATCGCACCGATCAGGTAGGTCGAACCGCGCATCTTTCCGACAAATTCGAGCGGAGGACTTTTCATTACGACACCGCGCGTATCGACAAGCACCGTATCGGCGGTTACAAAACGAACCTTGGCACCAATCGAGCGCAGTGTTTCAAACGCCAAAGAAATATCACTCACGTCGGGAACGTTAGAAATGGTACAAATATCGTTTGCGGCAATGGTCCCGAAAATGACAGGGAGCGCGGAATTCTTCATTCCGCTGATATTCACTTCGCCGTATAGCGGTTTTCCGCCACGGATCATAAGCTTTTCCATAGTCGCCTCCGTCAATTTTTTTGCAGAGCCGTTCTCTGCACGGTCTTAGTTTATGCAAGCCCTTCCCTGTCGGTCACCGACCGCGGTAATATGCCACGGCAAGATCAACGACCATTCCATAGCTCTTCGTTCCCTCGGTGCCGTGGATGGTCAGAAAGGTATCGTTCACCACCTCGGTGACCTCGCTTGCCACCGAGTCGCGGTATTGCTCAAAGAAATCCGAATACGCCGACATCTCTGCCCGAACACGGCTCGGGAGAGTGCCGTACACCTCCCAATAAAGCTCGGGAGATGCGGAATAAAGTGCCGATGCCACGTATTCGTAAAGATTGAGGTACGCGGAATATCGGAGATATGCGTCCTCGGATTTCAGACATACCAGAAACGCCATAAAATTCGCTTCATCCTCACGGGCAACACCGCGCTGATGCGACAGCTCGTGCGCCGCCGTATAGGGAAGCGTGTAATCGGGAAAATCAACGTTGATATTGGCTTCTCCCGTAAAGAAGGTGTAAACCCCCGTAATATGCGTATAAGACATCGCTTTGCTGAGCATCACGGGCTTGACTCTGCTACGCAAACGCGGCAGAAAGTCATACTCGTCGCAAGCAAGCGCATACGCATCGTTCAAACGGTCGCTCATTTCGGAATAACCGTACGGCATCACCGAAAAATTCGTCTCTTTGGAATAGACAATCTCTCCGACCACGCCGTTCAGTTCTTCAGAAAGAATCCTTGCCGTTTCGTAAAGCTCTTCGGCACTAACGTCACGTCGCTCAATCCCAAGCTTTTTGTCCAACGTCGAGCCGCGATACGCAGGCGCAAAGCCGATGGCAAACATCGAAAAAACCAATGCCACGATCGATAACATCGATGCACAGTAAATTCCCACGTTCCGCCAACTGTCGGAATAATTCCGAATCCCGAAGACCGACAAGAACACAATGACAACGGGAAGCAAAAGCAACAAAAATTCCGCCAAAGAAAACGGAATCCAGCTTGTCAGATGCGCCAACACACCTCGCAAAAGCAGGCTGATATGGCGATTAAACGCATCCGAAAAGCGTTCGCTGCACAAAAACGCAATATAAAGAATCGCAGACAACACGGCGATCCCGTAAAATATCATAGCAAACCGCGGAAACCGCCGCGCATTCGATTCGGGCAACTCCGACTCATTCGTTTTCTTTTTCTTCCAAATCATTAAAAAACTTCCATTTTTTTGTTATTTTATCGATTCTTCCTCTCGACTGCCAAGCTCGGACATCATCCGAAGAAGAAGCTCCTCCGTCACATCCTCGGCAAACTCCGAAAAATGCTTGTCAAGCAAGTCCCGCATATCGTCGGGCAAAGGGGCAACGGCAAACACCCGCTCTTTTGTCGACGGTGTGGGAAAGGAAAGCGCACAGGAGTGAAGCGCGTGACGCGAAATCTTCTCCGAAGCTCTGCCATACATATCGTCTCCGAGCAAAGGAGCACCGAGTCCCGCAAAATGCACCCGAAGCTGATGCGTCCGTCCCGTCAGAGGCACGGCGCAAACCAAGGTCATTCCGTCGCCCCGCGCCAAAACACGGTAGCGCGTGCGCGCCAAATCTCCTCCCTCATCAGGTCCGCAATTTTCACGAAGAATCACGCTCTCTGCGGTTCTTCGCATATAGGTTTCAATCAAGCCGCCATCCTCGGAAAGCTCCCCGTCAAGAATCGCAAGATACAGCTTTCCGATTTCTCCTCGCTTCATCGAAGCAAACAGCCCTCCCGCGGCTCTGCGATTTCTTGCAATCAGTAAAAGTCCGCTGGTATTCCGATCCAAACGGTTGACGGGACGAAATACGAACGGAACTCCTGCCTCAGCATAGCGATAAGCAAGCGCGTTTGCTACGGTATCTTCGTAATGCCCAAAGGAAGGATGCGTCGGCATATCGGGAGGCTTGGCAGGAACAACAACGTCGGTATCCTCGTAAACGACTGTCAATGGAAGATTTATGGGGATCAGCTTTTCCCCCGACACCTCGTCCTCAATCGCAAGAGAAAGAAGCTCTCCCTCCGAGAGCACGTGCCGAACCGTTACGTGACGTCCTCCCACGAGAATCCCACGCTCTTGAAATTTCAGATGCTTGATCAGCTTTGAGGAAAGACACAGCTCCCGTTGGAGCACGTCAAGAACGGTTTTTCCCGCTCTGCTTTCATCGACAAGAATCTCCAAAATGCTCTCCTCTCCGTACAAAGTCCATCATTCAATATTATGCCATTTATATTATAACATTCCTGCCGCAAGATTACAAGATTTTTATTGGATTTTTCCCTAAAACTTTCTAAAAAAAAGGAAATTTTCTAACACATACCGAACAAAAAAGCACTCTCCCCCACCGAAGCTTCAAATTCCAGAATTTTTCACGCTCATCCCATAAATTTTCAGGGATTTTTCCCCACAAATGTATTCTTTGGAGGTAAAAAACATTCCATTTTCAGGAAAATTCAGCAAAAGCGACAAAAGCATTTTTTTAGAAAATTTCCCATAGCCCTCCCTTTTTTTCTTACGAAACCTATGGAAAACTCTGTTGATAATGTGGGAAATCCAGTATTTTCAAGGGTGTTTTTTTTGTTTTTTTATTTTTGCCTATGGAAAACTTCCAAAAAAATCTTGTCAAGTCTTTTTTGAAAAAAGTTCATTTTCCACGTTTTGCACAAAGATTGTTTTTTTGAAAAAAATCAGCCTCCCTTTTTTCATCGAGAGGCTGAAGAAGATCAGATTTTTTCAAAAATCGGATGCTCGGACTGCTCGTGTGCAATCTCCAAATTTTCTTTCGAACGAACTGTCCAAACAAATCGCGGCGCGCGGTAAAATCGCGTTGCGATTCGAACGCATAACGCATCCCGATACAGCTCGTTGTAAGCAATAAAATTCGGTTTTGCCAGGAAATTAAACGCCATTCCCGAAAGAAGACAGTTGAGCACCGTATGCTTCTTTTTTTCACGACAAAGATTGGTATAAAGCATGCCGTAAAAGACGTCGGGAAGCTCTTTTCGCATCGCACGAAGCAGAAGCGGATTGAAGGATTCGATGCAGTACGTTCCTCGGTACTCGCGAAGAATCTCCGCCACCTTCGGACACAGCGACGTATCCCCGCTCTCTCCTTTCAGCTCCACGAGAAGCGGTACACGACCGTCAACGAGAGAGAGCACCTCGCAAAGAGTAGGAATTTTTTCGTCGGACTCGGCAAGGAAAAGCGCACCGAGCTCCTCTGCCGTCCGCTCCGAGACCTTTCCTTCTTCCCCTGTCATACGAACGAGCGTGTAGTCGTGAAAGACCATCACCTCACCGTCGCTTGAGAGCTGAACGTCCAGCTCAATCCCAATTCCCGCCACGCAGGCTTTCTCAAACGCTGCAAGCGAATTTTCGGGAATGCCCTCCCCGTGCAGTCCACGATGCGCGTAATCGCAAAGCAAGCGCGCATCGTTGGGTTGCTTTGCACGGGGGCGAACCAAAAAGAGCAAATAAACCAAAAAAATCAATAGAAGCAGCCCCAAAAGACCACCAAAAATAAATCCAAAAATCATTATTTAGTCCTCTACGTCAAGATTCTCGAGCACACTTTTCTTTTGGATCGGCTTGGCATCGCCGTGCTTGACGAAGAACATTGTCACAAACGCAAGTGCCACAAAGACCGTACCGAATGCGAAGAAGACGTAGCGCATACCGATCAGATCGTAAAGGAATCCCGAAAGAATGGGCGCAACAATCTGTGCCGCCATCGATGCCGTGTAGTAATACCCCGTATATTTTCCAACGTCACCTCCGCGCGCCAGCTCTACCACCATCGGGAAGGAGTTGACGTTGATGGTCGCCCAGCCGATGCCCGCCAGAATAAAGACGGGATACATAATGACCTCGGGGGTCGACGGAGTAATAAAGTTTCCGATGAAAAAGGCACTCGAAAGAATCACAACGCCGCCAAGAATGGTTTTTTTACGTCCGATCTTCGACGAAACGATACCTACGGGAATATAGGAAACAATTGCCGCCGCCTGGGCAATAATCAAAGTCAGATTGAAATCGAAATGAAGAATATTCGTCGCATAGACCGAATATTTACTGGTAATCGAGTTGTATCCGATAAACCACAGTGCCACCGAAGCAAGAATGAGCAGAAGCGAACGAAGCTCTGCACGGGAAAGCTTCCGTGCCGTGCCGTCTTCCGAGGGAACCTCCTCAAGTCCCAAACGCTCAGATTCCTCTTCCATCTCCTGCGCCCATTTTGGCTCTTTGACCGACACAAGGAAAATGATCAGTCCCGTCAGCATAATCGCACATACAGCGATCACGTAAGGGGTGTACTGCATATAGTGGTTTTTCGAGGTCGCAAACACCATACCGAGCACAAGCACCAGAATTCCGCCTGCCGTACCCGTCAGATTGATAATGGCGTTTGCCTTGGAACGCAAGGGTTTTACGGTAACGTCGGGCATCAGTGCCACCGCGGGAGAGCGGAAGGTTGCCATTGCCACGAGCACGACGAGAAGCGTTGCAATAAATCCAATCAGAGGCAAGGGGTTCGCAATCGTCAGCTCAAGCGCACTCTTGCGAAGCAGCTCAGCATAAGCATCGTCACTCATCGCACCCTGCGCCAGCGAGGGGATTCCCTCTCCAATCACACGGGAAAGCTGATAGTTGTCGATGAAGGTCAGACCGATAAAGGTAACGATCGCAACGATCGAGCCGACGAGAATAAAAGGCGTTCGACGTCCGCGCTTCGTGTGCACTTTATCCGAAATCGCACCAAAGATGGGAAGAAGAAAGACAGCAAGCACGTTGTCGATCGACATCACCGCACCCGATGCCGTCTGCGGAAGACCAAAGTGGTTGGTCAGAATGAGGGGAACGATTGCGTCGTACGCCTGCCAAAAGGCAGAGATCAGGAAAAACGCCATACCGACGAGCACCGTCCGTTTGGTATTCAATTTCATAATGAGTTCCTTTCTCCAAAGAAATTCTTGTTATCTTTAGTATACCATAATTTTGATAAAAAAGCAATAAAAAATAGCGTAACCGTAATTTGAACTGCTCCAAATTGTACGGACAGCACAAAAACAGCCTTAATGGCAGAAAATATAAAATTTAAGCAACGAACTGACATCGCTTTTCGAGTGGTGTCAGTTTTGTTTTGAGTTGGATACGTTCGTTGTTGTAGAAGTG
>JAZRLS010000009.1:0-23727 GCA_045646945.1 Eubacteriales bacterium | reverse complement strand
CTTCTACAACAACGAACGTATCCAACTCAAAACAAAACTGACACCACTCGAAAAGCGATGTCAGTTCGTTGCTTAAATTTTATATTTTCTGCCATTAAGGCTGTTTTTGTGCTGTCCGTACAATTTGGAGCAGTTCATCACGGTTACGCTGTTTCTTTAATTTTGCATAGCAAGATATTCTTCGAGACAAATGTCCTTTTCATAAATTTCGGTTGCCGCCGCGAGTCCGACAAAGCGGTAGTGCCACGACTCGTAGCTATACCCCGTCACATCGACCTTATCCTTGTCGTATCGCAGAATAAAGCCGAAGCGGTGCGCATTGTGCGAGAGCCACTCAAAGGCAGGCGTTCCCTCAAAATCGTTGTTCAGCTCGCGCATTGTCGAAGTCAGAAAGTCGATGCAAAGTCCTGTCTGATGCTCGCTCGTTCCGGGGGCTGCCGAATAGGTGAGAACCTCTGCGTAAATCTGCTCGTCGGTCCAGGTCGGATGCTTTGCCTTTTCCTGCTGATAATAGGTAACGTGGAAAAGCTCATACTGCCGCTGATAGGAGCGATACGCGCTTGTGACCATCACGTCGGTCACACCGACCTCTGCCATCTCCAACATCATCGCCTCGAGTGCCTTTGCCGCATGGGCATCAAGATAGAGAATTCTCTTGTTGGCAGTAGCAACGGTGATCTTCTCCAAGGCAGGCTTGAAATCCTCGCCAAGCGGAGTTTCTTTATTCGCCAGCAAAAGATTTTCGGTCATCATACTCTCAAGATAGGGCGTAATATCAATCAGATATGAATATTCGTAGGTTTCCTCTCCCGGCTCGGGGAGAACCGAAAAGCTTCCGACGTCAAAGAGCAACGTTGCCGCAATCGGATTTTTGTCTTCGTCAAGCTGATCGGTATAGGTACGGCGAAATGAGAGAATATTTTCCTCATCGTTCCACCGAAGCTGTAATCCATCCATCACACATTCCTTTAAAAATCGGTAGGGTACGTAACATTTGTCTTTCGTGAGAATTGCCTTGGCGGAAATTTCTTCGTTTCCTCGAAATTCCTTGACAAGCATTTCTACGAGCTTTCCGTTGATTCGCGCAAATTCGCTGTCGTGTTCAAAGCGAAGAAAGGTTCCGCTTCGCGAAGCGAACTGCATATATTCGGTCGACCCACTGACAATGAGGTCGGCAAAGGGTGCAATCACGCGCAGATCAACGTAGAGCACTCCGTCTCGTACCATCTCGTCGTACGGCACAGAAAATGGCTTTTCTTCTCCGATCTCGACGGTGATGTCCGACGTATTCGGGCGGCTCGCCACAAGCGAGATCATTCCCGCAATACCAAAGCCGATCCCCGCCAGCATCGCAAGCAAAATCACGATCGCAGAAGCGACAACCAGCTTATTCTTGCGGGCAAAGCGACCGAGCTTTGCTTTCTCCGACGTATCGTGCGGCGGAAGCTGACTGCGATCCTCGGTCTTTTCCCTTGCCTTGCGAAGCAGTTCAATTTCCTCGAAAGAGAGCGCTTCGATCGGCTCTTGCTCGATTTCGGGCAGATACTTATTTTTTCGTTTCATAGCGCGCTCCTTTCGTTTTTTTTGACGTCTTTACGGCTTATTTTCGATGAGAATAAAGAAAGGCGAGGTCGGCGAATTGAGAATGTTGATTCTCGTCGCGCAAACCTTGTACCGCGACAGTGAAGAAAGATACTCGCAGATCATTTTGCCCTCTGCCTCTCCCTCGGCATGTCCGGGGTAGACCGCCACAAGAATAATAGCGTCGCGATCCATCAGATCGATCGCCGCTTCGATGGCGGGAAGCGTCGTTTCACGCATCGTCGTCACCGTCTTGTCACTGCCCGGCAGGTATCCGAGATTGAACATTCCCGCCTTGATGGGGGACTTTACATAGTTTTTCACGTTGTGATGAGAATCGTGAATGAGCGTATAGTTTTCGGGACAGCCAACCTCTGCGAGATGCTTTCTCGTCGAGGTAAGTGCCATCTCCTGCACGTCAAAAGCGTACACGTGTCCGCTCTCTCCGACCGTTTTGGAGAGAAATTCGGTGTCGTGTCCGTTGCCCATCGTAAAGTCAACGGCAACGTCTCCCTCTTTGAGATGGGTCAGTATAAAATGCTTTTGCAAATCCAATAAATCGATCATAATCTATCCTTATCTTTATTGTTTCTTCTTTTCAGGCGGATGATGCAAATCGCTTCTCAAAAAGCGCATTGCTCGCTCCACGGCGTCCTTGGAATCGTACCAAGGCTCCTCGTCATAGCGATAATCGAATTTCTTACAGAACCAGCTGACGTCGCCCGAAAGCTTCTCCATATAAGGCTCGACAACCGCGGCACACGCCTTTTGAAATTCGGGAAATTTCTTTTTACCAAGGTCGTAGGACGCACATTCCAAGAGTCTGCGGTAGTGCGGCAGACAAAAATAGGGCTGTGCCGCGAGCTTTTTCTTGAATTCCTCGTCGCGATCCCAGAGAAGCACCGCCGTTTCAATCATATGCTCAAAATTAAATTCGATGCGGCGACAGACGTAACAGCTCTTCTCGAGCGCGTCAATTCGCTTCATCGCCTTCTGTCCGGGGGCGGAAAAGAGCTTTCCGTCGCGAATCTCGTCCGAAAGCTCGTTCAGATGACTCTCGAGCGTCAGTGCCATTCCAAGTCGGTTCTTGCGCACGAACATCATATCGTAATGCGTACGGCAAAAGCCCTCTTTATTCGTTTGAATCCGCACGTCGGGTTCCATCATCGACGCACCGAGAATCAGGTCGAGCTCATCATCCTCGAGCTTATTATACAGCGTACAGAACGGACAGCCGCACGACGGATCGGCGGCAGATGCTTCAAACGCTTCGTTGACGGGAATGGTATAAATCTGTTCCATCAAAACTCTCCTCAAAAATCTTAAAAATCCCATTGTCAGGGGCAAAAAGATATGTTATAATTATATCATAAATTTCTTTTCTTTTCAAGAGTTTTTTCTTGAGAAGATAAAAATCAGCGAAAGGATTTTTCAGAATGGATCCCAAGAATTATACCGTTTGCCGCATTGAGGGCGAATACGCGATTTTACGTGACGATGAAAACGGCGAGGAACTTTTTATTGCGCTGGCTCTGCTTCCTCTCGGTGTCGACGTCGGCACAAAGCTCCATTATGAAATGATGGAATATACTGTACGCCAATGAACATTCAGCTCTCCGATCACTTTACTTATCCCCGTCTGCTTCGCTTTGTCTTTCCATCGATTATGATGATGATTTTCACCTCGATTTACGGTGTGGTGGACGGACTTTTCGTTTCCAACTTTGTCGGAAAAACTCCCTTTGCGGCTGTCAACCTCATTATGCCCTTTCTGATGCTGTTCGGTGCGCTCGGCTTTATGCTCGGTACGGGCGGAAGTGCCATTGTGGCAAAGCATCTTGGCGAGGGAGAGAAAGAAAAGGCGACCTCGGTCTTCTCGATGCTGACCTGTGTCACGGTCGGCTGCGGTCTTCTGTTGACGGTGACAGGACTTTTCGTCCTCCGACCCGTGGCAGAACTGCTGGGTGCGACGGGAGAAATGCTCGAGCACTGCATTTCATACGGTCGCATCATTCTCTTGGCAATGTCGGCATTTATGCTTCAAAATCTCTTCCAAAGCTTTCTGGTAACCGCCGAGCGTCCGCAGTTCGGACTTTACGTTACGGTGGCGGCGGGCGTGACGAATATTGTCCTCGATTTTCTCTTTATTGCCGTCTTCTCGTGGGGCGTCGTCGGCGCGGCAACCGCGACGGCAATCAGTCAAGCAGTGGGGGGACTTGTCCCTCTCGTGTATTTTCTTCACCCGAAGAACAAAAGTCTGCTCCGTCTGACGCGTCCGAGCTTTGACGGACACGCACTCTTGCACGCCTGCACCAACGGATCGTCGGAGTTGATGACCAATCTTTCGCTCTCGCTTGCCAATATGCTCTATAATTTTCAATTGATGCGCCTCGTTGGCGAGGACGGCATCGCGGCATTCGGTGTAGTGATGTACGTCAGCTTCATTTTCATTACCGTGTTTATCGGTTACTCCATCGGTTCCGCCCCCATCATCAGCTTTCATTACGGCGCGAAAAACCGCACCGAGCTCAAGGGCCTTTTTCGAAAGAGTCTTGTGCTGATGAGTCTTTTTGGAGTTGCGATGGTTTCGCTTGCCATTCTGCTTGCCAAACCGTTTTCTGCCTTCTTTGTGGGTTATGATCAAGAATTGCTGGCACTGACGATACGTGGCTTTATTCTCTACTCTCTCTCTTATCTCATTCTTGGCATAAACATCTTTGCTTCGTCTTTCTTCACCGCGCTCGGTAACGGGGGCGTTTCGGCAATCCTCTCCTTTTTGCGTCTCTTCGTATTTCAAGTGCTTACTCTGCTCCTTATGCCGATTTGGCTCGGTGTCGACGGCGTTTGGTCGAGTGTCGTTGGCTCGGAGCTTTTAGCACTCTGTGTGTCGATCTTTTTCTTCCTGCAACAGAGAAAAAAATACGGCTATTAAACCAAAAGAACACCGCGACGGTCGTCGCGGTGTTCTTTTTATTCTTCGTCTTCCTCATTCTCCGAGGATTTTTCAAGCTGTGCCTTGAGCATCATATCCTTGACCTTCATAAGGCGGGTGGTATTTCCGCGCTCGTTTTCGTCAAGCTTCATTTTGATCGACTTCATTGCCGCGAGATACTGCGGCATCATAATATACTCAAGCGCGTTGACGCGGCGACGCGTTCTCTCAATCTCCTCCGCAAGAAGCTGAGCCTTTTTCTCCAGCTCTGCCATACGCAGAATATCGCCAAGAATTCCGTTCAGCTCGCGAATTGAGGTATCAAGCTCTCCCGAGGTAAAGGCAAAGCCGTAATTGAGACCGTCTCCAAGCGCATTTCCCGAAAGGTTCATATCAAAGGCGGGCACCGTGACGCTCATCACGTTCTGATACGATACCGAAAGGCTTGCTTCGCTTTTCGGACAGATCAGTGCTTCTTCGAGGAGCTTTGGGTTTCCCGAGGCACTTGCGACGCTAAAGCCGCGATAAAACTTGTCCAGTGCCAGCTCCACCTTTTCACGAAGCTTTTTATCCTCGCGCACAACGTCGAGAAACTGCTTCATCAGCTCGTCGCGCTTATCCTTGAGCAGCTTATGTCCACGGCGGGCAGTCGTATACCTTCCCTGAAGCTTTTTGAGCTCCATTCGGGTCGGATTGACTCTGATTTCTGCCATATTCGTTGATCCTTTCTTGGACTTACTTGGTCTTCCAGTATTTTTCCACAAGCTCTGGTTTGATTCTCTTCATTTCGCTCTTCGGCAAAATCGAGAGAAGCTCCCAACCGAGATCGAGCGTTTCCTCGATGCTTCGGTTCTCATAGAAACCCTGATTGATATACTTTTCCTCAAAGGCATCGGCAAACTTCGCATAGAGACGATCCATCGGGGTCAGTGCCGCCTCTCCGAGTACCACCATCAGCTCCTTGGCTTCCTTGCCTCTTGCATAGCTCGAGAAGAGCTGGTTCATCGTACCCGCGTGATCCTCACGCGTCTTGCCCGCGCCGATTCCCTTATCCTTCAGACGAGAAAGCGACGGAAGCACGTCGACGGGTGGCATATAGCCCTTACGGTACATCTCACGCGACAGAATGATCTGTCCCTCGGTGATATATCCCGTCAAGTCGGGAATGGGGTGGGTTTTATCGTCCTCGGGCATCGTAAGAATCGGAATCATCGTGATCGAGCCCTCCGATCCCATCTTTCTGCCTGCTCTTTCATACATCGTCGCAAGGTCGGTATAAAGATAACCGGGGTATCCGCGTCTGCCGGGAACTTCCTTCCGCGCGGCAGAAACTTCACGAAGAGCTTCTGCGTAATTCGTGATATCGGTAATAATAACGAGCACGTGCATATCGCACTCAAACGCCAGATACTCGGCGGCGGTCAGTGCCATACGGGGCGTGGAAATACGCTCAATGGCGGCGTCGGACGCAAGGTTAATAAAGAGCACGGTGCGGTCGATCGCGCCCGTTTTCTTAAAGTCGGAAATGAAGAAGTCTGCTTCCTCAAAGGTAATTCCCACCGCCGCAAAGACGACGGCAAACTTAGAGTCTGAGCCTCTGACCTTTGCCTGACGGGCGATCTGCGCCGCCAGATTTGCGTGCGGCAGACCCGAGCCCGAGAAAATGGGCAATTTCTGTCCGCGGACGAGGGTGTTCAGACCGTCAATGGTCGAAACACCCGTCTGAATAAATTCCGAAGGATAGTACCGCGCCGCGGGGTTGATGGGCGTTCCGTTGATATCCAGACTCTTTTCGGGGATCAGCTTCGCACCGCCGTCGATGACCTCACCCATACCGTTAAATACTCGTCCAAGCATGTTGGGCGACACGGGCAATTCGACGCCGTGACCGAGAAAGCGAACCTTACTCTGTGCCAGATTCAGTCCCGCGCTCGATTCAAAAAGCTGAACAAGCACGTTTTTTCCGTTGACTTCAAGTACTCTGCAACGGCGAACCTCTCCGTTCGGAAGCTCGATTTCGCCGAGCTCGTCGTACTTGACTCCCTCGACCTGCTTGACCAGCATCAGAGGTCCTGCAACCTCTTCAATCGTTCTGTATTCTCTTATCATAATTGATGTTTCCTTCCGTTTTTGTTGGCTTTCGTTGACTTTCGTTGCTTATTCGACGCACGCACGGACGAGAGCATCGATCTGCTCGGTGATCTCGGCGTCGATCGCGGCATATGCCTTCTTGTACTCCGCATAAGGCACTGCCTTAGCGCGTCCGATTTTCTCACGGACGGGAAGGTCCGACAGCTTCTGAATATCCGCACCTGCCTCGATTGCCTTTTGTGCCTTGTCGCCAAAGGAGAAGATCAGCGAAATCAGTGCCGCCTGCTTATCGAGCTGCGTAAAGCTGTCGTCCTCCTCAAAGGCATTCTGCTGCAAGAAGTCCTCACGGATCGACTGCGCGACCTCAAGCGTCAGACGGTCGTCTGCCGAAAGTGCATCCATACCGACGAGCTTGACGATTTCCTGCAAGTCACTCTCGACTTGCAGCGTTTTGAGCAATCTTGCAGTATTGTCCATCCAGGATTTCGACACGTGCTCCGAGAACCAACCCGAAAGGCGGTCGCGGTACAGCGAATAAGAATTGAGCCAGTTGATGGCAGGAAAATGTCTGCGATATGCGAGCGAGGCATCGAGTCCCCAAAAGACTTTAACGATTCGAAGCGTTGCCTGCGTCACGGGTTCGGAAATATCTCCGCCCTGCGGCGATACCGCACCAATCGCGGAAAGTGCGCCTTCTCTGCCCTCACTGCCGAGACAGACCACCTTACCCGCTCTCTCGTAGAATTGTGCGAGACGGCTGGTCAGGTATGCAGGGTATCCTTCCTCACCGGGCATTTCCTCAAGTCGTCCCGACATTTCGCGAAGTGCTTCTGCCCAACGCGAGGTAGAGTCGGCAATGACGGCGACCGAATAGCCCATATCACGGTAATACTCGGCAATGGTAATTCCCGTATAAATCGACGCCTCACGTGCCGCCACAGGCATATCCGAGGTATTTGCGATCAGCACGGTACGCATCATGAGTGATTTTCCCGTACGGGGGTCGGTCAGCTCGGGAAATTCGCGAAGTACGTCGGTCATCTCGTTTCCGCGTTCTCCGCAACCGATATAGACCACGAGGTCCACGTCACTCCACTTCGCAAGCTGATGCTGTACCACCGTTTTTCCCGAACCGAAGGGACCCGGCACACACGCCGTTCCGCCCTTGGCAATCGGAAAGAGTGCGTCGATGACTCTCTGTCCCGAGATCATCGGCTCGACGGGGGGAAGCTTTGTCGCATAGGGACGCGACACACGAACGGGCCATTTCTGCATCAGGAAAATTTCCTCAATCGTGCCGTCTTCGAGCTTCAGTTTACCAATACGGTCGGTCACACGGAAGTCACCCTCGTGCAGCTCGACCACCATTCCCTTCTTTCCGGGGGGAACCATAATCTTATGCGTCAGCACCTCGGTTTCCTCTACCGTACCGTAAATATCGCCCGCCTGAACCATATCTCCAAACTTGAGCGCAGGCGTAAAATGCCAACGCTTGGTGCGATCAAGTGCGGGTTCATCGATACCCTTGGTAATATTCGAACCGCAACGCTCACGCATTGCCTCCAAGGGACGCTGAATTCCGTCGTAAATATTGGTCAGAAGTCCCGGACCGAGCTCCACCGAAAGCGGTGCGCCCGTCGACACGACGACGTCACCGCGTCCGATACCCGCCGTTTCCTCGTACACCTGAATCGACGCGCGGTCGCCGTGAATCTCGATGATCTCACCGATCAGTCGCTTTTCTCCGACGCGCACCACGTCAAACATATTGGCTTCGCGCATTCCCTCGGCAATCACCAGAGGTCCCGAAACCTTTACTATCTTTCCTTCAACCATAAAATCAATTCCCTCCCAAATCACTCATCGTCTTTGAACAAAATGTCTGCACCCACCGCACGCTCGACGGCATTTTTGATTGCCGCCATTCCATAGCCGCGGCTTCCCGAGCTTCCGGGAATAACCGTAATGGCAGGCAGGGGCAGATCCTTGTATTTTGCGATTTCTTCCGTCAACGCCTCGGCATAATGCTCCACGAGAAAGATGACAGCGTATTCGCCGCTCTTCACGAGTGTGTGCAGAATCTCCTCTGCCACCGACGCATTGTCTGCCTCGTGTACGGAAAAGCCAAGTGCCATAAAGCCGAGAACGCTGTCGCGCTCTCCGATGATTCCGATCTTATACATAGCTCTTCCTCAATCTTTCCCGAATGCCGTCCGGCGCAATTCCCGCGTCCTTTGCGGCAAGAATGATTCGTATATTTTTCACTTCATATTCCACGGCAACCGCATAGCCGATCAGCACCTCGGCACCAAACGGAATATACTTTGCTTCGCGAACCAGCTCCATCCAGAGGTTGTCCGCGCGCACCTCGATCTGTCCGAGCGAGAAATCTTCCTCTGCCGAAAGCAATTCCGAATAGCGTGTATAGCGCAGTCGCTCCGAAAGCCACGCCTCTCCCTCCGAAAGTGCTTGCTTCAGGACAGGAAGCTCTACTGTACCTCCGACGAGATACGCCGCCTCCAGCATTGCTTCTCCCGACGCTCCGAGTGCCATACGGACAAGGCGTACGCAGGTAATAATATTTTGCAGATCGATTTTTGCTTCCACCAGCCGAACGGCAAACGCGACACCACTCTCTTTCGCCGCCGACAGCATATCCTCATAACAAGCACGATCCAAGAGAAGATCGACGACCTGCGGATTTCCCGTTTCGGAGAACCGGGTTTCGGCAATAGGAATTGCCTCTGCCATCCGTGCGGGAAACACCGAGAAATCCTTTTCACGGAAGGCGTTCTCCACCTCCGAGATGCTCAGCGTACCCACACCGTCCATCATCATCTCCCGCGCATCGACTCCGCGCGAAAAACATTTGATCTGTGCTTTGACGTTATGACAATCGGTCGGATAGCGCAGAAAATCGATGACCCTGCTCTGCTCGGTCATCGCGCCGAGCTCGGCGTACGCCCCCGTCAGCGCACTGGCAAGCGTCGGCTCTCGAAGAATTCTTCCCGACGTGCCGTCTGCCCCTGTGCGAACCGGAGAAAATCCGTATTCTCCCAAAGAAGAAAGAATCTCCTCCGAGCTTCTCGCTTCCAGCATTCGCTCCAAGCGTTCCCGACCCGCGATATGCCCCTCCAACGCGCGAATGCGCGCCGAAGCATACATATAGTCGGTATTTCTGTATTTTCCTTCCATCCTCAATTTCCTCTCATCTCGGTCTTTTCGGGGAAGAGTGTATGGCTGATTTTTGCTTCAAGACTCGGGCGAACCTGCTCGATCAAATGCTTTAGTGAGCAGTTGACCTCGACCTTTCCGTGACGGATCACGAGTCCTCCGTCAATTGCCGCCTCGTCCGAGGAAAGCGAAGCGTACTCGGGAAGCATTTTCTTGAGTGCCGCACCGCATCGATCGGCGTCACGAGCATTCAAAAGAACCTCAAACGCTTCTCCGCTCTCTTCCTCTCCGTAGAGTACTTGGTTGTTGACCTCATCCTCGCGCAACTGAGAGAGCACCGAAGAAGCAAGCGCACTCAAAAGCGCAAGATATTTTTCGTCCGACAGTGTCAAAAGCTCTTGATATGCCGCTTCGAATACCTCGTCAATCATCGCGCTCTTTTCCGCGAGAAGTGCATTTTTGCGAAGCATTGCCTCGCTCGATTTCGTGCGAGAAACAATTTCTGCCGCCTCACGCTTGGCATTCTCGTCGATCTTCGCGCGAAGCTCCGCCGCACGGGCGGCCGCTTCTCTCGAAATTTCCTCTGAACGAGTCTTCGCCTGTGCAAGCGTCGCCGCGGCATCGGCTTGCGCCTCTGCCAGAATTTTATCGGTTATTTTGCTTAAACCTGTCATTCAATAGCCTCCTTGCCGTCCTGCGGCATTTTGGTTCGGGTGTTCTCTATCTTAAGCAACAACTGCTGCCTCTGCCGCCGTTTCGGGAGCAAAGAGCACGAGCAAGAGAGATACCAGCACAGCAAAGATGGCATACGTTTCCACCAACGCTGCCGAGGTAATTGCCTTACCGACTTCCTTCGGACGCTTTGCAAGCAGTGCGATACCCGATGCGGCAACCTTACCCTGCTTAATACCGGAATAGTATCCAACGATCGCAATCGGAAGTGCGGCTACGAGATAATATGCACCCTCTGCCACGGTCAGCGTCACGGGAGATCCGCTGAGGAGTCCCATATTGAAAATGATCAGAAACGCGGTGATCAGACCGTAAATACCCTGCGTACCGGGAAGTGCCTGCAAAATCAGTGCCTTACCGAACTTCGAGGGGTCTTCCGAAAGCAAGCCAGAGGCCGCCTCACCGACAAGACCTACACCCTTTGCACTTCCCATACCTGCGAGCGTTGCCGCGAGAGCCGCGCCCAACAGTGCCAGATTGTTACCCGTAAAAATCAAACTCATCAATTCGCCGAAAGTCATTGTTATTTCTCCTTTTTCTTTTCAAAATCATTGTTATTCTTCGGTATATTTGTCCGAGGGCACGGCAGGCTCAAACACGACACCGCCGTCCTCGTAAAATTTGTTGAAAAACTCAATATATTGCAAACGTGAGGTGTGCACAAAAGTACCTAGCACGTTAATGGCAATATTGAGCAGATGTCCGATGGCAAACGCCACCACGAGGGCAATAAAACCAACGATCGTCGGTCCGCCCATCGTTCCGAGAATATTGACAACCTGTCCGATGACGCCCGCGGCAAGTCCAAGCGCCAAAATTCTCGAGTAGGACAAAAGGTCGGATGCGTAGCTGATCAGATCGTAGATGCCAAGCAACCCCTTTAAGAGCTTCATCACGATATTTTTCTCTGCTCTTCCGTGAGTCAGCACGATCAGTACCGCCGCGGCGACGGTTGTCCAAAGTCCCACGGTCGGGAAAAGGAACAGCAGTCCGATGCCCGCAAACAAAAGCCAATAAAGTCCGATATCGAAGACTGCATCGAGTGCGTGTCCTTCTTTGCAAAGAATCACGAAGCGCACCGCCATACCTGCAATCAGATGAATCGCACCCACAGCAAGCGAGACCACGAGGAATCCCATCGGGTTCTGCAAAGGATCAAAAAGCAGTGCCACGTTGGGTGCCGCCGAACCGAGCAGTGCAAGGTTTGGAAGTGTTTCCTCGCTCATTCCCATCATATTTCGCATCACCGCAAGCGGCAGATCTCCGAAATACGCGCCGAACAGCACGCCAAAGATGACGCACGAAATGCCGCAATAGCCGAACATTTTGAGGAATCTCTCCATACTCTTCCCCGGCTTCAGAAGCTTCACGCCGCCAAAGCAAGCAAGCATCAGAATCAATCCGTAGCCCGCATCGGCAAACATAATTCCAAAAATAATAAAATAGAAAACACTCATAATCAGCGTCGGATCAAAGCGTCCGTACGCGGGATACGAGTACATCTCGAGCACCCATTCGAAATTCTCGGCAAAACGGTTGTTTTGCAGGAAGACGGGCGGGTTGTCGTCAGGCTCGGGATCGCAAATATCATACGCGCAAGCATACTTTTCAAGCAGTGCGCTCACGCGCTCCTCGGTGCGCTCGGGGAACCAGCCGCACAGCATCACCGTGCGCTCGGTCGCCACCATTTTCTGCTTCTGTACCGTCGCTGTCAGCTCGGTTGCCTCCAAGTCGTACAGAACCTCAACCTCTTCCATCCCCTCTGCCAAGCGAACAAGCTCGCGATCCAGATGATCCCTCTCACAAGCAAGATGTTTGATGGTCGCCTCGGCTTCGAGAAGCTGCTCCTCTGCCGTCCGTTCCACACCACGGAAGGATGCACGGACAAATCCGTATTCGGAAAGCACGGCACCAACGCTCTCACCGTCACTTTTACAAAAGATTACGGAAATATATTTTCCGCCGAGATCCTCGGAGATCAGCTCCGCGACCGCGCCTGCCGAATAAAGCTTCTTTCCAAGCACATCAAGATCTGTCTTCGCGGGAATCACGCCCAACAAAACGTCGGTTTTCTGAGTTCCCGAACATCCCAAGGGAAGATCGTACGAACGGTACGGCATTGCCGCATCAATTTTTGCACGGACTCTTGCCTTCTCCGACTTGATCTCATTCTTTCGTGCCGCGATCTGTATTGCGCGAGACACAGTTTCTCTTGCTCTTTTCTCCGCGCCGTCCGCGCGAAACGCATCAAAGCTGATCTTCTGCTTCGGACGAATCAGACTTCGCTTCTTTTGCGAATAGGGAGAGAGGATCGCAAGTGCCTCACCGATCTGTGCCACCGACGCTTCCATCGCGCTGCGTTGCGCATCGAAGTTACACCGCACCATCGAAAGCCGTCCCTTGGAGGGCTCGACCGTACGAAGCTCCACACAGCGAAGATGAACGAGTCTGCGAAGAAGATCGTCGACCTCGTCCCGATGGGCAAAGACCGTCAGCTTTTTCATTTTGCTTACTGACATAGCTTCCATACTCCTTCGGTTACGAGTCTGACCGCTTCCTTGGTATACGGAGACGCCGCCACACGAACGGTCGCCGCCTCTTCCTTTGCCATCTCGGCACTCCGTGCAAGAAGCTCGTCCGCTTTTTCGCGCGTTAAGCGAAGCTTTTTCGCGTTTTCCCGTTCCGCATCCTTTTCGGAATTTTCACAAACGAGTGCCGCTTCCGTTTCCGCGCGACGAATCTGCTCCTTTGCTTGTTCTGCAGCATCGGCACGAATTTTTTCCGCCTCACGCTCGGCTTCCTTGATTTTTTCTATCAAATCCTTTGACAAAATCTCACCGCCTTACTTTTTACTTCTTATTTCATCGTTTTTTCATCATCTTATTTTCTACGATTATATATAATAATATCATAACATATTTTTCTCTTGCTTACAAGAGATTTTTAGGAATTTTAGATTTTTTCTCCCTCTTTTTTATTCCAATGCGTTCCGTCATACCACAAAACGCTCTTTTCCGACAAAAGAACACCTCGAATCGCCTTTTTCTCTTTTCGCGAAAGCCGCGTTTTGCATCTGAGGCGGACGATTTCTTCCGGCGGCAAAAGCTTTCCTTCCCACTTTTCCCAAACCTGTCCGTCCTCGAAACGAGAGAGTGGTGAGCGCTCCCCTCTGCGCCGAAGCTCCGCCGCAAGGCAGATTGAAAGAAAGCACTCGTCCTCGTAGGTGACACGGCCTTCCAAACGGTAGATCAATGCGGGAAATGAGAAGCGCTTATTCGGGTCGTCCGAGCTCTCAAACTCGCGCGTGGCAAGCTCGGTCAGTGCCCCCTCGCAGTAGCCGACAGCGCGTCTGCCGATCTCCTCGTAAAACGCCGAAATCGGCTCGCCGCACAGCGGAAGCGAGATCCGCCACCGAAGCACCTCGGTTCCCAAAACGCTTTCCCCTCCATGTTTTTCAAAAAGCTCTGACATAAATAACCTCCCAAAACTACAATTCTATTTCATTGTATTTACGGAAAGAAATTTTTATACAAAAAGCCTTCCCCGTGGGGGAAGGCTTTTCCAAGCGAACATCATTTCATCAATTACAACGCATATTCCTCGGGAATCGGGAACTCCTCTGCCATCGCGCGCACCTTTGCCTTGAGCGATGCGATCACCGCGGGATCGTTGTAGCCCTTTGCCGCCTCAAGCAGAATGTCTGCCATACGGTCCATTTCGGGCTCCTTCATTCCTCTCTGCGTCAGCACCGTCGTACCCATACGGACACCCATAGCAACCTTTGCCGTATCGAACGGAATGCCCTTTGAGTTGACGGTAATACCGATCTCTTCGAGCACGTCGGAGAATTTCACACCGTCGACACCGAAATTATGGAGCTCCAGAAGGAACATATGACAATCGGTACCGCCCGTGAAAATGCCGAATCCTCTCTTCTTGAGTGCCTCACACAAATACTGTGCGTTCGCAACGATCTGCTTCATCAGAGCCTTGAATTCGGGCGTCTTGGAATGCTCGAGCGCGTATGCCATCGCGGCAACCGTCTGCAAATGGAGAGAAGCAACGTAACCGGGATAAATGCTGTGCTCGACGGTATCCTTGAGTTCCGCCTTACACATAATAAATCCGCTGTGAGGTCCGCACATCGTTTTGGTGGTCGAACCCGTGACGATGTCTGCGTGAGGAACGGGGTTGGGTGCCATACCTGCCGACACAAGTCCCGTAAAGTGCGCGATATCTGCCATCAGAAGTGCGCCATTGTCGTGGGCAATCTTGGCAAGTCTTGCGTAGTCGATCTTTCTCGGATATGCGGCAGAGCCGATGACGATGAGCTTGGGATGGAGCTCTTTGGTGAGCTTCTCTGCGCCCTCGTAGTCAATGTCGAGCGTCTCGGGGTTCAGTCCGAAGAAATGGAAGTCATAAAGACGGGAAGAGATGTTTCTCGGATCACCGTGCGACTGGTGAGCACCCGTGACGGGATCCATTGCAACGACGGTGTCGCCCGCCTTCAAGACGGCAGAATACGCGCAGAAGTTGGAAACGCTTCCCGAATACGTAGTCATATTTGCGTGATCTGCACCGAAGATTTCGCAAGCTCTCTCAGCGGCGAGCTTTTCGAGCTCGTTCGAGGGTTCGGAGCCCATCAGACGCTGATAGCCAACGCGACCGACAGCGGTTTTGTTGTTGAATACACCGCCCGCAATTTCTCTTGCCAGACGGGGCTGCATACTCTCGGACGCGATCATTTCGAGTCCGTAGTTCTGACGGTCGGTCTCCGCCTGAACCACTGAAAAGAGTGCAGGGTCTTTTTCTTGTAAGTAGTTCTTGTTACACATCGTTTTTTTCCCTCTTTATGCTTTTTATATTATAAAATTTGATTTGTAAAAAAAGAGTTGTAAACCCCTTTGGTTTATGCTATAATGGTGTTACCGCCATTCATTTTTTTATTATAACACAAAAATGAACGTCAGGCAAGAGATTTTTGCAGAAATTGTAAGAAAAATCAAAAAATAAAGTTCTCTGCTCCAAATATTTCTTGCAGTGGGAAACCTACCTTGCGAAGAAGAGAAAAGGCAGCCGAAATCGACTGCCCAAGCAAGTAATTATTTTAAATCTTCCGCTTTAAAGGTTGTGTAACCCTCGTAGTAGTAACTGTGATCGATTCCTTTCATAAACACCTGTCTGTCGTTTATCTTGTCTGTCAAGGCGTTTTTTAAAAGGTGCTTTATTTCAATATCCTTAATAGGACTTCTTTCCATAGCAAGAAGATAATCCTCTTTATCCACAAGGCTCCAATCAATCACCATTCCAATTTCAGATCTCAATATATGGTCGAGCCAAATTCGCGTTGCTCGTCCGTTTCCCTCTCTAAAAGGATGGGCAACATTCATTTCAACGTATTTCTCAACAATTTGGTCAAAAGTGTTTTGCGACATATTTTCTATATTGTTGAGTGCGGCATTAAGATACATAAGAGGAGCAAATCTGAAATTCCCCTTCGCTGTATTCACAGTACGTATCTGTCCTGCAAAATTATATATATCAGAGAAAAGAAAGGCATGTATTTCAGAGAGTGCCTCAAAGCTTCCCGCTTTGAGCGTTGAAAGGAAATTCGTTTCA
Source organism: Eubacteriales bacterium (assembly GCA_045646945.1). GTDB lineage: Bacteria > Bacillota > Clostridia > Oscillospirales > CAG-272 > HGM12713. Next base: position 7,598 of record JAZRLS010000009.1, on the reverse strand, counting down.
AAAAGTTCAATCGCACGCGTTTTACTGATGCGTTCTTCTTCACGAGCGAGTTCTGCAGAATCTGTAATATTTAACTTGTTTTCAAGTGCCATATTTTCTCCTTTTTGCATCTAACGGTTTATTATATTATACCACAAAATATGGCTGGTTGCAAGGCAATATAACAAAATAAATCGTATAAAAAGAAAAGTTTGAAAACCTTGAAAAATCAAGGCTTCAAACTTGGCACCCCCAACGGGAATCGAACCCATAACTAACCCTTAGGAGGGGTTTATTATATCCATTTAACTATGGAGGCATTCTTTTTTGCCTTTTTTATTCTACCACAAATTTCCCCGAATTGCAAGGGATTTTATAAAATTCTACGGAGGTTCTTTATGCTTCGAAAACATACGGTTTTTTGGCGGATTCTTCGCGTCGCGGTCCCGCTTCTGCTGACGCTTCTGTGGCTCGGCTTTATCTTCTCAAACTCGCTCAAGGATGCGGCGGCATCGAGCGAGCAAAGCGGAAAAGTACACGAAATTGTCAACGAGGTTGCTTCCGCGGTCGGTGTGGAAGAACCCGTCTCCGAAGAAAGCGTGCGAACCTTGGCGCATTTGACCGAGTTTGCCATCCTCGGCGCACTCCTTTGCCTTGACGTTTGGGCACTCGGACTCTCTCCCTTTTACGCAAAGCACCGTTTCGACGTTTTTTGGCTTCTCACTGCTCTTCCCGCCTGCTTTCTTTTGGCGTGTATCGACGAAGCCTTACAGACTTTTTCCGAGGGGCGCGCGTGTGATTTTCGGGACGTTCTGACCGACACAGAGGGCGCGGCACTCGGCGTTGTACTCTTTCTCGCACTCTTTCTTCTTTGCCGCCTCGCATTTGGCAAAAAGAATGCTTGACATAAATTCAAAACAAGTATCCTGTCGCTGGGGAATTTTTCCTCGGCTACGGGATTTTATTTTATGGAAAAAGTTTCCCTTTCCATCGAAAAAGACTTTACATCTTCTTGTTTTTGTGATATAATATATGATGAATAACTTTGAAAACAAAGGAGTTTCTTATGAAAACCGATATCGAAATCGCGAAAGAAGCAAAAATGCTTCCCATTACCGACGTAGCACATACCCTCGGCATTCAGGACGACGAGCTCGAGCTTTACGGAAAGTACAAGGCGAAGATCACCGACGATTTTCTGAAGCGCACCGCAGACCGTCCCAACGGCAAGCTCATTCTTGTCACTGCAATCAACCCGACCCCCGCAGGCGAAGGAAAAACCACGACGACTGTCGGTCTCGGTATGGCAATGCGTAAGATGGGCAAAAACGCCATCATCGCGCTCCGCGAGCCCTCTCTCGGTCCCGTATTCGGCGTCAAGGGCGGTGCGGCAGGCGGCGGCTACGCGCAGGTCGTTCCGATGGACGACATCAACCTCCACTTTACGGGAGATTTCCACGCCATCACCGCGGCGAACAATCTTCTCTCCGCGATCATCGATAACCACCTCCAGCAGGGCAATGAGCTTGGCATCGACCAGCGTCGCATTCTCTTCGCCCGTGTCACCGATACCAACGACCGCGCGCTCCGTAACGTCACGGTCGGTCTTGGCTCGAAGGTCGACGGCATTCCGCGTCAGGATCACTTTATGATCACGGTTGCCAGTGAAATTATGGCGATTCTCTGCCTCTCGGAGGATCTTGCCGATCTCAAGGTTCGCCTTGGCAACATTCTCGTGGCTTACACCTACGACGGAAAACCCGTATACTGTCGCGATCTGCAGGCGGCAGGCGCAATGGCAGTCCTTCTCAAGGACGCGATCAAGCCCAACCTCGTGCAGACGGTCGAAAACACCCCCGCACTCATTCACGGCGGTCCTTTTGCCAACATCGCGCACGGCTGTAACTCGGTTCGCGCGACCAAGCTGGCTCTCAAGCTGTCGGATTACGCCATCACCGAGGCAGGCTTCGGTGCCGATCTCGGTGCGGAGAAATTCCTTGACATCAAGTGCCGCAAGGCAGGACTGACGCCCGATGCTGTCGTTCTCGTAGCGACGGTTCGCGCGCTCAAATACAACGGCGGCGTACCCAAGGCAGAGCTTGCCGCTGAAAACCTTGAAGCCCTCAAGAAGGGTTCGGTCAACCTCGAAGCTCACATTGATAATCTCCGCAAGTTCGGGCTGCCCGTTGTCGTTGCCATCAACCGTTTCGGTACCGACACCGATGCTGAGCTCGAATATATCCGCACGGTCTGCCGTGAGAAGGGCGCGGATTTTGCGCTCTCCGAGGTCTTTGCTAAGGGCGGCGAGGGCGGACTTGAGCTTGCCGAAAAGGTCATTGCCGCTTGTGAAAAGGACAAGGACTTCCAATTCATGTACTCCGACGAAATGTCGATTAAGGAAAAAATCGAAGCCGTGGCAACCAAGATTTACGGTGCGGACGGCGTGAAATTCGACGCGACCGCCGCAAAGGCACTCGCAGAGATCGAAGCACTTGATCCCGCGTACGCCCGTCTTCCGATCTGTATGGCAAAGACGCAGTACTCCCTCTCGGACGACGCCGCAAAGCTCGGACGTCCTACGGGCTTTACGCTCACGGTTCGCGAAGTCAAGCTCTCGGCAGGCGCAGGCTTTATCGTCGTACTGACGGGTGCGATCATGACGATGCCCGGTCTTCCCAAGAAGCCAGCGGCATACTCCATCGATATTGACAACGACGGAAATATCACGGGTCTGTTCTAAAATGAACTCTTTGACATTTCCCGCCATTCTTTCCAGTAACGCAACCGAAGAGACCGAGGCGATCGGTGCATCTCTTGCCAATCGCCTGCTCTCGGACGCGTCTCTTCCGAGATTTGTTGCGCTCTACGGCGATCTCGGCGTAGGAAAAACCGCTTTTATCCGCGGCTTTACCTCGCAGATCGCACCAAACGCGCGTGTCAAATCTCCCACCTTTTCGCTCGTCCACGAATACCGTGGAGAAGCTCTCTCGGTCTTTCACTTTGATCTTTACCGCATTGAAGATGAGGATGAGCTGTATTCGATCGGCTTTTACGACTATCTTGACCGTCGCGGTATTTGCCTGACCGAGTGGAGCGAGAAGATCGAATATGCCCTACCCGACCGCTATCTTCGGGTAGAGATCGTCAAAACTTCCGCCGAGTGCCTCGACGCGCGTGAAATTCGCATCGAGCCCGTCGGATTTGAACTTACGGAGAATCTATGAAAATTCTGGCACTTGACTCCTCCGCTACCGTTGCCACCGTCGCGCTTTGCGAGGACGAGCGACTTTTGGCGGAAGCCACGCTCAATAACGGAAACACGCACAGTGAAACTCTGCTTCCGATGGTCGAGGCTCTGCTTCGCTCCTACGGAATCACGGTACGCGAGATCGATCTCTTTGCGGCGACCAACGGTCCTGGCTCGTTTACGGGTGTCCGCATCGGTGCCGCTACGCTCAAGGGATTGGCGTTCGGCTCTGAAAAGCCGTGTCTTGGCGTTTCGACCCTTGAAGCAATCGCCGAAAATCTCTCGGTACGCGCAGGGCTGATTTGTCCCGTGATGAATGCACGTCGCTCTCAGGTCTATACGGCGCTTTTCCGCTCGGACGGCAAGACACTCACGCGTCTGCGCGACGATGAAGCAATCTCAATCGAAGAGCTCGACGAAATTCTCGCAACCTATGGCGAGCCCGTCAGCTTTTGCGGCGACGGCGTGGACGTAACCCTTCCCGTCTTGAAAAAAACGCAGGCACTTCCCGTGCCCGACCGACTCACACATCAATCGGCGTACTCTGTGGCACAGGTTGCTCTTCGTGCCTACCGTGCGGGGCTTCGGACGGGCGACGCGGAATTCACCGTCACCTATCTTCGCCCGTCTCAGGCGGAGCGAACCTATCTCGAAAAGCAAAAAGAAACCAATCAGTCTATTTGAATATCCGAAACAAAGCAGATCCATACTAACGAAAAAGCAATATTGTGTTAAGCTTTGGCACAAATTTATGATTGACTTTTCCCATATTTAACTTTATAATAAAAGCAAACAAAAAAGGAAATTACTGTTATGAAAATTGTACTCGGCTGCGATCACGCAGGATTTAACATCAAGGATGCCGTCATCGCACACATTCAAAGGAAAGGACACGAGGTCGTCGAGGTGGGAACCTTTTCTGCCGAAAGCTGTCATTACCCCGTGTTTGCTCACGCGGCTTGCGAGAAAATTCTCGACGGAACTTGTGAGCTTGGCATTCTCATTTGCGGTACGGGCATTGGTATGTCGATTGCCGCAAACAAGCACGACGGCATTCGTGCCGCTTGCTGCTCGGACGTCTTCTCTGCCCGCCTCACGCGTGAGCACAACGATGCCAACGTCCTCTGCTTTGGTGAACGCGTTGTCGGACTCGGACTTGCGCTCGACCTTGTCGATGCCTTTCTCGGTGCGACCTATGCCAACGGCGGAAACCACATGACGAGAGTTCGTATGCTCTCCGAAATCGAAAAAGAAACCTTTCATTGAGATTTTTGACCGTTAAGACTCTTTACTACTCCCCAAAGGAAGGAGAATTTTCACCGTGTGTATCAAAAAAGTAGCCGGTGTCCTGCGTAGTATTGCGGGCACGGATCACCCCAAAAATTTCACCTCGGCGATCATTGCCGCCGCAGGCTTTTCTCAGCGTTTTGGCGGAGAGACAACCAAGCAGATGACACTTCTTTGCGACGAACCGATTCTGCTTCATACGCTCAAGGCATATCTTGACGCCGAATGTATCCACGAGATTATCATCGTGGCAAAGCGAAACGAAATTCCCGAATGGGAAGAGCTTCGCCTGCGCTATGGATTGACAAAACCGATCAAAATCGTCGCAGGCGGACACACCCGTCAGGCGTCGGTCATGAACGGATTGGATGCCGTGAGCGACAAATCGAAATACGTTGCCATTGCCGATGCGGCTCGCTGTTTGATCACGGCGGACGATATTACGGCAGTTTGCCGTGCGGCATACAAATACAAGGCGGCAACGGCGGCGCACCGTTCCACCGACACCGTCAAGATTGCCGACTCGAAGGGTTTTATCGACCATACGGTCGACCGCAACACCGTATGGCTGGCGCAGACGCCGCAGGTCTTTAAAACCAAGCTCTACCGTGCTGCAGCATACACAGCCTTCAAGAAAGGCTTTGAGGGAACCGACGATAATTCGCTCGTCGAAGCCATCGGACACCCGATTCGTTTGGTGGAATGCGGTACGCAAAATATCAAGATCACCGTCAAAGAGGATCTTGCCATTGCGGAAGCCATTCTGAACGAACGAAAGAGTTGGGAGGAAACCGCAGAATGATACGCATCGGTCACGGATATGACGTCCACCGTCTCGTCGAGGAGAGAAAACTCATTCTCGGCGGCGTGGAGATTCCTTACGAGCGCGGCTTGCTCGGCCATTCGGACGCCGACGTGCTTCTCCACGCGATTTCGGACGCTCTTCTCGGTGCGGCGGCACTCGGAGACATCGGAAAGCTCTTTCCCGACAAGGATCCCGCCTACAAGGATGCCGACAGCTTAGTGCTCCTGCGCAAGGTCAATTCCCACCTCGGAATGGCAGGCTACCGCATCGTCAACATTGACGCGACGGTACTCGCGCAAGCACCCAAGCTCGCCCCCTATATTACAGAAATGCGAAAAAACATTGCCCGTACCCTCTTTCTTGATCCCTCTCTCGTCAGCGTCAAAGCAACCACCGAGGAAGGTCTTGGATTTACGGGCGAAGGTCTTGGCATTGCCGCGCACGCGGTGTGTCTGATTGAAACGATTGAAAAATAATTTTTCAAAAAGGATTTCATTATGAGCAAACTTGGCGTAAAGGTTCGGGTTTATCAGGACACCGACATTCTGGCAAAGCTGAAAGAGGTCAAGGAATACGGCTTTGAGTGCTGTCAGACGGACATTTGGGATACCGCGCTTTACACCGATGAAAAGGCAAAGGAAATCAACGATGCCGTTGCCGAAACGGGCATTGAAATTTCGTCGCTTTGGGCAGGTTGGTCCGGTCCTTGTCGATGGAATTTCACGGAAGGTCCGATGACGGCAGGTCTGATTCCCCCCGCGTACCGTATGAAACGGATGGAGGAACTTTTGATGGCGGGGGATTTTGCCGTCAAAATCGGCGTTTCGCGCGTTGCCACGCACGTTGGCTTCCTTCCCGAAAATATGAACGATCCCGAGTATCTCGGTGTTGTTGCGGCAATTCATCACATTGCCTACCGCTATAAGAAAAAGGGACTGCATTTTCTGTTTGAAACAGGTCAGGAAACACCGATCGCCCTGCTCCGTATCATCGAAGAGGTCGGCACGGGCAATCTCGGCATCAATATGGATACCGCAAACCTCATTCTCTACGGCAAGGGAAACTCTGCCGACGCAATCACAGTCTTTGGCAAGTACGTAATGGATACCCACATCAAAGACGGTCTGTATCCCACCGATGGAAAAAACCTCGGTCAACAAGTGAAAGTCGGCGAGGGTATGGCAAATATTCCCGAAGTAATCAAGCGTCTCAAGGCGGTTGGCTACACGGGCAACCTGATCATCGAGCGCGAGATCAACGGTGAACAGCAAATCAAGGATATTCTCGATGCAAAAAAGTATCTGGAAAAAATTCTCGCAACATTAGAGCAGTAAATTGTTGAATGACTTCATTCAACTCCATTACATAATATGAATCAAAAGGAGTATTTACTATGAGCAAACTTGGCGTAAAGGTTCTGATTTATCAGGACACCGACATTCTGGCAAAGCTGAAAGAGGTCAAGGAATACGGCTTTGAGTGCTGTCAGATGGACATTTGGGATACCGCCCTCTACACCGACGAAAAGGCAAAGGAAATCAACGATGCCGTTGCAGAAACCGGCGTTGAGATCTCGTCTCTGTGGGCAGGCTGGTCTGGCCCCTGCTCGTGGAGCTTCCACGCAGGTCCTATGACGCTCGGAATTGTTCCCCCCGCGTACCGTATGAAGCGTATGGAGGAGCTGATCATGGCAGGTAAATTTGCCACGAAGATCAACGTACCGAGAGTCGCAACGCACGTCGGCTTCCTTCCCGAAAATATGAACGATCCCGAATACCTCGGTATCGTTGCCGCCATTCGTCAGATCGTAGCCGTCTATAAAAAGCTCGGCATCTGCTTCCTGTTTGAAACGGGTCAGGAAACCCCCATTACCCTGCTCCGCGTCATTGAAGAGGTCGCTATGGACGGCAAGTTCCCAAATATCGGTATCAATATGGACACCGCAAACCTCATTCTCTACGGCAAGGCAAACTCTGCTGATGCGATCACGGTCTTCGGTAAGTACGTCATGGATACCCACATCAAGGACGGTCTGTATCCCACCAACGGCAAGGATCTCGGCAAAGAGGTCAAGGTTGGCGAGGGTATGGCAAACATTCCCGAGGTCCTCAAGCGTCTGAAGGCAGTTGGCTACACGGGTAACCTCATCATCGAGCGTGAGATCAGCGGTGAAAAGCAAATCGCAGACATTCTCGATACCAAAAAGTATCTCGAAGAAGTCCTGGCAACAATGGAATAAACATAAGAAGCACCCTAAGTCGGGGGCCAAGCGGTCTTAGG
>JAZRLS010000008.1:0-10206 GCA_045646945.1 Eubacteriales bacterium | reverse complement strand
ATAACCGACAACGACTCGTCCTTCCCACCGTCCGTCTTTTCTTAGGCGTACTGTGCCTTCTCCGTTTTTTCGTTTTTTGTTTGCCATTATTTACTCCTTTATCATTATTTTTTGCATCAAAGTCGGAGGCCAAGCGGTCTTAGGAAGACAAAATTTGTATTCAACTCCTTGGCTCACAGAACGACATGGCTACGATCCGACTTAGAGCGGTGTCGATGCCAAAACACTCTCTGGAATCCTCGGTCACACTAACGCCTCCTTCACGCTCGACACCTACACCCACGTAACAAGCGATATGCAGAAGAACGCATCCGCCGTCGTGGGCAATATGATGCAAAAAATAATGATAAAGGAGTAAATAATGTCAAACAAAAAACGAAAAAACGGAGAAGGCACGGTACGCCTACGAAAAGACGGACGTTGGGAAGGACGAGTCGTTGTCGGTTATGCCGACAACGGCAACCCACGGACAAAAAGCGTTTTGGCTAAAACCAAGACCGAGTGCCTTGAAAAGCTCGAAGTACTCAAGGAGCAATGCGGAAGAACGAGCGATAAATTAAAGCCGGATATGCCGTTCGGTGATTGGATAGACTTCTGGTATCAGAACTTCTCCAAGCCGAAAATAAGGCAGACCACTCAACTCAGCTACGAAGGACGAATCTATACGCACATCATCCCCGAAATCGGCAAAATACCGCTCTGCAAGCTCTCGCAGAACGACCTGCAACAATTTTACGCAAGGTTGAAGAAAGGCGGTCGCAAACGCTTCGTGGAGCAGTACGGCGAAGGCTTATCCGACAGAATGGTACGCTCATGCCACACCACCTGCCGAACCGCGCTTGAAAAGGCGGTAGTGGAAGGACTTATCACGACCAACCCTGCGATAGGTTGTAAGCTACCGCCGAAGAAAGCAAAAGAGATGCAGGTGCTAACGCAGGCAGAAATCCTACGCTTCCTCACACAAGCAAAAGAGGAAGGATACTACGAAATGTTCATCCTCGAGCTGACCACGGGAATGCGCCGAGGTGAGATCATAGGGCTGAAATGGCGAGATCTAAACCTGCAGACAGGCGAGCTTCGCATCTCACGGCAGGTGGTAAAGACAGGCAAATCAACCGAAATATCCGCGCCCAAGACAAAATCCTCGGTACGCACCATCCTCCTTCCGCCCGATATGGTGGCACTCCTCGCAGAGTTGAAGAAGCAGACAAAGGGCGAGTGGATGTTCCCATCGCCCGTAAAAGAGGGTGAGCCGAGAAATCCCACGGCGGTGTATCACCGATTCCAACTGATACTTGAACGCTCCCACTGCAAGAAAGTACGCTTCCACGACCTACGGCATACCTTTGCAACGATGGCATTAGAGAACGGCATGGATATCAAAACACTCTCTGCTATGATAGGTCACATAAGCTCGGAAACGACCTTGAACATCTACAGCCACATCACCGATACCATGCAACAGCAGGCGGCGGTGAGGATCGACCGAGAGATAGGCGGCACAAACGCAGAAATGCCCGAACCGCCGCCTCCCAAGGTAAGTGCCGAACCGAACCCCGATGTCGCCACAGAAGCGGTTTTTGAGCCGTACAAGCCCAAGATACGAAAGAGTGGAACGGGTTGCGTGACGATGATAAACGACCACCTCTATGAAGGGAGGTTCACGCCGAGAGTCAACGGCAAACGAATCTCCAAGAATGTCTACGCAAAGACACGAGAGGAATGCGAGGAAAAGCTCGCCGAGCTTATAAAAACGATGAAAGCCGAAATCGCAGAGATGAAGAAGGTAGCGAAAAACGCATAACGCGCAAGGGGCGATCACGACGGTCGCCCCTCAAAATTTGCATCGGAGTAAGCAAAGAAAAAATAGCGAATGCGATAGGCATAAAAACCTATCCTTTTTCTTTTCAGCCGTTCAATCTTTAGTCTGTCTTAAGTGCGGTGTGTTACAATTTACAATATCAACTTGAAAAAGCTTACAAAAAATGCTATAATTTATGTAAGAAAAAAGACGAAAGGAGGCGCGGATATGCGGATTCTGATTGCAGAGGACGATCCGAAGCTACTCAAAAGCCTTGTGCATATATTTGAACTCAACAACTACGCGGTGGACGGCGTGGATAACGGCATAGATGCCTTTGACTTTGCCTCCTCGGACGAATACGACGGACTTGTGCTTGATATTATGATGCCCGGTATGGACGGCGTAACATTGCTGAAAAAGCTCCGCGCGGAAGGTATCACAACGCCTGCGCTCTTTTTGACGGCGAGAACTGAGATCGATCAAAGAATCGAAGGACTTGATGCAGGGGCTGACGACTATCTTCCCAAGCCCTTCTCCACGGGCGAGCTTCTTGCCCGTGTTCGCGCGATGCTCCGCAGAAAAGATAACTTCACGCCCGATATGCTCACCTTCGGTACGTTATCTCTCAACCGTTCCACCTACGAGCTTATATGCGGTGGCAAAAGACAAGCCTTAAGCGGCAAGGAGTTTCAGGTGATGGAAATGCTGATGCAGAACCCGAACGCCATCGTTACCGCCGAGCAGCTGATCACGCATATTTGGGGATGGGATGCGAACGTGGATACGAGCGTGGTATGGGTGCATATCTCCAACATCCGCAAAAAGCTCGAAGCACTCACGGCTCCCGTGGCGATCAAATTCGTGCGTAACGCCGGATATATGCTGGAGGCGACAGTATGATATATAGACTTCAACGTAAATTAATTTTGATAAGCACCGTGGCGGTTTTATCTGTTATTGCTTTGGTGTTCGGCGTTATTCTCATTCTCAATATATCCTCGATGAACAGAAATATGGACATTCTCGCTGATCGAGTATCCGAGGGCGGCGGAAAATTTCCGGGAGCGTTTGACGAAATTCCGTTTCCCGATAAAATACCGCCAAAGAACGAGCAGAATTTTGACTTCATCACCCCCGAAACACCGTTTTCAACGCGCCATTTTACCGTATTTTTTGATAAAAAAGGCAAAGTGAATCAAACCTTCACCGAGTCAATCTACGCCATAGACGAGGATACGGCCATTGAATATGCCGAAAAGGTGATGGATAGCGGAGAGGAGCGCGGTTGGATATCGAACTACCGTTACAAGGTCTTTTCCGCCGAGAAGGGATATGGCGTTGTGTTTGTTGACGGCAGTATGAGCCGTTCGGCTATGATGCAATCTATGACGATTGCAGGTATCGTTCTGCTCGGATGCGCCGCGCTCGTGCTGATACTGATTTTCCTACTCTCGAAAAAAGCGGTAAAGCCGATTGCCGAGAGCTATGAAAAGCAAAAGCAATTTGTGACCGATGCCAACCACGAGCTAAAAACTCCTCTAACCTTGATTATGGCAAATGTGGAGATCGCGGAGCTTGAGCTTGGCAAAAACGAATGGCTTGACGATATCCGCGCAGAAGGACACAGAATGACCGAGCTTGTAAATCAGCTCGTCGCGCTTTCCCGTATGGATGAGGAAGGACAGACGATGAACGTTACCGAGGTTTCCTTCGGTGAGCTTGTTGCTGATACGGTTTCGGAGTTTGAGCCTCTTGCCAAGGACAGAGGAAAGGTGCTTACCGCAAGCGTTGACAAGGAAATTACCTATCTCGGTGACGAAGCACTCTTGCACAGACTTGTCGGTATTCTGATGGACAATGCCATCAAGTATTGTGATCAGGGGGGCGAAATCGGTATAACACTCCGCCACAGCAGACGAGTTGTGCTGACGGTTGAAAATACCTATTCTGCCGTGAGTGAAATCGAGCTTCACCGACTCTTTGACCGCTTCTACCGTGCCGACAAAGCGAGAAAGTTCACGGGCGGCTACGGTGTTGGCCTTTCGATGGCAAAAGCAATCGTCGAAAAGCACAAGGGCGAGATCACGGCATATAAGAAGGATAGCACGCATATCGGATTTAAGGTCGTGCTGTAAAACAATATATTCACGAAGGAATCGTAAACGCGGTTCCTTCTTTTTTCGTAAACTTTATAAAACATTCACGCTTTTCTTTAGTCTGTCTTTAGCGCGGTATGATACAATAGAGAAAATAATGAAAAATCGGAGGATTTTGTAATGTACATCATTAAAAATGCGCTTCGGTGCATTGGCAGATCGAAAGGTCGTAACATCTTGATCGGCATTATCGCGCTCGTGATTGCCGTATCCGCTTGTATCGGTCTTTCGATAAGACAAGCGGCGGAGAGTGCGAAAACGTCTGCGCTTGAAGGCATGAGCGTGACCGCAACGATCTCGTATGACCGCGCCTCTGCCATGGGAGATATGGCAGGCGGCAGACCCGGAATGGGCGGTGGTCGTCCAAACGGAACGGGCGGCGGTGGAGGCTTTAATCGTGACGAGTTTGCCAACATGATGGGAAACGCTTCCTCACTCACTCTTGAAGAATATCAAAAATACGCAACAGCGGAGAGTGTAGAGGATTTCTATTATACGCTGACTGCATATTTTAATGGTTCGGAAAATTTCTCACCCGTGAGCGACGAAACCGAAGATGATGACACCGACGGTGAGCTTGACGGAAGTCTTGATTCTGAAAACTCCTCGGGATTCCCCGGTGGCATGGGCGGCGGAATGATGGGTGGTATGATGGGCGGTATGTTCTCATCTGGAGATTTTTCCATTATCGGATACAGTAGCGACAGCTCGATGAGTGCCTTTATTAACGGTACTGCCTCTATTATTGAGGGCGGTACGATGTTTGAAGAAGGAACGAGTGAGCTTGTCTGCGTTATCTCCGAAGAACTTGCCATGTATAACAACCTTGCGGTAGGCGATACGATTACAGTTACAAATCCTTCTCTTGATAGCGAAACCTATACGCTGACAATCTCTGGTATCTACACGAGCAGTGAGAACAACGATTTCACCATGTCAATGTTCGGTCCAAGCCAAGACCCTGCAAACAGAATCTATATTAGCGCGAATGCGTTGCAGGCAATCATTACTGCTTCTGAGGAAGTGTCCACTACCATTACGGACGATAATGGCAGAGAAACCGAGAGCAAGATCACAGCAACGCTTGCAGCGACCTATTCCTTTGCAAACACGGACGATTACTATGCCTTTGAGGAAGAAGTTCGCGCGCTTGGACTTGACGATTCCTACACCGTGTCTTCCTCCGATATTACGGCATTTGAGAACAGCCTCACACCTCTCAACAGCCTCAGCACAATGGCAGTTTGGTTCCTGCTCGTTATTCTTGTTATCGGCGGCATCATCCTTGTCGTTCTTAACATATTCAACGTAAGAGAACGCAAATATGAGGTCGGTGTTCTGACCGCTATGGGTATGAAAAAATGGAAAGTAGCTGCGCAGTTTATGTGCGAAATCCTTGTCGTTACGATGATTGCCGTAGTGATCGGTGCAGGAATTGGTGCTATTAGCTCCGTTCCCGTAACAAACGCTTTGCTTGAAGGACAGGTGGAAAGTCAGAACTCGCAACAAAATCAGATGAATCAGAACTTCGGTCGTCCCGGTAATATGGGCGGTGGTTTTCCTGGTGGAAACATGAGTGGTGATATACCTACCGATATTCCCGAAAACATCGGCGGAGGAAATAACAATCGATTTGAAAATATGTTTGGCGGTGCTGCTAATTACATTACAGAGATAGATTCTGCAATGAATCTGACCGTTGTGTTGCAAATGATCGGGGTGGGGCTTCTTTTGACGTTGATTGTGAGCGCGGCATCTGTACTGTTCATTATGCGTTACGATCCGCTGAAGATCCTCGCTAACAGAGATTAAGAAAGGAGGGTGTGAAAATGCCATTATTGTCGCTTCAAAATATCAGCTTCTCTTATGATAAAACACCCGTACTCAAAGATATTTCCTATGACTTTGAGAAAGGAAAGATGTATTGCATCATCGGCAAATCGGGCGCAGGTAAGACTACCTTGCTCTCCTTGCTTTCGGGACTTGCAGCTCCTACCGCAGGCGAGATCATATACGACGGCAAGAGTGTTGCCAAAATTGATAAATACACCTTCCGTTCCAAGTATATCGGCGTTGTGTTTCAGAGTTTTAATTTGATTACCAAGTACACTGCTCTCGAAAACGTAATTCTCTCAATGGACGTTTCGGGTGCAAAGATAAAGGACAAAAAGCAAAGGGCTTTAGAACTTCTCGATAGCGTAGGACTTGACGAGGACGAAGCAAACCGCCGTGTATTGAAGCTTTCGGGCGGTCAGCAGCAAAGAGTGGCGATTGCGCGTGCGCTCTCCTACGATCCCGACATTATTCTTGCCGATGAGCCTACGGGAAACCTTGACCGTGACACGCAGAAGGAAATAATGGATATCTTCCGTGAGCTTACGAATCAAGGCAAGTGCGTGATTCTCGTTAGCCATTCTCCCGACGTTGCCGAAATATGTGACGAGAGATATGAGTTGACGAAGATATCCGGCAAAAAGAAAAGGAGTTAACAATATGAAAACGAGAATATGTTCAATCGTATGCGTGATATGCCTACTGTTCAGCTTTTCCTTCGCATTATCGTCCTGCAATTCAAATGATGCCGTAGGGATTGCAAGTGCCGAAATCAATGAAAACGGAGAGTTGGTTTTGACCTATTCAGACGGAACGGAGCAAAACTTAGGCGTTGTCGTCGGCAAAGACGGAGCTGACGGAACGAACGGTGTTGACGGTAAGGATGGAGTAAACGGACAAGACGGTGCGGACGGATCACTCAACATCACCGCTAACGGCAGCTCTATCCCTGCCGCAAGCTCCAAAGGACTTCGCAGTGCGGTCAGCATTGTTTGCAACTTCCAAGCCACCGTTCAGCAGGGCGGTTGGCGTCCCGGCTCGGGAAGTACCACAACGAAGGATTATTCCTCGGAAGGCTCGGGCGTGATCTACAAAATGGATAAAGCCGAGGGCGATGCTTTTATTATCACGAACTATCACGTTGTTTACGATGCGAGCAGTAACACCGAAAACGGCATTAGCAACGATATCAGCGTGTATCTTTACGGCTCGGAGATCGAGGAAAAGGCAATCGAAGCCACCTACGTCGGCGGCTCACTCTACTATGATATTGCCGTCCTGCGCGTTGAGGACAGCGAAATATTGGCGGCATCGAGTGCCTGCGCCGTCATAGTTGCCGACTCCGATAAAATCGTGGTAGGCGACGGTGCTATCGCAATCGGTAACGCGCAAGGTCTTGGAATTTCCTCTACATCGGGCGTTGTCAGCGTGGATTCCGAACACATCACGATGACCGCAGCAGACGGAAAAACCGAGGTTTCCTTCCGTGTCATGCGCGTGGATACTGCCATCAATTCGGGCAACAGCGGAGGCGGTTTGTATGATGACGAGGGTAATCTGATTGGCATCGTTAACGCCAAGATCGTGTACGACGGCGTTGAGAATATCGGCTATGCCATCCCCTCAAACGTTGCCGTATCCATCGCGGAGAATATCATTGATTACTGCTACGGCACGGATACCGAGAGAGTGCAAAGAGCCTTGCTCGGTATTACGGTAAGCACATCTGATTCGAAGTCGGTTTATGACTCGACCACTGGACTTGTTTCGATTGAGGAAACGGTATCGGTTTATGAGGTCAGCGCAGGCTCTTTCGCAGACGGAGTACTGCAAGCGGGTGACATCCTCGTAAGCGCAACCGTTGGGGGCAATACCACCGATATCACCCGTCAGTATCACATCATCGATATGATGCTTGACGTGCGCGTGGGCGACATTGTCACACTTAAAATCCTTCGCGCAGGCGAGGAAAAGACCATTAGCATCACGATCACGGAAGGATGCTTGACGGCGTATTGATGAGGCTTCAAAACTCAAAATTTGCATCGCAGTAAGCAAAGAAAAGGGATTTTCAAAAAGGTATTCCGAAAGCGCCAATAAAAACACTTAAAACCGGTGCCTTGTGCCGAAACAAAGCGCTTGGGTGAAAATCTGTGTTCTTTGGGCAAAAGAGCAAATTGGAGATAATAAACAAAAAAATCAGTCCTAATCTTGCGAAAAGGACTGATTTTTTTAGTGCATAAAGCACAAATTTTGGTCGGAGTGACAGGGTTCGAACCTGCGGCATCGACGTCCCAAACGTCGCGCGCTACCAGCTGCGCCACACCCCGAAGTGTGAAAAATATTCGATTTTTAGGTCAATTTCCGTAAGTGGTCAAACATGTGGTCAAACCGCTTTTATAGAGAGTTTTGCGAGAGAGTAGAGTGCCGAAAAAGTCAGTGTTTACAAGGCTTTTCGGCGTTTTTTGTTTCGGGACACCTTGGAGGCGGTGTCCTGCTCCCAAACTTCGCGCGCTACCAACTGCGCCACACCCCGATTTTGTATTGAATTTTTAAGATTTTGCGTAGAAGTGGGACAAACTGTGGTCAAGGCCGATTTTTACGCTTTTTTGAGATTTTGCAAAGTGCCGAAAACGCCCGTATTACAAGGCTTTTCGGGCTTTTTGCTTTTTCTGCAAGGCGAAGCTTGTTCACGCTCCCAAACTTCGCGCGCTACCAACTGCGCCACACCCCGATATTCTTTTTACTTTTTCTTATTGACTACCCAGCCGATGGCGGAGGCGATTAAGGTGATCAGTGCCAGGCAGAGCACCCAACCCGCGGGGCTATCTAAGAGGAGGGTGCTGGTAATGAACACCGCGGTAGGGCCGTCGGCACCGCCGATGATACTCACGGAGGAATCCGAAAGGGCAGAGACTGCAGACACCGTTAGCAGTGTTGCCACAAGAAGCGAAAGGGCTAAGGCAACGAAAAACGTTATTTTGAAGATCTTTTTCATTCCACAATTCCCCCGAAACGATTTGTGCTCATATTGTACCCTTTTTCGGGGGAAAAGTCAAGAGGGGGCGGAAAGGTTTTGCCAAAAGGTGGTTGACAAAGGGGGAGGGATATGCTATAATTTGTACAAATTAAAAAGAAAATATGAATTTTTTGGAGGTAACAGTATGTTCTGTTCCAAATGTGGTGCTCAGCTCCCCGACGGCGCGGCTTTCTGCGGTAGCTGTGGCAATCCCACCGGTGCAAATGCACAGCAACCCAAGCAGGCTACCGGCAATGCATTGAACGGTATGCCCCCCATCCTCGGCAATCTTCTGAAGCGTGTGATCGGTTTCTTCACCGGCACCCGCCAGGAGGCTGTTGTTCTGGATTCCGTAAAGGATACCACCTGGTCCGGTGCCATTCTGGCAGGCGTTGGTGTTCTGGTTTTCATCTTCACCCAGCTTTTGAATGCGGTTCATTTCCTGAGATCTTATCTGCAGGTAATGGGTCTGGATTACGGCGACGCACAGAAGATGGCAAGCAGAAATGCTGAGATTTGGCCCGCGTTCTGGATGTCTTTGCTGTTTGCTGTTGTATACGCAGTTGTTTTGGTTGGCGGTACCTTCTTGATGGTGAAGATGCTCAAGGGCAATCTTTCTATCCTGAACGTGGTAAACGTTGCCGCATACGCATCTCTCCCCGTGATCGCTATCAGCATCCTCAACCTGGTGCTTGGCTTCATCTGGGGTGTTCTGCCCATGATTCTGTTCGCAGCTGCTGTGGTCGCTTCTCTGTATCTGATCTACCGCGCAGTTTCCGAGTCTTGTGGTACTAAGAACGCTTTCGTTCCTTTCGCGCTGACCTCTACTCTTGTAATGGTAGTTCTTGGCTGGGGCGCATACGTTATCTTCTCCGCTGCAACCGGCGCGTAAAATTTCACATAGAAAAACGCAGGGTTTTCGCCCTGCGTTTTTTTCGTCTTATCGGAAGATCATTTTCACCAGCGAGGTGATCTTGGGCGGTTTGCCGTACATCAGCACGCCCAGACGGTAGATCTTGGCGGCGATGACACCGATTCCCACGGTGGAGCCTGCCAGGATCGCCATGGAGAGGATGACCTCGTAGAGAGGCACGGTGCTCATGGCGATGCGCGTGAACATCACCGAAGAGGCGGTAAAGGGGAAGTAGGAGCAGAACACCATCAAGGGGCTTGCGGTATCTCCGGAGGTCATTCCGGTGATGGCCACCAAGAAGCCCGCCACAAACAGGAAGTTGATGGGGGAGATAGAGGTGCTGATGTCCTCCATTTTGGAGACTGTGGAGCCCACCGCGCCAAACAGAAAGGCGTAGAGCAAGAAGCCCAAAATGAAATAGACCAGCATATAGACCAAAAGCTCCGGCGGAATGTTGAAGATGGAGTCCATGATCATGTTG
>JAZRLS010000007.1:0-7985 GCA_045646945.1 Eubacteriales bacterium | reverse complement strand
AACGAGATCCTGCGGAGAGGTTACGATCACGATACCGTCGATCGGAAGCGACTGGAACACCGTCAGCGGTACGTCGCCCGTTCCGGGAGGCATATCGACGTACATATAGTCAACCTCACCCCAGCAAACGTCGGTCCAGAACTGCTTGACCGTGCCGGCAATGACGGGGCCGCGCCATACGACGGGCTTGGTTTCCTCATCGAGCATCAGGTTGACCGACATAATGTCGATCCCCGAGGTGGTCGTGGGAGGAATCATTCCGTGCTCGTCTCCGTCAACCCCTGCCTTCAGACCAAATGCCTTCGGAATCGAAGGACCGGTCACGTCCGCGTCAAGAATTGCCGTTTTGTAACCGAGACGTTGCATATTGACCGCCAGCATCGAGGTCACGAGCGATTTACCAACGCCACCCTTTCCGCTGACCACCGCAATAATATGCTTGACACTGCTCAAAGGATTGGGCTGTTCCATCAAGCTGTTTTTCTCTTTTGAGCCACAGTTCGCACTGCAAGTCGAACAGTTGTGAGTACATTCTTCTGCCATTTTATTTTCATTCCTTTCATTTTTTAGAAAAATTTATCGTTATTCTTTATTATACACCCTTTTTTCTCTTTTTTCAAGAGATTTCGAGATTTTCTCAAAAAGAAAAGCCGTTGCAAGCAACGGCTTTGAAAGATCAGCTACCGCAACCGCACTTTCCAGAGTGATGGTCGCCAGATGCGGGGGTATATCCCGGAGGACAAAATTCTGCCGTCGGGAATGCCATAGAGCGGAAGATGGCACAAGGATTATCGTCTTCGGTCGAAATACACTCCTTATCAGGCACGCAATACTCGGTCGCGTGAATGAGATACTGTGCGGGGCGAACGATGCGAACGACTGAGAAAATTCCCAAAGATACCGTAAGATAGCGTCCTTCTGCATCGCGGAGCGATCCGTTCAGACGACGGGATACCGTTTCAGGAATATCGTTACAGCAACAGCAGCAATAATCGCAACAACCATCGTCTGCCTCGCGAACCTTTGTATTGAGAATGATCGGATCAACCACCTCTACAATGGCAATCGGTACGTTTTTCGTGGAGCAACAAGGCTCGGGAACGGCACAATAATCCGAGGTGTCGGGATTACTTTTGAAGATGCTGACGTTGCTCTCGCTTCCGTAAAGAACGACCTTCTTTTCTAAGACCGCAACACCTTCAAATTCCTGACTGCGTCCGCCGCACAAGCAAGCCTCAAAGGTAATCTTGACATAGAATTTAATCGTAACAGAATAGAAGCCCCGATTGAATTTCACAGGATCAATTCCGATATACGTCCACGTAATGCAAGCGTTCTTCGCACGAATATTGGTGGTATGCTCCAAAACCTCGTTTCCGAAATCGGTCAGTAATACTTTGACGTCCTCAAAGCAATCCCGATCGCGGCAAGAATCCAAAATTCGATTGGTTTCGATGGTAACCATCTCGTTTCTTGCCGAATTTTTTTCAGAGGGACCGCAAGAAAATCTGTTGTCTGACATATAATAATTCTCCTCCTGAATCAATAATCAAAGCCATCGGCTTTTCTTTCTTAGTGTATGCAAAGAAACAAATTTTGACAATTCGGCTCCAGAGGGTGATTTTAAAAAAATAATCGAAGATATTTGCAAGAAACACTTGAAAAAAACTTGAAAATGTATTAAAATATAGTTAATTGGTTTTTCAAATATAATTTGGAGAGGGATTTATGAACGCTATCGGCTTTGACAGTAATAAATATATTCAGTTGCAATCTCAAAAAATTCAAGAAAGAATTTCAAGCTTTGGCGGAAAGCTCTACCTTGAATTCGGCGGAAAGCTCTTTGACGACTATCATGCCGCCCGAGTTCTCCCAGGCTTCTACCCCGACAACAAGATCAAAATGCTTCTTCATATGAAAGAAGATACCGAGGTCATTATCGTTGTATCCGCGACCTCGATCGAACAAAACAAGATGCGCGGCGACCTTGGAATTTCTTATGACTTGGATACGCTGCGTCTGCTTGATACTTTCTCGGATATTGGAATGTACGTCAGCGGCGTTGTTATTACCCAGTATATGCAGCAACCCTCGGTCGATGCTTTTATCAAACGTCTGGACAATCTGGGGGTCAAGGTCTACCGTCACTATCCCATTGAGGGTTATCCCACGAACGTCCGAAAGATTGTCAGTGATGACGGCTACGGAAAGAACGACTATATCGAAACCACAAAATCGCTCGTGGTCGTTACTGCCCCCGGCCCCGGAAGCGGCAAGATGGCAACCTGCCTCTCTCAGCTCTACCACGACCACAAGCGCGGAATCAAGGCGGGATACGCAAAGTTTGAGACCTTCCCTGTTTGGAATCTTCCCCTGAAGCACCCTGTCAATATGGCGTATGAGGCGGCAACCATCGATCTCAACGACGTCAATATGATCGACCCCTTCCATCTCGAGGCAACGGGTGTGACCACGGTCAACTACAACAGAGATATTGAAATCTTCCCCGTCCTTAAGGCGATTTTCGAAAAAATCTACGGAGAATGCCCCTATAAATCCCCCACCGATATGGGTGTCAATATGGTAGGCTACTGTATTACCGATTCTGAGGTCGTATTTAAAGCCTCCAAGATGGAGATCATTCGACGCTATTACGATACTCTTTGCCGTAAGAGAAACGGTCTTGCCGATGCGGATGAAGTGTACCAAGCTGAGTTGATTATGAATCAAGCCGGCATTGATGCGAGCTTCCGTCAGGTTGTGAAATCCGCACTTGCCAAGGCAGAAGAAACGGGAAATCCTGCCGCCGCAATCGAGCTACCCGACGGATCGATCGTTACGGGAAAAACCTCGAATCTGATGGGCTCTGTTGCCGCAGTTTTGCTCAACGCATTAAAGAAATTGGGCGGAATTAATGATGAATTTCTCCTTCTTCCCCCCGTGGTTATCGAACCCTTGCAGAAGCTAAAGACCGAAAACCTCGGAAATCAGAACCCTCGACTCCACGCGGATGAAATTCTGATGGCACTTGCCATTTCTGCTACCACCAACCCGATGGCGGCGCTTGCAATGGAGCAGCTTCCCAAGCTCAAGGGCGCACAGGCACACGTCAGCGTCATCGTTTCCAGCGTTGATAAAACGATCTACCGCAAGCTCGGCATTGATCTTACCTGCGAGCCCGTCTACGAAAGAAAAAAGCTTTATAACAAATAAAAGATAAAGTACAAAATCGTCTCCAATAAGCAATCTCTTGTTGGAGGCGATTCTGTTTTTTTGAAATTCTCAGAAAATGAGAAAAAAACTCATAAACTGAGCGCTTGATTGCGATTTAAATATATGTTATACTATGATCACCGGTAAAACAAAGCCTCTGTACAGAGTATCACAGAAAGGAAATGGTATGAAATTGAATTTAGGAAATCAAATCCGACTCAACCGTCGGCGTATTAACCTTACCCAAGAACAATTGGCTGAAAAATTCGGAACGTCTCCACAAGCCGTTTCGCGTTGGGAAAACGGAACAACTTATCCTGACATCGAGATGTTGCCTATGATCGCATCTTTTTTTGAGATATCGCTGGATGCATTGCTTGGATGCACCGAAGAAGAAAAGGAAAAGTTTTGTGAGGAACTTCAAAAATCATTTGAAGATGCCGTCCGTACAAACGATATTGAAAAAACGATTGAGGTCATGCGCGAAATCCGCCGAAATCTCAGAGAATATCAACATTATTCCTTTTGGGAAATTTATTGCGATGTCTGGAAAGCTCGCTTATTCAGCAATGAAAAAGTGCTTCAAGAAATGCGTCTTTTGGCAGAAGAGATATTTCAAACATGTCCAAAAGATGACCAGTATGCCGTCATCGAATGGATGGCAGGAATGGAAGACGATGCGCATATCGATGCCTTTTTGGATGCATACGCCAGCCGAGAGGATATGGCTCGCTCTCTGTTACTGTTAAGAAGATACAGAATGCGCCAAGAATCGGATAAAATCGAACCCATAAGACAGTATCGGCTATGGACAGAACTTTCGAACATCATAAGTACAGCAAATAATTGGCAAGAATATCCTTGTAAGGATCCCGAGCATTTTATTTGGTTTTGCGAAACACAGTTGAACTATCTGAATGCCATAAACAATTCATCTCCCGACAAGAAACATATGATCAGCGGTTCCAATACACCTGATTTGTGGTGCGATGAAAGAATTCAACTTGGATTGCGTTATACGGCAGCTTTGGCAAAACTTGAAAGAATGGATGAAGCTTACGACGCTTTCGAAGACACCATCCGTGTCATAGAACAGGTAATGTCAATTTCCAAAGATGAATTTGAACTTGGTTGCTCTTCACCGGCACTGAAAGAATTTACACTCAAATCAAAATTTTATTGGACAGAAGAACGCGACGGATACGAATATAAATTTCTTGGTATGGAGCATCAAGATTGGGGTGTTTGTGTACAACCATACCATTATAGAAATGCCATCAAAAATCCTTGGTTTGATTCTATGAGAGCCGATCCTCGCTTTAATCCTCTATTCGAGAGATTAGATAAATGTGTCATTTACAGAGAAAAAAAGATTCCTTGATTCTCAATTCAAAGAAAAAATCCTTCGACAAGGAAACTCCTTGTCGAAGGATTTTTTCTTTATTTAAGATAACTGCTCATCAATCGATTTTGCGGCAAGCTTGCCTGCGCCCATTGCGGAAATAACGGTTGCGGCACCAGTGACAGCGTCACCGCCGGCATACACGCCCTTGCGCGTTGTTTCTCCCGTCGATTCCTCAACGATAATACCGCCTCGCTTGTTTACCTCAAGCCCCTCGGTCGTCATTTTGATCAAGGGATTCGGCGACGTACCGATCGACATCACCACGGTGTCAACGTCGATCACAAACTCACTTCCATCGATCGGAATCGGTCTGCGGCGACCGCGCTCGTCGGGTTCGCCAAGCTCCATTTTGATACATTTCAACCCCGAAACGAATCCGTTTTTCGGATCGCGCCGATCTTCGGGATTTTCATATCCCAAGATTTCCACAGGATTGTGTAAAAGAAGAAACTCGATTCCCTCTTCCATCGCGTGTTCCACCTCTTCCCGACGCGCAGGAAGTTCTTCTAAGGAACGGCGGTAGACGATGTATACCTTGTCCGCCCCCAAACGAAGCGCGGTTCTTGCGGCATCCATCGCCACGTTTCCGCCACCAACAACAGCGACACGACCGCCCTTCATAATCGGGGTCACGGGATTTTCTCGATATGCCTTCATAAGATTAGAACGGGTCAAAAATTCATTAGCAGAATATACGCCCTTGAGAGACTCTCCCGGGATTCCCATAAAGTTCGGAAGTCCCGCACCCGATGCGATAAAAATTGCTTCATACCCCATCTCGGAGAGTTCGTCAACCGTAAGAGTCTTTCCAATCACCATATTGGTTTTGATCTCGACCCCCATTGCGATCAGGTGGTCAACTTCTTTTTGTACGATTGCCTTGGGCAAACGGAATTCAGGAATTCCGTACACCAACACACCGCCTGCGGCGTGAAGTGCCTCAAATACCGTCACAGCATATCCTTTTTTCGCAAGATCACCTGCGCAAGTCAAACCGGCGGGACCTGCACCAACTACGGCAACCTTGTGACCGTTCGAGGGTGCCACCGAGGGAATCTCATCCGAATGCGCGTTGTGCCAATCCGCGACAAAACGCTCGAGTCGTCCAATACCAACGGGCTCTCCCTTGATTCCTCGAACGCACTTGCTCTCGCACTGCGTTTCCTGGGGACAAACACGTCCGCAAACAGCGGGCAGACTGGAGCTCTGCTGAATGACCTGATATGCTCCCTCAAAATCTCCATCCTTTATCTTTGCGATAAATTCGGGGATATGAACGTTTACGGGACATCCCGCAACACAAGGCATATTTTTGCAATTTAAGCAACGAAGCGCTTCATCGATCGCCGTTGCTTCGTCATAGCCTAACGCAACCTCATCAAAATTATGGGCGCGAACCAAAGGCTCCTGCGAGGGCATCGGATTTTTTTTCATTGTCATATTTGCCATTACTGAACCTCCCTGGAAAAGAGATTACAAGTTTCCTCATATGCGTGACGCTCGAAATCGCGATACATTGCACCGCGCGACATTGCCTCGTCAAAATCCACCTCGTAGCCATTAAAATCTGGACCGTTGACACACGCAAATTCAGTTACGCGCTGACCGTCACGGTGCAAGGTCAAACGGCAACCGCCGCACATTCCCGTTCCGTCGATCATAATCGGGTTCATCGAAACGGTACAAGGAATTCCCGTCGGACGCACCGCATCAACAACGAACTTCATCATAATCAGCGGCCCAATCGTAATGACCTCATCAAAGCGTTCACCCGCCTCAAACATTTCAGTCAGAGGCATACAAACATTTCCGTGACGTGCATACGATCCATCATCTGTAGTCACAATCAAACGGTTGGATACCGCGCGAAATTCCTCTTCCAAAATCAAAAGATCCTTCGAGCGGAAGCCAATAATCGAGGTCACCTCACAGCCAAGCTCATGAAGCTTTCTTGCCACGGGAAGCGCAATGGCACAGCCAACACCTCCGCCGACAATACAAACCTTTTTGAGTCCTTCCAGTTTTGTTTTCTGTCCCAGCGGCCCAACAAAGTCGGAAATATACTCTCCCTCATTCTTATGATTGAGAAGTGCTGTCGTTGCTCCCACGATTTGGAAAATAATCGTAACGGTCCCGCGCGCACGGTCATATCCGGCAACCGTCAGAGGAATACGCTCCCCCTCCTCGTTCACACGAAGAATAATAAACTGTCCGGGTTCTGCCTTTGCCGCTACAAACGGTGCCTCAATTTCCATCAAAGTAACCGTAGGATTTAAGCTTTCTTTTTTTACGATTTTATACATAACTATTTCCTTAAAACCCAAAAAAGATATTCAGCAAATGCCGAATATCTTTTTCGGTTGTATCATTGTAAAGCGAATATCTTAGTTGTTTCCGGTGAGCTTTGCAATCTCATCTGCAAAGTTCTCTTCTCTCTTCTGGATCCCCTCTCTCTTTTCAAAGCGGTAGAAGCCGGTAAGGGTGATGTTGCCGCCGAGCTCCTTTGCGGTAGCGTCTACGTACTGACCAACCTTCATATCGTCGTCCTTCACGTAGCCCATATCCAAGAGACAGTTGTTGTCATAGAACTTGCTGATGCGACCCGTAACCATCTTCTCGATGATCTGAGCGGGCTTCTTTGCATTTGCAGGATCGTTTGCGATCTGAGCCATCAAAATTGCCTTCTCTTCCTCGATCACAGCAGCGGGAACAGCCTCTTTATTGAGGTAAGGCGTAGGATATGCGCCAACCTGGAGAGCGATGTTCTTTGCGAACTCAGCAAAGCCGTCCTTTGCAGCAACAGCCTCATCAGCGTCAAAGGTAACGATAACACCGATCGTACCGGTTCCGTGAATATAGGTGCTGGTAAGCCCCTCAGCAACGACAAAACGGCGAATGCTCAGCTTCTCACCGATCACAAAGATCATTTCTTTCAGCTTTGCTTCAACAGTAGCAGATCCATCTACATAGGTAGCAGCCATCAGTGCGTCGAGATCAGCAGGCTTTTCAGCGATAATGGTCTTGAGCAGGTTCTTTACAAACTCCTGGAAGGATGCGTTCTTTGCAACGAAGTCGGTCTCAGAGTTCACCTCGATCATTGCGGTGGTGTTGCCTTCCTTCATAATATCAACGATACCGTCAGCGGCAATTCTGGTTGCGGCCTTTGCTTCAGCCTTCAATTCGCCTCTCTTGCGGAGAATCTTGATTGCTTCTTCAACATCACCGTTTGCTTCTACCAAAGCCTTCTTGCATTCCATCATGCCGATACCGGTCTTTGCGCGCAGAGCGGCAACGTCTTTTGCGGTAATATTAGCCATTTTCTTTTATTCCTTTCAATAATATTCCTTGTTAAAGTGCGAGCGAGTTG
>JAZRLS010000006.1:0-21610 GCA_045646945.1 Eubacteriales bacterium | reverse complement strand
TCAGACATACGTCTGCGACGGAGGAAGAACATTATCTATGAAAGGAACGGACTAAGTATGAAAGCTGTTCTTGTTGGTAAAAATAAAAACCTCGTTTGGTCGGACGTTGCCGATCCCGTGATAAAAGATGACGAGGTGCTTGTGAAAATATATGCGGCAGCGCTCAATCGCGCCGATCTGCTTCAAAGACAGGGTAAATATCCCTCTCCAAAAGGATGCCCCGAATGGATGGGACTGGAGATTGCGGGTGTTATCGTTGAGATTGGCAAGAACGTGACCGATTGGAAGATCGGCGACCGTGTCTGCGCTCTTCTTGGCGGTGGCGGATACGCAGAATACGTGGCGGTCAAGCACGATATGCTTATGCCTGTTCCAAAAGGACTTTCTATGGTTGAGGCGGCGGCTCTCCCCGAGGCATACGCAACGTCCTACTTAAATCTTTTTATTGAGGGACATCTTGAAGCGGGACAGACCGCTTTTATTCCCGCGGGTGCAAGCGGTCTTGCCTCGGTTGCCATTCCAATGGCAAAAGCCTTTGGAGCAAGGGTGATTACCTCTGTGCTTTCCGATGAACTGGCAGAGAAAATAAAGCCTCTCGGCGCGGATGTTATCATCAATTCCAAGACGCAATGCGTTGAGGAAATATTAAAAGCGGAGGAAGAAAACGGAACTCCCATTAACGTATCTATGGACTGCCTTTCGGGAGAAACACTTGGAAAAAGTCTCCCCTATATGGCAAAAGGCGGATATTGGATTGTAATATCCACGTTGGCAGGTGTTGAAACCTCTGTTCAGCTACGTCCGCTTTTGACTAAGGGCTTGCACCTTGTCGGAAGCATGCTTCGCAACAGAACGCCTGAATTTAAGGCGTACATTCTCTCTGAGCTTGTGAAAAACGTGTGGCCAAAGATCGAGGATGGCACCATCAAGCCTTCGATCTACAAGGTCCTTCCCATTACCGAGGCAGAGGCGGCTCACGCCATTCTGGAGCGTGGCGAAAACGTGGGCAAGGTAGTTTTGAATGTTTGCGATGAATAAAAACAAAACCGTTTGGCTCGCACTATTGACTATGCTCCTATGGGGCTCGCTTTTCCCAATGGTAAAGCTGGGATTTTCGGCATATGAAGTGAACAGCACGGCGGATATATTGCTCTTTGCGGGCATTCGTTTCGTAATCTGCGGCGGTGTGATCTCTATCTTTGCTGCCATCAGGGATAAAGAGTCTTATTGCCCAATTAAAGGTTCGATTTTTCCAATCCTTCTGTCAGGTATTTTTGCTATCGTTCTACATTACGGCTTTACCTATCTTGGTTTGGAGCTGACCGACAGCTCAAAAACCGCGCTTATCAAGCAAGTGGGGGCATTATTTTACGTTTGCTTTTCCTTTCTCTTTATCAAGGAAGATACACCAACCGTCAAAAAGATCGTTGCCGCGGCGGTAGGCTTTTTAGGAATCGTTGTCTTGAATATCAGCTCCGAGGGAGTCTCCTTTTCTGTGGGGGATCTCCTGATCCTTTGCGCTTCTTTTTGCACGGTATTTTCCAACGTGATCAGCAAAAAGGTGTTCGTGAAGGTATCACCAATCACTTCAACGGGTATCTCACAGCTTTTCGGCGGCATCGTACTGCTTGCGGTCGGTCTTTGTATGGGAGGTAACGTGCATTTTCGGTGGGATTCCTCGCTACTGATCATGGCCTATATCTGTAGTGCCTCCATCGTCAGCTATTGCGTATGGTTTGGAATCGTCAAAAGCGGTGAGCTTTCAAAGCTCTTTATCATCAAGTTTGCCGAGCCCGTCTTTGCCTGTATTTTCGGCGCGCTGATTTTGAGTGAGGACATTTGGAAGATACAGTATCTTATCGCCTTCCTGCTCATCAGTGGAAGCATATGGATCTCAAATGTGAAACGTAAAAAACAAAACACCTCGATTTAAACAAAAAATATTGGACACATCACCGTGCAAAAACACGTAAATGATGTGTCCAACTTTTTTATTTGTGATTTTGGGTTTAAGAACCTTTTCAATGATTCCTAAAAATCAAGAAAGTCTCAAAAAGCCTTACATATCAAGGATTATTTGCTTGCCTCTTCGATAGCAACTGCAACAGCAACAGTCATACCAACCATGGGGTTGTTACCTGCGCCGATGAGTCCCATCATCTCTACGTGAGCGGGAACCGAGGAAGAGCCTGCGAACTGTGCGTCGCCGTGCATTCTTCCGAGGGTATCGGTCATTCCGTAGGAAGCAGGTCCTGCTGCCATGTTATCGGGGTGAAGCGTACGACCCGTACCACCGCCCGAAGCAACCGAGAAGTACTTCACGCCGTTCTCGGTACACCACTTCTTGTAGGTACCTGCAACGGGGTGCTGGAATCTGGTGGGGTTGGTGGAGTTACCGGTGATCGAAACACCGACGTTCTCGAGTCTCATGATTGCAACGCCTTCCGGAACGCTATCCGAACCGTAGCACTTAACTTTGGCTCTGTCACCGTTCGAGTAAGCGGTTTCCTTAATCACCTTAACTTCCTCTGCGTAGGGATCGAACTCGGTCTGTACATAGGTAAAGCCGTTGATTCTCGAAATGATCATTGCGGCATCCTTACCAAGACCATTCAGAATAACGCGAAGGGGCTTTACGCGGACCTTATTTGCATTCAGTGCGATCTTGATTGCACCCTCTGCTGCTGCGAAGGACTCGTGTCCTGCGAGGAAGCAGAAGCACTCGGTCTCCTCGGACAGAAGCATTGCGCCGAGGTTACCGTG
This sequence comes from Eubacteriales bacterium, assembly GCA_045646945.1. Classification (GTDB taxonomy): domain Bacteria; phylum Bacillota; class Clostridia; order Oscillospirales; family CAG-272; genus HGM12713. The sequence continues at coordinate 18,847 of JAZRLS010000006.1, read as the reverse complement.
TCCAAGACCTACCTTACGGTTTTCAGCAACCGAACCGGGGATACAGAATGCCTGCAGACCGATACCGATCGCGGCAGCGGCGTCAGCAGCCTTCGTGCACCCCTTCTTGATTGCGATTGCTGCGCCTACCGTGTACGCCCACTTTGCGTTCTCGAACGCGATAGGCTGGGTCTCTTCAACGATCTTATAGGGGTCGATGCCCTTGGCATCGCAGATCTCCTTACACTCATCAATGGAGGAGATGCCGTATTCTTTCAGGACGGCAAGGATCTTCGCCTCGCGTCTCTCATAACCTTCAAAATGTGCCATGTTGTTTTAATCCTCCTTGATTATTCCTTGCGGGGATCGATGTACTTGACAGCGTCATTGAATCTACCGTAAGTACCCTTGGACTTCTCGTATGCTTCGTTCGGCTCCATGCCCTTCTTGATGAAGTCGGTCATCTTGCCCAGAGATACGAACTCGTAACCGATGACCTGATCATCTGCATCGAGAGCCATTCTCGTGCAGTAACCCTCGGTCATCTCAAGGTAACGAACGCCCTTTGCCTTGGTTCCGTACATCGTACCAACCATGGATCTCTCACCCTTACCGAGGTCTTCCATACCTGCGCCGATGACCAGACCGCCCTCAGAGAATGCCGACTGCGAACGACCGTAAACGATCTGCAGGAAGAGCTCTCTCATTGCGGTATTGATGGCATCACAAACGAGGTCGGTATTAAGTGCCTCAAGAAGAGTTTTGCCGGGAAGGATCTCTGCTGCCATTGCTGCCGAGTGAGTCATACCCGAGCAACCGATGGTTTCCACGAGAGCTTCCTCGATGATACCGTTCTTTACGTTGAGGGACAGCTTACAAGCGCCCTGCTGGGGTGCACACCAGCCCACACCGTGGGTGTATGCGGAGATGTCGGTAATCTCCTTTGCCTGTACCCATTTGCCCTCTTCGGGAATGGGAGCGGGACCGTGGTTCGGGCCCTTTGCTACGACGCACATTTTTGCAACTTCTGCGCTCATAGCGTATTCGCAAGAAAATTCTTTGCTCATGTTTTTATCTCCTTTGTAAAATATTAAACAAAATTACTTAACGATCTCGCCGGTGACGTAGCCCGCAGCACCTGCCGCATTTGCCTCGTCGGTATCAATATGCATTGCCAGCGCGAATTTTTCGGAAACGCGAACGACAACGTCGTCGAAGATCAGAGGACGAGCGGTGTCAAGGCGAACCTTAACAATCTCCTTGTCCGAAACGCCAAGCTCTGCCGCATCTGCAGGAGTCATGTGGATATGACGCTTTGCCGCGAGAACGCCCTCACCGAGTTCAACCTCGCCGCAAGGACCAACCAGCTTACAGCCAATGCTACCTGCGACGTCGCCCGACTCACGTACGGGAACGCATGCAAGACCGATCGTTCGAGCATCGGTCAGAGAAATCTCTACCTGGCTTGCAGGACGCGTGGGTCCGAGAATGCTTGCCTTAAGCGTACCCTTAGGTCCAACAACCGTTACCTTTTCCTCGCAAGCGAACTGACCGGGCTGCGAAAGATCCTTTTTGTTGGTGAGCTCGTGGCCTGCACCGAACAGAGTTTCAACGTCTTCCTTCGTCAGGTGTACGTGTCTTGCAGAGGTTTCAACCAAAAAATTCTTTGCCATTTTTTATCCCTCACTATGTAATTAAAGTCCGCGTAGACAAAATTGCCCACACATTGTTATTATATCACATTTTTTTCGGTTTGTAAAGATTGAAATCTCAGTTTTCTGCAAATAATAAAAATAAATTCTATAAAAAACACGGAGAAATTATGGCAGAGCAACAAAATTCACAAAACGAAACTCTCGACCGTCTGGAAGAAATTGAAAAAAGCGGTGGAGTCCTGACACACGCAAAGGACGGATCGATCCAATGTCTTTCGATCATTGGGCAGATCGAGGGGCATTATTTTCTGCCCGACGGGCAAAAGGCAACCAAATACGAGCACATCATTCCCTTGCTCGTTTCGATGGAGCAGGACGACGAGGTCGACGGACTTCTGATCGTACTCAATACGATGGGAGGAGACGTGGAAGCGGGACTCGCACTTGCCGAAATGATCGCGTCGATGACAAAGCCCACCGTCTCGCTCGTGCTCGGCGGCGGGCACTCGATCGGTGTTCCACTTGCCACTTCGGCAAAGAAATCCTTTATTGTTCCCTCGGCGACGATGACGGTGCATCCCGTGCGGATCAACGGACTTGTGGTCGGCGTTCCGCAGACCTTTCATTATTTCAACGAGATGCAAAAGCGGATCATTAAGTTTATCTGCGACCACTCGAGAGCCAACCCCGACGAGATCCGCGAGCTGATGATGCGCCCCGACGAGATCGCCACCGACGTGGGATCAATCATCGACGGTGACGAAGCGGTCAAGTACGGTATCATCGACGAGGTCGGCGGACTTTCCGACGCGCTGGGTGCTCTGCGGGGAATGATTGAGGAAAGAAAAAAATAGGGAAATGGCGCTTTGCCTTTTCCCTATTTTTTTCTGCGATACTGCGTGGGCGATACGCCCATCACACGATGGAATGCCGCTGAAAATGCCGACATACTGTGGTATCCCACCGCATAGCAGACCTCGGTGACCTTTTCGCCCGCAGCCAGCCTTGTGCACGCCTCTCGAATGCGCAACTGCTCCACGTATTTCCACGGAGAAAGATTGAAATACCGACGAAACAGCCGCGTGACGTACTCCCTACTGTAATAAAACTCTGCCGCCACCTCGTCAATCGACCCGATCGTCGCATACGACGCGTCCAAAAAATCACGCAGCTCCCTCACCTGCTCGGGCAGTGCTTCTCCGTTCAATCGGATCTCGTCCGACGAACAAAGTTCCTTTTTGATCAGATCCAAAAGCAGACCGATTTCGGCGTATGCGAGAAGCTGTGCGTCCTCGGTTCCCCGCCGAAGCGTCGCTTCGATGCTCTCAAGACGTGTGCGAACCTCGTCGCGGCGATGCGGACGCAAACAAAACACAAAGCTCTCTTTATCCGACGCAAAAAACTCACCAAGCCCCGTGCTTTTTCCGCAAAAATCAAATGCCGAAGGCTTGAAATAGAGCACAAATCGCTCATAGGTGGTGGGAGAAACGAGCCGTGCGGTGTGGTTTTTTTCAGGGGGGATCATCACCATACACCCTTCTCTTGACGCGATCTCTCGGTCTCCGCAAAGATACTGTACGTCCCCGCGCTCCCAAAAGAGAAGCTCACAATAGTCGTGGCTGTGCAAATGCTCGGGAAAGTTCTCTTCGGTATACTCACTCGTTCGATGCGAAAACACGATCTGCTCCCCCACGAGAAAATCCTGCCACCCGTTTCGGTTCGTATACACCGAGTCGGAATTCTTTTCCGAATATTTCTCCATCACAAGATGTCGGTTGATATAGCTTTTCATTTTCGCTCCTTGTCACAAAACAGGAAGATTTCAATCACAATGGCGGTTGCTTTCTTGTTTTGAGAATTCTATAATGATATTATAATCGCTTTTTGCCAAATTGTCAAGAAAAATCAAGGAGAAATTACGATGGAAACGAAATTGAGAAAAAATCTGACCGAGACCGAGGTCTGCGTGATCGGTGGCGGACTTGCGGGACTTTGCGCCGCTGTCTCTGCCGCACGCCACGGAACCAAGACCGTCCTCATGCAGGACCGCCCTATGTTAGGCGGAAATGCGTCCTCGGAAATTCGTATGTGGGTCTCGGGCGCGGGCACTCGCGTACGCAACTTGCAGGAAACGGGACTGATGGAAGAAATTTTGCTCGACAATATGTACCGCAACCCCACGAGAAACTTTTCGATTTGGGACGCACTCCTTTATGAAAAAGCAGCCTTCCAACCCAACCTTACGCTCATGCTCAACTGTGCCTGCTGTGACGCCGAGATGGACGGAAGCAAGATCGTTTCGATCACGGGCTTCCAGCTGACCACCTACACCTGGCAGACGGTCAGCGCCAAGATTTTTATCGACTGCTCGGGGGACGGAATTCTTGCCGACCTGACGGGGGCGGATTACCGCGTTGGTCGTGAGGCGCGCGAGGAATACGGCGAAGAATGGGGACTTGATGAGGCGGACAAAAAAACGATGGGCATGAGTTTAATGATCCAAGCCCACGAGACCGACCACAAGTGCGACTTTATGCCCCCTGAATGGGCATATACCTTCGCCACCGACGAGGATATGATGGATAAGCCCCACGACTGTCTCAACAAGCTCAACACCAATTTCTATTGGATCGAGCTGGGCGGTCTCGTAGACTCGATCCACGACACCGAGAGTGTGCGTGACGAGCTTCTGAAGATCGCATTCGGCGTTTGGGATCATATCAAAAATCAAGGTGATCACGGAGCCGAGAACTGGGAGCTTGACTTTATCGGATTCTTGCCCGGCAAGCGCGAGAGCCGCAGATACATAGGCGACTATGTCTTGACACAGCAGGACGTCGAAAACGCGGCACGTTTCCCGGACGTCGTTGCTTACGGCGGCTGGCAGATCGACAACCATCTCCCCGGTGGATTCTGGATGCCCAGCAAGGGCGGCGCTCATCTGCAAAAAAAGCGACTGACCGAGCCCTACGCCATTCCTCTGCGCTCGCTCTATTCGAGAAATATTGAGAACCTGATGTTTGCGGGAAGAAATATTAGCGCGTCGCACATTGCCTTTGCCACCACGCGTGTGATGGGAACCTGCGGTGTTCTCGGTCAGGCGGCAGGTACAGCGGCATCGGTAGCAATTGCTCACGGGCTCACGCCCCGTGCGACCTGCGCTCAGAAGATCAGAGAAATTCAAGAAATCCTCTTGGAAGACGATTGCTTCCTGCCCGGACTGACGCGTACTCCCTCTGCGCTGACGAGACAGGCAACGCTCACTGCCGACTATGGCGACGCCTCGGCAATTCTGAACGGATTGGACCGTCGTATCTGGGGCAACGACAACGGTTACTACGGTATGTGCAACCGTGCTATCACCTATACCTTTGATGAAAAGGTACACGTCTCGTCCTTCCGTCTGGTCGTGGACAGCGATCTGGACCGCGAATACGTTGAGGGAAACCCCGACCTCTTGCACATTTCGGCACCGCTGATGCGTCCGATGCACCACAACTACTCGCGTCTCGGCTTCCCCAAGACGATTCTCAAGGAATTCCGTATCGAAGCGCTCAACGACGCGGGCGAGTGGATCACGGTATACGAAACCGACAGCAACCACCAGCGACTCATTCGTGAGGAGCTCTCGGTGGATACGACCGCCGTTCGTCTCATTCCCGTGCATACCTACTATTCCGCATCGATGTGGACGACCTTTGGCTCCACGCAAGCGCATATCTTCTCCTTTGAGGTAAGATAACCCCTAAAAAAAAGAAAGTGCCAAAGGCACTTTCTTTTTTTATTTTCCCACCAGCTCGCCGCGAAGAAATTCCACGATCTTCTTTTCTTCGCGGGAGATTTTGACCTGTGTCACACCGAGCAGCTCCGCCGTTTGTTGTTGCGTCAGATTTCGGTAATAGCGAAATGCGACGATCTGTTGCCAAAATTCCGACATCCGTCCGATGGCTTGTCCCAGTGCCATTCGATCAATCATTTTTTCCATTTCCTCTGTACTTCCTTCATCGGCAATCATTGCCTCCCATTCCATTCCCTCTTCGTCGCCGAAGGCTCGCTCCGAGAGCGAAACGATAGGAGAGGACGCTTCGAGTGCCATTGCCGCTTCTTCCACGCTCACACCGCACGCCTCGGCAAGCTCTCCGATCCGCGGTTCTCTTCCCTCTTCTGCCTGAATTTTTTGCTTGGCATTCATCAGAGCCACGCCCAGCTTCTTATAATACCGCCCGACCTTGATCGGTCCTTCGTCTCTCATATGGCGGCGAAGCTCGCCGAAGACCAGCGGCACGGCATAGGTGGAAAAACAGGTCCCCCGCTCGCAGTCAAAGCTCCTTGCCGCCTTGATCATTCCGATGGTTCCGATCTGCAAAAGGTCTTCCATATCGACCCCGCGATCGCGAAAACGATAGGCAAGATTGCGCAGAAGCCCCGCATTGAGCGAAAGAAGCTGTTCCATGGCGCGTTCGGATTCTTTTCCCTCTCCCGTCTGAATCAAACGAATGAGGGCAAGATTTTCCGAATAATCCTTTGCCGCACTCGTGCTCAACGGCTCGACAGCCGTTTGTAGAGCGTTACCGTAGTTCCCTTCCCGCATTTTGACGATACCCTCACCTTATCACAAAAGCTTTCCATCACCGTAAAGCCCATACCGCTCCGCTCGCTTGCCGCGTCGGTGGTATAAAGCGGCTGACGGGCAAGAGAGACGTCCTCAATGCCACAGCCTCGGTCGCGAATTTCAATTTGAATACTTCGGTCGCTATAAAGCTTGACCGTGATGTAGATCACGCCCACCGTATCACGGTACGCGTGCACGATGCAGTTCGTCACTGCCTCGGAAACGGCGCATTTGATGTCAGCAAGCTCGCCCGTTTTGGGGTCGTTCTGCGCACAAAATGCGGCAACCATAGCGCGCGCCGCCGATTCGTTGACCGAATGGGACGGGAGCTTCAGCTTCATTTCGTTGACGAGCCTTTTTTCGGTGTCCTTCATATTCTCTCCTCCTTGATATCGTCCTCGATCTTCACCATTCTCTGCAATCCCGCCAGAGTAAAGATCTTCACTAGGCGCTCGTGGGGATTTCGGAGCAACAGCTCTCCGCCGAGCTTCTGCATCAGCGAATATCGCCCCATAATGAGACCGAGCCCCGAGCTATCCATAAATTCGATGTGAGAAAGATCGAGCACGACTTTTCTCGGCTGCTCCTCGAGAAGAAGCGCGTCGATCTCGGTTCGGATCTGTACGGCGCTATGATGGTCGATTTCGCCGTGAAGCGTCAGCACGAGAGCCGCTTCGCCGCGTTCGACCTCAAAACCGCAGTTGTGTTTGATCATCTTGCGTTTTCAACCTCCGTATTTTTTCATTTTTCTTCATTGTAGCATATGCGCTCCGTAAAAGTTGTCGTATTCGGGCGAGATGAGAATTTTTTGCAAATTCAAGAAAAACTTTCTTATTTTCTCAAGGCATTTTACAAACCTGTAGGGACAGGCATCCTACAAAGATTTTTGCGTATTTCCGCAAAAAAAGAGGACCTTCCGAAGAAAGTCCTCTTGATTGTAAAACAGCCGCACACGAAATGAAGTGTGGCTGTTAAAAAGATACAGTTTAATTTGAAGAACTATTTATGTGTTTTATGCCGATCCAATAATTTAGATTGTTATGTGAATATTCAACTATATTTTTATAAGCAGAATTATTCAATTGTTGATCAGAAATATAAAACGCTATTTGGTGATTACTTACAACACTTTTTACAGAATAGTCATATGGAATCTGAATGTCTGCAACAAGTAGTATGAGATCCAAAGATTCTCCACCATCATATGTTACAATACTTGCCAAATCCAATCTATCGCCAACATCAATGAGACAAAAGGTATCTATGTGCTGGGTTCCATCTTCAACATTGAAAAATTTAATAAGGCGAGCTTTGTCGTAATATTTTAACAAAGCATAATTTAAATCATTTTCATATTTGGCATATAAAGAGTCGCATTCTTGTTGGTTTAGTGCTTTTTTGTTTGTTTGATTTTCCTCATTAAATTTCGATGAAGATATTTCCTTCTCTTCCATAGGAGAAAAATAATTAATTACAAAATATACAATTAACAAGATAGCACATGCCAGCCAAAGAGGAATATTAATACTGAAAATTCTTTGTATTTTTAAAATAATAATTCCACCAACTATACTGATCCCAAATATACATATAAGCGAAAATGCAAAATTTACCGAAAAAACTTGATGACAAAACTTGCATTTTAAATCTGGATTGCCATGATATCCAAACTTAATGGCGCTAATACCATGCTTATGACACTTTGGACATTTACTATATAGTATCTTTTTGATGTTCATAAACTGTCTCCTTTTTGTAAAAATCAAATCAATACTCGACTATTTGATATGCAGGGGCTTCGGCACCAATTACGGTTCCGGTAAATCCAGAATAGATCTCTGTAAACATAATCACTATACACAAAGTAACACCATCCAAAAGTGCTATTAACAAAGAGAACAAAGATACCCCTAGAATAGTAGACAAAAACTAGAAGATTTTGTTCTTCTGTTAATTTGGGACATGCGTAAGAATATAATTCGTTTATCATAAGAAATCTCAAAAAATTATATTTTTCAATTTAATTAATTATAGCAAAACTCACTTGTTTTGTCAAGAGAACGGTTTTATTTAAACTTGTAGGGACAGGCGTCCTCGACTGTCCCTTACGAAAAATATCGAACGGTAAAAAACGGGAGGCGAAACGCCTCCCCTACGACAAAATCATATTCAATACCGTAGGGGAGGGGTTCCCCCCTCCCGTATCGTCACGGACAGTCGAGGACGCCTGTCCCTACAATAATTGGTGCGTTCTTTTCATAAATAAATATCCACCCGCATAGCGGGTGGTATTTCGGTTTCGTGTGAAACTCTAATACTACTGGCTACGCACAAGTGCGTCTTTTATTGTCCTGTCAGCCGTGCATTTGTTACGAAAACTCGCTCAAGCGAGAACTAAAGCTAAGCCTCCCTTGTGTAAAGGGAGGTGGCACGGCTTGCCGTGACGGAGGGATTGTAAAAAGCAATAATCTACACAAAACAATCCCTCAGTCAGCTTCGCTGACAGCTCCCCTTGACGTTTTGCTTGCAAAACTCAACAGTCGCTTGCGACATGTTACACAAGGGAGCCTTTGACACAAGGTCATTCTACGCTGAATTTTTATTTACTTTCTGCTCATCGGCAAAGCCTTTATGGAACCACACGACGCTTCAAGTGGTTTTCGTGATACAAAAAGAGGACCTTCCGAAGAAAGTCCTCTTGATTTTTTGATTTTACGCGTTTGCCTTCTGGTAGTTCTCCACGATCTTCTGTGCGATGTTGGCGGGAACGGTATCATAGCCCGTGACCTCGTACTCGAAGCTTCCGCGTCCCTGCGTCATTGCGCGGAGAATGATGGGATATTCCATCAGCTCTGCCTTCGGTGCGAGTGCGTGAACGGTGGTGTATCCCTTTCCTGCGGGATCCATACCCATCACGGCACCGCGGCGCTTATTGAGGTCGCCCATCACGTCGCCCACGATGGCATCGGGAACGGTGATATCGAGATTTCCGACCGGCTCGAGAAGCACGGGAGCCGCGAGCTCAAGACACTTCTTGTAGGCAATGCTTGCCGCCGTCTTAAAGGAAAGCTCGTCGGAGTCTACGTCGTGGTACGATCCGTCGTACAGGTCAGCCGCGAGCTGTACCAGCGGGAAGCCTGCCACGCCCTTGACCATTGCATCCTGCAATCCCTTTTCAACGGCAGGATAGAAGTTCTTCGGAACGGTTCCGCCGACGACCGACACGGTGAAGGTCAGACCCTCGTCCTCGCCGGGAGCGAAACGGATCTTAACGTGACCGTACTGACCCGAACCGCCGTTCTGCTTCTTATGCTTACCTTCCACGTCCACACGCTTGGTGATCTTCTCACGGTACGCGATCTTGGGGGTATCGAAGTTAACACTCACACCAAAGCGGTTCTTCAGCTTTGCGGCGAGCACGGCAAGGTGCATATCACCCTGACCCGCTACGAGCATCTGCTTGGTTTCTGCATTATTTTCATATCCGAGCGTCAGATCCTCTTCGATCATCTTTACGATACTCTGCGAGATCTTACCCTCGTCCTTTGCGGTTGCGGGAATGAGTGCCTTGACGTAGTAAGGCGTGGGATATTCGATGGGAGCGAACTTGAGATCTCTGTTCCAGGTCAGCGTATCGTTGGTGTTGGTGCTGGTCAGCTTTGCAACCATACCGATATCACCGCAAGCAAGCTCGTCGACCTCGGTCTGCTTCTTTCCGTTGACCACGTAGATATGTGCGAGCTTCTCGGAGTCGCCCGTGGTGTTGTTCTTCATAATAATATCACGCTTGACCGTTCCGTCCATGACCTTGAAGAAGGACATCTTTCCAACGAACGGGTCAGCGACCGTCTTGAAGACGAAGAGTGCAGGCTCTCCCTCGGGTACGATCTCGAAATCGGAGCCGTCCTCCAAAAGTTCGGTCTTCTTTGCCGTGTGACGGGGGAAGGACTCGGTGATCTTATCAAGCAGCGTCCACAGACCCCAAAGCTTGGTAGCTGCGCCGCAGAATACGGGCACGATCTCACCGTGAATGATACCCTCGTGGACCGCGTTGATTGCTTCCATAAAGGTGATCTCCTCACCTTCAAAATATTTCATCATCAGATCCTCGTTGGTACCTGCAATTGCTTCCATCAGCATATCGCGGTATTTCTCAACGGCTTCCTTCGATTCCTCTGGAATGATTTCAACGCTGTGACGTCCGTTGGCATCAAAGACGTGTGCAATTTCGTCGATCAAATCGATACAACCCTTGACCTCGCCGTCCTTGACCATCGGGATGGTCAGAGGGCAGACGTGCTTTCCGAAGGTTTCGTGCAGAGAGTCGAGAACTCTTCCGAAACGGGCGTCGTTATCGTCAAATTTATTAATAAAGAAGGCTCTGGGGAGTCCCGCCTTTTCGGCATAGCCCCATGCGAGCTCGGTTCCAACCTCAATCCCTGCCTTACCGTCGACGACGATGATCGCCGCATCGGCAACGCGGAGTGCCTGAGCGGCTTCTCCGACGAAATCGAGATAACCGGGAGTGTCAAGCAAATTGATCTTGACATCCTTCCACATCATATTCATAATCGACGCGGAGAGAGAAAATCCTCTCTTGATTTCTTCTGCGTCATAGTCCGACACGGTATTTCCGTCTGCAACCTTTCCGAGACGGTCGCTTCCACCCGTCAAATATATCATAGCCTCGGCGAGCGAGGTCTTTCCGCATCCTCCGTGTCCGAGCAATGCAACGTTTCTAATTCTTTTGGTTTCAATCGTAGCCATAGGCTTTTCCTCCTTCCCTCCGCCTTTGCGGAAGGTCTTTCTTTAAGTTTCGGGAACATTTTCCTCTGATGGAAAATTGACGTACCGATTAATACCATTATACAATAATTTTTTTTGAATTTCAATAGTTTTTTTGTGTTTTTTCAAGTACAGATATAGAAATCTCTCCTTGCTTTTTGTGTATTATAACCAAAAAGCAAGCCTTTTTCTCCAAAAGGCTTGCTTTTTGCTGATTGATTCAGGCGAGCGAAAAGAGTTTTTTTGCATTTTCGGTGGTCAGTGCCACGGTTTCTTCATAGGAAATACCGAGGATTTCCGAAAGCGTTTTTGCCGTATACGCCATTCGTCCTGAATGATTGATGCGTCCGCGGAAAGGTTCGGGAGAGAGGTAGGGGGCATCGGTTTCGATGAGAATTCGCTCCTGCGGAATCGTTTGTGCAACCTCGCGCACCTTGCGAGCATTCTTGAACGTCAGCACGCCCGAAAAGGAGATATACCATCCGCGCCGTACCAGTTCCTTCGCCATTTCGGCACTGCCGCTGAAGCTATGGAAAACACCGCGCACGCCCTTGTGACGAAGCACCGTCTCAAAGCAATCGCCGTGTGCTTCTCTGTCGTGAATGAGGACGGGGAGATCCCACTTCTCTGCCAAGAGAAGCTGACTTTCAAAGATTTCTGTCTGCTTTTCCTTGTCGCAGGGTTGCCAATAGTAGTCAAGTCCGATTTCCCCCAGCGCGACGATCTTACTCTCTTTCCGTTTTTCGGGTGTATCCATCAGCGTCGAAAGTGCTTCAAGCAGTGCTCCGACCGTGCGAGGATCGTTTTGTGCGTCCTCGGGGTGAATACCGAGTGCTACGTACATTCCGTCATAGTGTTTTGCCTGCTCAATACAGCGCACCGCGTTTTCGGGATTGGTAGCAACATTGATTATGCCGATCACGCCCTTGCCGAGCACCTCGTTTGTGAGAATTTCGTCGGCACTGTCTTCAAATTTCCGATCAAAATAATGTGCGTGGGAGTCAAAAAGTCCGTGGCAGTCAAGTTCTTCGTTCATCATCTTCTTTAAAATTCCTGTTTTAAACTTCTGTGAAATAGCGCACCGAGTGCTTTTTCGGGGTCTTCACCTTCGTAGAGAACCGAATAAATGGTCTGACAGATGGGCAGCTCCACACCATACTGTTGCGAAAGACCGACAAGTGCCTTAACGGTATAATATCCCTCCGCGAGAACGTCGCATGCCTCGCCCGAAATAAAGCGTTCGCCAAACAGACGGTTATGGCTGTAGGGTGAGAAGACCGTCGCTTCGTAATCTCCGAGATGGCAAAGTCCGTACGCCGAGAGCTCGTTGCCGCCCATTGCGACAATCAAGCGCGCAATTTCCCGTGTTCCTCGCGACATCAGTGCTCCCTTGAGCGTCGAGAGCTTCATTCCGTCGAGCATTCCCGCGGCAATTCCGACGACGTTTTTCGCCGCCGCGCCCACCTCGTTTCCGACAAGATCGGTGCCGTAATAAAAGCGGATCAGCTCGCCCGAAAAGGCTTCGACCAGCGTTTGCTTGACCGCTTCGTCTTTGGAATCGATCACCATACAGTTGGGAATTCCCGCATAAAACTCCTGCACGTGACCGGGGCCGAGCCAAACGGCGATACGGCATGTCGGGTCAGCGTATTCTTCTGAGATTTCAGAGAGCCGCTTTCCCGTATCAATCTCAATTCCTTTCATACAAAGCACGAAGATTTTATCCTTCAATTTGAGTGCGGAAAGCTCCTGCCAAAGTCCTCGCAAGCCTTGTGAGGCAATCGAGATGACGATCACCTCGGCATTGGAAACCTCCGAAAGACTTGTGGTCAGCTTCACCGTTTCGGGAAGTGTCAGGAGGTCGTTTTTCCGTTCCGAAAGAAACCGCGACATATGTACCGAGCTTTTTCTTCCGTAGAGTGTCAGGTCGTGTCCGAGGCGGTCAAGATACCAGGTAATCAGCGAGCCCCAACGCCCGCAACCGATCACTGCAATTTTCATAAATTCTCCTTAAATAAAACTACAACCAAAAACAAAAGGCTCCCTTGTGTAAAGGGAGCTGTCGCGTAAGCGACTGAGGGATTGGTTTTTTTAGCAATCACAACCCCTCCGTCTTACTTCGTAAGCCACCTCCCCTTGCACAGGGGAGGCTTTAGGTACAAACCCATAGAAGAACATCTCTTCCCTTTTTTCGTTTATCTTACACGTTCACCGAGAGGCGTATCCTCTGCAAGGAATACCACGCGAACCTCTTCCTCGCCGCTGGCAAGGATCATTCCCTGCGACTCGATGCCGCAGAGCTTGGCGGGTTTGAGGTTTGCCACAAGAATCAGCTTCTTTCCGATGAGCTGTTCGGGGTCGTAGAATTTCGCAATGCCCGAAACGACCTGACGCTTCTCATAGCCGAGGTCGACCTGCATCAGAAGCAGTTTCTTTGCCTTGGGCACTCTTTCACAAGAGATGACCTGCGCGGTTCTGAGCTCGACGCCCATAAAGTCCTCAATGCCGATCAGCGCACAGCCCTCGGGCTTTTCCTTTGCCTTCGCTTCCTTTTCTGCCTCGGCGATCATTTTCTGGCGCTCCGCCTCGAACTCGGCAAGCACCTTTGCTTCGTCCATACGGGCAAACAGCACCTTGGAATCCTTCACCGTGTTCCCTGCAACCAGAGCACCGAAACGATCGGCTGTGCCGATCGACGCATAACCGCACGCGTCGGTATTCAGCTCGGAGAGAATCTCCTCCGCCGTGGCGGGAATGAAGGGATGAAGCAGAACCGCACCCCAACGAATCGCTTCGAGAAGCGTATACAGAACCGTTCCGAGTCGTTCACGCTTGCTCTCATCCTTGGCAAGTGTCCAAGGCGTCGTCTCGTCAATATATTTGTTGGCACGAGAAAGCATCACGAAGATCTCCTCGAGGGCATCGGCAATGCGGTAGGCATCCATATTCTCGACGACCTTATCGTATGCCTTGACGCAAGCGGCGACGACCTCATCGTCGAGTGCTTCCTTCGCAGTGGGTGCCTGAATCACGCTATCGAAATATTTCTTCTGCATATCAAGGGTACGCTTGACAAGGTTACCGAGATTATTGACAAGATCGGTGTTAAATCTCTTGATCACGTTCTCGTAGGTGATCGAACCGTCATTCGCGTAAGGCATTTCAGCCAGCGCGTAGTAGCGAACACCGTCGACCGTAAATTTCTCTGCCAGCTTGTCGGCATAGATCACGTTGCCGCGGGACTTTGACATCTTGTCCATGCCGAAGTTAAACCACGGGTGCGCAAAAACCTTCTTGGGCAAGGGCAGATCGAGTGCCATCAGGAAGATCGGCCAATAAATGGTGTGGAAGCGAATGATATCCTTGCCGATGATGTGTACGTCGGCAGGCCAGTATTTTTTGAATTGTTCGCTCTGCTCCTCGTAGGTCTTGTCGGGATCATAGCCGAGTGCCGTGATATAGTTGGTCAGCGCGTCAAGCCAAACGTAGGTCACGTGCTTCGGATCAATATCCACGGGAATTCCCCACGCAAACGAGGTACGGGAGACGCAGAGATCCTGAAGTCCTGCCTTTAAGAAGTTGTTGACGATTTCCTTTTTACGGCTCTCGGGTTCAATAAATTCGGGGTGCTCCTCGATATAGGTCATCAGTCGGTCGGCATACTTCTTCATATTGAAGAAATATGCTTCCTCACTTGCTCTCTCTACGGGACGTCCGCAGTCGGGGCACTTACAATCGACCGCTTGCGTATCAGTAAAGAAGGATTCGCAAGGCACGCAGTACCAACCCTCGTAACGTCCTTTATAAATGTCGCCCTTCTCGTAAAAACGCGTAAACATCTTCTTGACCGCCGTCTCATGATAATCGTCCGTCGTGCGAATAAAGTGGTCGTACTTGACGTTCATATGATCCCACAGTGCGCGAATTTCTCCTGCAACACCATCTACGTATGTCTTGGGGGTAACACCCGCCTCCTTTGCGAGGTCCTCGATCTTCTGACCGTGCTCGTCGGTACCCGTGCACATAAAGACGTCGTAGCCCCTCTCACGGCGATAACGCGTGAGTGCATCGGTCATAATCGCCTCGTAGGTGTTTCCGAAGTGAGGCTTTTTCGATGCATACGCAATCGCTGTTGTGATATAAAATTTCTCTCCCATTGTGATTTCTCCTTATCAATTCGTAGGATCCTTGAACCTACAATTTTTCCATTTTATCATATTATATCAAAAAAAATCTTTTTTTACAAGGGGGTTACCGAATTTTACCTCAAATATTCCCTCTTTTTTCGGGTTATTGCTTCCTTTTTCGGTAAATACTGAACATACAAAAACAAAGGAAGAAAATTTATGAATATATCAATTTCTCAAAACACGCGTGCACCTCGTGTGAAAATCCGTCCCCTTTTACGTGAGCTCGGTCTTCTCGGCGCGGGAGGAGCGGCATATTATTCTCTCGAAATTCTCTGTCGCGGATATTCCCACTGGAGTATGGCAGTCTGCGGCGGTATTTGTCTTGCGGGCATTTTTCACGTCAACCGTGCCATGAAACGTCAACCGATTTTGCTTCGGGCAACGGTCGGCGGCATCCTGATCACCGCCGTAGAACTCGCTTGCGGCTGTCTTGTCAATCTCGTATTTCGCCTTGGCGTCTGGGACTATTCTCATCTTCCGCTCAATCTGCTCGGACAGATCTGTCTGCCCTTTACCCTCCTTTGGATTGCACTTTCCATTCCCGTTTGCGGTGCGTGCTCGCTTTGCGATCGACAGCTTGCTAAGAAAAAGCGTTGACAATCGCTCCGATCTATGCTACAATAAAACAAGATTTTTACAGCACGGATCGGAGCTTTTTTATGAAATCGATGCAAACACAAACCAAATCCAGAATCTATTTGATTTTCTCGATGGCGATTTTCGGAACACTTGCCCCTTTTGTACGCAATATTTCGGTATCATCGGGCGAGCTTGCGCTCTATCGCGCGCTCTTGGCGATCCTTCTGATTGGCGCGTTTCTGCTTCTGACCAAGCAAAAAATCGAGTTTTGCGCCATTCGCCGTGAATTACCGCTTCTGCTGATCTCGGGTGCGGCAATGGGTCTGAACTGGATTTTACTGTTTGAAGCTTACAAATATACCACGGTGGCAACCGCGACGCTGAGCTACTATTTTGCGCCTGTGCTTGTTACGGTTGTCTGCCCCCTGCTCTTTCACACAAAAATGACGAAAAAACAGATTCTCTGCTTCGTGATGTCCACGATCGGTCTTGTCATGATTGTCGGCGTGGGAAAAACGTCCGGCGACAGTGATTTCATTGGAATTCTGTTCGGTCTCGGTGCCGCCTGCCTCTACGCCACCGTAATGATTCTCAACAAATTCATCAAAGGCGTGGCGGGAATCCCGCGTACCTTTTTACAGTTCGTTTCGGCGGCAATCGTTTTGATTCCCTACGTTGCCCTCAGCGGCGGTGTGACGCTCGGTTCGCTCGACGGACTTGGTTGGGGGGCACTTCTGACGGTAGGACTGATTCACTCGGGCATTGCCTACTGTTTGTACTTTTCTTCCTTCGAGCATCTTCGCGGCGAAGAGGTGGCACTCCTTTCCTACGTCGATCCTCTGGTCGCTATTTTCGTCGGCGTATTTGCCCTGGGAGAAGCGATGACTCCGTGGCAAATCGTAGGCGGTTTGCTGATTCTCGGATTCACTCTTCTGTGCGAGCTTCCGACACCGAAAAAAAGAACGAAAAATAATACTTGACAATTCTTTCCGAATGTTATATAATAGACAGTGCTGAAAAAATAATTAAGAAAAATCAAGAAAAATTGGGAGGAAATTACCATGTTTGAAAAATTTGCTGACCTGCTCGTAGATGAACTGCAGATCGACCGCGACGATATCACGATGGAGGCTGAGCTGTCTAACGATCTCGGCATCAACTCGATCGAGCTTGCTGACCTCGTAATGCTTTGCGAGGAGAAGTTTGACATCGAAATCAACGACGAGGACATTCGTAAGTTCACGACTGTCGGCGACGTTGTTGCTTACCTCGAAACGCTCTGAAAATAACATAAGGAAATAGCGCAACCGTGAATTTTTCGCGGTTGCGTTTTTTCTTTCATCTTTTTCCCAAAAGCTATTGACAAATCCCCATATTATGGTATAATGCAAATGATTTCAAATGGTTATTTCCGAGGAGGAGAGAGATTATGAAAGATCTGACGCAAGGAAATATGTATAAAAATTTCTTTTTGTTTTCGATTCCGATCGTTCTTTCTTCTCTGCTATCGTCGGCTTTCAACATTATCAATACGTCGATCGCGGGACTCTTTCTCGGTGCCGAAGGACTTGCCGCTACGAGTGCCTCCATCCCTTTTCTTCACGTCGTTGATGCGGTCTTTATCGGTCATGGCTACGGTCTTTCGGTTTATTCTGCCAATCTCTTTGGTGCTAAGGATTATGAAAAGCTCAAGCGTACCATCTACGCAAACGTTTTTTTGACACTTATCGTTGCCACGGTTCTCTTTTCT
Source organism: Eubacteriales bacterium (assembly GCA_045646945.1). GTDB lineage: Bacteria > Bacillota > Clostridia > Oscillospirales > CAG-272 > HGM12713. The sequence goes on along the minus strand of JAZRLS010000006.1, from coordinate 1,297 downwards.
CTTTCCATTGTTTTCAATGAAACGCTCCTGCATCTTTTAAACATTGAAGAAAAAATCTTTGCCGATACTCAAAAATATTTTTGTCTCATCAGCATTGCGATGATCTTCTCGTTTACCACACATATGCTTCTAACCTGCTGTCATGCTATGGGGGAAACGAAATTTCCTTTGTATCTTTCCTTGGCTTCATCAATTGCAAGTGTCACGGGAAACGTTCTGGCTGTTGCCGTCTTCCGTCTTGGTGTGGTAGGCTTGGCGATCAATTCGATCATCGTGAACGCAATCGTTCTTTTTTGCTATTGGATGCGCTTCCGCAAATATTTCCGTCAGCTTGGTGTTGGAACGAAAATTCCCCGCCTCCATTGGTCGGATATCAAGCCGATCTTTTCGTACAGTCTGCCAAATATGTTCCAGCAGAGTGCTATGTACGTTGCTGCATTTCTGATCGCGCCGATTCAGAACGGCCTCGGTTATCTTGCCATTGCCGCAATTTCGGTGGCGGGTCGTATACAGAATATTCTTTCCTCGTTCTATTATTCGGCATCAAAAACAGCGGGCAATTATATTGCACAGTGTATTGGCGCAAAAAAATTCCATAAGATCAAAAAGGCAGTCTTTGCCGCGCTACTTCAAGGCTTTATCTTCTTTGCCACACTCTTTCTTCCCATATTTTTCTTTCCCGAGTTTGTGGCGGGACTCTTTATCAAGCAAAGCACAGAGCCCGAGGTCTTTGGCTACGTTGTTCTCTATATTCAAGCCTATCTTCCCTTTCTCTGTCTGCACGTATTCTGCGGTATCTTCCATTCGATCCTGCGAGGACTGAAATCAAACGTACACCTGATCATTTCATCGATGATCGGTGCGTTTGGTAAAATGGCGTTTGCCATCATCCTTACTCCAAGCTTTGGCGTTCGCGGCATTTTTGCCGCAAGCGCGCTCGGTTGGGGGATGGAATGTATTTACGTTACCGTACTTTGTGTCACGGGGCTCTGGGTCCCCGCACCACTCCGTCCACTCGTATTAAAAAGAAAAAAGAAAGCCCCCGAGGTGCTTTCGGAATAACCGAAAACAGCGTAACCGATCATGAACAAGTCCGTTAAAAACGGACAATTGAAAAAACCAGCCTCCTATGGTAGAATTAAAGTACTATCATAGTAGGTTTTTGTTATGGCAAGAGAATACCGTCACATAGAAGGATATGAAAAAGAAATCCTACGCCTTTGGGAAGAAGGAAAGACACTAAGAGAAATAGGAGAAATGCTTGGATTCAGTTACAAGCAAATGCGAGGTTTTAAGA
>JAZRLS010000005.1:0-90694 GCA_045646945.1 Eubacteriales bacterium | reverse complement strand
GCAACGCTCGAGATCACCGACCGTATGACCGTGATGAATCTTCGCGCATTCATCGTCGCAGAAGAGCCGCACCATCGCTATCGCTGTGAATTTCCGAGCGTCGAGCTCTTTCTCGGCATCATCGTTTCCGCCGACGCCGACATCCGAATCATCTCGCCCGATTGGCTTCGCGATAAGCTCATCGGCTTTGCTCGCCGTCTGATCGAGCGCAACGATTTCGCCAAAGGGGACGACGAGGAATAATTTTTACATTTTTAAAAAAAATTTTCAAAAAACCCTTGACAAATCATTTTTTTGTGTTATAATAGTTCTGTTATCCAAAGACAGCAGGTTCCCGTAAAGGCGCAAGCTTCCCTGCCGAGGACAGATTTTGAATACTTTTTTCTTGATCTTTCTTCGCGCAAAGCTATGCCTTTCGGAAGAAAGTTTTTTTATTTCCTGCTGATTTTTCACACAATTTCACATAGGAGGTGAAAGAAAGTGCCTAGCAAATCCATTCTTGAGCAAAAGCAAGCGATCGTTGCTGATCTGGCGGAACAGTTGAAGAACTCTCCTGCCGGTGTTGTCGTTAACTACCAGGGTATCACCGTGGATGCTGATACGAAGATGCGTAAGGCTCTCCGTGAGGCAGGCGTTAAGTACACCGTTATGAAGAACTCTCTGACCGGTAGAGCTTGTGACGAGGTTGGTCTTGGTGAGATGAAGCAGTACCTTTCGGGTATGACTGCCATCGCAATCGGAACCGACGATGCCATTGCTCCCGCAAAAGTCCTCAAGGAGTACGCTGAGAAGATCGAGTCTTTCCAGATTCTCGCAGGTTACCTTGACGGCAAGGTTGTTGATAAGGCAACCGTTGAACAGCTCGCAAGCATCCCCTCGAAGGAAGTTCTCATTGCAAAACTTCTGGGAAGCATCAAGTCTCCTCTGTACAACTTCGCATATGCGATTCAGGCAGTGGTCGACAAGGGCGAGGAAGCTGCTCCCGCAGCAGACGAGGCTGCTCCCGCAGTCGTAGAAGAAGCTGCACCCGCAGCAGAAGCAGAGGCGTAAGCCCCGACAGAGGCAGAGACAGACTTCCCTGCCAACCCCAAATCGCGTAACAACGCAAAAGAAATTTAATGAATTCCGAAAAGGAGAAAACGAAAATGGCATCTGAAAAGATCATGAACATTCTGGAAGAGATCAAGACTCTTACCATCATTGAGCTCGCTGACCTCGTAAAGGCAGTTGAGGAAGAATTTGGCGTATCCGCAGCAGCTCCCGTAGGCGTAGTTGCAGTAGCAGGCGGCGCAGCAGCTCCCGCAGCAGAGGAGAAGACCGAGTTTGACGTAGTTCTTAAGAACGCAGGCGACAAGAAGCTGAACGTTGTTAAGGCAGTTAAGGAGATCACCGGTCTCGGCCTGAAGGAAGCAAAGGAAATGGTTGACGGTGCTCCTAAGACCGTTAAGGAAGGCGTTTCCAAGGAAGAGGCTGAGTCGATCAAGAAGGCTCTTGAAGAGGCTGGCGCAGAGGTTGAGGTTAAGTAATTTAACCCCTACCCTTCCCAACATAAAAAGACACGGACTTGTTCCGTGTCTTTTTTTTGCACATTCAAAAGACCGAACGAATAGAGTTGTACTCTAAAGGACAGTTTTCAAAAACACGGTATATCTTGAAAAAAGTATGTCGTCTTTTGCGTTTGTGTCCACAAATGCAGTGCTTGTCAGGAAAATTGACAAGTTATAGGTGCACATAAAAAGGCTCCCTTGTGTAAAGGGAGCTGTCAGCGAAGCTGACTGAGGGATTGTTCTACGAGGTGATCAATATATTCGCAAACGCCTCGAAAGTTCTTATGTATTTCCGTATTTGGTATTCTGATAAACGTCAATCCGTATTCTTCAAGAAAAGCGGTTCTTTCCTCATCGTATTGCTTTCCCTCTTCTGTATAATGTCCCGAGCCGTCAAGCTCTATGACGAGCTTTGCCTCTGCGCAGTAAAAATCCGCAATATACTTTCCGAGAACCTTTTGACGAGAAAAGCGAATGGTATGGGTGCGCAGAAAATCATACCAAAGGTGTTTTTCTTCTTTGGTCATATTCTTTCGCAGCATTTTTGCGGTTGGTACGATATCTTTATTGTGTTTTCGCTGCATTACAATCCCTCCGTCACGCTTCGCGTGCCACCTCCCTTTACACAAGGGAGGCTTTTAGCAAATCCTACATCTCTCGACAAATTGAAATTTAGCGAACAATTATATGCCGCAAATTGTAAAGCACATATGATTTTTAAAGCATTCTTCTGCCCATAGGCTCATTTCTTCAACAACAAGTTCCCAGTGCTCATTTTCTTTGGATTTTTCAATGATTTTGTACCATTGCTCTTTTCCAATTTCGTTAGTCGGACCATAATAATCAAAACGGTCAAGAGAATCAGCAAAAAGATGAAATAGCAAAAGCTCCTCAAATAAGTCAGCATGAATACAAATGGAATCTTTAAGCCAATGCTTGTTTCTGTGCTTTCCTTTTTGAAATTCAAAATAGCATGTACTGCCAGATGCTTTTCTTTCTTCTTCGTTAACAAAATATCTCATACTGCATTCACCCCCAAATTCTTATTTATTGTTCGGCTTTATCGTGGCAAAGTCCTTTTATAGACAGCGCATTCACACACCATATTATAGCACAAAAACCGCAGAAAATCAATCTGCGGTTTTTGTTTTTTCTGGCGGTAGGTAAAACTGTCCTTAAGGGTACAGCTCTATGCCGTTCGGTCTTTTATTATTTCAATTACATATCGAGAAGATCAAACACGCTGGTCTTCTTGGGAGCTGCCACGGGAGCTTCCTCTGCGGCGGGAGCAACGTCCGCAACCTCGATGGTCTTAACGTCCTCTTCCTTATCGAAGCCTGCGGCAACGATCGTAATACGCATCTCGTCCTCCAGATCGGGATCGAATGCCACACCCCAGATAACGCTTGCGTCGGGGTTGCACTCCTCGGAGATCATCGTCGAAGCAAGATCGACGTCCTCGAGTCCGATGTCGGGAGAAGCCGAAATGCTGATGATCACGCCCTTCGCACCCTTGATCGAGGTTTCGAGCAGCGGGCTGGAGATTGCCATGTTGGCGGCGATCTGCGCCTTGTCCTTACCCGTAGCGCTTCCCATACCCATATAAGCAACACCCGAATTCGAAATGATCGAGGTAACGTCAGCAAAGTCGATGTTGATAAGACCGGGAATGTTGATCAGATCCGAAATCGACTGTACGGCGCGGCGAAGCACCTCGTCTGCCTCGGTAAATGCGTTAATCAGCGTAATTCTCGTGTCGGTCACGAGCTTGAGTCTCTCGTTGGGGATCACGACGAGCGAGTCAACGTACTGACCGATCTCGGCAATTCCCTCCTGCGCGCGCTCCATCTTGCGAGCACCCTCAAACTTGAAGGGGGTGGTTACCACGCCGACCGTGAGAATTTCCATCTCCATCGCAAGCTTCGCAACGACGGGAGCAGCACCCGTTCCCGTACCGCCGCCCATACCTGCGGTGATAAATACCATATCTGCGCCCGAAAGGAGCTTTTTGATCTCGTTGACAGCCTCGTCAGCGGCTCTCTTACCGATTTCGGGGTTCGAACCGGCACCAAAGCCGTTGGTGATCTTCTCACCGATGACAAGCTGAGTGGGAGCAAGACACTTCTGCAGTGCCTGCTTGTCGGTGTTGATGGCGATGAAATCCACGCCCTTGACACCTGCCGCGATCATACGGTTGACCGCGTTATTTCCGCCGCCGCCAACACCGATGACTTTAATGTTGACGCCGTATTCAAAGTTTTCTTCATGCTCAAAGGTCATTTTCCAATTCCTCCTGTATTTTCACTTTCTCTTTCATCAGTTTCCGAAGAGACTGCCGAACACGTCGTCAATATCCACGGTGTCCTTCTTGGGAGCTTCCTCTGCGACGGGAGCATCCTCGGCAGGAGCTTCCTCAGCGGGAGCCGCTGCGGCAAGCTTGTCCGCCTTCGACTCGTTCGTAAAGCCGGTCGAAATAATGGTGACGCGCATCTCGTCCTGAAGCTCAGGATTGAAGGAGACACCCCAAATGATGTTTGCGTCGGGGTTGCATTCCTCGGAGATCATCGTCGAAGCGAGATCGATATCCTCGAGTCCTACGTCGGGAGAAGCCGAAATGCTGATGATAATACCCATCGCACCCTTGATCGAGGTTTCGAGCAGCGGGCTTGCGATTGCCTCCTTGGCTGCCTGCTCTGCCTTGTCCTTGCCCGTAGCGCTTCCGATACCCATATGTGCCAGACCAGAACGAGACATAATTGCCGTCACGTCAGCAAAATCGAGGTTGATAAATCCGGTAACGTTGATCAGCTCGGAAATCGACTGTACGGCACGGCGAAGCACGTCGTCAGCGACCGAGAACGCATTGAGAAGCGTAATTCTCGTATCGGATACGAGCTTGAGTCTTTCGTTGGGGATCACGACCAGCGAATCGACGTACTGAGAAAGCTCGTCAATTCCTTCGAGTGCCTGATCCATTCTGCGCTTGGATTCAAATGCAAAGGGCTTCGTAACGACACCGACGGTCAGAATTTCCATCTCGTGCGCGACCTTTGCTACGATGGGTGCCGCACCCGTACCCGTACCGCCGCCCATACCTGCGGTAATGAATACCATATCTGCGCCGTGGAGTGCCGCCTTGATCTGCTCGAGCGACTCCTCTGCCGATCTCTTACCGATCTCGGGCTTTGCACCTGCGCCAAAGCCGCGGGTGATCTTCTCACCAATAATAATCTGCGTGGGGGCTAACGAGTTCTTCAGTGCCTGGCGGTCGGTATTGACCGTGATAAACTCAACTCCCTGCACCCCGGATTTGATCATGTGGTTGACAGCATTGTTTCCGCCGCCACCAACGCCGATCACCTTGATTTTTACGTCGCTGGCATAGCTCTCATCGCGTTCAAAAGTCATATTACAATCCTCCCCAAAAAGTTCATCAAAAATGAAAAATTCTATATATATACATCATACTATATTTTCACTCTTTTTGCAAGAGCTTTTTTAAAATTTCATCGATTTTTTTGCAAAAAAATCGGCTTTTTTTCTCCAAAAACAAAAAAAGAACACGTCGGAGCAAAATTCAACTCGCTCCGACATGTTGCGTTCATCATTTTTTTCAGACACAAGATATAGTATTTTTCAAATTTTTTCAATTTTTTTCGTCTTCCGCACTCTGTCCCTCGGACGCCTCGGTTTCGGGTCGGAAGGTGGGCGCACCGGGAGCAATGAGATTGATCTCTCCGCGCTCGGAATTTTTGACGTATTCTTGCTCCAAAACCTCCGAAAGAACACGAAGCTTGGATGCAAAATCACTCGAATCTCCCAGGATCACACGGTAGCTTCCGTCGACCTCCAGAAGAATGTTGGTTCGGTCGGAAAGATCGGCGGCAGAGAGACGGGATTTGAGCGGGGATTCGCGCAAAACAGAGATCAGCTCGAGCGTCTTTTTCACCTCGGTTTCGCTGGCACCGAAGGACGGAAGCTCGCCCGCGATCGCACTTTTGAGATGCGGAAGTTCAAGGCGCGTCATCTTATCGGTATCCTTGGTTTCGGCAACAACGGTCAGCTCTCCGTCGAGCGTGTAGCGCGCACCCGCAACCTCGATATACCAAAGGCCAAGCTTGCCCTCGACTTCAAACAGAAGCTTATTTGGAAATTTCCGCTTGACCTCCACTGAGGAAAGATACGGACAGCTTTCCAGAATACGCTCCCCGATCTCGTCACAGTCCAAAAGATAGAGTCGCTCTCCTCGCCGCACGCCCGAAGCGGCAACGATTTCTTCGAGCTCGTATTCCGAAATGCCCGAGACCGAAAAGCTCTCTACCTTCAAAAATCGTCGGGTAAAGAAAAAGAGACAAAGGATCAGGAGAATGCTCATCAAAACAAGTAAAACAAAGCGTGTCAGCTTGCGAACGTCGACCTCGACGATAATATCCTGCTTCGGCTTTTTTTGCTTTTGCTCTCTCATCGCCCTTCTCCTTTCCTTGAATTTCAAACTCTTGCTCAGTTCTTTTCCACAATCACCTGCTTGCGATGCAAGAGGGATACGATTTCTTCGTTGATGCGACGTTCCACGTCAGGCGTGCGGAAGGCACCGAGGGCGTCCTTCATTGCCTCACGTGCTTCTGTGTCGCGATAAAGGCGTTCTACGGCATCACAGAGCCCCTGCTCTGTCATCGTTGCCTCTTCGACAAGAATTGCCGCACCTGCGTCGGCAAGCACTTTCGCGTTCTTATACTGATGATTGTCGGTCGCTCCCGGGAACGGAATCAGAATCGCAGGCTTGCCAAGACTTGCGATCTCGGTCAGCGTCATCGCCCCTGCGCGAGAGATCACGAGGTCCGCCGCCGCAAGATAGGTCGGCATATCGTAAAGATATTCCTCGAGCACGCTTCGTTCTATTCCCGAAATTCCGTAAGTATCAAAGGTTGCTTTCGCGTGCGCATACGCGCGCGTACCGCCTGCGTGAATCTGCATCACGTCCTCGTGCTTTGCCACAAAGGACCGTCCAAGCATTGCCGCCGCCTCGTTGAGTGCTTGTGCACCGAGACTGCCGCCAAAGGACAGAATGACAAAGCCGATCTTCTCGTCAATGCCGAGCTTTTTGCGCGCTTCCTTTTTGGAAATCGTCGAGAGCGACGTGCGCAGAGGATTTCCGACGTGGACCGCCTTTCCCTTGCCCGCGTGGGAAAGTCCGTCCTTCGTTTCGGCAAAGTTGGTCAGAATCACGTCCACGCGCTTCTGTAGCTGACGCACCGCCACGCCCGCCAGCGCATTCGACTCGTGCACCATCGTGGGAATTCCCATCGACGACGCGGCGCGAAGCAACGGCCAGCACACGTAACCGCCCGTGCCGATCACAAGATCGGGACGAAATTCCTCGATGATCTTTTTTGCCTTACTCGGCGAGGTCAGAACGAGGTACGCCGTTTTGAAATTCGACGGCGAGAGCGAGCGGCGAATGCCTTGAATGTTGATATGGTACAGATGATAGCCAGCCGCAGGGACGAGCTTATTTTCAATTCCCTTTTCGGTGCCGACAAAAGCGATCTCCGAATCGGGATGATTGGTTTTGATGATCTCTGCGATCGCAAGCGCGGGATATACGTGCCCGCCCGTGCCACCGCCTGTCAGTAAAACTCTCATCGTTACTATTGTTATCATTGCAAACGATGACAATACGCACAAACCGAGGCTCCCTTGTGTAAAGGGAGCTGTCGCAAAGCGACTGAGGGATTGTTCGCTTTAGAAAAAGTTTTTACAATCCCTCCGTCTTCGCTACGCTCAGCCACCTCCCTTTACACAAGGGAGGCTGTTGAGAAAGTACGGCAAAATGCCAATGTTTCCAATGCCTTTCTAAAAAATTATTTCTTCTGTGTCGAAAAACGCGAGATCAGCAGAATAATACCGATCTCAAAGATCTGAATCATCAGCGACGATCCACCCGTACTGAAAAACGGCAGAGAGACGCCCGTATTAGGCATCATATTCGTCACCACGGCGATGTTCATTGCTACCTGCAAAGCAATCTTGAAGGTCAGTCCCCACACCGTCAGCGCACAAAATTTGTCAGGCGCGCGCTGTCCGATGCGAATTCCGCGCCAGATGAGCATCGCAAAAAGGAAGACCACAAGAAATGCGCCCACAAAGCCGAGCTCCTCGCAAATAATCGTAAAAATAAAGTCGTTCTGCGGCTGTGAAACGTAACCGTATTTCTGTCGGCTAAAGCCAAGTCCCAAGCCGAAAAATCCCCCGGAACCGATGGCGTTGAGTCCTTGTAGAGTCTGCCAGCCTGAGCCGAGCGGGTCGCTCTCGAGGTTGATCCAGCTCGTGACGCGGTCCTGCGCGTAATCCGAAACGAGAATCAGAAAAACACCCGCCAAAATAATAATTCCGAAAAAGAGTCCTAAGTATTTTGGCCGCGTTCCGCCAAGAAACATCACCGATACACCAAGCATACCGACGATCATCAGTCCCGAAATATGACGCTCAAGCGCGATCAGAACGCAAATCAAGCCAATGATCGCCATCGGCATTACAAAGCCGTGCTTGAAGCTTCCGCTGAATTTTGCGTTGCTTGAAATCTTGCGCTCATATTTCGACATATAGAGCGCGAGCATCATCACAACCGCCATCTTGGCGATCTCCGAAGGCTGAAGCGTAAAGATGCCAAAGTCGATCCATCGCTGTGCCACACCCTCTGCCGCACCGATCAGAAGCACGAGCAGAAGAAGTACGATCGAAAGCGCATACGTGCCCACCGCAAGATAGCGAAGCATCCACGGGCGCGCAAGCATAACAAAAAACACGGTCACCGCACAAGCGACGACGGCAAACAAAAGATATCTCCAAAGATAATACGTAGAGCTACCGTACTCTCGCTCGGCATATACCGCGCTTGCGCTGTACGACATCACCGCACCAAAGCAAACAAGCAGCATCGACCAAAGTAAAAACCACGTATCGACACCTCCCCTCGAGAGGGGTGCCGTTTCGTCGACCTCGGGTGGGGGTGTCAGCGGCGTACGAAAGACCTCGTCGTTCTGAATCCGCTTCTCCTCCCTCTGCTGCTTGCGTACGACAAGGCGTTCGGACAGCGTAGATTGTTTTTTTTCAATTTTCGTCAGGTATTTCGAGGGCTGCTCCTTTGTTTCCTTTTTTTCTTCCTTCAAGGCTCTGCCCTCCTTCCCAAAAATGTTCAGAAATTAAAGTCCAAACCATGCGAGCACGCACAGAAATGCCGTAACCGTCGAAAAAACGATCACGATCTTGTTTTCCTTCCATCCGCACTTTTCAAAATGATGGTGAATAGGTGCCATTTTGAAGATTCTCTTTTGTCTGAGTTTAAAACTGCCGACCTGCAGAATCACCGAAAGGCTTTCCATTGCGTAAACACCGCCAATGAGGAAAATCAAAATCGGCTCGCGAATCAAAAACGCCGTTCCTGTGACGACGCCGCCAAGAAAGAGCGAGCCTGTATCTCCCATAAAGACTCTGGCGGGGTTGAGATTGTAGATCAAAAATCCCAGCATTGCGCCGATGAGAACGGCGGAAATGAGGGTCACCGAGGTGTTCAGATAATTAATGCCGACAAAGGCAAAGAAAACGAAGACCACAAGCGTCACGCTCGAAGCAAGACCGTCGATGCCGTCGGTCAGATTGACACTGTTGACCATTCCCACAATCACAAGGAGCGCAAAAATGTAATACACAATGCCAAGCTCTACCGAAATCTCGGTAAAGGGGATATGAATCGTCGTGTCGATGTAGCCGAGAACGTGCAGAAGATAGATATACAGAAGCGCAACGATTACTTGAAGCGCCGATTTCTGATATGCCTTGAGGCCCTCGTTCTTCTTCTTCATCAGCTTGCAGAAGTCGTCGACAAAGCCAATCAGACCGTTCATCACACCAAGTCCCATCGTCAGTGCCAGCGGAATCAGCTCTGCCTGCGCGCTGCGAATCGCGTAAAGCACCGCCACACCGAGCAGCGTGATCAAAATAGCGAGAATAAAGCAAATACCGCCCATCGTCGGCGTTCCCTCTTTGGAGTGATGCCAACGCGGACCAATCTCGAGAATGTGCTGTCCGACCTTTTTCGCACGAAGGATCGGAATGATCAAGCGTCCGAGAATGGCGGTCAGCACAAAGCAAATGCCAAGTGCTATGCCAAATTCATACAAAAGCTCTTTCATACCGATCCTCCGTCCCTGTGCGTCCTTACGAAGGCAGACGCATCTTGTTTTCCTTTAAATATTCCAGAATCCGCTCTGCGCGCGCGCCTCTGCTTGCCTTGACGAGCAGCGTATCGCCTGCCGTGAGCGAATGCAAAAGCATCTCGCCCGTGAGTGCGGGATCTGCCACACTTGCGTTGCGGTAAACGTACTCGGGATTCATTCCGCCAAGGATTGCGCCGCCCGCAATCTGTTCGGCATTTTCTCCGAAGGTGTAGAGCAGCGAGCCGCCCTCCCTTGCGTAAAAGAGTCCGAGTTCCTCGTGGAAGCGTTTGCTTCCCTCGCCCAGCTCATACATATCGCCGAGCACGGCAGCCATCCGTCCGCCGTTCTGTGCCGACAGCGTCTTCAGCACGCCGACGGCGGCTCTCATCGATTCGGGGCTTGCGTTGTAGCAGTCCTCGATGATCGAGATCGAGCCGATCTTGTAAATATTCTGTCGCATACCGATCGGACGGTAGTTGCGAAGTCCTGCAAGGATCACCTCGTCGGAAAGATTCATTCGGGCACCCACAGCATACGCAAACATTGCCGCGTAGACGTTGTGGCGTCCCATCGTGGGAATCTCGACGTCAGCGAGCATTCTCTCACCGTCGCAGAGATCGAACATCATTCTTCCAAATCCCTCACGCAGATTGATCGCGCGAATCTGACAGTCCTCCGAGAAGCCGACGTAAATCGGTGCGACCTCGTGAGGATAATTGCGAAGCAGGGGCTCGTCACCGTTGAGAAGAAGCGTACCGTCGCGCTTCAGACCGCGAACGATCTCCATTTTGGCACGGCAAATATTTTCACGCGAACCAAGATATTCCATATGCGACGAACCGATATTCGTAACAATGGCAATATCGGGCTCGGCAATTCTCGACATATATTCGATCTCACCAAAGCCGCTCATACCCATCTCGAGCACCGATGCCTCGGTGTCGTTCTGCAAAGAAAGCAGAGAAAGGGGCATTCCGAGCGTCGAATTGTAATTTCCCTCGGTCTTGTGAACGCGGCGGAAGCCCTCCGCGAGCACCGATGCCACAAATTCCTTGGTGGTCGTCTTGCCCACGCTACCCGTAATCGCAACCTTGCGGTGACTCATACGGCGGTCGTACGCCTTGGCAAGCTCACCGACGGCACGCAGAGAGTCCTCTACGACGACCGCCGTGTATTTCTGTCCGATGTTTTCGGGAATTCTCTCACAGAGCACGCACTCGTTGCCCGAAGAAACGGCAGCTCCGATGTAGTCGTGTCCGTCCACGCGCTCTCCGCCGAGCGCAACGAAAAGGGTTTCCTTTGCCGCCTCACGCGAGTCGGTGCAAACAAAGCGGAAGGGTTTCGTTTGCACAGTATCGCCGCCGACGTTGCAAAGCACACCGCCGCAAATATCCGCCAGCTCAGGCATTGTAAGTCCATTGCCACCAACGTTGACCTTCATATCCGTTCTTCCTTTCCGACGTTAATTTCCGTCCATCGTAGTTTTATTTTCCCGCAAAAGGAGTGCCTCGCGAACGATTGTCCGTTCGTCGAAGGGGTGCTTTCCCCTTGCATCAATTTCATAGGTTTCGTGTCCCTTTCCCGCGAGCACCACGAGATCCTTCGGTTTTGCCGTCAGGACCGCCGCAAGAATCGCTTCTCTGCGGTCGGGAATCACAAGGTAGGGCTTTTCTTTGTCAATCCCGCGCAGAATCTCGCAAAGAATCGTGTTTCTGTCCTCGCCTCGGCTGTTGTCCGAGGTGATCACCACAAGATCCGAAAGGCGCGAGGCAAGAATGCCCATCTCTCTGCGCTTTCCGCGATCTCGCTCACCGCCACAGCCAAAGACGAGAATCACCCGTCCTCCGCTCTGACGAAGCTCTCTGGCACCGTGAAGCAGTCCCTCCAACTCGTCGGGCGTGTGCGCGTAGTCGATCAGTACGGTCGGAGCCGCAGTGTTTGGGGTCACCGCGAGCTCCATGCGTCCGCAGACGCCTTTCGTACGTTGCAAGGCGGTATCGACGTCAGTGCCCGAGCATCCAAGCTCGAGCGCGACCGTCGCCGCCATCAGCGAATTAATCGTAGCAAATTTTCCAAGCAAGGTGCTTTTGAGGGAAAAATCCCCCTTCGGTGTCCTCATCACGAAAGAAACGCCGCAAAGACCGCAGTTTTTTTCGTGAAGAGCGCAATAATCCCCCTTGTTTGTCACCGAGCAGGTGACGAAAGGGCGTCCTTGGTTCTGTAAATATCTCACAAGCTCCCTGCCTGCCTCGGAATCGGTGCAGACGCACGCGCGGCGGCAAAGAGAGAAAAGTCTTTTTTTCGCCTCGAAATAGTCTTCCATCGTCCCGTGAAAATCGAGGTGATCTCGGGAGAGGTTGGTAAAGACGCCCATCTCGAATTCGATGGCATCCACCTTATGAAGCGCGAGCGCGTGGGAGGAAACCTCCATCACGACGACCTCTGCGCCGCTCTCTGCTATCTTCCGAAGCAGAGGATAGAGTTCTTCGGGATCGGGCGTTGTCATACCCGTCGCATAGGAAAGCACGCGTCCCGTCGCGTCGGAGGCACACACCGTGCCAATCAGACCGCACTTCACCCCCGACGTGCGGAGCACCTCGCAAAGAAGCGATGCGACGGAAGTTTTTCCGCCCGTGCCCGTCACGCCGACGATGTTCATATTTCTCGCAGGATTACCGCAAAAGGAGGAATGTAGCAAAGCAGCAGCCTTTCTCGTGTTCTCAAGTACAATCCGTACTGCGGCACCACCCACACACGCGTCACGCACACGCTCCGCTACAATCACCCTCGCACCTCTGCGAATCGCTTCGTCCTCGTATTCGTGCCCGTCACTGTGGCTTCCTCTCAGACAGAGGAAGAGGCTTCCCTCGTGAACCAGCCGCGAATCGCTGACGATATCTTCAATTTCAATGTCCCCATCTTCGGGGGGAAATGGGAGTCCTGCTCCCAAAAAGAGTTCCGAGAGCTTCACAGCACTACCTCCAAGGCGTTCTCTTTGTACGTCCTTGGCAGAAGCACTCTGCCCTCCGTCTCGGCTTAGCCGTCCGAGAGATCTTCCTTATTGCCGAAGGTCACCTGAACCACCGTTCCCGGTTTGACCTTCGTGCCAGGTGCGATCGACTGCGTCAGCACGCGACCGTTCGTGTCGGTCAGTCCCGTCGAGCCCATCACTCGGATATTCAGTCCCGCACCCGTCAGCAGTGCGTTTGCCTGCATTGCCGTCCGTCCCGTCAGATCGGGAACGACGGCAGTCTCGCTCGGGGGCTCCCCGTTCGTGTAAAGCACCACCTTGCCCGCAGAAAGCTTTGCAATGCGGACGTAGGGAGAGGGACTCTGTGCGCTGACCTCCGCGCTACCGTTCGTCGAACCGACGACCGTGTAATCAAGACCTGCCGCACGGAGCTTTGCAATCGCTTCGTCGAGGGTCATACTCGTGCAATAGGGCACGACAATCGACATTCTCGACTGCTCGGCTTCGCTATACTGCGGAATAACACCGAGATACGGCAGAATATTTTCCAGCGCGCCCGCAATGTAAGGCGCGGCAACCGTAGAGCCGTAAAGAACGCCTCTGGTCGGTTCATCCACGATAATAATAATGGCAATTTCGGGATCGTCCGCTGGCGCGTAAGCGACGGTGGAGCAGATATACGCATCCTTGTCGGCATACGCCGCGCCCTTTTTCTCGGAGGTACCCGTCTTGGCGGCAACTCGGTAGCCCGCAACGTACGCGTTCTTGGCACCGCCCGTGCCCGAAACGCCGTCCTCGAGAATCTTCGAGATTTCCTCGCAGACCTGCTCGCTGACGACCTGACGCTTCGCCGTGACCTTGTGCTGATAAATCACGTTGCCCGCGTTGTCGCTGACTCGTTCTACAATGTACGGCTGCATCAGCTTGCCGCCGTTTGCCACCGATGCTACCGCGCAAAGCTGTTGCAAGGGGGTGACGTTAAAGTTCTGTCCAAACGCGTAGATGGCAAGGTCGAGTTGGCTCATCTCGGAGGCGAAGATCGAATAGCCCTCACCGGGAAGATCGATGCCCGTTCTCTCCTTGTAGCCAAACGCCTTGACGTATTGTTGGTAGGTATCCACACCGATCGCCTCGCCCAACGTCATAAACCAGACGTTGCAGGACTGCTGAAGTCCCGTCGCAAAATCAATCGAGCCGTGTCCCTGTACCTTATGGCAGTGAATCTTCTGTCCAAGCACCACCTTGTGCCCGGGACAGTGAACGGTCTGCTTCGTTGCGTCCTTTCGCTCCTCGAGTGCCATCGCCGAGGTCACGATCTTAAAGGTTGAACCGGGAATGTAGCTCTCGGTGACCGCCTTATTGGACCACATCTCGGTCAGAAGCGTCCGCTGAAGCTTGGAATACTCGTCGCTTCCCTCCTCGTATCCGCTTCCCGCAAGCGTCGCCTGCGAGAGAGGGTCAAGGCCCCAAGGGTCGTTGAGATCAAAGGGAGAAGAGGTTGCCATCGCAAGAATTCCGCCCGTTTTGACGTCGATCACAATCCCGCACGCGCGATTCGCCGCCTCGTGGTCAAGAACGGTTGCCTCAAGCTGTTCCTCGAGAAAGCTCTGCACCGTCGTATCGATGGTCGTCGTCAGATTGTAGCCGTCGATTGCCTTGATGTAGCTCGAGTAATCGTTCGGCATTTCGTTTCCGTAGGAGTCGCGTGCCTTGATATAGTATCCGTCAACTCCGCGAAGATATTCGTCGTATTGATATTCCAGTCCGTAAAGTCCAACGCCGTCCTGACTCGTAAATCCGAGCATGTGCGCAGCGAGCGTCTTTCCGGGATAGAAGCGCGTGCTCTGCGCTTCGAGATAAATCATGCTTTGCAAGCCGTGCTCGTCGATGTACTCGCGCACAAGGTCAGCAGTTTCTTCGTCCACACGACGCTTGATAGTTCGGTCAAGCTTATCCGCATATTCGCAGATCTGCGATTCCACCTCGCTCTGATTGACACCAAGGATTTCCGAAAGTCCCTTGGCAACCAGCACGGTATAGTTCTTTCCGTCCTCGGATTCATCCTGCGCGCTCTTGATGCCCGAGGGTGAAACGAAAACACGGTAGGTCGTCACGTTGGTGGCAAGCACGTTGCCGTTTCTGTCGTAGATTTTTCCGCGCGCAGCGGGAACCTTCGACTCTGTGGTAATCTGTTCGAGAACCTTGTTCTGATAGTCCTCAAAGCCCACGGTCTGAATCAGAAGAATGCGGACAAGCAACACCGCAAAGACGAAAAAGATCAAAAGTCCAAGCCAAGTAGAGCGGCGCACCGCTTCGGTGCTGACCGTACGCGACACTTCCTCAGGACCGCTTTGGTGCTCCGGTCTTTTTGCCATATCCTTCTCCTCTCCGTGGTTTTTTGCCGTGGCTAAGGCATTATATGAGAGGCGTCTTTCAAATATTCGTTAATCGATCTCGATCCCGAAGGAGGAAAGAAGCGCGGCAAGTCCCACCTTCTCGTCTTCCCCGTCCTCATAAATCGTAATGCGTTCCTCTCGGTCCACCTCAATGTATTCCTGGTCGGCGTGCTGACGCTTGATCATACCGAGGCTCTTTGCTTCGGCTTCGATCTCGTCTGCGTTGTATTTCAGGTCCAGCTTGGATTCCAGCTCGGTCTGCTTTGCTTCGAGCGTTGCAATCGTGCTGTTCATCTCTCCCACCTTGCCCGCAGCGTTGCCCAGCATCACCGAACCGCTGACGATCAGACCGAGGGAGAGAGCGAAGACTGCGATCCCCGACATCGTTGCGGCGGGAATGCGGAAGACGCCGTGCTCGGCGCGTCCCTCGCGAGCCTCCATCGGAAGCCACTTTTCCTTAAGACCTCTTAACACCGACAGCGCGGTTTTTAAGTGGCCCTCCTTTCCGGAGTCAGAGCGATTCATTTCGCGTCCGTGGCTCAGCGCGCGGCGGCGATCGGAAGCAACCACCTCGCGGGGCTTTTCTTCCTTTGGCAGCTTCGGCGCGTAGAAGGAGCGGCGGTGATTAAAGTAGCGAACGAAATCGTCGGAGGTCATGTACTTCGAACCGTTGTATTCACCACTGCGATAACAGTCGGCAATCTTGCTCCGAGCGTCAAACAAAACGTATGCGTCGGGCGCGATGGCACGTGTCGATTCTTCCCTTGCTTCCTGCAATGCATTCTCGGTTTTGACGTTGACAAAAACGCCTCTCTCCCGATAACGCTCGCGAAGCTCGCTCAGACAACGGTTGTAAGAATCATTCATGTATTCGGCAGCCATGTTCGTCCTCCTATGTTTTCGTATCGTAAATTTCGTAAATTTCGTTCAAAGCTTTTCGGCAACCCTCAGCTTTGCACTGCGGGAGCGCGGGTTTTCTTCCAGCTCTTTTGCCGACGGAAGAATCGGCTTTTTGGTGATCACCTTGACGCTCGGCTTCTTTCCGCATACGCAGATCGGAAAGTCGCGTGGGCAGGTACAGCCGCTGGCGAGATCCGCGAAGGTCTGCTTGACGATGCGGTCCTCGAGCGAATGGAAGGTGATGATTGCGATGCGTCCACCCTTGCGAAGCAGGCTCACGGCGGAACGGATCGCAGGCTCGATCACGTCGAGCTCGGCGTTCACCTCAATGCGGATCGCCTGAAAGCTTCTCTTTGCCGGGTGATGTCCGCCTTCTCTTGCCGAGGGCGGAATTGCGTACTTAATCAGCTCCGAGAGCTCCGCGGTTGTTTCGATCGGCTTCTTTTCTCTCTGCTTCACGATGGCTGACGCGATCGCGGGAGCGTATCTCTCTTCACCGTAGTCGAAGAGAATTTTCTTGAGCTTTTCCTGCGGGTAGGTGTTGACCACCTCGTAGGCATCGAGGCTCTTGCGTTTGTCCATTCGCATATCGAGCGGTGCGTCCGCCTGATAGGAAAAGCCGCGCTCGGGAGTGTCGAGCTGATGGGAGGAAACGCCGAGGTCGAGAAGCAGTCCGTCGATCTCGTCAATCCCCTGTTCTCTGCAAACTTCCGAAAGTTCGCAGAAATTATTACGCACGACGCGCGCGCGTAAGCCGAAGGACGAAAGGCGTTCCGTTACTACGGCAACCGCCGTTTCGTCCTGGTCGATAGCAATCAGCAATCCCTCGTCTCCGAGATTGCGGGCAATTTCGGCAGAATGTCCGCCGCCCCCCGCCGTACCGTCAAGATAGATGCCGTCGGGGCGAATCGCCAATGCGTCAATACACTCGTCGAGTAGCACCGAACGGTGTGAAAATTCAATCTTTTGGGGTTTGTTTTGTTCTTCCATCGCAAAATCCTTACAGACCGTAGCTTTCGAGGATTGCTCTCATATCGCCAAGATCCTCTTCGGCTACCATTGCCGCGTAATTGTCTTCGGACCAAATCTCCGAATGGTCACCGCAACCGACAATCACAGCGTTTTTGTCCAGTCCCGCAAACTCGATCAAATCGGGGGTCAGAACGATTCTTCCCTGCGAATCGGGAGAAACCTGAGCGGCGTTTCTGCTCAGGGCTCTGATAATACGGTCTTTATCCTTTCCGTCAAGGCTGGTGATCGGTCGAATATACTCTGCCCAACCCTCGGAGGAATACACGCGGAGGCACTGCTCGCGAATACTTTTGGCTACCACAAACGACGAGCCGAGCTCATCACGATGCTTTGAGGGGATAAAAAGTCTGTTTTTGGGGTCAAGACTGTGTCTGAATTCACCCGACAGCATGGCAAGTGTCCTCCTTTCGGTCAAGTTTGGCTTGATTTTTTGCTTCTTCTATATGTCAATCGCTTTTTTGCTGGATTTTTTCGATGATTTTGTGGGGAAAAGGCAATTTTGGCTGTTTTTCTTCAACACTTCGCTACACTTTGCTCCATTTTGCCCCACCACGATGGTCTTATTATACAATACTCTCCCAAAAAGGTCAAGGGGTTTGTAAAAATTTTTTTATTTTTTTTTGAAAAAATCCTCGCTTTTTTAAAAAAACAAAAAAAGCCACCGCTTTTTGAGGCGACTTTCCATTATCTTCCATTTTTACAAGTAAATTCCATTCTTGAACAATTCGTTCCATGACAGGAAGACATTTGCTTGGTACGTTCGGCGCAGACACGATATTTCCCCCTCAAACCCGTAGGGGGGACCTTTGGGCGTCCGTTCTGACCGAGTGCTAATTGTTTGTTTTCTACGGACAGTCGAGGACGCCTGTCCCTACAGTTTTTTTGGAATTTTGCATCTTTCTGCGTTCGACGCAGAAAGGCTCGCATATCGCCATAGCCTCCCCTGTGTAAGGGGAGGTGGCACGGCAACGCCGTGACGGAGGGGTTGTTATCCCATCAAAGTAACAAAGAAAAGGAACAATCCCTCACCACCTACGGCGGAGCTCCCTTTACACAAGGGAGCCTTGGTGGAAACCGAAACATTCTGCGTTCTCCGCACCGACGGCGGTACACCGCCAAAGGCTTCCTCCGAGAGGGAGGCTTGGTGGAGATTCGTTCCCTTGTGCCATCGGCGCGCAAACGATATTTCCCCCGCAAACCGTAGGGGCGACCTTTGGTCGTCCGTTCTGACCCCGAAATTTTCTCTTCCATATATTTTATTGATAATATAATTGACATTCCCAAAAAATTGTGGTATAATGTACCTGCGACACATTCGAATATTTGCCCTATAAAAGTGAGACAACATTTTGTGTAAAAATGTTCTCTCACTCTATACTCGCTTTTATGGGGAATATTAGATTACGATGTGTCGCAGCATTTGAGAGAAGCATTTTTCGGTGCGTCTCTCTGAGGCGCACTTTTTTATTTTAAGGAGATTTTTATGGAAACGATCTATCAAGCAAAATTTTGGACCGACACCATGGATGAGGCAAAAGAACGCGCTTCGGAAAGCGAGCCCGCACTCCAAAAAGTAATCTCCGAGCATCCCTTTTTCTCCGAATTCTCCGCGGAAAGCACCGCCGATTTCTCAGAGCTCGCCCGACTTTGCCAAGAACTCGCCGCCCACGAGGATGCCGAATTCGAACTTGCGGTGAACCACGAGGAACACACCGCCACCATCGCGCTTTGCGCACCCTGCTTTCTTTTTCAAATCCGTCAGATGATCCTATGGCAAAAAATCACGCTTTGGGCATCCGAAATCATCTTTGACGTAACCGAAAACACCAACTCCAAAATCATCGTCAGCTTTGATTTCACCAAAGCAAACGAAATCCTCCACCGTCAGATTCAAAATAAAATCTTCCAATTATAAATGTAAGTCAAAATGACAAACACCATAGAACTCGTGCAAAAACAAAAGCGATGAGGAATCCCAAAAAGCCTCATCGTTTTTTATTCCATTTAAAATTATGGCAAATTGAATCAACAGAAGGTTGACGTCTGTTTTTTTTTGCAATCTCCGCCCATATTTTTAGTGTGTTAGTCTTGACAACTATTCGTCTTTGTGATAAAAAAATCACAGTGAATATTTATCTTTATAAAAAGAAACCAAGTAAACAAAAAAAGGGGGGGCCTTGAAGAACAAAAATAGTGTTTCTACGCGACTGATGCTCAGCGCACTTTCGATCCTTGTTCTCGCCACTTTCCTTGTCGTAAGCTTGGTAGCGTTTTCAAGTATGAACAAAAGCACCGCGTGGTTTGCCTCCTCCGGGAACGTGTCGGCAAGCGGCATTTCCGTATCGGCAAACAATCCTGAGGAAATTCACGTAACTGTCACATCCTATGCGATTTCCGACATTTCCGGAACCACGTACACCCTTGCCAATGAGCAAAGCGTAGGAACCTATACGTCCACCCAAATCACAGACTACGGAACCGCAAACAAAACGGTTGCCATCCATAACGCTACCGAAGGCTCGGCATATTTTGTCGGATCGTTGGAACACGGAAAAATTTCCAACCAACCATCCATATCGAATACTTGGATTTTAAAGGAAACGCTTGCTTTTAATGACGAAGACGTCGTCGTCGTTCGGGGAAATACGAGCACGGCAAGAGAGGTTGCTTTTAACGATAGTACCGACCCAAACTATAAAAAAGATCTGGAATACCGAAATATCTATTACCGAAAAGATGCCGACGGCAACGACGTTGCAAACAAATTTTCGAAGATCGACCCAGACGGTGCACCGCTCTTTTCCAAACTCACGGGTCTTAAAACCTATCCTACCAATACGATATGGTTTAAACCCGAAAATTCGGGCGAGTGTGCCATTGCATTTTTCCGTCCCGATAAAGGTAGCAGTAACGTAATGTCGATTTATCGATATCTTCGCAAAACGGACGGCACTATGCTTGCCGACTCTCTGCAAGAAATCGTATTGAATATGGAAAAATCAGCGAGTGCCGGATCTTCTTTTGCCAACGGCGCGATCCTGTGCTTTACGTTGAAGATTGATCTTTCGGAGCTGACGGCAGGAAGCGATCAAGAGGGTGTCATTCCCGGATATGAATACGCCATCGGACGATCCACAGCAACCGACGGAATTGAAAAACCCGCCCCGGCAGGATTTATATATTTGAAGTTAGCAGGAACCGACAGAACCCAAGGAAATATTCCCGAAGGAAACGCGCCTGATAATCTTCCCTACCGAATTCTTGAAAAAATCGATTTTGTCAAAAGCTTCGATGCCCCCGACGCAACGAAAGATTATTGGTCTCAGATGGTACAGCGCAAATCCCGATTTATGATCAGCGGTGCGCATAACGGTACTGCTTCCGCCGGAATCTATTTTGATGTGGTAGACGTGACCGAGACAGACGGAAGCGTCGTGGAGAAGATTCTGTATCTCAATACCTCCGCCCTCGAAATGACCCAGCAATTCACTGTGAATGCACCTGTGAAAGAAGCAACGAAGGAGAGTGAATTCACTCCCAGAAGCTCTCCCAAACAGTCTACCTCGTAGCAACAAAGAATATCCCCTCGAAACGATCGTAAATTCGATCGTTTCGAGGGGTTTCTGTATGAGGGTGCTACGCTCAATCTTTAACAATTTCCCTGCTCTCTCAAGGTAATCGTACCTGTTTCGAAATCCATCGCGTCCACGATTGCCAAGGACTCCACACGATATCCCATATTTCTGATGGCACGGCCGCCATATTGGAATCCTTTTTCGATCACAATTCCACAGCCGTCCACAATAGCTCCCGCCGTTTCTACAATAGAGATCAGTCCCTGTAATGCACAACCGTTCGCAAGGAAGTCGTCAATAATTAAAACGTGCTCCCCTTTCTGCAAAAATCGTTTGGAAACGATAATTTGATTGGTATTCTTGTGCGTAAAGGAAACTACCTCGGCGACGTACATTTCTCCGTCGACGTTAATAGACTTAGATTTTTTTGCGAAAACCATAGGAACACCGAATTCCCTCGCAACAAACGCGGCGATACCAATGCCCGATGCTTCGATCGTAAGAATCTTGGAAATGGGTTTGTCAGCAAATCTTCGTTTGAATTCGCGACCGATTTCCTCCATTAACGTAATATCCATCTGATGATTCAGAAAACTGTCAACCTTCAATACGTTTCCCGATTTCACTACTCCGTCCCTGAGGACTCTTTCTTCCAAAAAATTCATATCCGTATTCTCCTGATCAAAGATTTATTCTGTGATGTTTCTTGCCACGTGAACTCCGCTTGCGGACGCGTGGGAGAGCGAATGCGTAATACCGCTACCGTCTCCAATCATGTAAAGTCCGGGATAACAGCTTTCCAAACGCTCGTTCACTTCCACTTCCATATTATAGAATTTCACCTCCACCCCGTAAAGCAGCGTATCTTCGTTGGCTGTACCGGGTGCCACCTTATCCAAGGCGTAGATCATTTCAATAATACCGTCCAAAATACGTTTTGGAAGAACCAAGCTAAGATCTCCCGGCGTCGCCTGCAACGTCGGCGTAATAAATGCCCCTTCGATACGGCCGGGGGTCGAACGGCGTCCGCGGATCAAATCACCGAAGCGCTGAACAATGACACCGCCGCCAAGCATATTGCTGAGTCTTGCAATCGATTCTCCGTATCCGTTGGAATCCTTGAACGGCTCGGAAAAATGCTGAGACACCAGCAAAGCAAAGTTGGTATTTTCGGTCTGCTTGGCAGGATCCTCATAGCTATGACCGTTCACCGTAATAATTCCGTTGGTGTTCTCATTGACAACAGCCCCCTTGGGATTCATACAGAAGGTACGAACCTTGTCTCCATATTTTTCAGTACGGTAAACGATTTTACTTTCATACAGCTCGTCGGTCAGATGAGCAAAAACAGACGCGGGAAGCTCCACGCGAACACCAAGATCCACGCGGTTCGACTTGGTAGGAATATCCAGTTCCCGGCAAACCTGCTCCATCCACTTACTACCGCTTCTGCCAACCGAAACGATACATTTTTCACAGGAATACGAAGCATCCTTGCACTTCACCGAATAACCACCGGGAATAATCTTAATGGTTTCAACAAACGTGTCGAAGAAAAAATCCACTTTGCCTTTCAGGAAATTGTAGAGATTTTCGAGAACAACGTAGTTGATGTCGGTGCCCAAATGACGTACGGAAGCATCCAAAAGATGCAAATCGTTTTGAATACAAACGGTCTTGAAACGAGATCCCGAAGTACTGTAAAGCTTGCAACCGTCACCGCCGTAGTTCATATTGATTTTATCTACGTAGTGCATCAGATCCAAAGCACGCTGTTTTCCGAGATATTCGTATAAAACGCCTCCAAAATCGTTCGTAATATTATATTTACCGTCAGAGAAAGCACCCGCGCCGCCAAAGCCACTCATAATCGAACAGCTCTTGCAGCCAATGCAAGTTTTGATTTTATTGCCGTCGATCGGACAGCGACGCTGATTCAACATATGTCCCGCCTCGAATACCGCCACTCTGAGCTCGGGCTTTCTCTGCATCAGCTCATATGCCGCAAAAATTCCACCAGGTCCCGCACCGATAATAATTACGTCATAATTCATTGCATTTCCTCCATCGTTCAAAAATCTTTATGATCACTGTAGGTCATCAGAACTATTCTCATTATAACACAATATAAAAAATAAATCAACAAAAAAACGATGGCTTTTTCAAGTTTCGACAAAAAAGAGAGCAGGCATATCTCTGCTCTCTTTTTTTCATAAATTCAGAAAATCGTCTTTTCCACGGTCTTTTCCACGTAAGAGGAATAGTCGTCGATTTTTTGAACGTATTCCTTGTAAGCCCTTGCAAAAATATTGTTTTTGTCCTCAAACTCGGCATAACGTTCTTTTGCAATTTTTTTGCGTTCCTCAAGCGGCATCTGTTTCACATAACGATCGGGAACGAAAACGCAATATTCAATCAAATTGACCAAAGTCAACTCCTGCTCACAATCATAGCGCTCCCGATTCCAATCTTCCCAAACGAATGGCGTGTCAAAATCACACTCATCGATCTCGCCAAGCTCCTTTAAAAAGATCTGCGCCATCAAATGATGTCCTTCCTCGGTCGGATGCACACGGTCAGAGCTGATGATCTCACGCTCCCCGAGCATCGGATAGAGAATCTTCGGAAAATCCACTACGGGACATCCGTATTTTTCGGCAAGCGAACGAACGAAATCTCCGCATTCGTTCAGCGCATCCTGACATTTCATCACGGGTTCATCTCCATCACTTACGTCATCGTAAGGAGCAGCAACACACAAGATCACTCGCGCGCCCGCCGCCATACATTCCTCGATCACCCTCGGATAAGAAATTCGGAAATTCTCAAGCATATCCTTTTTTCTCTGCTCGGTCACAGGATCGCCCATCAGCGATTCCTTGTAAAGACTATAACGAACGTCGTTGATTCCAAACGTAATCACCACACAGCTCGGATGAAAATTCAAGCAACGCTCATGCAGATAATAAAGCGATTTCGTTGCAGTCGAACCCGAAACACCGCAGTTGATGCATTTGAGCGAGTATTTTTCGCGAAGCGTTTGGTAGACCTCTGCCATCCAAAGTCCCTTTGCCGTAATGCTATCGCCTAAAAAGCAAACAATATCATTCTTTTGAAACATCGTACCACCCTCCTTTCGGTAGTTTCCACATTATAACACATATCAAAAAAATTGTCAATGATCTTTTCATAGAAAGCCAAAAGAGAGCAGATTTCTCTGCTCTCTTTTTTACTTACTCTTTCGGAATTATCGGATAGAGCTGAATGGTATTGCCGCCATCGACGATCAGCTCCGCACCCGTCGTGTTTCTCGCGTGCGCCGCAAAATAGAAGACGGCATCGGCAATGTCCTCGCCCACGGCAACGTCACCGATGGGGGTAAATCTCGACGGAACGTCGCGATAAAAATCTGGGTTCTTCTCCCAACGGTCGGTCTTGATCATACCGGGAAGAACGGCGTTGACACGGATATTGTACTTTCCGAGATCGAGTGCAAGCGCTCTCATCAGTCCGAGCTGACCGCCCTTGGACGCAACGTACGCGACGCGGTCGGGAATGGCTCTGTACGCGGTGTTGGAATTGACGAATACGATATTACCGCCGCCCTGCTTTTTCATTCGCTCTGCCGCGTGCTCGGAAAGGCAGTAGTTCCATACCACGTTCGTGTTAATGACCTTCATCATATCGGTCAGAGGGTTCTCGAAAATCTTCTGTCCGAGTCCCTGATCGGCAGCGTTGAGCACAAGGGTTTCAACAAAAATTCCCTTTGCGTCAAGATCGGCAAACAGCGCATCGACCGAAGCCTCGTCCACCGTCCGCTCGTCAAGCAAAGAGTCGATATGATAGCCGATGATCTCTACGTTCGGAAACTGCGCTCTGTATTCTTTTTCTTTGGCGTGTACCGTTTCGGCATTTCTGCCCGTGAACACGACGTTATATCCCTCGGACGCGAATTTCTCCACGATCGCAACGCCCGTGTTGATGCACGCACCTGTAATCAATGCTGTTTTCATTGTGATTCTCCTTGCTTTTACTTATTCAATGCTACCGAATACCAGCAGTAGCGGATAATCCCTGATGGGAAGGCGATGAAGAATGATGCCGCCATACGCGTTTTCCTCGATCATCCCCTCAGGAATCTCGTATACCGTTCCGTCCATCGGATCGACCAGCTTCGGCAGGTCGTCAAACGACGCATAGCAAAAGCTGACGGCACTCTCAAAATCCTGCGTCAGATGATTGACGGGTGCCCAATACGCGTACGCATACGAGCCGTTTGCCAGACGGAAGCCGTAGCTTTCGATCTCGCCCCACGACAAGGTAGGAATGTTACCGCAATGCGGTGCCGTGTCGGTTTCGGGAAGGATCGGCAGAGTACAGGGACTGATCTCACCCGCAAAGAGCGAGGCAAGATACGAAAGCGCGTAGTAGGCGGGCTTCGGCGGATAATCGCCCGTTGCCACACCGTCCTCGTCAAACTCCGCGCCAAGCACGCCAAAATAACCGAAGTCCTGATAGCTCTTTTTGTCGCCCACCTTACCGCGAAGTGCCTCCATCATATCCATGGCGGAAAAATACGAGGTGAACTTCACGCCCATACCGAGGTCGGTGACCATATGGCGAAGCAGATGCTTGCACTGCTTTCTCGGGGTCCACGCGCCGTCCTTTAAGGCACCGTTGCCAAAGGGACGCGACTGCGCGCCAGATTCTCCCTGAATGATCTCAAGTGCGGGATTGTAACGATCGAGCAGCGCACGCAATGCTGCAATCGACGGCGCAAGCTTGCGATCGTCAAAGGAATAGACGTGGAAAGAAATCGCATTGAGCTCCTCTGCCATTCCCGTACTGAACGCTTGGTTCAGATACGGAAGATTAACACGGCTCAAAGCACCGCCAATCAGATAGACCTCGGGATTGCCCCTTCTCAGCGCGCGAGCAGTGCGAACGGTAAATTCGCCAAGCTCGATCGCGCTGACACCGTGCTTCCAGCTGTAACGTCCGTCTGGCTCGTTCCAAACCTCAAAATGCGTCACTCTGCCGCGAAAATGCTTCGAAAGCGCCTCGCAGTAATTGTCCCACGCACTTCTCTGCTCCTCGGTCAGAACGGGAGGACAGCCGACCGCGCCGAAATTTTCTACCGCAAGACCGCCGTAGATCTTGTTGCCATAGCAAACGCACATCCACGGGATCAACCCGCGCGACAGAAGATTGTCCACGATCGAATCGAGCCAAGCGAAATCGTAAACTCCCTTTTCTTTCTCGGTTTTTTGCCAACCCGATTGAATTCGAACCCACTTGACACCGATCTCGCTGATCTTATCGTACGCCTTGTTCGGATCAAAGGCATCGCGGTCAAGCTTTTCAAAGCCGATACCAAGACGTGAAAACGCCACGTCAGCAGCCTTCTTTGGCTGAATTTTTCCACAAATCTTCATTCTGTGCATTTTTCTTTCTCCTTAAAAATAGAACTCAGTCTTCGCGGGACGGATGTCGGTCAGCGCACCCGTGTAGTGACGCAGATTGTGCTCAACGTAGGGGTGCTTCAGACACTCTTCCTCATTGAGCTCAATGCCAAGTCCCGGCTTGTCGCTGATCTTGATCTTGCCGTCCTCGTAAATGAGATTTTCGTTGGTGATATACTTTCTGTAATCCACGTCGGAGTACATAATCTCCAGAATACAGAAGTTCGGACAGCACGCGGCAAGCTGAAGCGTTGCGGCATTGGCAATCGGGCCCGAGGGATTGTGCGGCGCAAACGGAATGTAATTCGCCTCGGCGATCGCCGCGATCTTCTTCAGCTCCATCATACCGCCCGCGTGCGAAATGTCGGGCTGAATGTAGTCGCAAGCGCGACGACGGAACAATTCGTTATAATCAAATCTCGTGTAAAGTCTCTCGCCTGCCGAAATGGCAACAGGCGATTTTTCGCGAACTGCCGCGAGTGCTTCGAGATTGTTGGGCGGCACGGGCTCTTCGAGCAGCATCGGCTTAAACTGTGCCACCTCTTGCGCGATCTTAATGCCCGTGGGAACGTCAAAGCGTCCGTGCGCCTCGATGAGAAGATCGACCTCGTCGCCCACCGCCTCACGAACGGCGGCAATACAACGGAGAGCCTTGTCGAGATCCTTATTGGAAATCTGCAGATAGTTCTTGCCAAACGGATCCCACTTCATCGCCGTCACACCGCGCTTGACCGCCTCCGCCGCTTTTTCTCCAAACTCCTCAGGCTCCTTCGCGCCCGCAAACCAACCGTTGACGTAAATGCGGCACTCCTCGTTGACCTTGCCGCCAAGCAGCTGATAGACGGGAACGTTCAAGGACTTTCCGAGAATATCCCACAGAGCCATCTCCACGGCCGAGAGCGCGCTCATCAGCACCGCGCCGCCTCTCCAATAAGCATCGCGGTAAATGTCGTGATAATGCTTTTCGATCTGTCGGGGGTCCTTGCCCACAAGATAGCTTTCGATATGCTCGATCGCGCCAACGAGCGCCTTTTCCTTGTATTCAAGCGTGCCCTCTCCGACACCCGTAATTCCTTCGTCGGTATAAACCTTCACAAACACCCAGTTGGTGCGGAAGCAGTCGACCACAAATGATTTGATTTTCGTAATTTTCATTGCTGACTCCTCATTAGTTTTTAATATCAAATACGCGAACGTAGTCCACCCAAAATTCGTCGCCGGCATTTGCCGCCGCAAACGCTTCCTCGGTGGGAAGATGATTTTCCTTACGGTAACCGCGAGGCTCGGTGGAAATCAAAATAAACTGATCGATCGCCGACACGTTCTCGGTCACAACGCCGTCCTCTTTACCGTCCACGTAAAATACGTAACGGTCGGGCAACCAAAGTAGTCCGTAGGTGTGAAAGACGTCGGTCGGAACGGTATAGCCGCCGCCCACGTGAACCCGCTGCATATCCTGTCCGTAACCGCCTGTAAAGACGTTGTGCGTACGAACCTCGCCGATGTGGAAGGACTCCATAATGTCGACCTCGCTACCCGTCAGCTTGGGATCGAGCGACGCGCCGATGATGGGCGATTGAAGCCAAAATGCGCTCCACCAGCCTTCCATCTGCTGAAGTCTGCAACGGCACTCGTAATAGCCGTAGCGATGCGTGTACTTGTTCTCCTTGAGCTTGCCGATCGGCCATTGCAGATGCTCGCTGCCAAACATCGTCTCCTTCACAGGCTCGTCCATAAAGTTGTAGCCCGTCTGAAGCTGAGAGGAAACGACATCCTCTCCGTCTACCATGATCGAAAACTTCGCAAAGCCGTCCTCCACTCTGACGCCCTTGTCGGTCCATGCGGGGTGGCGCTTGCCCATCATCGAAAGACGGTAATCCCATTTGGTTTCGTCCACTCGGTCGCCGTCAAACTCGTCTGACCATACGAGTTCAAACTCATATCCGTCGGGAAGAAGGCTGGGTGCGTGATCCTTCACTTCGTATTTTTTCATTTTTTACACCTCTGTTTCTTCATAAATTTTTAAAACAAGACGCTGCTCTGCCCCAAAAATTTCGGGGGTGAGCTCGTCAAACATTCCTATGTGATACGGTACGGCACGCTTCGCTCCCGTGCACTCCGCAAAGCGAAGAGCATCGTCGGCATTCATATTGTTGCCAACACCGTTGACGGGCAGAAAAACAAGATCGATCTTTTCGGGAAGATCTTCAAAGATCTCGGTATTGTATAGCGTATCCCCCGCCACGTAATACACCTTGCCCTCTTCCAAATCCTCAATGAGAACTCCAATCGCACAAGGATCGCTGTGCGCCGCCTTGACGGCAGAAAAGCGGAAGCCGTGCTCGGTCCATTCGGTGTGTCGGTTGAATTCCACGTAGTTGTGTCCGCCGCCGTGCTGTCTCGCCTTTTGCCAGACCGACGTCGGGCAAAGCACCGTCATCCCCTTCTCCGAGTGCTCCAAAAAGCGAGGCGCGGTTTCGGGGTCATAGTGATCGAGATGATCGTGAGTAAAGATCATCACGTCGGGAAGAACGCCAAAGAATCGATCGTCGATCGGAACGCGGCGGTAATTCAGAGGATTGACCTTCTCCACACTGTCCGAAAGATAAGGATCCACCATAATTTTGATTTTTCCGTTGTCAAACAGTAAGCCTGCCTGACCGAGCCACGTAATTTTCATAAAGAAGACTCCTTTCTCTTGACAATTTCTTAATTTTATTATATAATATATCTTGCTCTATAAATACAGAATTTTTATCTTATTTATTAGAAATATTATCTTTTTAGGGTCTTATGAAAGAAATTATTTTGCCGCAAATTGTATCCCTTGGGATTTATAACGCACAGCTTGCCATCAAGAACAGAACGACCAGCCGAAACAGAAAAACTACGATGTTCGAAATTGAGCTTCCGATGGAAGAGGGGGGGATCTCCTATATCGACGACACCTCGCATCTGATCTCGGAAAAGGTCGTCATCTGTGCCAAGCCGGGGCAGATCCGCCATACACGTCTGCCGTTCAAATGCCACTATATTCATATGATCGTAAATGAGGGACAGCTCTTTTCCGTGTTGTCTACTCTTCCAAATTATATTGAAATCGAAAACGTCGATGAGGTGCGAGAACTCTTTCTGTCGCTGGTTCAACACTATCGTACGGGAAGCTCCGAGGACGTCATCCTACTCCAAAGCCTGATTCTTCGGTTGATATACACCCTAAAAAAATGCGCGCCGAACGGTACGATTTTACAAAAGCCGAAGCATAATAACCGAATTGTCATCGAGCAAACGCTGAACTATATCAATGAAAATATTGCGGAAGAGCTGACCTTGGAATCGCTTTCGGAACGCGCAAAATTCAGCCCGATTTATTTTCATAAGCTCTTCAAATCCTCCACGGGAAAAAATCTGCACGAATACGTTGAGGAGCAACGTATCAGAAAGGCAATCGACCTCTTGCTTTCGACCGAAATGACGCTCGCGCAAATTGCCTACGAATGCGGCTTTTCCTCGCAATCCTATTTCAGCTATGCCTTTAAGAAAAAAATGAAAATGACTCCAAGAGAATACGCAAAACAGATGGTCCTGAAATACGAAAAATAAAAATTCACCCGCAATAGTAAAATACTAAAATAAAGGCAGACACATATAAAACCACTATGTATCTACCTTTATTTTACTGTGTCGAGGATGGCGGGATTTTCGTGATACAAAAAGAGAGCAGTTTTTTTCTCTGCTCTCTTTTGCTTTTTTTATCGCTGAACTCTACCGCTACCGTCACCGCCTGCGAGTTTTTCAACCTCGCTGACCGATACGCGGTTGTAGTCGCCCTCAACCGAGTGCTTGAGTGCCGATGCAGCCACGGCAAATTCAATTGCAGACTGCGTATCCTTGCCCGAAAGAAGCGCGTAAATCAGACCGCCACCGAACGAGTCGCCGCCGCCCACACGGTCGACGATATGCAAATGATACGACTTCGAGAAGCAGTAATTCTCACCGTCGTAAAGCATACCCGCCCAGTCGTTATCACTTGCCGAGATTGAGGAACGAAGCGTGATCGCAACCTTCTCAAATCCAAATTTCTCGGCAAGCTGCTTTGCTACCGACTTATATCCCTCGTGATTGAGCTTTCCACCGTAAATATCGGTGTTCTCTGCCTCAATACCGAATACGTCCTTGGCATCCTCCTCGTTGGAAATGCAAACGTCCACGTACTCGCAGAGCTTTGTCATTGCCTCGCGTGCTTCTGCTCTTGTCCAGAGCTTTCCACGATAGTTGAGGTCGCAGGAGATTTTCACTCCCTTTGCTTTTGCCGCCTTACAAGCCGCAAGACAAATCTCTACCATATTTCCGCCAAGTGCGGGGGTAATTCCCGTAAAGTGGAACCAATCGGCACCATCGAAAATTGCGTCCCAATCAAAGTCTGCGGGAACAGCTTCTGCGATTGCCGAGTGCGCTCTGTCGTAAATGCAAACACTTCCTCTCTGAGAAGCACCCTTCTCAAGGAAGTAGATTCCCACGCGGTCGCCGCCGCGGACGATCTTCGAGGTATCCACGCCGAAGTAACGAAGCGAATCGACTGCCGCCTGACCGATCGCGTGCTTCGGGAGCTTGGTTACGTAAACGCTATCAAATCCGTAGTTTGCAAGAGATACCGCAACGTTGGCTTCTCCGCCGCCAAAGGTTGCCTGCATCTGATCATTCTGAAAAAATCTGTAATATCCGTTGGGAGCGAGTCGGAGCATCAGTTCTCCAAATGTAACTACTTTTGCCATCTTAGTTTTCCTCCATTTTTTCAAGTGCTTCCTTGACGAAAAAGCTACCGCCGATGGCAGCAACCTTATCAAAGGCTAAAAATTCGTCAATGTTATTGCGGTCAACTCCACCCGTAGGAATGAATTTTACCTGCGGGAACGGAGCCGAAAGTGCCTTGAGGGCTTTCAGTCCGCCGTAGACGTTTGCGGGGAAGAATTTTACGGTAGTGATACCGAATTCGAGTGCTGCCATAATCTCGGTGGGGGTGACACAACCCGGATAGTACGGAATATTTCTTTCCACACAAATCTTTGCAACTGCGGGCGAGAATCCGGGGGACACGATAAAGGTCGCGCCTGCCGCGAGTGCGGCTTCGCACTGCTCGGCATTGATGACCGTGCCTGCGCCGATCTCCATTTCGGGATAGTTCTTGACGGCATACGCAATCGCCTCTGCCGCACACGCGGTGCGGAAGGTGATCTCGGCACACAGAATATCGCTCTTCTTGAGTGCCGTTAAAATCTTGTCGGTTTCCGACATTTCTTTAATGACTACAACGGGAATGTACTTTTGCATTTTGATATCTCCTTTTTATTATACACCTGAATATGCGGCAAATCCGCAGTCGATGGGAAGAACCACGCCCGTGATTGCCGATGCCGACTTATCATCGCAAAGGAAGAGCGTGCCTCCGAGCAGCTCGGACGCATCGACGTATCTGCCCATGGGAGTTCCGTTCAGAATTTTTGCGCTTCGTGCGGTGGGCGTGCCGTCCTCGTGGAAGAGGAGCTTATAGTTCTGAGCCGAAACGAGAAAGCCGGGGGCAATCGCATTGCAACGGATACCCGTGCCCGCAAAGTGCGTCGCGAGCCACTGAGTAAAGTTCGAAATGCCTGCCTTTGCCGCAGAATATGCGGGAATCTTCGTCAGAGGGGTGTAAGCGTTCATCGACGAGATGTTAAGAATACAGCCCGCCTTCTTTGCTACCATATCCTTAGCAAAGACCTGCGTGGGCAGGAGCGTTCCTTGGAAATTGAGCTTGAACACAAAATCTACTCCGTCTGCCTGAAGGTCAAAGAAGGATTTTCCGCCTTCCTTTGCTTCGTGCTGATACTCGTTGTCGGTAGTAGCGCGAGGATTGTTTCCGCCCGCACCGTTGACGAGAACGTCGCACGTACCGAGATCGCAAAGAACTGCCTTGTGGACCTCCTCGAGTGCCTCGGGATCGAGAACGTTTGCCTTGTAGCCTTCACAGATAAAGCCTTCTGCCTTGAGCTCGTTTGCAAGTGCCTTTACCGCGTCCTCATTGAGGTCGAGTGCCGCAACCTTTGCGCCTGACTGTGCAAAGGCGCGTGCCATCGCGCCGCAGATGATGCCACCTGCGCCCGTGACAACGACAACCTTGCCGCTGTAATCAATATTAATGGGAAGTTGAATCATCTTCGTATCTCCTTATTTATCGAATTTTTCAAGGCTGTCCCAAACACCAAGCATATACATAATGCCGAGTGCGCGGTCGTAAAGACCGTAACCGGGACGGACGTTTCCGGGTCCCTCATCCCAAAGGTGTCTGCCGTGGTCGGGACGGATATATCCTTCAAAGCCGCAATCGTGGTAGGCTTTGAGAATCTCAAGAATGCCAGTATCACCGTCGCAATCTCTGTGACTTGCTTCGGAGAAATCACCGTTTTCAAAATGCTTTACGTTTCTGATATGAGCAAACGCAATGCGGTCGCAATGCTTGCGAACGATTTCGGCAACGTTGTTGTTTGGATCGGCATTGAGGCTTCCTGAGCAGAGTGTCAGACAGTTATATTCGTCATCGACCATCTTGAGGAATCGGTCAATGTTCGGCTCGTTGATCAAAAGTCTCGGTAAGCCGAAAATATCCCAAGGCGGATCATCCATATGGATTGCCATTTTGATGTCGCACTCGCGGCAGGTGGGCATAATTGCTTCAAGGAAATACTTGAGATTTCCCCAAAGCTTTTCGTGGTCCACTCCCTCGTACGCTTTGAAGAGCTCGTCGAGCTTTGCCATTCTCTCGGGTTCCCAACCCGGGAAGGACATATTGTACTTCTCGGTAAAGTCGAGAATGTATTTTGCCATCGCGTTGTAGTCGTCCTGAATCATGTTCTTCTCGTAGAAGAGCGCGGTCGAGCCGTCACCGACGGGGTGAAAGAGATTTGAGCGCGTCCAGTCGAAGATCGGCATAAAGTTATAGCAGATGACCTTGACACCAAACTTCGAAAGGTTGCGAATGGTGGTTTTGTAGTTTTCAATGTACGCGTCACGCGTGGGCAGACCGATCTTGATGTCATCGTGAACGTTGACTGATTCCACCACGTCCATATTAAAGCCGTACTCATCGAGCTGACGCTTGACCTCAGCGATCTCATCGATTTCCCAGACCTCGCCGGGCATCTTGTGGTGAAGCGCCCAAACGATGCCGTCCACGCCGGGGATCTGTTTGATATCCGATAGTTTGATGCGGTCATTTCCCTCACCGTACCATCGGAAAGTCATTTTCATAGGCATAGAGTTTCTCCTTGATTTTTATAATCCAAAATAATTTTTTGCGTTATAGAAGCAAATTCCCTCAACGATTGCCGAAAGGGCGGCACGGTCTTCGGGATATTCGCCGTTTTCCACCCACTCTCCGATCAGACCGCAAAGGATGCGGCGGAAATATTCGTGTCGGGTGTAGCTGAGAAAGCTTCTTGAATCGGTCAGCATACCCACGAAATTGCCAAGCAGAGAGAGGTTAGCAAGGCTGACGAGCTGATCTCGCATTCCTTGTTTGTTGTCGTTGAACCACCACGCGCTTCCGTGCTGAAGCTTGCCTGCGATTTCGGTTCCCTGAAAGGCTCCGATGAGCGTGTCGATGAAAGCATTGTCAGAGGCGTCTAAGCTATATATGATGGTTTTGGGCAGAGACGCTGTAAGGTTCATTCTGTCGAGCAGGCTTGCGAGTTTTCGGGAACCGTTGTCAGGACCGATACAGTCAAAGCCTGTGTCAGGACCAAGCTCGGCGAGCATTTTGGAGTTGGGATTCCTGATACAGTTGTAATGCAACTGCATCACCCAACCAAGTCGGAAATACTCACCCGCGCAGAAGACCAAAAGCTCGGTTTTGAGTGCCTCTGCCTCGTCTGCACCGATCTTCTCTCCCGAAAGACCGCGTTCGATCAGACGGTTGAGGCATTCTTCGGTCGCCTCTGCATATACCATTCGGTCAAGCCCGTGGTCACTTGCGCGGCAGCCGTTTTGCGCGAAAAATTCGATTCTCAGGCGAAGAGCCTCTTTGAGTGTGGCGAGATCGTGGATTTCCACTCCCGACACCTCGGAGAGTTTTGCGATATATTCTCTCCAACCATCCTTATCGATATTGAATGCTTTATCGGGACGGAAGGAGGGCGCAACAACCGTATCAAAGCTCTCGTCCGTAGCAAGAAGCTTATGATACTCTAAGGAATCGATGGGATCGTCGGTCGTGCCGATGAAGGCTACGTTGCTATTGCGGATAATGCTTCGTGCGCTCATTGTTTTCAGCTTTTCGTTGCAAAGCGACCATACCTCCTCCGCAGACTCCTTCGAAAGCGTTCCCCCGTAGCCAAAATAGTTTTTCAGTTCGAGATGACACCAATGATACATCGGATTTCCGATTGCCTTGGGCAACAGCTCGGCAAACTTGAAAAATTTCTCCTTTGCGGGTGCATCTCCGGTAATATAATACTCGTCCACACCGTTCGATCGCATCAGTCGCCATTTGTAATGGTCACCGCCGAGCCAAAGCTCGGTAATGTTGGAAAATTTTTTGTCCTCCCAGATTTCCTTGGGATTTACGTGGCAATGATAATCAATGATGGGCAAATGTTGTGCGTGCTCGGCATAAAGCCATTGAGCGGTTTTGGTGTGTAAAAGAAAATCCTTATCCAAAAAAGTCATAAAGGTCTCCTCGATCGTTATAATTGTTTTCGAACCGCCTCTCGGTATTCCTTGGGGTTCTTTCCTGTTTTTTTCTTGAATATTTTGGAAAAATACTGTACGTCCATAATTCCGCAATGCAGGGCAATCGTCTGTATCTGCAGATAAGTCGTGCTGAGAAGATACATTGCGTGCTCGATGCGCTTGTCGTTGATATACTCCGAAACCGTTTTTTTGGTTTCCTTTTTGAAGATCGTCGCAAGATATCCTGAGCTGATTCCTTGCATCATTGCAAGATTTTTCAGAGAGAGTTCTGCGGAAATATCCGAGTCAATGGTCAGGATCGTTTTTTGTACGATGGGAGAATATCGCTTGGTCGAATGCTTGTAGACCAGACGGCAATATGAGGAAAACATTTCCCGCATCATTTCGGTACACGCCTTGGTATCGGAGAGCAGTTCGATTCTCATTGCAAATTTGGAGGAGATGCTATCAATATAGATCGGATGCACTCCGCCATTTTCCGCCGCCTTGCGGAGCAGAGTATTCATAATAATACAGTAATTTTTTGCATTTCGCAAGGGATCTGCCGCGCGTCGCTCAAAGATGTTTTCGTTAAGCTTGGAGATCAGCAGAGGCTCCTTATGTTGCTGACCGAGGGAAACGGCGCGCATCAGCTCGTTTTCAACGGAATAGCGAAGCTCCATCATTTTGATGTTTGCTTCAATTTCGTCAAAGCTTTCACCGCGCGCAGCGGCTTCGGCGTGAATCACGGAAGACGCGTAGCCTTGATTGACTTCCACGATTGCAAACGACGGCGTTTGCCAGATCCGTTCGCAAAATGCGTCGATCATCATAAACAGCTTGTCGTTCTCGGAAAGAATCGGTACGGTGAAATAATATTCCAAAAGTGGCTTTTGAACAGCGAGCGGAAGACCGAGTTTTTCGCTGATTTCCAAAACGTCCTTGGAAGAGAGGGGGGCAAAGAGATACGGTCCGATCAACAAAATATTTTTCTCGTCTTGGACAGGAAGCTTCATATAAATATAATGAAGCTTGAATTCATTGATCAGCTTGTATTTCGTTTTGTCCTGCATCGGACCGAGAAGCTGTGAGACCGACTGGTCGGAGGTGGAGCTGAGAATTTTAAAAAGATTTGCGTCGATTACGGCATCGGCTCGTTCGTTCGGGGAAACGACTGCCGTCGGAATATGACATTTTTTTAGAATATCCGAAAAGAAGTTCAATTCGTAGTCGTAATTCATCATAACTCCCACCCTTCCCCAAACGGATGATTTTGGGTAAATTTATCCTTTTTCAAGGATATTATATCATATAATTTTGATAATTGCAACAAGAAAAACAAGAATAAAATGAAAATAATACAAAAACAGATGAAATTTATACTACCATTTTTTAATTTTGGATAGTATAATAATATTGTTATCATCGCGCTTTTTCAAAAAAATCAGAAAGAGGAAATGACAATGAAAAAAGAAAAGAAATTGGATGCCAACGGGCATCGAAAATTTGGCATACGCGACAGTATTGCGTACGCCGCAGGCGACCTCGGTTGCAATATGAGCTTTGCTCTCAAGGGTACCATGGCGATCTTCTGGACACAGTTTATGAAGCTCGACCTTTGGTATGCGCTCCTTCTCATCGTGGTTCAGGTTTGGGATGCCATCAACGATCCGTTGATTGGTTCTATCATCGACGCGGACAAGCACAAGTACAAGAGAAACAAGTTCCTTCAGTATATTTTCATCGGTTCGATCGGTCTGATCGTCGGCGGAGCTTGCTGTTTCCTCCCCTTCCCGAATGCACCTGTGGCTGCAAAAATTATTATCTTTATCGCAGGCTACGTGGTTTGGGACGCATTCTATACGGTTGCGAACGTACCGTACGGCTCGCTGCTTTCGCTGATCTCCAATGACGTCAAGGACAGAGCCTCTCTCTCCGCTTGGCGTTCGATCGGATCGATCTTCGGAAACATGCTTCCCATGGTAATTCTCCCCTTTATTATTTACGATTCCGACAACAACCTGATCGGTGAGCGCGTATTTATCGCGGCTCTCATTATGGGTGTGCTCGGATTTATCTGCTTCCAGTTTATGATAAGAAATACCGAGATTCGTGTAGAAACCAACGTTGAGCTGAAAGAAGATGCTCCCAAGTTCAACGTATTCAAAGCATTCGGCAACTTTATCAAGAACCGTCCCGCCGTCGGTGCTACCATTGCCGCTATGGGTATGTTCATCGGTATGCAGGGGGCAACCACTGCGGTAACCGTCGTCTTCCAGTCGTACTTTAAGAACGTTCAGATCTCGGGTATTATTCAGCTCTTTGCTATGATTCCGATCGTTCTCTTCACGCCCTTAGCAAGAAAGGCAGTAGCAAGATTCGGTAAAAAAGAGCTTGCTACCTTTGGATCGATTGTTTCCATCGTGGCAGGTCTTGGACTTTTCATCATTACGCCCAACAATACGGGACTTGACTTAATTCTCTACGTCGTCTGCCAGCTCTTCTTCTCCCTCGGACTTGGTATCTACTCCACGGTTTCTTGGGCAATGATGGGCGACGCGATCGACTACAACGAGTGGAAATTTGGCACTCGCGAGGAGGGTGTGGTATACTCGCTGCACTCCTTCTTCCGTAAGCTCGCACAGGGCATCGGTCCCTCTCTCGTTCTCATCATCATGGTCGCATTCGGCTACGTTGGTGCCAATGAAGGTAACCAGGTATGGCAGGTCGCTGTCAACATGAGATATATCGTTGCTGCTACTTTCCTGTTCTCCGCAATTCTTCAGTTTATTGGACTTGGAGTGATCTACAACCTCGATAAGAAAACACTTGCTCAAATGAACAAGGATCTTGGTCGTGATGTAGAAGCAGACGACGTTTTGACTTATACGAGCGCAGAAGATTCCGACAATCTTGCTTAATTGCATGAAATTCGGGTGTCCGACACAAATGCGTTGGACACCCTTACTTCAATCAAAGGAGAAATAACGTGAGAAATATTATTAAATTGAACGAAAACTGGCTATTTACCAAAGATACCTCCGACATCACCCTGCGTGAGGGGATAGAGGTAAACCTTCCTCATTCATGGAACTCCGAGGACGGCTACGACGGCGGAAACGATTACTTCCGCGGATATTGTCTTTACGTCAAAGCACTGAATCGTGCCGACCTTCCTGCCGCTGACCTCTACTATCTCGAGTTCCGAGGTGCCAATGCATCGGCTGACGTGTACGTGGGCGGCAAAAAGCTGGCGCACCACGACGGCGGTTACTCCACTTGGAGAGTCAATATTACGGACGAGCTCACCGATACGACCGAGATCGCAGTTGTTGTTGAAAATACCGTCAATGAAACCGTTTATCCTCAGATGGCAGACTTCACCTTCTACGGAGGTCTGTACCGAGATGTAAATCTCGTATGCGTCAACAATACTCACTTCGATCTTGATTATTACGGAGCTCCCGGCATTCAGATTACCCCCACCGTCCACGGTGCTGACGCTACCGTGACGGTTGAGGCATTCGTAAAAAATCTGAACGATGGACAGAAGCTGGTTTACACGATCTACGACAAGGACGAAAACGAGCTTCAAAAAATCGAAACTACCGAAAGCCGTGTCACCTTTGAAATCAAGGACGTGCACCTGTGGCACGGAAGAAAGGATCCTTACCTCTACTGCTGTGAGGTGGAAATTGTTGAAAACGGCGAGGTACTGGATAACGTTTGCAATCGATTTGGTTGCCGTAGCTTCCAGATCGATCCCGACCGTGGATTTATTCTCAACGGTGAAGAATACCCGCTTCGCGGCGTATCCCGTCATCAGGACAGATGGGGCGTTGGAAACGCGCTGCTTCCCGAGCATCACGTAGAGGATATCGACCTCATTTGCGAGGTTGGCGCTACCACGATCCGTCTTGCACACTATCAGCACGATCAGTATTTCTACGATCTGTGTGACGAGCGCGGTCTTGTCATCTGGGCAGAGATCCCTTATATCTCGAAGCATATGCCCACAGGACGTGAAAACACAATCTCGCAGATGAAGGAACTGATTGCTCAGAACTACAACCACCCCTCGATCGTCGTTTGGGGACTTTCCAACGAGATCTCCATCGCAGGCTCGGATGAGGATCTGCTCGAGAACCATCGCATTCTCAACGATCTCGTGCACGAGATGGATAAGACTCGTCTGACCACCATTGCCGCAGTTTCGATGTGCAAAATGGACGACCCCTATCTTCTGATTCCCGACGTGGTATCCTA
Organism: Eubacteriales bacterium; assembly: GCA_045646945.1. Lineage (GTDB taxonomy): Bacteria > Bacillota > Clostridia > Oscillospirales > CAG-272 > HGM12713. The sequence continues at coordinate 51,623 of JAZRLS010000005.1, read as the reverse complement.
CAACCACTACTTCGGTTGGTACGGCGGAGATACCTCGATGAACGGTCCTTGGTTTGACAAGTTCCACCAGATGCACCCCACCATTCCGATCGGATGCTCCGAGTACGGCTGTGAGGCTCTCAACTGGCATACCTCCGATCCCAAGCAGGGCGACTACACCGAGGAATATCAGTCCTACTACCACGAGGAGCTGATCAAGCAGCTCTTTACCAGAAAATATCTCTGGGCAACGCACGTTTGGAATATGTTCGATTTCGGTGCCGATGCCAGAGCCGAGGGCGGTGAAAACGGACAGAACCATAAGGGACTTGTGACTATGGACAGAAAGTATAAGAAGGATTCCTTCTATGCTTATAAGGCATGGCTCGTTTCCCCCGAGGTCGATCCCTTCGTACACCTTTGCTCCAAGAGATATATTGACCGAGTTGAGGACGTCACCAAGGTGACTGTTTACTCCAACCTTCCCGAGGTTGAGCTCTTCGTCAACGGCGAAAGCATCGGAAAGAAGACGGCAGAAGATCACTTCTTCTACTTTGACGTACCGAACGTTGGTGAAAGCACCATCGTTGCCAAGGCGGGCGATCTGACCGACGAGGGCAAGATCCGCAAGGTCGAGGAGAGAAATATGGACTACGTTCTCGTAGAAAAGGGCGCAGTGCTCAACTGGTTCGACATCGACGCTCCCGAGGGACGCTTCTCGCTCAACGATAAGATTTCTGACATCATGGAGTCCAAGCGCGGAAAAATGTGGTTTATCGGCGTTGGCTTGAAGATCAAGAAAAAGATGGATGCCAATAAGAAAGAAAAATCCGAAGGAAAGAAATCGGGTGGCTTTGACGTCGATCTCAAGGCGGACGGTGGACTGATGCAGATGATGGGAGGCTTTACGGTACTTCGTCTGACGAGTATGATGGGAATGATGAACATCTCCTTTACCAAGGAAGAGCTTCTCGCAATGAATAAAAAGCTTAACCGTATCAAAAAACCCAAGAAAAAGAACGGATAAGCTTGCAACGTACCGCAGTATCCCCTTGATTTTTAAAAGGCAGTTTTCTTAGAAAACTGCCTTTTTTCATTCGAAAAGCAACAAAGAGAGCAGAGTGTTCTCTGCTCTCTTTATTTTATTCACTTATTCCGCAACGTCGAACGAATCCTTGTCAAGTCCGCAGACGGGGCAGACCCAATCCGCGGGGACGTCCTCCCAAGCCGTGCCGGGTGCAACACCGTTATCGGGATCGCCCAAAGCGGGATCGTATTCATAGCCGCAGGGGCATACGTATTTCATCGGTTTTTTCTCCTTTTTCGATTTTTTCATAGGCTCCCCCTTTGGGGGAGCTCCTGCGAAGCAGGTGAGAGGGCTCTTTGTCGTATTCTTTTCCCTCTCCGTCGCCTTACGGCGCCACCTCTCCCAAAGGGCGAGGCTGATATTAGTGTTACCTAAATTCAGATCAAAGAACGAGGCTCGGCGCGGTATAAACGCGACCTGCGTATTCCTGATCGAGTGCGTACAGACCCTTGGGATCGCTTCCGAAGAGCTTGTAGCGGTTGATCATCGAATCCGCGTTGTCCTCTTCCTCCATCTGCTCGTCAACGAACCAGTCGAGGAACTTCATCGTACGATAATCTCTTGCCTCATAGCACTCGTGGTAGATCGTGTTGATCAGCGAGGTGACGTAGCGCTCGTGCTCTGCGGCAGCCTCGAGAGGATCAAGAATGTTTCCATAGGTCTTGTCGGGCTTTGCGATCGCCTCGAGCGTTACCTTCCAACCGTTGTTCTGCATATATTTCATAAACAGCAGTGCGTGGTCGCGCTCCTCTTGTGCCTGTACCATATAATAGTTTGCGTAGCCATCGAGATCCAATTCATCGTAATAATTGGCAATATCTACGTACAGGTACGCGCTGTAAAGCTCTTTATTGATCTGCTCGTTGAGCAGTGCCTTGATCTTATCGTTCATTGTTGTCTCCTTCTCTGTCGTCGACAGATGTATTTAAATTAGCCGAAATATCTCTGGAGCAGTCCCTCGAATGCCTTGCCGTGACGAGCTTCGTCGCGCGCCATCTCGTGAACGGTATCGTGGATTGCGTCAAGGTTGAGTGCCTTTGCTCTCTTTGCGAGATCAAACTTACCCTCGGTTGCACCGTTCTCTGCGGCAACTCTCATCTCGAGATTCTTCTTGGTGCTGTCGGTCACAACCTCACCGAGAAGCTCAGCAAACTTTGCAGCGTGCTCTGCTTCCTCGTAAGCTGCCTTTTCCCAGTAAAGACCGATCTCGGGATAACCCTCGCGGTGTGCCACTCTTGCCATTGCGAGGTACATACCAACTTCGGTGCACTCACCCATGAAGTTTGCGCGCAGATCCATCATAATATCCTCGGGAGCACCCTGTGCTACACCGACGACGTGCTCAGCCGCCCAAGAGAGCTTATTCTCTTCCATCTTGTTGAACTTCTCCGCAGGAACCTTGCACTGGGGGCATCTTTCGGGAGCAGCATCTCCCTCGTGAACGTAACCGCATACAGAACATACAAACTTTGCCATGATTTTTGATCTCCTTTTTTAATAAAAAATTTTTTAATAATTTTGATTGCGACATTTCTCGCAAGTACCGACAAACTCGAGGTGGCAATCCTCAATGAAGAAGCCCTCGTGTCCCACCGCTTCTTTGCTCAGGCGTTCGTGATCAACCTCAACACTCACATCTGCGACAGCACCGCAGGTCCGACACACCACGTGGTGATGCGTGCCCATGGTAATATCGTAACGGTCGTTCGCGTCGATCAGCTTCAGGCGCTGGATCTTTCCCTCCTCTGCCGCTTCGGCGAGCAGTCGATAGACCGTCGCGCGGCTGATGCCCGGGAATTTCTCCTGCACTGCCTCGTACACCATTCCCGCCGAGGGGTGGTTGTGCATACTGCAAAAGACGTCTTGAACGATTCTCTTTTGCAGAGTATTTCGTTTTTGGGTGGTTTCTTTATTCACCATCTTAATACTCCCTCCTTATTGAGAATCGATCTTGATTATATTATATCACACTTTTTTCGTTTGTCAATAGGTTTTTGAAAAAATTTTTTTAAAAATTTTGGCGGCTCGTTTTGAGCCGCCAAAACATTGGTTTACGCGTCGTTTTCTTCATTTTTCTTCTTTGCCGCAAGCTTCGAGAAAATCGAATTCATTGCAACCGTTGCGAGAATGATCACAGCGATCACCACAAAGATGCAGAGCATTCCCTGCCACATATATTGAAGAGACGAAACAAAGCGTTCCACGCTGAATTTTCCGAAAATATCCATTCTACGTTCCTCCTTAAAGCATAAAGCTGAGAATCAGTCCGCCCGCGATGACCGAGGCAATCTGACCCGATACGTTGACACCGATCGAGTGCATCAGAAGGAAGTTCGAGGGATCCTCTTGAAGTCCCATCTTGTGCACCACACGTCCCGACATCGGGAATGCCGAAATACCTGCCGCACCGATCATCGGGTTGATCTTGTTCTTCTTGGAGAAGAGGTTGATCAGCTTTGCTACCAGAATACCGCCCACCGTATCGAAGACGAACGCGAAGAGTCCGAGTCCGAGAATGAGAAGCGTTGCGGGCTGCAGGAACTTTGCCGCCGTCATCTGGGTTGCTACCGTAATACCGAGGAAGATGGTAATCAGATTTGCGAGCACCTTCTGTGCCGTCTCGGAGAGCGAGTTGAGCACACCGCACTCACGAATGAGGTTACCGAACATCAAAAAGCCGAGAAGGTCGATCGACTCAGGAGCAATCAGTCCCGCAATAATCGTAATGACAATCGGGAACAGAATACGGGTGGTCTTCGAAACGTTCTTCGGCGCATAGGGCATACGAATGAGACGTTCCTTCTTGGTGGTCATCAGCTTGATAATCGGAGGCTGAATAACGGGAACGAGTGCCATATACGAGTACGCCGCGACCATAATGGCACCCGTGATCTGCGACGCGTTACCCAAGAGCTTCTGTGCAACAACGATTGCCGTAGGACCGTCTGCCGCACCGATGATACCGATCGAAGCCGCCTCAGGCAGCTCGAAGAAGAGCGATGCGAGCGAGAAGGTAAAGAAGATACCGAACTGCGCCGCCGCACCGAAGATCATCAGCTTCGGATTTGAGAGGATCGGACCGAAATCGATCATCGCACCGATACCGATAAAGAGGATCAGCGGAAAGAGCTCGTTCGAAATACCCGCCGAGAAGAGAGTCGAGAGCGCACCGTCGTAAATCGCGGGGATATTGACGATAATCGCACCAAATCCCATCGGAAGCAGGAGCGTCGGCTCCATATCCTTTTTGATCGCAAGATAGATGAGAAGCCCACCGATGAGCCACATCACCATTCTCTGCCAACCGCCGTTTTGGAACAATAGCAAGAGATTTTCATACAAGATTTCCATAATGTCAGCCTTTCTTCATTGTTTTATCATTATTTTTATTTTTTTCATAAAAAAAGCCCAATATACGACCAAAGCGTATATTGAGTCTGGTGATTTAAAGCAAGCCAAGTCGAAGCCGACCGAGATTGTTGACTTGCTACGCGCCATCGCGCGCTACTACTCCCTCATTTCTTACCTATTTATTATATAGAAAAAAAATCGTCTTGTCAAGGGGGTTTTGAAAAAAAGTAAAAATCGCGCAGTAAGATACGACTTTACATTTTTGTTGGTGGAATTTCGCACATTCCTACCCTTGGTGCACGGACGGCGGTTTTCTCTCAAACCCGTAGGGGCGACCATCGGTCGTCCGTTTTAAAACGGGTCGTCGTGGGCGCCGACCCCTACAAGAAATTAAGAAAAATTTCCGATATTTTGAATTGGAACACCGCGTTTTTCGGCATATCGCATTGCCGTGTACGCCCCGCCCGTCGTTGTCTCTACAAAAGCGACCAATAACTCTGCATGGTCGACCATATATTCATTCCGCTTGGTGATTGCCGCACGGGAATGTACCTTCGGCGCGTTTGGATAACAAACAGCGTCGTAATATTCCTCGTAATAGGCTTCGTCCTTGACGTGATACGGAAGCACAAGAATGAGCGTGCTATTCTGACGGTCGGTCGATTTTTGTACACGTTTGAGCACCGATGCGGCAAGAAGATCGAATTCTCCGTTTCGTCCGAGATAAAATTCCACAAACTCGTGCATAAAAATCGCATCCTTGGCGATTTTCTCGATTTCTTTCTCGAGTCGCCGCACGTCGTAAATTTCACGGTGTCCCACAAACGCGATCCGATAAACTTCGTGTCCCAATGCCATACGTCCACCTCGTCCTGCAAAATAAAAAAGTGCGCCCCCGAAGGAACGCACCGAAAAAGTGCTTCCCTTCATTGTTGCCACACAATCGCATCTTGCCATCAACAGGAAAATACGCGGAAAAGAGGAAACACCTTTTACCAAGGATATTTCCTGTTGATAAGCAAATTATTCGATTATGTGGCATTTTCATTATAACATTTCTGCAATTTTTTGTCAATATTTATTTTTGGAAATTCCAAAAGGATGTGGAATGAGAACATACTCTGCTCACATTGGTAGGGGAGGGGCTTGCTCCTCCCGAAAAAATGAACAATTTTCACAGGACAAAAACGGGAGGATGATATCCTCCCCTACAAGATTGGTAATACCGCTTTCTTTTTGTAGGGGAGGCTATCAGCCTCCCGAAAAAATAACATTGAATCGAAACGGGAGGAGCAAGCCACTTCCCTACCTAAAATATGCGAATATGCCAACAAAACAGCGTCGCCGTGAAATACACGGCGACGCCAATTTCATATTCAGTTAAAATAACCCTCTCTGTAGAGAAGCTCTGCAATGAGCACCGCGCCGCCTGCCGCACCGCGAAGCGTGTTGTGCGAAAGACCAACGAACTTGTAATCGTAGATAATATCCTCGCGGAGTCTACCCACGGTCACGCCCATACCGCCGTAAATGTCACGGTCAAGCGCCGCCTGAGGACGGTTATCCTCTTCAAAATAGGTGATGAACTGCTCGGGCGCGTTGGGAAGTCCGAGCTCCTGAGGCTTGCCCGAGAACTCTGCCCAATCCTTGAGGATCTGCTCCTTGGTGGGCTTGTTTTCAAACTTGACGAACACTGCCGCTGTGTGACCGTCCGAAACGGGCACACGAATGCACTGGGTGGTGATGACGGGTTCTTCTGCCTTCACGATCTCGCCGTTTTCGACCTTACCCCAAACGCGCAGAGGCTCCTGCTCGCTCTTCTCTTCCTCACCGCCAATGTAAGGAATGATGTTATCGATCATCTCGGGCCACTCCTTGAACGTCTTACCAGCACCCGAAATAGCCTGATAGGTCGTCGCAACGACTTCCTTGATGCCGTACTTGCGCAGAGGCGTGAGTGCGGGAACGTAGGACTGAATCGAGCAGTTCGGCTTGACGGCAATAAAGCCGCGCTTAGTGCCAAGACGCTTTCTCTGTGCCGCAATGACCTCAAGGTGCGCATCGTTGATCTCCGGAATCACCATGGGAACGTCGGGCGTCCAACGGTTTGCCGAATTGTTCGAAACCACGGGAATCTCTGCCTTGGCATAGGCTTCCTCGAGTGCCTTGATTTCGTCCTTCTTCATATCGACGGCGCAGAACACGAAAGAAACGAGCTTGCCCACTTCCTCAATCTTTGCCGCATCCATCACGACCATATCCGCATATTTTTCGGGCATCGGCGTCTTCATCTTCCAACGCTCGCCCACTGCCTCACGGTAGGTCTTGCCTGCCGAACGAGCGGAAGCCGCCAGAGCGGTTACCTCAAAATAGGGGTGATTTTCCAAAAGTGTCAGAAATCTCTGACCAACCATACCTGTAGCGCCAACGACGCCAACCTTCATCTTTTCCATTGTTCTTTATCCTTTCAAAATATCAATTCAAAATACAATATATTATATCATACCATATTCTTTTCGGAAAATCAACATTTTTTCCGTATAAAAATGCAAAATATTGAATGAATTTTTTATCAATCCTGCCCAATCGTACGCGCGTAAACCTCGTTACGCGAGAGTCCGAGTGCCTTTGCCGCCGCCTTGATCGCTTCATTTCGGCTCATTCCCTGCCGAAGATACGCCGCCACGGTTTCTTCCACCGACGCTATCGATGCTTCGGTCTTAGGCTGTCCCGCGCCGCCCTCAATAACAAGGACGTATTCGCCGCGCGGCTCTCTTTGCTCATAATATGCAAGTGCGCCCGAAATGGTGGTACGCAAAATTTCCTCATTGAGCTTGGTCAGTTCACGGCAGAGCGCAATTCTCCGCTCGCCGCCAAGCACTTCCGAAAGATCGGTCAGCGTGCGCAAAAGCTTATGCGGTGCTTCGTGCAAAAGAAAGGTCCGCTCCTCATGTGCCAAAATTTCAAGCCGTTCTCTTCTCTCTTTTTTGGGAACGGGCAAAAAGCCTTCAAAGACAAAGCGCGCCGTGGGAAGTCCCGAGAGTGTCAGTGCCGTCACAAAGGCGCACGCACCAGGAATCGAGGTCACGGGAATACCGCGTTCGGCACACAGTGCCACGAGGTCCTCGCCGGGATCGGAGATCGCAGGAGTGCCTGCATCTGTGATCAGCGCACAAGACTCGCCTGTCGAAAGGCGGTCGCAAATTTCCTCGCCGCGCTCACGGCGGTTATGCTCGTGATAAGACACCATCGGCTTGGAAATGCCAAGGTGCGTCAAAAGGCGCAAGGAATTTCTCGTATCCTCCGCCGCAATAAAATCGACCTCGGAGAGCACCTTGATGGCACGCTCACTCAAATCCGAAAGATTTCCGATCGGTGTCGCGACGAGATAGAGCATTCCGCCCCGAATTTTGTTTTTCGTTTCGTCGTTCTTCATAAAAAGTAGTCCTTTCCGTTCCTATTACGAACGAAATTTCAAGGTTTCGAATATTCTGTCAATAGACTATCTATCGAAAGGAATCATTATGGCAATTAAAATTTATATCGATCAGGGACATAATCCCTTAAATCCCAACGCAGGTGCCGAGGGCAACGGACTGCGTGAGCAAGACATTGTTTACGCCGTCGGCATTGAGCTTGCGGAGCTTCTCCGCCAAAATCCCAATTTTGAGGTTCGGCTCTCACGCCCGACACCCGACACGCAAATCGGCACGTCCAACACCACAAGTCTGAGACTTCGTGTCGAGGACGCAAACGCCTGGGGCGCCGACTATTTTATCAGCATTCACACCAACGCCTCATCGATTGCGTCGGCAACGGGAAGCGAAGCCTTTGCCTTCTCACGTCCGTCGGTCGCGTTCTCGCTCGGTGAGGATATTCTCTATTGGCTGAACCGCACCACGGGACTTCGCAACCGCGGTATGCAGGTGCGCTCGGGACTCTACGTCCTGCGCCGTACGGCAATGCCTGCCGTGCTCGTGGAGCTTGGATTCATCACGAATCCCTCCGACGCGGCACTGATGTCCGAACGTCCCGACCTCTTTGCCGAGGGCATTTATCAGGGAATTCTCGAATATACGGGAGTGTGATTATTCCTCGCACATCCGAAGAAGCTCTTCCTCGGAAATGACCGTCACACCGAGATCGCGTGCTTTGGTCAGCTTACTGCCTGCCGCCTCTCCCGCCACGACGTAAGAAGTCTTTTTCGATACCGACGAAGAAACCTTGCCTCCACGCTTCTTAATCAGCTCTGCCGCTTCGTCACGCGACATCGTGGGAAGCGTGCCCGTCAGCACAAAGGTCAGTCCCGCAAAGCTCTCGCCCACGGGCTCTGCCGTCGAAGAAATCAGCACACCCGCTTCGGCAAGTCTTGCACAGAGTGCGCGGTTCTTCTCGTGCGAGAAAAACTCTACGACACATTCGGCAGTAATCGGACCGATATCGTCCATCGTGCAAAGCGCCTCGGTTGTCGCACCCATCAGAGCATCCAGCGTACCGTATCTCGCAGCAAGTGCCGTCGCCGCCACTTCACCGATGTTGCGAATGCCAAGCGCGTAAACGAGGCGTTCAAGTCCCCGTGACTTGGACGCTTCGATGGCGTCCACGAGCTTCTTTGCCGACTTTTCTCCCATGCGGTCAAGCCCCTCGATCTGCTCGGTACGAAGCGAATAAAGATCCGCAACGTCCGAGATCAGCGAATTTGCCAGCAATAGCTCAACCACCTGCGGACCCATTCCGTCAATGTTCATCGCGCCCTTCGAGGCAAAATGCTCGATACTGCGCGAGAGCTGTGCGGGACACGCACTATTAGTACAGCGGAGCGCCGCCTCGTCCTCATCGCGAAGGACAGGCTCTCCGCAGGACGGACAAACCGTCGGCATTTCAAAGATCCGCTCGCTTCCGTCTCTCTTCTCGGGGAGAGAGGAGACGACCTCGGGAATAATGTCGCCCGCCTTGCGCACGATGACCGTATCACCGAGCATAATGTCGCGAGCGCGGATAAAATCAAGATTGTGAAGCGTTGCGCGACTGACCGTCGTCCCCGCAAGACGCACGGGAGAAAGCTGTGCCGTCGGCGTCAGAACGCCCGTACGGCCAACTGCAATGGTAATATCGAGAAGCTTCGTTGCCTTTTCTTCAGGCGGGAATTTGTAGGCAGCCGCCCAACGCGGCGTGTTGGTTCCCTCACCTACACGGCGGCGATCCTCGAGAGAATCAAGCTTAAGGACCACGCCGTCGATGTCGTAAGAGAGTCCGTCGCGCGCCGTTCCAATCTTCTCAATGTGAGAAATCACTTCGGACGCATTCTTTGCGAGCGTACGCATCGGGAGCACCTTGAAGCCGAGCGTCGAAAGACGGTCGAGCGTTTCGGTGTGAGAGACGGGTGCGTGTCCGTCCGAATAGAGCGAGCCCTCTTGGAAATTAAAGACGAAAATATCAAGTCCGCGCTCGGCGGTGATTTTCGAATCGAGCTGACGCAGAGAGCCTGCCGCCGCGTTTCTTGGATTCGCCATCAGTGCGCGTCCCTCTTCCTCACGGCGGGCATTGATCTTCTCAAACACCGCGCGCGGCATAAATACCTCACCGCGTACCGTCAGGGAAAGCGGCTCAGGCAGACGAAGCGGAATGGAAGGAATCGTCTTGAGGTTTTGCGTCACGTCCTCGCCTACCGTGCCGTCGCCACGCGTTGCGCCGCGGACAAAGAGTCCGTTCTCATAAACGAGCGACACCGAAAGACCGTCGATTTTCGGCTCGACCGAATAGGACGGTGACTCGATCTCTCCCGCAATGCGATCGCAAAACTCCTCGACCTCGGAGAAAGAAAAAACGTCCGAAAGCGAGTCCATTCGCACCGAATGGACAACCTTCTCGAATTTATCGAGCGGCTTTCCTCCCACGCGCTGAGAAGGAGAGGCGGGATCGAAATAGTCGGGATCCTCTGCCTCAAGACGAAGAAGCTCGGCATAGAGCATATCGTATTCATAGTCCGAAATTTCAGGCGAATCATACACGTAATAACGCTCTGCATGGTAGCGAAGCGTATTTCTCAAAAAATCAATGCGCGCTCTGTTTTGTTCCATAAAAACCTCTTTTCGCTGTTGCTCTACCTATTTTATTCTATTATACCATAAAATACCGAAAAAGAAAATCTTTTTTTCAAAAATCCTCTCGGGAGAGCTTCGTCACAAAAAATTAAAGAATTATTTTTTGAAAGCTATTGCTTTTTCGAATTGTTTATGTTATAATTACGGCAATATGTGGTTTTTAATACTACTTCTTAGAATGTGGAGGAACGCCATTTATGACACAAAAAGGACTCTGCGAAAAGGAAATTCCGATTTTCTTTTCCACCGACGATAATTATATTGCATTTCTCGACGTTGCCATCGCGTCCTTGATTGCAAATGCTTCCACCGATTATCAGTATCGAATCATCGTGCTCAACACGGGACTCCGTCAGGAAAATATGGATCTGGTCAAAAAAAATGAAAAAGAGGGCTTTGTCATCGACTTTGTGGACATTTCCCCGAACGTCGAAAGCATCAAGGCGCACTTCAAAAACGTCTATCACTTTTCGGTGGTCACCTACTACCGACTCTTTATCGCATCGCTTTTCCCGCAATACGACAAAATTCTGTATCTTGACTGCGACCTTGTGTTGCTCGGTGACGTATCCGAGCTTTACCACACCAACCTTGGTGACAACATTCTCGGCGGTGCCCCTGAACAGTTCGTACAGAACACCGCCGAATTCCGCACCTATGCCGAGGCTGCGCTGGGTCTTAACCCCGACGACTACGTCAATGCAGGCGTGCTTTTGATCAACCTCAAGGAATTCCGCAAGCAGGAGATCGAAAAAAAGTTCATTCATTTGATCACCGAGTATGATTTTGATCTTCTCGACCCCGATCAGGCATACCTGAATTATCTCTGCCGCGGAAAGATTTTCCCTCTGCCCAACGGCTGGAACAAGGAACCGATGCCCCTGCCCTGCGAAGGCAAGAAAAACCTCGTACACTATGCACTTTACAAAAAGCCGTGGCAGTACGATGACGTAATGGACGGCGAGTATTTCTGGCAATACGCTGAAAAATCTCCCTTCTACGAGCAGATCCTTGCGCGCAAGGCAAGCTTTAGCGAAGAGGAGCGTAAGGCAAAAGAACGCGTGGCAACCGAAATTTTGGAACACGCAAAGCAAATCGTCGCTTCCGAAAACACCTTTGCAAAAAAGCTAACGAAAGGTTGAGACAATTCTGATGGAAAAATCCGCACATAAATTGGAGCTGCTCCGACGCATCGAGGAATTCGAAGCGAAGGAACTCTGGCATTTGGACGTCGAGGACGATCCCGAAACCTATCCGCTGATGCCCAATGACGTCGATTATCTGAATGAAAAATTCACAAGCAAAATCAAAAACCGCATCGCGAATTTCTTCGGAGCGCGCTTTTTTGACAAAATGATCGCGGACCGACAGCTCATCATCAAGGAAGTTCGCGGAATCGAGAATTTTACAGCGGTCGAGGGCGGACGTTTTGTCACCTGCAACCATTTCAGCGTGGGCGACAACTACGCCGTTTGGAAAGCGCTTTGCGATCATATGAACGGAAAAATGCTCTATAAGATCATTCGCGAGGGGAATTATACCAATCCCCCAAAACCCTTCGGTCTGTTTATGCGGCATTGCAACACCCTGCCTCTCTCCTCTCAGATGTCGACCATGAAGAAATTCTCCAAGGCAATCAAGGAGCTTCTCGCACGCGGCGAGACGATTCTGATCTATCCCGAGCAGAGCATGTGGTGGAATTACCGCAAACCGAAGCCGATGCAGGACGGCGCGTTTGCGCTTGCCGTCCGCAACAAAGCTCCGATCGTCCCGATCTTTATTACGATGGAGGACAGCGATATTTTGGATCCCGACGGCTTTTTCGTACAGGAATACACCCTGCACATTCTGCCCGCCATTATCCCCGACGATACTCTTCCCCGTGCCGAAGCAATTCAAAAAATGAAGAACGAAAATTACGATGCTTGGGTAAAAACCTACGAATCCTTTTACGGCAAGCCACTCGTATACGGTGAATCATGAAGCTGTATCTCTCCATCATCGGAATTGCCATGACAATCATTGCCGCCGTCAATATTGCCTTTGGCGTGACACCTTGGTATTTCGCGGTTCTCGCCGTGATTTGGTGTACTGTGCTCTGCTTTGCTCTCGACGGTGGCATTGCCCTTTTAATCAACAAAATGCCCGACCGTTGGTTCGGGGTGGATAATCCGCACTATTCGGTGTCCGAAGCTGAAAAAAAGCTCTATAAAAAGCTGAGAGTGCGACGCTGGAAGGACCGAGTGTGGGAGCTTGGCGGACTTGGCGGATTCAGTAAAAAATTTCTGAAGGAGCCCGACAGTCCCGAGTATATCGAAAAGTTCATCATCGAATGTAATAAGGGAGTTCTAACGCATCGTCTCTCTTATCCCATCGGATTTTTGACGATGCTGACACTCCTTCCCCGCGGTGCTTGGAGCATTGCTCTCCCCGTGGCAATCGTCAATTTGTTTTTGAACGTTTTGCCCACCCTCGTGCTCCGCTACAATACGCCGAAGCTCCAATCGATGCTAAAGCGAATGAAGAAAAAACAAACCTCAAAAATCGTATAACCAATCCCTCGTGATACGTCATCACGAGGGATTTTGCGTTCTCGAAAAAGATAAAAATTACACGACGCTCAGAGCGAGCGCAGCGAGGTGCGATTTTTAGCAAGGTTTTGAAGTTGTCCGTTGGAATGAAACAAAGCACATGTTCATAAGGTTATATACGGAGGTGTGATATGACCATTCTGTTTACCGTATTCATCCTTCTTGTCATTCTCGTGAACGGCTGGACCGACGCGCCCAATGCCATTGCGGGCTGTATTTCGACCCGAGCGATGACTCCGCCCGCGGCACTTGCGATGGCGGCGGTCTGCAATTTTGTCGGTGCTGTCGGAATGGCACTGCTGAGCACGCGCGTGGCACAAACCCTCTATGGCATCGTCGATTTCGGTAAAAATGCGGAAAACGCCCTCTCTTCGCTCACCGCGGGGCTTGCCGCTGTGGTGCTCTGGGCACTGATTGCTTGGCGATTCGGCATTCCAACGAGTGAGAGCCACGCGCTCATTTCGGGGCTGACGGGTGCGGCACTTGCCAGAACGATGAGCTTCGACGCCATCAATCCGCAGGAATGGGGACTCGTTCTCCTCGGACTCTTTGCTACCACGCTCCCCGCGGCACTGCTCGGCTGGCTCTTTCTTTCGGTGCTTCAAAAATTTTTGGCAGGGCGCGAGTACCGCCGTGTGATGCGGAATTTTCTGCGAACCCAGCGTGCCAGTGCCGCACTCAGCGCGCTCTTACACGGTGCGCAGGATTCTCAAAAATTTATGGGAGTTTATCTGCTCGGACTTTCGCTCACAAAGCCCTCTCTGCGTGAGAGCGGAACACTTCCGATGCCGATCATTCTCATCTGCGCCTCTGTGATGACGCTCGGCACTATGCTCGGCGGAGCCAAGATCATCAAAAAGGTCGGCGTGGATATGATCGACCTCGATGCGGCGGGCGGAAGTGCCTCGGATGCCGCCTCCTCGGTCGTGCTTGCCGTCTGCTCCTTCCTCGGAATTCCCGCCAGCACTACGCATTCCAAGGCGTGCGCAATGATGGGAACGGGACTTTGTAAGAGACGTGGAATCGATCTTCGCATCGTCGGCGAAATGATTGCGGCATGGACACTCACCTTTCCTATCTGTGGCGCAATCGGTTTTTTGCTCGCGCGTCTCTTTTCCCATCTCCCCCTCGTCCATTAACCAATCGAAAGGGTGTGATACGAATGAAATACGATTATTTTGAAACCTTAGAACAGCTCTCTTTGCACGCAAGCGACGCCGTGGCTCTCGCGTGTGCTCCGACACCGACACTCGACACGCGAAGCCTTTCCTCACTAAGAAAGCACTCCGACAAGCTGATCTGCGAGTTGGAAGATGCCCTCTTTTCCGATTTTCTGCCCCCTTTGGAGCGTGAAACCCTTGCGGGCTGCGCACACGGTCTTTCGCGTGTGGTGGATCAAGCATCCGAGCTTCTCTGCCACGCATCCTACGCTCCGCTCGATCGGCAGAACGAGGAAGGCATCGTCTGTCTGCGCCTTTGCAAAAAGATCTCGGAGTCGATCGCTCTTTTGCGTCGCATCCGCAAGCCCGACGAGCTTCCCGACGTGCAGGGCTTTCGTTCTCTGCTTGCCGAGGGACGGCGCGCTCACACGACGATGCTCTCGCGCGTTCATTCGGGCATTCTCCCCAAAAGTGCGGCGCAGATCATCATTCTGACGGGCAGACTCCGTGCCGAGATCTCCCGCACCTTTGACGAGCTGGTCGAAATTATGCTCCATAATATTTAATTATAGAATAAAAATCCCCTTTTCTCTTGAAAAATTTCGGTATATGTGGTATAGTATAAGGGAACACTACCGAAAGGATCAAAGTAAATTCATGAATTTCAGGAATTTTTTTAAGTCGTTGCTTCGCGACACCTCTATTTATTTTACGCTTCTTGCCGCCGTCTATTCGATTGGAATGCTGATAGTGAACGTCGAAGAGGAAAAGGTTCTGCTCCGCGCCGACACGCTCTGCTTCCTCTTCCTTTTTTCCCTTTTGGCGGCTCTCGCGCATAGCGTACTGCGTCTGACTTCGCTGGTACGCGCGGCTCGTTTGCTTCTGCACTACGCAATGTTAGCACTTGCGTTTTACCTCTGTCTGCTCCTTCCGAACGGAATGAGAGCCGCGCAAGTATTCGTCGGGCTCGTGCTCTTCACCGCCCTCTATTGGATCGGTGCAGGTCTTGGCCACCTCTTCTCCGCACGCTTCCGCAGAAATAGCGAGCACTCTGAAAATTACGACAAGCAGTTTTCCAAAAAGCGCTGATTCTCTGAGTTTCCCTGATCCGAAATCACGGAAAGGGTGTACTCTGATGAAAGTAACAAAAAAGATCATATTTCGGCTGTCAAGCCTTTCTCTTCTCCTCACGGTTCTCCTTGGGAGCTCTTCCTGCCGAGCGAATACGTCGCTTCCTACGGTACAGGAACCGCAAACCGAACCGACCTCTTCTGCCATCGTCGCAGAGAGTGAGGAGATGGGAAAGGACTATCTTGACAGCTTTATTTTTTTCGGTGAATCGACCACCTATCACATCAAAAGCCGAGGCGTTCTGCGCGGTGGAACGAATACGACGCAGGTATGGGGGGCGGACAACGGCACGGCTATGCTCGATACCTCAATCGCATCTTTTCGTATCCGCTATCCCGACACGGGCGAGCTTTTGACGATCGGCGAAGCGGTCGCAAGAAAAAAGCCCGAACGCATCTTTCTCTGCTTCGGACTCAACGGCGCGGTGCAATTCAAAAAACGCGGCGACGACTACTTCAAGGACTGCTACCGTCTGCTCATAACAGAAATTCAAACAGCCTCTCCGAGCACCAAAATCGTCGTCGCGTCCTGCTTTCCCGTGGCGAACAATATGGATATGAGCCGATATTCGGTGACCCTTGACGAGCTGAACGAGATCATCGACCAAATCAACGAATGGGCAATCGAGCTCTGCGAGGAAGAGGGACTTTCTTATCTCGCCGTCAACGAAATTCTCAAGGACGAGAACGGACGCCTGAAAAACGAATATCAGAACGGCGATGGACATCATCTGACGCGTGAAGCGTATCTTGCAATTTTGAACTATCTGCGCACGCACGCAGTAAAATAATATTGGAGGTACTATGAAACGATTTTTAGTGGTTCTTTTATTGATGACTCTTCTGCTTTCTTCTTGCGCAAAAAAAGAAAAAAGCTATGCGGACGACCTTCCCTGCTCGGAGCTTGCCGATACCGTCGAGGAGCAGATTCCCGTCGATTTCGGCTACGAGACCTTTGGTAGCGAGCATTTGCGCTATTATTTTGAAGACACAAAGCTCCACGACGACGCGTGTCTGCGCTATACCGTGCGTTCCGAGGACATCGGTGAGTTCGGAATTTTCCACGCGCCAAACGCCGAAGCGCGAGACGAAATCAAAGATCTTTGCGAGGATTATCTCGAAGAGCTGAGAGAAGAAAAAACGACATTCATTGAAAGCTATGCCCCCGAAGAGATTCCAAAACTCGAACACGCCGAGGTGCGCTCGTTCGGCAACTACGTAGTCTACGCCATTCTCTCGGACACCGACCGCGAGCTCGTCTTTGAAACGGTGGAGAAGAAGTTAGTTCAGGGGAAGGAATAGTTACTTTTCTTTTAAAAAAGAAAAGTAACCAAAAGAAAACAAGACGGAAATTATGGATTATTACGCCATATTTTTGGTGCAGACTTCGGCTTTCTAAGGAATAAACCTCTTGGACACTACGTACCAAGAGGTTTAGGTTGCGATTTTTATTAAAACTATTTTTGTGTTAAGTTTTTGAGATTCGTAAGAACTTTTTTCAAAAAGTTCTTACGTGGGGCGTGGGGCTAACCCCACAAAACCGCGTCCTAAAAAATATGGGACAGAGGAAATCCTCTGTCCCATATTTTTAGGTTTTTGGTTTCGGTTAGATCTTTTCCTTAACCTTGGATGCCTTACCAACTCTGTCGCGCAGATAGTAGAGCTTAGCTCTTCTGACCTTACCCTGACGGATAATGTCAACCTTCTCTACGTTGGGAGAGTGAATCGGGAAGGTCTTCTCAACGCCACAGCCGTAAGAAACACGTCTTACCGTGAACGTCTCGGAGATTCCGCCGCCGTGCTTCGCGATAACAGTTCCTTCGAACATCTGAATTCTCTCGCGAGCGCCCTCCTTGATCTTGTTGTGAACACGAATGGTGTCACCAACGTTGATGACCGGTACCTCGGTCTTCAACTGCTCGTTTGTAAAAGCCTGAAGCATATCCATTTTTCAGTCCTCCTTCAAAAATCCGGGCATTCATGCAGAGCGACGCAGCGGACTACCCTTCTAATTATGGTTGCCACGCACCGATTGGCACACAGCAGATGATATTATACCACAAACCAAACGGTTTTGCAATACTTTTTCAAGATTTTTTTAAATTTTTTCCAAAAATTCTTCCAAAAATGCGAACTGCCGTCAAAAACAGAGCTTTTCCGTTGAATGCCAAGGTCAAAAGCAGCAATCCCGCTTCGATCAACATCCAATACGGAAGCTCCCAAAGCAGTACGGCAGACTGCACCAGAAGCAGCAGGAAGTTGATGATCAGCCGTCCGTAATACAGAGGAAATTTCAGATACTGTGCCGTATCAAACGCGCGCACGGCAAAGACCGCAAGATAGCTGATCAGAGTTGCCACTGCCGCGCCCATCGCACCGTGGGTAGGAATCATCACGAAATTGAGAATGACGTTTACAAGTGCGCCCACCATTGCCGTCAGCATCGAAAGCGTACTCTTCTTTTTGAGAAAATACACACTGCCGAGGAAGGAAACGAGCGTCGAGAAAACGGTTGCCATCACGAGCACAGGTACGAATTTCCAAGACGAATAGTAGGACTCTGCCAAAAGAAGCTTCGTAAAAATCTTAGCCCCCGTCACAAGGAACGCGCCGCCCATAAACATCACGCCCATAAAGTGGAAATACACCGTTCCAAAAAAGTCCGCCTTTTCATCGTCGGTTGCGTCGCGCACCGTCGAGAAATGCCACGCTTCCACAAACACTCCGCTGACCAGCGAAAGAAGCGTCGGCAATTTGTATGCTGCGGCGTAAAGTCCGTTCGCGCTTTCTCCGCAATAATACGCAACGATATAGCGGTCGGACACCAGCGTCACGAGCCACAGCATCGTCGTCGGAATATACGGAATACTGAAGCGAAGCATCTTTCTTGCCATCGTACGTGAAAATCTCCGTACCGAAAAATCACGCCAGAGCCGTGCAACGAAGAAAAGCAGTACCGTCATCGAAAGGTCGGCAACGACCACCGAAAGGACGTATCCCGTCGCTCCCATGTTGAAGTTCAAGAGGAATAGCACGTTCAGCGCGATCGTCAGTGCGGTATTGAGAATTCCCTGCAGCGCAAAAAGCACCGTCTTGCCCTCGGCACGCAAGTAATTCGCAAACGCCGAATGGAAATTGGCGGCAATGACGTAGAGCGCGATGAGAAGCACGTACTCCGAGAGCGTGTCGAAAAGCCGAAGCACCTGCACCGCGCCGACGAGCAAGAGACTTCCCACAAGAAGAATCGCCACGCCCGTCGAGAAAATTCGTTTTCGATGTTCCTCGTCCTCCGAAGCATCAAGAGTAAAGCGAAAAATGCCATCGCAGATACCGACCGCCGCGAGCGGAATCAAAAGATTTGCCGTTTGCGCGACGAGGTCTGCCGTACCGAACTCCGCCGTCGAAAGAATGCTCGTATAAAACGGCATCAAGAGGAAGACGAGCACCTTTGAAGCAAAGGTGCCCGCGCCGAGGATCGCCGTGTTGGAAATCAGTCTTTTATATTTTGCCAAAAGACTCATCGTCAATCACAGTTTTCCCAGTTATGGTAAACGTTCATTACGTCGTCGTCTTCTTCGAGCTTTTCAATGAGAAGTCCCATAAACTTGATCTCGTCCTCGCTCTCAAGCGTGACGTAGGTCGAGGGGATCTTGGTCTTCTCTGCCGAAAGGAACTCGTAGCCCGCACTGCTGAGTGCTTCCTGTACCGCAAACAGATCGTCGGGCTCGGTGTAGATCTCAAAGACCTCACCCTCTGCCGCAAAGTCGGACGCACCTGCCTCAAGAGAAAGCTCCATCAGAGCGTCCTCGTCGATGTCGCCGTCCTCGTTGGAAATGACGATCAGACCCTTGTCCTCAAAGAGGAAGGATACGCATCCCGTCTGTCCCATATTGCCGTGGTACTTCGAGAAGTACGCGCGGACGTTGCCTGCCGTACGGTTACGGTTGTCGGTGGTCGCTTCAACGATGACCGCGATGCCTGCGGGACCGTAGCCCTCGTACACGACCTCTTCGTAGTTTTCGCCCGTGCCGCCAAGCGCCTTCTTGATGGTACGCTCGATGTTATCGTTCGGAACGTTGTTGGATTTTGCCTTGAGAATCAGATCGCGGAGCTTTGCGTTGGAATTGGGATCTCCGCCGCCTTCCTTGACCGCAATCGTAATCTCCTTACCGATCTTTGTAAATACCTTCGCTCTCTGCGCGTCGGTCTTTTCTTTCTTGTGCTTAATATTCGCCCATTTGCTGTGTCCGGACATAATTCATACCTCTTTATTTTCACATTATTTTTACAAACAAATTAGATTACGCACTCACAAAATGCCTCCCTTGTGTAAAGGGAGGTGGCACGCGTCAGCGTGACGGAGGGATTGTAAAAGCTAATTCTGTTCTAAAAACAATCCCTCAGTCGCTTTGCGACAGCTCCCTTTACACAAGGGAGCCTTCCGTTCTGTGTGCGAAATATCATCAAATATCACGATTTGATTTTTTTAAATCTTTTCCGTCTTTGCAAGACAGATGAGCTCAAACGCATTGCCGAGCACCGTCTTTGCCGCTGCCGTGAGCGCAAGTCTCGTGTTCTTCACGGCACCGTCCTCCGCACCGAGAATCGTGCAGTTGTGGTAGAAGCGGTTGAAGGCACCTGCCACGTCGAGAATGTAACGCGTGATGACCGAAGGCTCGTACGCGTCAATTGCCTCGCGCACCGTTTCCTCAAAGCGCGAAAGCGTTTTCAGAAGCTCTGTTTCTTCGGGAACGCTCAGCGTCAGAGGAGCATTTGCGTCAAACTCTGCTTTCGAGAGCACCGAGCAGGTACGCGCGTAGGTGTACTGTACGTAGGGACCCGTGTTTCCGTCAAAGGAGAGCGCGTCTTCCATCACGAAGTTGATATCACGGATACGGTTGTTCGAGAGATAGTAGAAGACAATCGCGCCAACGCCAACCGATTCTGCAATCTTTTCCTTATCGGCAAGATTCGGGTTCTTCTCTTCCATAATCGTAGCAACCTTTTCGATTGCCAGCGCGAAGAGGTCGCGCAGAAGAATGACATTACCCGTTCTCGTTGCAAGCTTTGCGCCGTTGATGCTGACCGTTCCGTAAGGTACGTGTACCAGCTTGTCCGCAAAGTCGTAGCCCATCAGCTCCACGACCTTGAACCACTGCGCGAAGTGCAGACTCTGTCCCGCACTCGTAACGTAAATGGCTTTGTCGAAATCATAAGTGTTCTTGCGGTAAACTGCCGCCGCAATATCGCGCGTCGGGTACAGCGTCGAACCGTCTCTCTTCAAAATCAGACAAGGCGGCATACCGTATTCTTCAAGATCAACGATCGAAGCACCGTCGTCGATTTTCAAAAGTCCCGCATCGCGAAGCTTTTGTACCTCGGCAGGCATCTTGTCGGTATAAAAG
This sequence comes from Eubacteriales bacterium, assembly GCA_045646945.1. GTDB lineage: Bacteria > Bacillota > Clostridia > Oscillospirales > CAG-272 > HGM12713. The sequence continues at coordinate 30,816 of JAZRLS010000005.1, read as the reverse complement.
GACTCTCCCTTGTAGCTATCAAACTCAATGCCGAGCTGATCGTAGGTCTTTTTGTATTCCGCAAGGCTAAGATCGACAAACCAACGCCAGATCGCAAGGTTTTCTTCGTCTCCCTGCTCCATCTTGAGGAACTCGGCTCTCGCCTCGTCCGCAAGCGCAGGATTTGCGGGAATTCCCTCTGCCTCATTGCCCGAAATCGCATTGTTGATGCGCACGTAGAGATCGACCAACGCGTCAATACCGCCCGCTTCGATCGACTCGCGGTTGCCCCACAGACGATAGGCGGTAATCAGCTTACCAAACTGCGTTCCCCAGTCTCCGAGATAGTTGATACCAACGCACTTATAACCTGCAAACTCGTGCAATTTCTTCAAAGAATGACCGATGACCGTCGTTCCGAGATGTCCGATGTGGAAGGGCTTTGCAACGTTCGGAGAGGAATAGTCCAAAACGACCGTCTTTCCCTTGCCGAGATCGGGCGCACCGTAAGCGTCCCCCTTTTCGAGAACCTCGGGAAGCACCGCCTTTGCAAGATACTCGGGCGAGAGGAAAATATTCAAATAACCGTTCACCGCTTCGGCACGGTCCACGCAGGGCACCGAAAATCCCTCGGCAAGCTGGGTTGCGATTCGCACGGGAGCGTTGCGCAGAATCTTGCTGAGCTTAAAGCAAGGGAGTGCCAAATCCCCCATTTTCGCATCGGGGGGATATTCAAGCATACGCTCGACGTCCTCGACTGAAAGTGCCGCACCAAGACGTTCTACGATCGCCTCTGCGATCATTTTTTTCATCGTCAGCATTTTTTCTCCTTCGGCAGAGCATTTTCTGCCATCATAATGTTCATTAACTAATATATTATACTACAAAGAAGAAAAGATTGCAAGAGCTAGGAGGGATTTTTTTAAAAAATTGTGAAAAATCAGATTTTTAGCTATGGCTTGTATGATTGAATGTAGGGACAGGCGTCCTCGACTGTCCGTGCCACACAATGATTTTTTGATAAATTTTAATTCAACGCATCTATTGTGCGTTACCATATTATTTTTACAAAGTTATTTCTTTTTCGGACAGTCGAGGACGCCTGTCCCTACAAAATTTGTTGCAAAAAACAGACAAAATAGCGTAGCCGTTTTGCACAGCTACGCTAGGTTTGTTTTATTCCACAAAATACCGATACTTCTTTTCTTCCTGTTCCCGTCGGAGAAGTCCAACGGCGCAGAGGGTATTGAGTGCCGAATAGACGTTTCTTCCGCGAAGCTTCGACCACTTGGCGTACTCCGCCGCCGTAAAATCGGCAAGTCCCTCAGGCAAAAAGATCCGATAATCCTCTCTGCCGCCTAAGACAATTTCGTCAAGCAGCTCTCTCGGAAAGAGCTCCGAATCGTACGCACCCGTCTTGCGGTAGCGCACGCGCTCGGAATATCTCACCTCGTCGGCGCGAAGCAAAAGAAGCCGTACCATCAAACGGTCATTGGGCAGAAGAGACGAGAGCCAATAAAGCTCCGCGAGTCCGTTCAATGCACTTCCCTTTTTCGGGGATTTCTTGCAGGAAAGCACCTCCCCCGTCTCGCGCTCGGCACGAATCAGCGTCTTCTGCGCAAAAATCGGGTGCACTACCGTCACACGGTAGTCGGTTTGCTCCAAATAATAGGTCAGCTTCGCAAGAAGCGGGCGCAGACTTTTCGTCTGAATTTCGGTGATTTCGTTGCCCAGCAACACGTCGGCGGTGTATTTTCCCACCGAAATCTCCTGCGTCCCCGCGTCTTCCGAAATAAAATTTTTTAAAATGCGGTGCAACCGTTTTTCTGCGTAAAGCTCAAAGCGCTCACCCGCCGTTGCATCGGCACGCGCCGCTTCGCGTTCGCAAAGCGCCGAAAACCGCTCGCGCGCCGTCACGTTGCAATCCCCGCAAACTGATTCTGATACAGCTTTGCATACTCACCGCCCGCCGCCAGAAGCTCCTCGTGGTTGCCTGCCTCGGCAACGCGTCCGTCCTTGATCACGACAATCTTGTCGGCATCGCGAATGGTGGAAAGTCGGTGCGCGATGATCAGCGAGGTTCGGTTCTGCATCAGCGCAACCATCGCCTGCTGAATATCCATTTCGGTTCTCGTATCGACGCTCGAGGTCGCCTCATCGAGAATCAGAATCTTCGGGTCGGCAAGCACGGCACGGGCAATTGAAAGAAGCTGACGCTGTCCCTGCGACAGATTGCTTCCCGCCTCGGCGAGCACGGTATCGTAACCATCGGGCAGACGCTCGATAAATTCGTCGGCACGCGCAAACTTCGCCGCCGCACGCATTTCTTCGTCGGTCGCGTCAAGACGTCCGTACTTGATATTGGCTCGAATGGTGTCCGAGAAGAGCACGGTATCCTGCAAAACGATGGCAATCGAGCGACGGAGCGTCTCCTTCGGAAATTCGGTGATGTCCTTTCCATCAATCGTAATCAGACCCGCATCAATCTCATAGAATCTCGTCAAGAGATTGACGATGGTGGTTTTTCCCGAGCCCGTCGCACCGACGATGGCAAGCTTCTGCCCTTTCTTGATCCAAAGGTCAAGCCCCTTCAAAACGGGCTCATCCTCTTCATACGAAAAATGAATTCCCTCAAAGCGGATGTTGCCCTCAATCTCACAGATGCGAACCTCGTCCGCGCCCTCATCGATCTCGTCGGCACTGTCCATAATGTCAAAGATGCGTTCCGCCCCCGCAAGCGCGGTTAGAATCGATGCGTATTGGTTGGCAATCTCGTTGACGGGACGGGTAAATTTCTTGGAATACTGCAACATCGAGTGAACGTTGCCAAGGCGAAGATTCGGCACGAGAACGTTCGGGTTCAGAATGAAAAATCCACCGAACGCTGCGATCAGCACGTACTGCAAATTGCCGAGGAAATTCATACAAGGACCCATAATCGACCCCCAAACGCGCGCACGGATACTGCTCTTTTTGAGCTTTCCGCTCGTCTCGGTAAATTCGTCAATCGCCTTTTGCTCCTTGCCGTACGCTACGACGGTTTTATACGAGGTCACCATTTCCTCGACCTCGCCGTTGAGCGCGCCGATGAGCTTTTGACGCTCGACGAAATATTTCCGCATAAACTTGGCGAGATTGGTGGAAATTGTGATGGTCAGCGGAATGGTAATGCAGGCAATCAGTGCCATCACCCAGCTGTAATACACCATCATCGTAAAGGCACCGATCAGCGTCAGCACACTCGAAATCAGAGAGGCGATCGACTGCGACACGGCGTTGGAAACGTTCTCAACATCGTTGGTCATCCGCGACATAATGTCGCCGTGACGGTGCGTATCGGTATATTTGATGGGCAGATGCGAGATCTTTTTGAAGAGATCGTTTCGCATCATATAGACGGTATTCTGCGACAGCTTTGCCGCAAGAAGTCCTTGCAAAAATCCAAGTGTCGCGCTGATGAGGAACAAGACTCCCATCACCGAAAGATACCCCGTCATCGCCGAAAGATCGACCGAAAGACGTCCGTTCTCCCCGACCGTGATCGTATTGATCGCCGCTCCTTGAAGTGCAGGACCGGCAAGGTCAGTCAGCGTCACAACGCCCATAATCACGATCAGAGCGATGACGAGAAGCTTGCTTTTTCCAATATAGCGAAGAAGCCTTCCAAGGGTTCTCTTCAGATTCTTCGGCTTTTCCTTATGTACACGAGCACCCATCGGACCGCCGCCGGGTCGTCTCATATCGGGCATCTTGGACGGTGCTGTGTCGCGCTTCGGCATTGCTTGACGATTCATCGTGCCACCTCCCCTTCTGCTTCTACCTGCTTCATCTGGGAGCGGTAGATCTCACGATAGGTCGCACTCGTGCCCATCAGCTCATCGTGAGAACCGATGGCACTGACCGTTCCGTTTTCAAGAACGGCAATACGATCGGCGTCGCGCACACTGGCAATTCTCTGCGCGATCATAATCACCGTCGCGTCGGCAAGATTTTCGCGGAGCGCGCGGCGCAGATTTGCCTCGGTCGCAAGGTCGAGTGCCGAGGTCGCGTCGTCGAGAAGAATAATCTCGGGTTTGCGTACCAACGCACGCGCGATCGACATTCTCTGCTTCTGTCCGCCCGAGAGGGACGCGCCCTTCTCGGCAATATAGGTATCGTAGTCGTCCGAAAATCCCGAAATAAAGTGCTCTGCCTGCGCGATCTTCGCCGCGGCGGTGACTTCCTCCATCGAGGCATCTTCTTTGCCCCAACGGATATTTTCCGCAACCGTACCCGAGAAAAGCTCGCTCTTTTGCATCACGTAGGAAATCTTCGATCGCAGCTCCGAGAGATCATATTCTTTGATCGGAACACCGTTCACAAGCACCTCGCCCTCGGTCGCGTCGTAAAAACGCGGAATCAGTGAGATCAGCGAGGTTTTGCCCGAGCCCGTCGCGCCAATGATCGCAAAGGTCTCGCCACGCTTCACGTCGAAGCTGACGTCGTGCAAGACAGGTCGTCCCGTTGCCGACGGATAGCGAAAAGCAACGTTTTGGAAGGAAACCGCAATATCGGAATCCTTTCCCTTTTCTTCTCCCGACAGAATCACGGCATCGGCATCAAGTACCTCGCCCACACGCTGAATCGATGCCATCGCACGGGAAATCGAATGGAAGAGCATCGTCACCATCATAATTGACATAATGACCTGCGTCACGTAGGTGCCCGCCGCCATAATCGTACCCGCACTCATGCCCGTGCCCGCCACATTATCAATCTCAAAGCCACCGATAAAGATCACAGCAATCACCGCCGCGTTCATCACAACGGTCAGCACGGGGTGCATCACCGCCATCAGTTTCTGCACACGCAAATTCGAATCACGAAGCTCTGCATTGGCTTTTTCAAAGCGGTCGTACTCGTAGTCCTCGCGCACGTAAGCTTTCACCACACGTGCCCCCGTGACGTTCTCCTGAACGACCGAATTGACGCGGTCAAGCTTCTTTTGAATTTTTCCGAACATCGGCACCGATTTTGAGAGCACAATCGCAAGCATCACCGCCATCACGGGGAGCGAACAAAGAAGCACAACGCCGAATTTAATATCGAGCGTGCAAAGCATCACCGTGCCGCCGACAAAAAACATCGGAGAGCGCACGAGCATACGGAGAATCATTTCGGTAAATTCGATGATCATCGTAATATCGTTGGTCATACGCGTGACGAGCGAGCCCGTGGTAAATTTGTCGGTCTGCTCGATCGAGAGCGACATCACCTTGCGATACGCGTCACAACGCAGATCGTCCCCAAGCCCCTGCGAGGCTTTCGCGGCAGTGTAAGCGCACATCACGCCGAAAAATCCCCCCACAAGCACCACAAGGAGCATCAGAATTCCGAAAGTCAGTATCACCTCCATAGAGGAATACGGACCCGCGCCGTGAATGATCGACATCACGGTACTGCCGAGCTTCGACTCGGAAACGTCGCCCGAAGCATTAATGCCGTAGTCAACGATCACGCTCATAAATTTCGGCAGAGAAAGATCCGCGGCAACCTCACCGATCATCAGAAGAGGCGAAATAATCGCGAGAAAGGTATACGGCTTTAAATACTGAAAAATGCGTTTCATTCCTTCTCTTCTCCTTTCTCACCCATTTCCAAGGACACCAATAATTGATTTCGAATTTTGGGCAAAAGTGTCATCAAGGTAGCAATTTCTTCTTCGCTCAGATCGCGAAGTGCTACCTCGTCAATGCGGTGAATGGTTTCAATATTCTTGCGGTCCAGCGCACGTCCCGCATCGGTCAACATCACGCGGACCGCACGACGATCGTGCTCATCGCACTTGCGCGCCACAAGTCCCTCTGCTTCCATCTTCTGCAAAATGACACTCACCGTCGGCGGACGCAAATGCGTCGCACGGACAAGCTCGAGCTGAGTAATTCCATCGCAAACGGCAAGACGGGAAAGCACCAGATGTGCGCCGGGTTGCGACATCACGCCCTCGGAATCGTCACTTTGCCGCATCTTGGCGCGAAATAGCCGTGAAATTTCATTGCAAAATTTGATCGGCGTGTCGCTCAGCTCCTTGCGCGGCGGTGGCGAAAGAGGAATTTCATTCATTTCTTTCATCGCTTCTCCTTGATATCATCGATAAAGTTAGTTTACTAACTAATTATATCACAAAACAAAAAAAAGTCAAGCAAAATTTGCCTGATTTTTGAAATTTTTTCTCCATAAAATATTGCCTTTATACGAGAAAATTGTAACGCATTTTTTCGCAAAGATTGCACACCATAATAAGGCGAATCAAAATAAAAATTCGCATCTTAGGGATCATTCAAATAAAAAATCGGAAAACACGGAAAACGAACTATGTCTCAAATGCAAAATAAACGGCTGAGGGCGGTTTCCTACTTTCTGATCGTTGTAGTTCTCTTCCTTTCTGCTTCTTTTTCTTCGCTTTCTTCTTTCACGGTTTCCGCAACGGCACTTCCCTGCGCGAAAAACGAACAGTACGGAAACCTCAAGCTCGCGGTTGGCGGTGTGCCCTTTGGAGTCAAATTTATGACAGAGGGCGTACTCATCGTCGGAATGAGTGACGTTCCAACCAAAAACGGTACGAAAAATCCCGCAAGAGAGGCGGGACTTCGTGTCGGCGACCGCATTTTAAAAATCGGAGGCGACCCACTGCTCAGTGCAGCGGAGCTGACCGAGACAGTAGCAAAAAGCCAAAATAAGCCGCTGAAAATCACCTACCTGCGCGCAGGCAAGGAACAAACGGCAATTCTCACACCTGTCTATTCGAGTGCCGAGGCAAGATACGTCACGGGACTTTACGTCAGAGACGGCGGTGCGGGCATCGGAACACTCACCTTTATTTTCCCCGAAACGGGTGCCTTTGCGGGACTCGGTCACGGAATTTGTGACGCCACGACGGGAAAACCGATCCCCATTCAGCGCGGCTCGGTGGTTGACGTCACCATCAGCGGTGTTGTCCGCGGACTTGCCGGCTCCCCTGGTGAGGTCAAGGGATATTTCTCTTCTGGCAAAACGGGAACCCTCCTCGGAAATACCGAGTGCGGTGTGTACGGAGTGCTCGCCAAGCTCCCGAAAAATCTCTCCGCCCCCATCCCCGTCGGACTGCGAAACGAGGTAAAAAACGGCAAAGCAAAAATTCTCTGTACGCTCGACGAGACCGGACGGCACGAGTACGAGGTCGAGCTCTCGGAAATTCAGCGCGATGCCACGGGCAATAAATGCTTCACGGTAAAAGTTACCGATAAAAATCTCCTTGAAAAAACGGGCGGAATTATCCAAGGAATGAGCGGCTCTCCCATCATTCAGAACGGCAAGCTCGTCGGAGCTGTCACTCACGTCCTCATCAACGATCCCGCTACGGGTTATGGCATTTTCATTGAGAATATGCTGAACGCGGCACAAATGCCCATGGCAAAGGCATCGTAATCTCAAAAATCGTAGGGCGGGGGGTTATCTCCCGCCGCCTTTATGCCATTCGATCTCGCAAACGGCGGCAGCAAGCCATCGCCCTACAACTCAGATCAAATAAAAAGTTGTCCCTTACTGAGCGTTCACCACGGGTGTGTTCAATAAGGGACAACAGTCTTTTGCCCGAGTATGCTCGTCTATTAAATAATAGGCGGGCATTGTTTAATATCAATATTTACATTTTTTCTATATTCCGTAGGAGTCACACCATTTATTTTTTTGAATAATTTACAAAAATATGTATAGTTATCTATACCGACTTTTTGAGCCACTTGATAAACAGGTTCATCCGAAGAGGAAAGAAGTGATTTAGCAAAGTTTAGTCTGATCTCTGTAATATACTGGTTCACAGTGCTGCCAAGATTATCATTAAACGCTTTATACAAACGATTTTTTGATATATGAAATTTCGAACACAGATAATCAACACTTAAATTTTCACGGAAATTTTCCTCTATAAAGTTTATAATTTCGGTCATAAGAGGGTCGTACACAATCTGAATTGTACTATCAAATATAACAAAAGACAAAAGATCATATAATGTCATCAGTTTGTCCTCGGTTATAAACGGCAATTCGTTATATAGTTTCTTTAATTTTTTTGCTGTTTTCGCATCTATATCCGGAATAAGATGTGGTGATATGGGAGAATTCGCAGAGCGCACTCTCCCCATAATCACAAAACCAACAATAGTGTCATTCTTGATAATCGGCATTGCAGCATCATAAAGGCCTGCGAAGCACATGTGATTCTCTAGTCCCTTTGAAGCTCTGCATTTTTTTAATATTATCATATCGCATTCACGACAACGGAATCTTTCTGTTTCTGTCTTTTGCAAAACAGAGCAAAAGTCCTGCGCTTTTTTGCACTTTGCCAAAGTATTATATTTAGTATCAAGTACGGATATAGTTATCCCGGTAAGATCATATATGTTTTTAATGATACGTTTTAGTTGATCAGTATTATATTTAATAATCATAGAAAGTCCCTCCACTGTTATTATACTATATTCGGGAAAATATTGCAATATATAGGGAATAATATATATTGACAAAATTATGCTTTATGTTTTATAATTTATTGTACATCTTATCATTAGGAGGTTCGAAATTATGTACAAATTATCACTACCTATAAGTATGAACACAATAAATGAACACACATTGCCCATATATGTTGAACAGGCAAAAAAGTGCAAAGCAAACCGTATTTTTATCGGTGGGATGGGCACTATCTATACAAAAAACAGTCGCATATACACTATGCCCGACAAAATTAAAACGGCAATTGATTGTTTTCGCGCAGAAGGTTTTGAGGTTGGCATATGGTGCGGTTCTCTTGGCAATGGACATGCACTCACGCCGGAACAAAGACCGGACGAAAAAATGAATTATACCCAAATAACCGGAATCAACGGTGAGGCAAGAGAGGCTCTTTCCAACTGTCCGCTTGATAAAAATTATGTAAAAGATTTTCAAGAAGGCATTAAACGAATTGCAGAGCTTGGGCCGGACCTTATTATGATTGATGATGATTTCAGACTTAATATCAGAATGAAAGTATATTTTGCCTGCTTCTGTCCGCTACATCTAAAAGAGTATTATAAAAGAATCGGCGAAGAAATTCCACGTGAAAAGCTTGAAGAGTTAATTTTAACCGGAGGAGAAAATAAATATCGCACAGAGCTTTTAAAGCTTTTCAGAGACACAATGCTTGATTTCGCAAAAGCATTAAGGGAAACTGTAGACGAGGTTAATCCCAACATACGATTTGGAGTATGTACTCATAATACATGGGATATGATGGGTACAGATCCCCTTGAAATATCAAAAGCTCTTGCAGGGAACACAAAGCCTTTTGCAAGAATATCAGGAGCACCCTTCCGAAATCTAAACGTAATACCTATTGTTGAATTTGCAAGACAGCAATTTGCCTGGGGGAAAGACTCAGGAGTTGAACTTTTTGCGGAGGGTGATACTTATCCGCGTCCGCGAATGAATGTTCCGTCAAAGCCATTGGAACTTTTTGAACTTTTACTATATGCAGATGGTACATCAGACGGAATACTGGCTTATCTTTTTGATTACTACAGCAACCCCGATTATGAGCCGGGATATGTTGAACGTTTCTGTAAAAACGAGGATTTGCGCCGTAGTATAAAAGAAATGTTTGGCGACAAAACACCTGTGGGTGTAGAGGTTTTCGGAGTAGCCAACAAAGCAGAATATTGGCAACTTCCAGAGGAACTTGAACCGCAAACACTTGAAATGATGATTGAAGCAGTAAGAGCACCTTCACGTGAAATACTTTCTGCTAATTCTGTTCCGACAAATTATAAGGAACAAACAGACTATCCTATTTTAATTATGGGAGAAAATGCAAGACATATTGAACTGTCCCGACTAACACAAGGCGCAATTTTAGACGTTGACGCCGCAAGAATCCTGAAAGAAAGAGGTGTTGACACCGGTTTGATTTCAGACGAACCTTTTGAACCGGACATGGAATACTTCAAAAAATATGACGAGTCAATCCTTGTGTCAAGTCATACACGCAAGCGTAACATTTTTTATCGCATTAGTTGCGATAAGAGGGCAGAGGTTTTGAGCACATTCACTCCAGAAAACACACCTGCAAGTTATCGTTATGAAAATAATGACGGACAGAAATTTTATGTACTTGCCTATGACCATTTCAAAACACAGGTTAAAGGCAGGGTAAGAAATTTCAGCAACAGCTATTACCGTCAGGCAGATATTGCAGATGCTGTTTATTGGATTTGCCAAAAGAAGCTTCCGGCATTTTCGAGAAAAAATCCAAATCTTTATATTCTTTCTTCGAAAAACGATGAAGCAATGTCCGTGGCATTGGCAAATGTATCGCTTGATGATGTGATTAATCCAAAAATCGAGCTTGACAAAGCTTATTCTCAAATTCGTTTTCTCAACTGCACAGGAAGGCTTGAGGGGGATACAGTTTACCTTTCGGATATTACACCTTATGGTTTTTGTGCTTTTGAAGTAAAATAAATAAAAATTTTTAATCAAGAGTTATAAATAAATGAGCATATTATTTTTAATAGTTATAATAGCAGGGATTGCAGGGCAGAACATTACCAAAAAAATATATACGAAAAAAACAGGAACGAGCGGAACATATCTTTTTTCATCCCTTACTGCACTTTTTTCAATGATGTTCTTTCTTGTTACTTCAAAGAATATTAGCTGGAATCCCCAGATTGTTCCGTATTCGATAGCCTTTGCCTTATCATTTGCAACTGCTTCCCTTTTTGGGTTGCTCGCTTTTGCAAACGGACCTTTGTCACTTTCATCGCTTATGATTTCATATTCACTTATGATTCCAACCTTTTACGGACTCATATTTTTGAAAGAACCGATAAGCATATGTTTTGCGATTGGTCTTGGCTTGCTTGTAATTTCGCTTTTTCTTGTAAACAAGAAGAATGACAAATGTCCCGTTACACCCAAATGGCTTTTATTTGTTTTTCTTTCGTTTGCCGGCAATGGTCTTTGTTCAACTGTCCAGAAAATTCAACAGCTTGCATTTAATGGGGAATATAAAAATGAATTTATGATAATTTCTCTTGCAATTGTATTTTTAATTTTTGTAGTAGCTACGTGGATAACAAATAAAGGTGATTTCAGAAGAAATTTTTATCATGCACGGTTTACTGCCGTTGCCGCCGGTGTTATGAATGGTATTGTTAATTTGCTCGTTATGGTTTTGTCAGGAATGATGGCAGTGTCCGTTATGTTTCCTTTGATTTCAGCAGGAGGAATTATTGTTACATATGTTGTTTCAAAAGTATTTTATAAAGAAGAGCTTACAAAAACACAATTTGCAGGCTTCATAGCAGGGCTTGCATCCATAGTGTTTTTAAATATTTAGGATATAGAAAAATGTAAATCTATTGTTTTTTTGTTTGCAAATTTACTCATTTTACCATTAATATAGGTAATTTTGTCAACAGAACACTGTTTGGATAATTTTTGTGAAATTTTGTTGTCCTTTATTGACCACACACCTGAGCGGAAGTCCCATCGTTCAGAACGGCAAGCTCGTCGGCGCGCAATGTTTTCGCAGAAAACTTGCCACGGAGCAAAGCGAAGTATGTCACCCACGTGCTGATCAACGATCCCACCACAGCAGCATAACGCAAAGAAAAGGCAATATCCGACCGTTTTAGTCGGATATTGCCTTTTCTGATTTATGTTGATTACGACACAGTCAGAACGACCTTGCCGACGTTTTTGCCCTTGTAAAGAATTTCGTGGGCGGCTTCGGCTTCCTCAATGGGAAGCACTGCGTGAATGGTGGGTTTGACGAGTCCTGCCTCGATCTTCGGATAAACGTCACGGACGATGCCCGCAAGAATTTCCGCCTTCATCTCGGGCGTGCGCGAGCGAAGCGTGCTTCCGACGATACGAACGTTGCGAACGTAAATATTCTTGAGGTCGATCTCGGTCTTCTGTCCCGCAAGCGCCGCAATCATAATCCAACGCGCGCCGTGCGTGAGGTAGTGAATACACTTGCCCATAATCTCGCCGCCAAGACAGTCGATCGCAACGTCCACCGAGCGTCCCGCCTCAAGCTCTTCCTTGAGTACGAGCGAAATGTCCTCTTTGGTGGTAACGACAACTCTGTCGGCATTCAGATGCTTGATATTCTCCGCGATCTCGTCGGTCAGCACCGTCGTAATCACGCGCACACCGAACGCCTTTGCCATCGGAATGATGACACTTGCCAGTCCCGATGCGCCTGCGTTCATCAGAAGCGTGTTGCCCTCTTTGATCTTTCCCTCGATAAAGAGATTGAGGTATGCCGTAGCAAATGCCTCGGGGATTGCCGCCGCCTCGACCATCGAGCAGTTCTTCGGAATCGGCATCAGCATATCGTACTTGACCGCGACGTATTCGGCATAACCGCCGCCGCCGAGAAGCGCGCAAACCTTGTCGCCAAGCTTCCAAGAGGATTTTTCCTTAGCTCCCTCTCCGACCTCGACGATCTCACCCGCAACCTCAAGTCCCATCCATTCGGGACAGCCTGCGGGGGGCGGATAGTCGCCCTCTCTCTGCATCAGGTCGGCGCGGTTGAGTGCCGCCGCCTCGATCTTGACAAGCACCTCGTCGGGCTTGATTTCGGGATTCGGAACGTCGTCCCAACGAAGACTTCTATTTTCATCATTATTTACTAAAATCGCTTTCATAATAGATTCTCCTATGTAATTATTTTTTCAGATATTTTGGACATTCCGCAAGACAAGCGAGCACCAGCTCTCTTCCGTCGATACGGTTTGCATACCACGGCTCGTATGCGTGAGAAAATAAAATATGCTCAATCCGATCGTCATTTTGAATTCGGTTTAAGGTTTCCAAGTAATCCTCTTGAAATTTTATACTGCAACGGTATTTGTCCACACCCGCCCCCTGCAAGCCGTCGCCCGAGATCAGGGTGTGTGTTCGTTCGTCAAGCACTCCGATACAGTCCTTCGTGTGCCCCGCAAGAGGATAGGTCGAGATTCCCTCGCACAGCCGACGCACGTCGCGCACGACTTCGATCTCAGGGGCAAGCTCCAGCACGCGTGCAAGTCCGCCCGCGTGATCACCGTGAGAATGCGTCAGCACAAGAGTCTTGATCTCGGACAGCCGATATCCCAACTTCTCTAAGGCGGGAACAATCCACTCATCCACGTCCTCTGCCGTCGTCGCGCAATCCAAAAGGATCGGACGGTCGGCGAGCACCAAAAAGACCGACGTATAAAGATTTTCAAAAGGAATTTTCAGACGGTAAACACCGTCAAATTCCTCATAAAACTCATGTGTCATATTAGCCCAAAAGCTCTCGGAGCGTTTTCATTTCACAGAGCAACGGTTGGGTTTTGGTGGCAAGCTCGTCGTACTCGACCACGCAGAGCGTCGTGCAGTTGCCAAGAGTTCCCCCCACGCGGCGAAGGATTCGGCTCTCGCCGTTTGCCAAAAACAGGAACGGAATTCCGAGCTCCTTTTTCAGAAGATGCACGATCCGCAGATTTTCGAGCTGATCCTCCATACTCGACGCGCCCGTCACGATCTTTGCGATATCCGCACCACGATTTTTGTGTTCCAGCGCGATTTCGAGCACGCGCTCGGCAGGGGTAAATTTGAAAACGTGTGAGGACATCAGCACCTCGGCACCCTTTGCGTGAAGCTTGTCAATGAGCTTCATTTGCTTCTCGATCGCCCCCTCGTCGCGGGCAAGCTCGTCATCCTGCTTGTCAAAGAGGTCGCCCATCACGTCGCAAAGCGTCGCGCCGCAGTCGGCAAGCTCCAAAATTCCCTCGGCAAGCGCGTCGTCGCTCTTGCCCTCGTTATAGCCGTAACGGTAGTTCGTTACGTAGGTCGGCAGAGGCGCGGCAAGCTCGAAGAGCTCGCGGTAGGTTTCCTTAGAGCGATATTCGGGCTTCATTCGGCAGAATTGCATGCCAAAGGCTTCCGCGCCCTCGGAACGAGAAATAAGCTCTTTGATTCTATCGGGATTGTCCGCTTGTACCATGCAAGTCAGCAGCGGTCGTTCGTAGGTCAAAAAGGTAGGCTTACTCATCATTTCCACCGTCCCATCGCATTTCGACCACCGTCGATCATAATATTTTCACCGTTGATGAACTGTCCCTTGTCAGAGGCAAGGAAGAGACATAGATCAATAATTTCCTGAGGCTCTGCAGCTCTTCCTGCAAGCGTTCTCATCTTGGACATTGCCGCACGCGTCAGCACCGGTCCGGGAGAGACGCAAACGCAGCGAATGCCGTATTTTTCTCCAAACTGCGCAATCGACTTGGTAAGTCCATACATCAATCCTGCCTTCGAGGTGGGGTAATCCATTCCGTACTTATCCCCCTCCGCGCCCGTAATTGAGCCGATGTTGATGACAAGTCCGCTCTTCTGCTCTCTCATCTGCGCCAACACCGCGTGGGCAAAATAGAACGGTCCCTTGAGGTTGACGTCAATGCCCCAATCGTAGACGTCGATCGGAACGTCGGGAAATTCGGGATAGGCTTCGCGGTCGACCTTGCACATTCTGACCGCCGTACCGCCCGCAAAGTTCGCCATCACGTCGATTCTGCCAAATTCGGCAACCGCACGGTCGCGTACCGCGCAGACCTGCGCGTAATCACGCACGTCGCAGACCACACCGATCGCTTTTCCCTTTCCTTTTTCATTGATTTCGGCAACTTTTTCATTCAATACTGCTTCATTCACGTCACAAAGAACGACGTTTCCGCCAAGCGCGGCAAAATTTTCGGCAAAGAGCAATCCCATGCCCGATGCCGCACCCGTGGAAATTGCTACTTGATTTGTAAAATCCATCTCGGTATCTCCTTATATTCTATTCCAGTCAAACAAAACGCCAATCGGGAAATTCTTTTCGCTGACAAGTCGATCATAGACGATCTGCGCTTCGTCAGGAGAATGAATCTCGCAGATCATATCCTTGAAATTCAAACGTCCGCCCTTGATGAGTGAAAGCAGTGCTTTCAGGTCGTCCGCATCGGTCCAAAGTCCTTGAGAGGATTCGGTATTCGGACGCATCTTCGTATGTGCTCCAATCAGAGAAATTCCCTTACCGTGCACCTTACCGTAATAGTCGATCTCAAATTTCGAGTTTCGCGTACAACCGAGAAGTGCGACTCTGCCCATCAGCTTCATACACTCAAGTGCCTGAATCAAACCAATGCCGAGTCCCGTCACCTCAATACAGACGTTCGCGCCGCCATTGGTGATCTGATTGACCTTCTCCACAAAATCCGCCTCGGTCGGATCAAGCGCATAGTCCGCGCCCATCTTGAGAGCAAACTCCCGACGCTCTGCCACGGGATCAACCGCAACGATCGGGTACGCCCCCGCCGCACGGAGCTGTTGCACGGCAAAGATACCGAGAATGCCGAGTCCCATCACGAGTGCCGATTCGCCGATCTCCAATCGCGTTTTGCGAATGGCGGCAAGCGGGAAAGTCGCAATGAGTGCCATCGAAGCCTCTGCCGTCGAAACACCGTCGGGAATCTTCACCACCTTCGATCTCTTTACCGTAATATTCTTTTTATGCTTTCCCCAATAGACGACCACGCGGTCGCCTACGGCAATATCGCTCACAGCGCTTCCAACCTCGGTGACAACACCTGCCGCACTGTATCCGACGGTACGCGGAAAGACCGCCTCCGCGTTTTCTGCAACGTTAATACCGTTACGGTCACCGACAAAATTTGCCTTCTCCGTACCCGCGCTGATGGCGGAATATTCAAGGGCAACCGTTACCTCGTTTGCCTTGGGGGGAAGACATTCCACCGCAAGAAGCTCCGCTGTGTTCGGCTTTGTAAATACGATTTGTTTGGTCGTCATATTATACCTCCTGTCCGCAAGCTTTTAAAATCAGCTTGTATAGATTTAGTTCATAGTCGTAAGAATAGGGGTTTTCCTTGCCCCCTATCAATTCGGCAAAATTTTCCAACATAGGAGCGTAGCGATCAAAGACCTCGCTTTGTCGGCTCTGCCACGGCTCGTGCCAGCCGATCGCGTGCGATTCGTTCGATACGGTGTATACGCCACCGTCAACGACCACCTCTAAGGGACGAAGCTCGATCGTGCCGCGTTCTCCGCAGATCACAAGCTGACGGCGCAAAAAACCACCGCACTCGGATGCCGATACTTTCGCAAAGGAAACGCCGTTTTGGTATTTGAACACGACCATTCCGCAATCCTCGGAAGAAATCCCCTCAAATCCCGTCGAACAGCTCAGCGGGAGCACCTCCTCGGGCTCACCCTGAATCCGATAAATCAGATCGATCAGATGACAGCCAAGGAAGAAAGTCATTCCCCCCTTGAATTGACCGAGCCACTCGCGCACAGCGGCAGGGTGCTTGCAGTCCATATGCGCCTCGACAGAGTAGATCTTGCCAAGCTCGCCGCGCTCGATCTTTTCGATTGCTTCGCGGATCATCGGATTGAAGCGGTACATATATCCCGTCGAAAATACGAGATTCTTCTCTTTCAAAACGCCGATCAGCTCCTCAAATTCCGACAGCGACACGCCGCACGGCTTTTCCAGATGCAAATGCTTGCCTGCCCTTGCCGCCATCAAAGCGTATTTCGTTAAATAAATTTCTTCGGTTTCGACGAACACGGCTTCAATCTCAGAATCATTCAAAATTTCTTCCACCGTCATCTCGCGATAACCGTCAAACTTTAACGCTTGCTTCGGAAATTTCTCGCGTTCTCCTTCGGGGAATGCGTAGCCGACCACCTCAAACGAATCGGTCAGCCGAGTCAAAGTCTTCCAGATCTGATTGCCGTGACTGTTGGCACTCGTGCCAATCTGAGCAACTTTTATTTTTCTCATAAAAAAACTCCTTTCGGATCTTAATTTCATTATATCACCTTGACAGAAAAAATTCAATATGATATACTGTAAAAAAAGTAATTATTCTGCAAAACAAGAGGAAAAACAATGCAAAACAACAGTATTTTTGTGTCCGAGCTTTCCACCTCAACTCACAGCTTCAACCACTATCACTTCTGCCGCGGAAACAGCAACAAACGAAAAAGCCGTCTCGGCGTCATTCTCCGTGGAAGCGGAACCTACATTTATCTTGGCAAAAAGCTCAAGGTATCCGAGGGGGACGTCGTTTTTATTCCCGAAAACATCTACTGTTACTCGGAATGGCACGGGGAGCCCGACATCGAGGTGCGCTATCTGAGCAGCTTTATGCACTACGATGGCTTTCAGTACGAGCCGCAAATCATTGACTGCGGCACACAAGAAAAAACCGATATTCTGCAGATCTGCAACCTTTTGGAGCAGGGAGAAACTCTCGAGGCCTATTCCCTTTTTTATCGGCTTTTGCAACTACTTCTTCCCAAAATGCTCCCCTCAAAAATTGCCTTTGATAAAACCCTGCAAAGTGCGATCGAATATATCACCAACCACTATCAAGAGGAGTTTTCGGTGGCAGATCTTGCAAAGGTCTGCTGTGTGAGCGAATCGACGCTCTACCATCTCTTCCAAAAAGAGCTCGGTCAGACCCCCGTGCGCTTCTTGAATTCCATTCGCATCAATATCGCCATCGAGCATCTGGAAAACCGAAACGATTCGATCTCCACCATCAGTCAGCTCGTCGGCTTCCGATCGGAAAATCATTTCCGCAAGGTCTTTTGCGAATTCGTCGGAACAACACCCCTCAAATACCGAAAAGGAAAATAAACAAACCCCGAACGAAACTTTCGTTCGGGGTTCATTTATCCGTTTTTAATCGCTTCTCGGTACTGCTTTGGAGACTGACCAACGACGCGTTTAAATACGCTTGAAAAATAATACATGTTTTCAAAGCCGCAGCATTCTGCAATTTTCGTAATACTGTACGATTGCGTAATCAAAAGCTCCTTGGCATCGTCAATTTTGAATTTTGTGACGAGCTTCGATGGCGTCATATGATATTTTGCCGTAAAGATCTCGCAAAAATAAGAATAGCTCCGAATACCGCAGGTGTGGCAAAGCGCGCGATAATCAAACTTAACCGAACGGTAATTCTTTCGAATGTACTCGTATGCTCGATCCAAGCGTTCTCTTTGCTCGCTCGCAAGATAGCGCTTTTCGTAGACTTGCATCGCCGAAATAATCTCGTAAAACACACTCATCGCATTCGCGTAATAGCCGTCCTTTTTCTCTTTCCAGATATGGTACAGCTTGATAAATTTATCTCCCAAAAAATCCATCTCCGAAAAGCCGATCGCGCGCGTTGGCATTTCGTCCTTCGTGTCAAAATATATGTCGATACAATACCCGGGATTGACGCTTTTGACGGTATATTCCCCCGCAGACTTCCCTTTCGGTAAGTATCGCATTGAGCCGGGAGCATCGATCATATCCACGCCGCCAAAGTGCGCTTCCCCGCCGCCCGATACGAAAAAAACAAGCTCATAGGTGTGCAAAGCGGTGGAATATTTTATATTCCTCGGGAGATTTTCTTCCCTGGCAACATACTTAGCGACCGAGACGATCCTCTCAATATTGATCGTTTCATTTTCAAACAATTCCATTCCTATCACCTCGTTTATACTTTAGCATATCTATCTCAAAAAGTCAAGAAAAATCACCGAAATAAATTATAAAAAGAAATCGTTTGAATTTACTTCTCCTCCAATCGATGCTATACTGATAAAAAATACAACGGAGGTTTCTTCAAATGACCGAACGAATTTCTCATCTGACAAAGCTTGTGCTTGCCGGGGAAATGTATCCTCAAAAGCAAGCCGTAGAATATTCCCGTGAAGATCTCTTTCTCACCCACCACGCGCGCTCGGGCAAACGAATTTACGAATACGTCACGGCGCAAACCCCCGTACTGACCGAATACTCCGCCATAACGGGACTGTTCGTCTTTGACGGAAGCGTCGAGGGCGACGCGATGTCGGTGGCGGGACTTCGCCATATCCAACAGCTCCTCAAAACCTTTTACAAAAAGCCGCTCGACAACCTTTCCACCTTCGAATGGCAGCACGCCACCGCCGATTATAACAAGATCATTCGCAAAGGAGTAGCGGGTCTGATTGACGAGATCGAGCGCTCCAAGCTTGCCCACGAGGGCGACGAAAACGCCATCGATTTTCTGAACGCGCTGCGCCGCTCGGCAGAAGCAATGATCGATTGGGCGCACAAGTGCTCCGATGAAGCAAAAAAATTCTCCTTGACGGTGGAAAATCCCGAATACCGGGCAAACCTTGAGAAGCTCTCCGAGGCTCTTTTGCGCGTCCCCGAGCACCCCGCCGAAAGCTTTTACGAGGCGGTGCTGTCGATCCATATTCTCTTTAGCTACGATCCCGACAGCCTTGGAACGCTGGACCGCACCCTCTCCGATTTCTATTTTAACGATCTCGAGAGCGGCAAGCTCACTCGCGACGAGGCAAAGGAATATCTGCAGGAGCTTTTCCTGATGCTTCAGGCAAAAACACCGAGAAAATCCCCCAACTTCACGCGCGGCGGCGAGTCGCATTTCTGCGTCGGCGGTTATCTGCCCAATCACGAGGACGCCTTCTCCGACCTCTCGATGCTCATTCTCGAAGCGATGACCGAGCTGCCCACTTATATTCCGCAGATCTCTCTGCGCTGGACCAAAAAGCTCCCGCGCGAGATCTTCCGTAAGGTGCTGGATTTTGAGAGAAACGATCCGCATAAGCGCATCGCCTTCGTCAACGACGAGGAAAAAATCACAGGCTTTATGCGCATCAACAAATTCTCCTTTGAGGACGCCTGCCGCTATTCCCCCCTCGGTTGTAACGAGTCGGCATTCCCCGGTGGCTTCGTGGGAGGTACGACCAATACCAACGGCGTACGTTGTATGCAAAACACCTTCTTCGGTCACGAGGAGGAGCTACTCAAGTGCAACACCTTCGAGGAATTCTTTGAGATTTTCAAAAAAGAGCTTCATCGCGACCTCGACCTGATGCTCGAGCATTCCAACAAATTCAACGCGATCCGCGCCAAGGATACGAGCTACGTAACCTCGCTTCTCTTTGATGGTTGTATCGAAAAAGCGATTCCCCTCTCGCAAGGCGCCATTCGTTTGTCGAGCGCCGGCTTTGGTATGGTCGGTCTTGTCAACCTCATTGATTCGCTCGCCGTCGTCAAGCAGTTCGTCTTTGACGAACAGCGCATCGATATGCAAACGATGATCGACGCACTCCACGCAAACTGGGAGGGCTATGAGGATCTTCACACCGAAATTGCAAAGCACGGAAAATTCTTCGGAAACAACGACGAAACCTCAAACTTCGTAGCACGGCTTTACACCACAACGGTTGCCGAGCACCTGAAGGACAAGAGAAACCTCTTCGGCTACCATTTAAGCCTTGGAAATCTGCAAGGCTACACGCCGCACCACCAAATGTTCGGTTCGGCAACCAAAGCAACGCCCGACGGACGACGTGACGGCGAGATGCTCAAATTCGGCGTCGGACAAAACGGCGGACGTGACCGTGAGGGACTTGCCGCGCTGCTCGCTTCGGTTGCCAAATACGATCCGAACTACATCATCTGTGGTTCCACCGTCACAAATCTTTATCTTGACGAACAGCTTGTCCGAAACGACGAGAATTTTGAAAAGCTCATTCTGCTTCTCGAAAACTATTTCCTGATGGGCGGAAGACATTTCCAGCTCAATTACGTCTCCAAAGAGGATCTGATCCATGCCAAGGAATCGCCCGAGGACTATTTGTCGCTCCGCGTCCGCGTCAGCGGCTTTGCCGATTACTTCGTCAACCTCAAGGAATCGGTCCAGGACGACATCATTGCAAGAACCACACACGCAAGATAATCAAAAAAAAGGCAATCCCTCCAAAAAAAGAGATTGCCTTTTTCTCACTTCGACGATTTATATTTCTGCACGAACTGCGTGGGAGTGATGCCCATATATGCCTTGAACTGACGGCTGAAAAAATAGACGTCCGAAAAATTGCACATCTCGGCAACCTGCGTGACGGTATAGCGACCGAGGCGCAAAAGCTCGCAAGCGTGGTTGATTTTCAGCTGAATGATATACTGCTTTGGGGAGACTCCGTATTTTTCCCGAAAGAGCCGTTTGAGGTAACTCTCGCTGATACCCGAAGCCTCGCAAAGCTCCGAAATACGAAGCTCGTCGGTCAAAAACCGTCCGCGGATCATCTCGACGGCGGGCGCAATCTTCTCGGTGTGCTCGGTGGGCGTATAGCTCTGCTTCTGCAGCTCGGCAAAAATGCGATAGATCAGCGAGATACATTCAAAATAATATCCCTCTTCCTTACTCGCCCACAGTGCCACCGCTTTTTTGAAGAGTCCCTCGAGCTTCTCGCTCTGTTTCGGATTCATCACGAATGCTTTCTCCGAAATCGGAAGGTCTGTGTCGAAAAAGATATCGATACAAGCACCGTTTTCCTGACGGACGACCTCATACTGCTCGGTCGGTCCCGCAGGAAGAAAGCGAACCGTTCCCTTCTCGGTTTCGAGAACCTCTCCGTTAAAGAAAACGGTTGCCCGTCCACGCAAGGAAAAAATCAACTCGTGATGCTTGAGGTCGTGCGAAAACGAGGTCTTTTTTTCGGGATACTCCTCCTCGCCCACCATAATAATATGAGAAATCTTTGTAACAATAAATTTCTTTTCCATTCGTTTCTCCCCCTGCTTTCTGCTCTCATTGTAGCATACTTTTTCTTTTTTTGCAATACTTTTGTGCCGAAAAGTGCAAAAATGTCAAAAGTGTCATTGTATCCATCAAAAATCTCTGCTATACTCTTCTTGGAAACCACCGAAAAAGTAATTTATTTTAAGGAAGGATTTTTATTATGACCGAAAGAGTAACTCGCCTTGCCGCACTCTCAAGAGAACGCGACCTTTACGAAGCAACCGTCACCCCCGAATTCGATCCGATGGATCTGGCTCTGCCCACAGCGGTAATGAACGGAAAAAGAATCATTGAATATATTCTCGCACAGCCCGTTTATCTGACCGACGAGAACCGCTACACGGGAATGCTCCGCTTTAAAACCAAGGCGCTCCAAGGCACACCTGCCGACGTGTTCAGCCGCAGCGGACACGAGAATTTCAAAAATGCAAAAAATGCACTCTATTGGCCGCAATATCAGGAAAATCTGACGATCTTTGAGTGGCAGCACTCGGCACCCAACTACACCTATATCGTAGAAAATGGCATCGAAGGCTCGCTCGAAAAGATCGCTTACTACAAAGAGCAATACCGCTTTGACAAAGAGAAATATAACTACCTCTGTGGTGTTGAGATCGTCTGCCGCGGACTGATCCGGTGGTCGGAACAGTGTGCCGACGCGCACGAGGCGGCTGCCGCCGTCTGTGAGGACGAGGCAAGACGCGCAGAACTCACGAAACTTGCCGAGATCTGCCGACGTGTTCCGAGAACCCCCGCCAAAACCTTTTATGAGGGACTCCAAGCGATCATCTTCTGCTTCCAGTTCCTGCCTGACAGCGTCGGTACGATCGACCGCACGCTCTATAAGCTCTATACGAACGATCTTTCCAACGGCACGATCACGCGTGAGGAAGCCAAGGAGCTGCTCGCCGAATTCTTCATTCACCTGAGCGCCCACACGCCCGCAGGTCACGCGCACGCCGATAAAACCGCCGAATGTCACTTTGCGATCGGCGGATATAACGAGCGTATGGAAGACGGCTTTACCGATCTTTCCCGCGCAATGGTCGAGGCGCTGATGGAAACCGACATCCGTCGTCCCGCGATGTCTCTGCGTTGGACGAAGAAAACCCCCTTTGAGGTGCTCAAATTTATGCTCGAATGCGAGCGAAACGACAAAAACAAGCGCTTTGCCTTCGTCAACGACGAGCCTCGCATCAAGGCACTCACCGAAATTTGTGGGCTTCCGCTGAGTGAGGCGGTCAAATACACGATGGTCGGCTGTAACGAGCCCTCCTTCCCGGGTGCGCTCTGGCTTGGCGGCTGTACGGCAAATATTATGCGCTGTATGGTGACTACGCTCTATGAAAAGACCGACGAAATCGTAAAGTGCGAAAGCTTTGATGAATTTTACGCGATCTTCCGCAACGAGCTTGAGCGCGATCTTGACCGCATTCTTTGGTATTCCGATCAGTTCGACGCAATGCGAACGAAGGATATCAACGTCCTGAGCGCCTTCCTGCTCGACGGTTGTATTGAGAAAGCGGCATCTCCCACACAGTACGGCTGTAAGACCGCCATCGGTGGCATCAATCTGATGGGAATTATTCCCCTCATCGACTCGCTGAGTATCATCAAGCAATTCGTCTTTGAGGAAAAGAAGATCACGATGGAATACCTCGTCGAGGTGCTTCGTTCCAACTGGGAGAAGGACGACGACCTTCGCACCGACATTTACAAGCGCGGACGCTTCTTCGGTAATGCCGATCCGCTTTCGGACGAAATGGCGCGCCGTCTGACCACCGACATCCACGATATTCTCTTCACCCGCCGCCTTGCCAACGGAGCACGTCCCCTCGTCGGTACGCTTGCGGGCTACAATCCTCACCATATGGAATTCGGAAGAAAAACTCCCGCCACCCCCGACGCACGCTATGCGGGTGACGGATTTATGGTCGGTACGGGACAGTGCGGCGGCAAGGACCGAAACGGTCTGCTTGCGCTGATGCAGTCTCTCGCTCAAATGGACCCCACGGGCATTCTCTGCGGTCCCAACGTCTGCAATATGATGATCGACGGTGCGCTGATGAAGAACGACGAGTATTTCGATAAGGTCTGCCGTATGATCGAAGAATACTTCAAGCTCGGCGGAATTCACGTTCAGCTCAACTACGTCACGAAAGAAGAGCTGCTCGCCGCACGCGAGGATCCCGCAAAGCACGGTCACCTCAAGGTGCGCGTTTCGGGCTTCTCGGCATCCTTCAACGTCCTGCCCGAGCTGATGCAGGAAGAAATCGTCAACCGTACCGTTCAGCAGGCATAATGAAATGAAACAAATCAGAACCGTACTCGGAAATATCTCGGAGGCAGAACTTGGTATCGTTCTGCCTCACGAGCATATTTTCTGCTATTTTGAATATTTTCAAGCAATGCTCGGCACTCGTTATCTTGACAAAGAAATGCTGGTCCGAGCATCCGCAAAGCATTTGAGAGAGATGAAAGAAGCTTACGGACTCAGCACGATCGTCGACTGCACCCCGATAAACCTCGGACGCGATCTTGAGGTACTGAAACGGGTTTCCGATGCGTCGGGAGTCCATATCGTCTCTGCCGCGGGATTTTATTACACCGAGGAAGCGGTTCTTGCCGATATTTCCGAAGAATATCTCGCAGACGTACTCTGCCGCGACGTAGAAATGACGAACGCGGGTGTCCTCAAATTCGCGGTAGAAGCGGAAACGATGAGTCGGCTGTCGGAAAAGCTGCTTTCGGCGATGTGCCACGTGCAAAAGGAAACGGCTCTGCCGCTGATCCTTCACACCAACGCAAAAAATCAAAACGCAAGAGCCATACTGCAAGCCGTGCTTGCCCACGGAGTTTCGCCGAAATCGCTCACGCTCGGACACCTGAGCGACACCGGCGATCTCGACTACGTCACTGAACTGGCAAAGAGCGGCTGTTATCTTGGCTTTGACCGCATTTACAAATCGTCAAGAGCCGAATATTATGCGCAAAAAGCCGAACACATCCGCACGCTTTGCGAGCGCGGCTTTGCCGATCAGCTCCTGCTCTCGCACGACGGTCTGACCTTTAACGGTCTGCACGAAACTGCCGCGATCCGCGAGGATAACCCCTACGCGCTGATCTTCGAACGGCTGCTCCCCGTCTTGCAGAGCCAACAAACCAAACAAGAAATTGATAGACTGCTCACGCAAAACCCCAAAAATATGCTTTTGTGTCAATAAAAGCAAAACAAGGAGACTCCTATGAAACTGAGAAATGATCATATCGTTATTTTCGGTGGTGGAAGCGGCATCGGAAAAGCCATTGCCGAGCGTTTTTGCGCAGCCGATGCCAAGGTGTTAATTGTCGGAAGAACCGAACAAAAGCTTGCCGACGCGGCGGCTGAAATCGACTCCGAAAATCTCTCTTATCTTCCATTTGATATTGCCGACTGCGACGCGCACCGCGACTTTTTCGCAAAAGCCGAAGAGAAGCTCGGCGGCATCGGAGGATTTGTCAATGCGGCGGCACTCGGTGCAGGCACGCTTGGACGCGGCTACGAGCCGTGGGACATTACCCCCGACGAGTGGACGATGCTCACCGACGTCAACTTCAAGGCAGCGTTTTTCCTGATGCGCAACGAGATCAACTATTTTCTCGAAAAGGAAATTCGCGGAAATATTCTCAACCTTGCCTCGAATGCCGCGTGTATGGACATTCGCGGCAGCTACGGTGCATCGAAAGAATCCATCATCAAATGGACACGCTCGCTCGGCAAGAAATACGGTCACAACGGCATTATCCTCAACGGCATCGCGCCGGGTGCGACCTTTACGCCGATGATCGCAAGCTATGCGCACGAGATCGACCAGAAATACGAACGCCACGCGATCGAACGCTTTATCCGTCCCGACGAGATTGCCGAGCTCGCCTTTTACCTGATGAGCGACTACGGCGAGATCATCTGCGGTCATACCGTCGTCGCCGACGGCGGTGACAATAAGGCAACACTTTGATAATTTACTGAATAAAAAAAGTCTTGCTTTTTCCAAGTCCGTGTGTTATAATGTAGGTGAATTTTCCCACAGGAGGTCTACCTATGAAAAAACTCTGCGACGGTAACATCGAACGCTTTGTTCGAAATGAATATTACGACCTTTTAGCACCGCTCTCTCCGACCGAGCGGTTTGTCAAAAAATTCGATCTGATGCTCTCGCATCTTCGCCCCGAGCTTCGCGAGAACGATGAGTTTTTCGGCTGGTTTATCTTTGACAAAACGTGCGAAAACGAACGTCTTTTTCCCGACGAAGAGATTCCCGAAGCACTGAATCGTGCCAAGGAGCATATATACTCTTTTGGCTCCCGTCCTCACGTTGACCGTGCGCACACACTTGTCGACTATGAAAAAATCCTCAGGCTCGGTCTTTCGCATTATGAGAATGAAATCAAGTGCGAACTCGCAAAAATGCCAAACGATCCGATGCTTCTTGCCATGCAGAGCACGCTCGGCTCGGTTCGCGCCCTCATACAAAGAACACTTTCTTTTCTTGACGAGCAAATGACTTTGACAGAGAGCAAAGAAAAGCAAGAACAAATCAAACTGATCAAAAGCACCCTTGCCACCGTCCCCTTTTCGCCCGCGCGGGATTTTCGCGAAGCACTCGCTTCGATTTGGATGATCCATTTCCTGCTTCCCATCGCGGAGAATGCGTGGTACAGTATCTCTCTCGGTCGCTTTGATCAATACGTCGATCCTTACTATCAGGCATCTCTCAAAAACGGAATGACGAGAGAACAAGCCAAAAAAATGCTCCGCGAGTTCTACGAGCTTCTCAACAGCTACGCCGACGGTGCTTGCTGCTTGAACGTCGGTGGTGAGGAATACAACGATCTCTCCGAGCTTCTCATTGAATGTCAAAAGGAATTCTCGCTCCCCGGCCCCATTCTGGCGGCAAGAATCACCGATCACACCCCCGATCACATTTGGGAGATGCTGATCGACGAAACGCTGTTCTCGATGGGTCAACCCACCTTTTACGGAGAACGCTCCTGTATCAATGCCTTGATCGAAAAAGGTGTTCCGCCCGAAAAAGCCAAGTGCTTTGCCAATACCAGTTGTATGGGCATCGGCTTTGCGGGCGAAGAATTCGACAGTATGTGGGGCTGTGTCTTTTCGGTCCCTGCCGCGCTCGAAACCGCGCTGAACGGCGGTGCGTTCGTCACAAGAGAGCTTCCGTGGCGCGTTCCCGCCATTCCCGAAGAGATCACCACGCTTGAAGCACTCTACGATGCCTTTGAACGCTCGGCAACCAATCTTCTTGCTCGCGCTCTTCCTACCTATCTTGACATAGCTAAGCACAGCGAAGAAACGATGCCCGATCCCTTTGTTTCTCTTCTGACCGAACACTGTATCAAGGAGCGCCGCGACCGCATTTCGGGCGCGCCCTATCACAACGTGACCGTCGAATGTATGGGAATGGTCAACGTGTCGGACGGAATTTGCGCGATCGATCAGCTCGTCTTCCAACAGAAGAAATATACGATTTCGGAAATCAATTCCGCCCTCAAACAAAATTTTGAGAACGCAGAGGAGCTTCGCGCAGAGCTTCTCTCTTGCCCGAAATTCGGACAGAATTCCGTGGCAGACGAGTATGCTGTGCGTGTTGCCGAAATTCTGCAAAAAATCATTCGCTCTCACAGTCAGGGGCGCGTCTACTTCTGCCCCTCTCTGCACACCTTAAAGAGCAACATTCGTTATGGCTCGGAATGGGGTGCAGGCTACGAAGGACGTCTTGCAGGCACGCCCTTTGCCAAAAACGGAGGCTCCTCGAATTTTGCAAGAAGCATCCGCCCCACCTCGCTTGCCCTCTCTGCGGCAAAGCTTCCGCAACATAAGTTCTTCGGCGGTCAGCCCATCGACGTCAGCTTTTCCGTCGACACCGTAAGAGATTACAAAAAAGAGCTTGCCGCTCTGATTTCCACCTATCTTCAAAGAGGCGGACTGCAATTTCAGGTCAACGCGGCATCTTCCAAAACTCTGCGCGCCGCCTATGAGAATCCCGAAGCATATCCACACCTGATCGTCCGCGTCGGCGGCTTCAGCCTCTACTTCAACACGCTCCCCGACAATGCAAAATTAGAATTTATCGAGCGTTTTGAACGAGAAGGAACTTAACAAGAAAGGAAAAAAACTCTATGTTTGAAAACCTCAAAAGATTCTGCGACTCCTTTCTCGAGGTCATTCCCGGCTTCGACATCGTTGTCTATCACGACGGCAAGTGCGTCTTCCGTCATATGGGCGGATACAGCGACCTTGAAAACAAAATCCCAATGAACGGTAAGGAACGATATAATATTTATTCCTGTACCAAGATGCTGACCTGCGTTGCGGCACTCCAGCTTTGGGAAAAAGGAATGTTTTCTCTTGAAGACAAGCTTTCCGACTATATGCCCGAATTCTCCGAAATGAAAATCAAAAAGGATGAAGAGATCCGCGAAGCAACACGACCGATCCTCATCAAACACCTTTTTGAGATGTCGGCGGGCTTTGGCTACAACTGCGCTTGTACGGAGATCAAACAAGCCTTTGCCGAAACGAACGGACGTTGCCCTACGCGCGAGACGATAAAATATCTTGCAAAAAAACCTCTGAAGTTCGAACCCGGGGAACGTTGGCAATACAGTCTTTGCCACGACGTTCTCGCCGCACTCGTCGAAGTAATTTCGGGCGAAAAATTTGAAGATTACGTCAAGAAGAATATCTTCAACCGAGTCGGTATGCCGAATTCAACGATGATGCTCCCCGAGGACGAGCTTGATACGATCTGCGAGCAGTATCAATGTATCGATGGAAAAATCGTCAACGTCGGAAAAGCAATCACAACCTACAAGCTCGGTAGCGAATACGCATCGGGCGGTGCGGGAGCGATCTCGACCGTCGATGACTATATCAAATTTCTCGAAGCCGTACGCACGGGTGTGCTTCTGAAGCCCGAAACGGTTCGATTGATGGCGATCGACCGTCTCTCCCCCTCTCAGCGCGAAACCTATACCCAACGTTCCACGCACGGATACGGACTCGGTGTTCGCGCCCCCAAGGAGGGGGATATCCGTTGTGACTTCGGTTGGGGCGGCGCCGCAGGCGCGTATTGGGCAATCGATCTCGATCGCAAGATTTCGATCTATCATGCTCAACACATTCTCGCACCGCCAAACCAAGTAATGAGAAGATATATCTACCCTTACGTCATTTCCGATCTTTTTGGCGAGGAAGCCTTTACCGCGCTCCTTCCCAAGGAAATTATTTTCGGGCAAGACAAACATACGTTTTAATAAAGGAATTTTTATGACCGCTACGATTTTTGATATTGAACGAAGCTCCTTTGTGGACGGCCCCGGCATTCGAACCACCGTCTTTTTCAAGGGCTGTAATCTGCGCTGTGCGTGGTGCCACAACCCCGAAAGCCAAAAACGCGAGCCCGAGCTTGCCTTTTTCAAGAGCCGCTGTACGGGTTGCGGAAAGTGCAAAGAAAAATGCCCGCACCACTTGGAGAAATGTACCCTTTGCGGCGCGTGTACTCTCTATTGCCCTACCGACGCCCGTAAAATTTACGGCAAGGAAATGAGTGTCGACGAGGTTATGGAGGAAATCCTCCGCGACCGCGCCTTTTACGAAAACTCGGGCGGCGGCGTCACCTTTTCGGGCGGGGAATGTATGCTCCAAATCGACTTTTTGGAAGAAATTCTGAAGCGTTGCAAGGAAAACGGCATTCATACCGCCGTCGATACGGCAGGTCACGTGCCGTACGAATATTTTGAGCGAATTCTCCCTTACACCGATCTCTTCCTCTATGACGTCAAAGCATTTGACACCGAAGTTCACAAGCAATACGTCGGTGTCGGTAACGAGCGAATCCTAGAAAACCTTGCAAAGCTTCTCTCCGCAGGCGCACCAATCTGGATTCGAATTCCCACGATCCCAACCGTGAATGCCGACGAGAACGAAATGAGAAAAATCAAGGAGTTTCTCGACGAGCACGGAACGACCGAAAAGGTCGAGCTTTTACCCTACCATACGATGGGAGAGGGAAAATGTCTGGCACTCGGCAAAGAGCTTGTCACCTTCCCCACCCCCGATACCGAAACGATGCAAAAGCTTCGCAAGATTTTTTCGTAAAAGGGTACACATAGCAAAAGCCAAGATCGATACGATCTTGGCTTTTCTTTATTTCGTATATTGATTGGGGGACACGCCCACCCTCTTTGAAAATTCTCTTGAAAAATGGCACGGCTCCGAATATCCGCAAAGTGTGGCAATCTCACTCACGGTAAACTGTTCCGAAAGAAGCAAGGATTTTGCATATTCGATCCTCATACGAATCAGATATTCCTTGGGGGTAACACCAAACTGATCCTGAAAGATCTTCCGAAAATAGACCTCGCTCACGCCGCACGTCTCGGCAAGCTCCGCCACACTCAACGAATTTTCGGAAAACCTCGTTTCAATGGCTTTCATCGCAGGAGCAAGTAGGTCTGTATGTCCGCTGGGGTGATACTCCCTCTCGTTTTCCTTGACCATCAGACGAACGATCTCATAGAGCGCGCTCATTGCCGAAAGCTCCCGCGTGTCTGCGTGCGCCTTCCATTCCTTTGCCGCATTGCGGAATAATTTTCTCATCGGCTCGGGATCGCGGATCGGGATCGAAAACGGCTCTTCCGAAAGCTCGGCATCAAAATTGATGGCATAGCAGTTGCTGTTATCGGCACTTTTGACACGGTAGGTTGAGCCCTTGGGCAAATAATAGAGCTCGTTCCCCTTGGTATGAAGCACTCTTCCGTCCGAGAAAAAATAGGTATTATCCTTTCCCCCGTCATTCAGAACAAGCCCGTGCGCGGGACGGTTTTCGTGATAGGTCTTTCCAAATCTCGGAAGCACCCACATTGCCAATGTGATCTTCCTGACACTCAACTTTTTCCATTGCTCGGTCATTGTTTCGCTTCCTTTCGGTGATCTTTTCTTTATTATACACTTTTGTTTCGATTTCGTCAAGTGTTTTCTTTTCTTCATAGACAAAAATTTTTTCTTTGCTATAATGAAATTAATAAATTCAAGAAAAAGGAGTTTTTGTAATGCAATACATCAATGACAGAGATTACGATTATA
>JAZRLS010000004.1:0-3104 GCA_045646945.1 Eubacteriales bacterium | reverse complement strand
GGGCAGAATGATATTTGTACAAATTCCACCGTCACGCTCACTCCTTCCGTCACCTAACGGTGACACCTCGATGTTTTCGAAGAAAACTCGACGCCGCTTGCGGCATCACCTCTCGGAGGGAGGCTTGGTGGAGATTCGTTCCCTTCTGCGTTCGACGCATCTTGATTCTTCCTCCTTCATCTCCCTTGACCTTTTGGAGCGAAAAAACATATACTGCTCTTGAAGGCAACCGCCTTCGAAGGATGCAAGGATCCAACGCATCCAAAATCAGAAAGGTAGATGACAACGATGTATATGGACAACAACGACACCTTGACACCAAGAGATCGCATCGGGGACGATATGCTCCGCAGAATGCTCGAACCGAACGGTTTTCGCGGCGCAGAGGAACGCCCTCTGCCCGATCTTCCTCCGAGCGAAATTTCCCACAACCACAACCACGACCACAACCACAATCACGATCACGACCAATCCTCCTGTATGCCCCGTGACACCTGGGGACTGCGCGACCATCCCGTCGGAATGGTCTATGCCCCCCTGCAGGAATTCCGCCATCTCTATGACCGCGATACCGCGCTGCGGCAAGGAACTATCTTCCGCGAGCTCGACCTCCCCTTCCTCGGGGAAAGTGTCGCCAACGGCGGAGCTTGCCGAAAAGGAGGTGCCTGCCATGGTTGATCGCAGAAGACAAAGCCGCGCGGCGGCAAATCTTTCCCCCTCTCTGCCCCCGCAAAACAGTGGCGGATGCGGTTGCAATCAAACCCCTGCCATTCCCTCGGCACGCTGTCGTGAGCTTCTCGCAAAGCTCCGAAGCCTTGATTTTTCCATCGTAGATACCGTACTCTATCTCGATGCCTATCCCGATTGCCGTGAGGCACTCGCGCACTATCACAAGCTTCTTTCGGAGAGAGAGGCACTCTGCCGTGCACTCGCCGAGGACTGCCGTATGCCGATAACGAGCTTCGAGAACGCAAGTCGCGATGCGTGGGACTGGATCCGCGGTCCGTGGCCGTGGGAAGCCGACGCCAATTAAGTGACATTCAGAGAGATTCAGAAAGGAAGACATCGTTATGTGGCTTTATGAAAAGAAATTGCAATACCCCGTAAAAATCAAGAACCCCAATCCTCAGCTCGCGCAGGTCATTATTTCTCAGCTCGGCGGTCCCGACGGAGAGCTCGCCGCCTCAATGCGCTATCTGCACCAGAGATATTCCTGTCCCTATGACAAGGTCACGGGAATTCTGACGGACGTTGGCACCGAGGAGCTCGCGCACCTCGAAATGATTGCCGCGATTCTCTATCAGCTGACGAGAAACCTCACCCCCGAGGAGATTGAAAAGAGTCCCTTTGCCACCTATTTTGTGGACCACACCACGGGACTCTATCCCGTTGCCGCGTCAGGCGTGCCCTTTGATATGAAGTACGTCGGCGTCAAGGGGGACATTCTCACCGACCTCAACGAGGATCTTGCCGCCGAGCAAAAGGCGCGCACGACCTACGACAATATTCTGAGGCTTACCGACGATCCCGACGTCCGCGACCCGATCAAATTCCTGCGCGAGCGAGAGATCGTGCACTATCAGCGCTTCGGCGACGCGCTCCGCGTCGCGCAAGATAACCTCGATTCCAAGAATTTCTACGCCATCAACCCGTCGTTTGACAAGGGCTGCGGAAAGATGAAAAACAGATAAACAACCCGAAAATATGGGACGGTTTGAGAAATCAAGCCGTCCTTGACTTTTGCAGGATTTTATAGTATAATTACATTAATCCAAAGCGACAAATAAAAAGCGAGTTAACAATATGAAAAAATCAGGTACTTTAAACTTATTAGTTGTCATTTTATTCATGACTACACTTTTAACATCTTGCAAACCGTATGGCAAAACATTGTATCAACATTTATCAAATCCTGAATTATATGATGAATTTTCTATGATAGTTAAAGGGTTTGAATACTGGGATGCTGACACTAAAAAGCAAGGGGTATACACAACCGATATAGAACTTGATGAATCAGACACAGTATATATAGTGGTCTATTGCGATTCACGCGAAACTTTTATTAACTTTTACGGCGGCATTGCTGATTGGATGACCGATGAAATGATAAGTGAAGAATATATTTATTTAAAAGTCTGTAAAGAAAACAACGATGTTTTGATTTCAAATGATTTTTACGGTGAAATCAGTTCGGGGGATAATATTATAGTTTCTGCAACGCATTTTGTATCTTTTGATACACTCCAGACATTTATGTGTAGTTTGAAAACCGAAAATAAACTCTATCTTGATTTTGACGAAGGGTTGTCAAACATTGTGAAAATGATGGATGCTGAGAATAAAAAGTAGATTTTCGTTAGAAAATATGCTACTTCATCTTGACCGCTTCGGCGATGCCCTGCGCATCACGCAAGACCATCTCGACAGCAAGAATTTCTACGCCTGCAACCCGTCGTTTGACAAGGGCTGCGGCAGAATGAAGAACGGCTGACCGACAAAGAGGCTCCCTTGAGTAAAGGGAGCCTCTCTCTTGTATGTGTTCGACGCACCGACGGCGGCACATCTCCAAAGCCTCCCACTTCGGGGGAGGTGGCACGCGGTAGCGTGACGGAGAGGGTTCTTTGCGGAAATACCCTCTCAGTCACCGTTCGGTGACAGCTCTCCCAAAGGGCGAGCCTTGGTAAAGACCGTACTTTGGTAGGTTCAACGCACCGACGGCGGTAGATTACCACCGTAGGGGCGACCATTGGTCGTCCGTTCTGATCTTTGTGTCAATTCCATC
Organism: Eubacteriales bacterium; assembly: GCA_045646945.1. GTDB lineage: Bacteria > Bacillota > Clostridia > Oscillospirales > CAG-272 > HGM12713. The sequence goes on along the minus strand of JAZRLS010000004.1, from coordinate 319 downwards.
GTCACGGGTCGTCGTGGGCGCCGACCCCTACCGGTTTGTTGAAAATTATTTGTTGGTACGTTCGACGCACGGACGGTATTCCCCCTCAAAACCGTAGGGGCAAGGCGTGTGAAAAAGGACAGAGACGAAAAATCTCTGTCCTTTTGTTGTAGGGGGGAGTCACGGATCGCCCGTTTGATTTTTGCAAGATTTTGGGTGGGCGATTCGTGAATCGCACCTACGAGATTGCTTTTATATCGGCAGATAAAACTGCTCTACGGAAAGCACCCCTTTGGGGCGTTTTTGTTATGCTTATTCCGATTATTTTACGGGAACCTTG
>JAZRLS010000003.1:0-14507 GCA_045646945.1 Eubacteriales bacterium | reverse complement strand
TTTGCCAAAAATTACAGTAGATGCACCCGGCCAAGAATAAAGCCCTCTGATTTTGTTGTGAATATCAAAAGCAGAACATTCCCAATCAACATCGCTGATGTCTTTTGATAAAAGACCGACATGCGTTGCCAGTGTCTCATCCTGTTTTATTGGTGTTAACTGTCCTTTTTCGATAAGTTCAATTGTATCAAGCATTGCTTTTGCGCCTAACGGAGCCAATACTTCATACATATGTTCTGTAGTATCATTGATACCGATATCAACGGTCTCGACTCTGAGAATATCTCCGGTATCAACACCCTCATCCATCTGCTGAACAGTAACTCCCGTTACTTCATCACCGTTGAGAACTGCATAATGAATCGGTGAGGCACCGCGGTATTTCGGAAGAATGGAAGCATGAACATTGATGCAGCCGTACTTCGGAAAATCGAGCACGTTTTTCGGCAGAATTTTTCCGAAGGCAACGACGACGATGACCTCGGGGGAGAGCTCCGAAAGAAGGGAAGCGAAGGCTTCGTCCCTGAGAGTATTCGGCTGATAGACGGGCAGAGAAAGCTTTTCTGCTTCTACCTTGACGGGCGGCGGCATCATCTGATAGCCGCGTCCTTTCGGTTTATCGGGCTGAGTAACGACACCGAGAATTTCGTGCCCCGCGTCGTAGAGAGCTTTGAGCGAGAACACCGCGAAATCGGGGGTTCCCATAAATAAAATCTTCATGGTTTTACCTCTTAGTTGTCAAGCATACGGATCGCGCAGTCGGTATAGAGCTTACCGTCGAGGTGGTCGAGCTCGTGGCAGAATGCCTTGGCAAGCAGTCCCGAGCCGGTATAATCCACCGTCTCGCCCTTGCGGTTCATCGCGCGTACCGTGACGTGCATCGGACGGCGGGTAATGCCCCAACGACCGGGGACCGACAGACAGCCCTCTTCGCTCTCCTGCTCGCCCGAATAGGCGATGATCTTGGGATTGATGAGCTCGAAGAGTCCGTCCTCTTCGGTTTCGATGACGACGATACGGCGAAGAATGCCGACCTGCGGTGCGGCAAGTCCGACACCGTTGGCGGCGTGCATCGTTTCGATCATATCGTCAAGCAGGGTAAGAATTCTCGGGGTAATGCAATCTACGGGACGGCAGATTTTGCGAAGTACGGGATCGCCGACCTTGACTATTTTCAGTTTTGCCATAATCTTCTCCAAATATGAATGGTTTTTTCTTTCTAAAATCTTATTGTTTATAATGAGGATGGGTTAAAATCAATCGAAAGGATGAGTGTACGCTCGGATACCTTGGAAAATTCCGAGAGCAGTGTCGCGAAGAGCGCGCGCGAGCGTCGGTTGAGTCGACACTTGACGATCATTCGCATGCGGTATTTGTTTTCCACCTTGTAGACGGGTGCTTCAAAGGGCCCGTAGGAGACGGTGGGAACGTCGGAAAATTCCTTTTTTGTCAGTTCTGCCAGTCGCTCCGAGAGGCGTACCGAGGCTCGTGAGAGCTCGGCTTCGTCCGATGAGGTAAGCTGAAGCAGAACCATATCGCAGAAGGGGGGGAATACGAGCAGTTTTCTAAGACGGATTTCGGCTTCGTAAAAGCGTTCGTAGTCCTGCGCGCAGGCAAGTCGGATGCACTCGTGGTCGGGATTATTGGTTTGAATGACCGCCTCTCCCGCTTTTCCTGCGCGACCTGCTCTTCCGATGACCTGCGTGATCATCGAGAAGGTGCGCTCGGCGGCGCGGTAGTCGTCGAGATACAGAGACGCGTCCGCCGAAAGTACGCCAACGAGCGTGACGTCGGGAAAGTCGTGCCCTTTGGTAACCATTTGCGTGCCGAGCAGAACGTCGGCTTCGCGTCGGCGGAAGGTGCCGAGCATTTCCTCGTAGGCATCCTTCGCGGTGGTCGAGTCGGCATCCATTCGAAGGATTTTTGCGGTGGGAAGCAGACTGTCGAGCTCTTGCTCGACACGTTGCGTGCCAAATCCCATTCGTCCGAGGTGCTCACTGCCGCACGAGGGGCAGGTATCGGGAAGTGCCGTTCGTTTGCCGCACCAATGACAGCGAAGCTCGCCGCGATCATAGGAATTTCCTACCGTATGATAGGTCATCGAAACACTACAGGTGGGGCAGAGAATTGCCTCTCCGCAGCTGCGACAGCTGACGAAATTATGATATCCTCTGCGGTTGAGGAAGAGGATGGATTGGTTTTTTTGTTCGGAATTTTCGTAGAGCTTTTTCGCGAGCAGTGTGCCAAGCGGCGAAAGACTGCTTTCGGTACGCATATCGGCAACCGTCACGCGGGGGAGCTCCGCACCGCCGTAGCGGTGCTTCAGGGGAACGAGGGTGTACACACCGCTCTTTGCCTTATGGTAGCTCTCAAACGAGGGCGTAGCAGAGGCGAGTAACATCATCGCTCCGTGCTGTTTACAGCGGTAACGCGCGATATCTCTTGCGTGATATTTGGGGTTGGAATCGGATTTGTAGGTATGCTCCTGCTCTTCGTCAATGACGATAAGACCTAAATTGGCAAGCGGGGCAAAGACGGCGGAGCGTGTTCCGAGGACAACGTCGGCACCGCCCTCGCGAATGCGGCGGTGGGTGTCGATCTTCTCGCCTGCCGAAAGTCCCGAATGAAGAATGGCAACGCGGTCGCCGTAGCGGGAACAGAAAATTTCCAGCGTCTGCGGGGTCAGTGCAATTTCGGGCAGAAGCACGATAGCACTCTTTCCTTTTTCGAGCACGTGGTCGATCAGCTTCATCATCACCGAGGTTTTTCCGCTTCCCGTGACACCGTGCAAGAGTGCCGCGCGCGGCTCTCCTGCGTCGGAGAGGAAAGTGAGGGTGGAAAGTGCTTCGGCTTGCTCGTCGCTGAGGACGATGGGCGGGAGCTCTTTCTTCTTCTGCTTCGGCAGACTTCGGTCAATCGCTTTTTTTCGGCGAAGGACGAGACCTTTTGTGATCAGAGCATCTACCTGTGCTCGCGTAACGTGGCAGGCTTCGCACAGTGCGTGCTCGGAAATCTCGTCGTCGGTTGCATCTACCAGATACCGCAGAATGGTGACGTGCGCCGCCGAGCGAAGATGAATTTCTCCGTCAATTCCTTTGATGATGGCGTCCGCACGGGCGCGGTCAACGGCAAGGGAGCAGAGAGCTTCGGTCTTTGGTTCGGATACGACAAGCTCGAAGTCCCGCAAAATCCAGCCGCCTGCGATCAGCTTTTTGAGAAGCGCGTCGGTTTTGGCACCAAATTGCTTTTGCAAAAAAGTTCGGCGCACGATGCCTCGTCGGCGGATCATTTCCAACAGCTCTGCGGCGTCCTCGCGCAGAGAGGAGAGCTCCTGTCCGATCTCGGCAGCGATACGGTAGATTTCTTCGGGACGGGAAAGCGCGGCGATCGGCATCATCGCGCGCACGGCGTCGCCGACGGTGCAGAGGGTCTGCTCCTTCATAAAGAAACAAAGCCCCAGACCTTCCTCTCCGAGCGACAGCGAACGGTCGCAAACGGCAAGGATCGGCTTGGTGGCGGTGCTCGCTTGTTCGGGGGCGGATTTTCGAGCGGTCAGAAGACCGATCTTCGGACGGTTGGCAGTGCCAAACGGGACGACGACGAAATCACCCTCGCGTACCTCATTGGAAAGAGAGGGAGGGATATGATAGTCGAAACTGCGGTCCAAACAGTATGGATGGTCCAAAAGATAGACACCCGCGTATTCCATCACGATCCCTCCTTTTCTATGGTGTTCTTCGAAATTATTCTGCTTCTGCCTCAGTCGTCTCTTCGGGGAGCTCCTCGACAGCTTCCTCGGTGTGAATGATCTTGAATTCACCCGCGTGGATCTTGGTAATGGCATTCTTAACCGCCTTTTCGTCGCGGTATTCCTTGTTGATCATGTTGACGAGGTTGCGCTCTGCGTCCTTGTTGTTGGCGCTTGCCGCCTCGGCAACCGTTCTCTGTCTGACGTATTCGTCGGTGATCAGTCTGGCACACTTTGCAGTCGCAAGAGCCAGCTCGTAGCGGTTGAATTCATCGTTGGTGAGTTCTTTGATGGTAGGGTAAAGCATAGGTTTCTCCTTTATGGTTTAGTGTTTATGTAATATAAATTGTTAGTTTGCAAAGTAACGCTCGGCAACGCCTGCGTTGCGGCGAAGGCTTGCGCGCTCTGCGGTGAGAATGGCGCGGATCTCGTCTGCCGCCTCACGGTCGCATCCGTCGCGGTTGTAAACGACGTAGTCGTAGTGCTCGGCTTCGAGAAGCTCCTCACGGGTTCTCGTCAATCTCTCGCGGATCTTTTCCTCAGTCTCGGTCGCTCTGCCGCGAAGTCTTGCTTCCTGCGTCGCGAAAGAAGGCGGGAGAAGCAGAATCAGTACGGCGTCGGGATAGCGAGCCTTGACGTTGCGCGCGCCTTCAACCTCGATCTCGAGAATGAGGTTTTTGCCCGAGGCGAGTACCTCCTCGGCTTCCTTTTTCGGTGTTCCGTAGAAGTTTCCGCAATATTCGGTGTATTCAAGCATATCTCCCGATTCGATGCGGTCGAGAAATTCTTCTCTCGTAATATAGTGATAATTTACTCCGTCGACCTCTCCCGCACGTGGTGCACGCGTGGTGGCGGAAACCGAGTAGACGAAATCTCCCGAGGCGAGCAGGTGAGCGTTGACCGTCCCCTTGCCACTGCCTGCGGGACCTGAAATGACAATCATAAGTCCTTGTTTCATAGCGTACCTCTTTTTTCTTCTTCCTATCCTTGGCAAGTCCGATTATTCCTCGGGCTCTTCCTCGTCCTCGGTGAGGTTGTTTTCGAGGCGGTTGGCAATGGTTTCTGCCTGAATCGCACAGAGAATTACGTGCTCGCTGTCGGTGATGATGACCGAGCGCGTTCTGCGTCCGCAGGAAACGTCGATGACGCGTCCCGAGTCTTTCGCATCCTGAATCAGACGCTTGACGGGCGCGGAATCGGGGCTGACGATGGTAATGATGCGGTCAGAGGCAACCATGTTGCCAAAGCCGATGTTAATGAATTTCATAGTAATACTTCCTTTTTTCAGGGGTTATTCGATGTTCTGAATCTGCTCTCGGATCTTTTCAATCTCGCACTTGATGTCGACGACCAGACGCGCGATTTCAGCGTTTTGCGCCTTGGAGCCGATGGTGTTGGTTTCGCGGTTGAGCTCCTGTACGAGGAAGTCCAGACGGCGACCGACGGGCTCGCTCGACGCAAGAATTTCTTCAAAGCCAACGAAGTGGGAGCGCAGACGTACAAGTTCCTCATCGATGGCAATGCGGTCGGCAAAGACGGCACACTCGGTTAAGATGCGGTTCTCGTCAAAGACGATGCGATTGTCCGAAAGCATTTCACGAAGTCGTGTTTCGAGTTTCTCGCGATAGGTCTGCGTGTCCTCGTGCGAGAGTTCCTCGATGCGGTCAACTCTTTCACGAATGGCGTCAAGCTTTCCGCGCAGGTCGGCTTCGATTCTGCTACCCTCACTTTCACGTGCCGCAAGGAAGCGGGCAAGTGCTTCGTTCAGCACCACCACGAGATCGTTCCAATCGCGCTCCACGTCCTCTTCGGGCTTTTGAATGAGGAAAAGATCGCGGTTTTGCGCCACCGTCATAATGCTTACGTCGTCGCGGAGGTTGAACTTTTCACCCAGCGTACGGAGCGCACTCAGGTAAGCTTCGGCGTAGCCCTCATCGAGTACGATGCGGACGTCGGGAGAATCCACGACTTCGATCGAAATAAAGACGTCCACCTTACCGCGGGAAATTCCGCCTGCCTGTAGGTGAGGCTTGACCTTTTCCTCCAGAAAGGAAAAGGCTCTCGGGAGCTTGACCGAGCAATCAAAAAAACGGTTGTTGACCGAGCGAAGCTCGACGGTGATGTCCTTTCCGCCGACCGTGCTTCGCGCTCTGCCAAAGGCAGTCATACTTTTCATAGATTTAATCCTTTGATTTCAATAAATTATATATGAGATACTTATACAGTATAATTATAAACCTTTTTTGAGGACTTGTCAACCGAATTTTTGATTTTACGGCGAAAGTGACAAGATTTCTTGAAAAAGAGGGGTGCTTTTATTTGATTTTTTTCGCAAAAAGGGAAAAATTAGAAAAAAATCAAAAAAATATGGGGAAAACTTGAAAAAAATCAAAAAAGGACTTGAAATTTTTTTAAAAATGGTGTAAAATAAACTGAATTGATATGTGCGCATGCTTTGTGCACAGGCAGAAAATATTTTTCGGAGGATATAAAAATGGTAGTAGCAGGCGATTTTAAGAATGGTATTACGTTTGATATGGACGGTAACGTGTATCAGGTTATCGAGTTCCAGCACGTAAAGCCCGGTAAGGGTGCGGCGTTCGTTCGTACGAAGATCAAGAACGTTATCACGGGTTCGGTGATTGAAAGAACTTTCAGCCCTACGGACAAGTTTGAGAATGCTTATATTGAAAGAAAGGAAATGCAGTATTCCTACAGCGACGGCGATCTGTATTACTTTATGGATATGGAAACCTTTGATATGGTTCCTCTCAACAGCGACAAGCTGCCCGAGAGCTTCCAGTTCGTGAAGGAAGAAATGCTCTGCAAGATTCTTTCCTACAAGGGTAACGTCTTTGCGGTTGAGCCTCCCACGTTCGTAGAGCTCCAGGTAACCCAGACCGATCCCGGCTTTGCAGGTAACACCGCAACCAACACCCTCAAGCCCGCAACGCTGGAGACGGGTGCTGTCATCAAGGTTCCGCTCTTCATCAACGAGGGCGAGGTTCTGAAGATCGACACCAGAACGGGCGAGTATCTCTCTCGCGCATAATTCGGGAGGTAGGATATGAATCTGACCGAAAGAGCTGCATACCTCAAGGGTCTTGCTGACGGCGTCGCGCTGGACGCGAGCACCAAGGAGGGCAAGCTGATCTCGGCGCTGATCGACCTTGTGTCGGATATGGCAGACGAGATTGCAGAGATGGATGAGAGAATCGACACGGCATTTGCATACTGCGAGGAGCTGGACGAGGATCTCGGTGACGTGGAGGAGATCCTTCTTGACGACGAATGCGACTGTGACGATTGCGACTGCGATTGTGACGACTGTGATTGCGACGACTGTGATTGCTGCTGTGAGGACGAGGACTTCTTTGAGGTTGAGTGTCCTGCGTGCGGTGAGGAGATCTGCTTTGACAGTACGGTCGATCCCGAAGAGCTTCGCTGCCCTGCGTGCGGCGCAAAGTTTGAGTGCCTTGTTTCCGAGGACGATCTTGACGTGATCGACGCAGAGTAATTGTTGTAAAAAGAAAAAAGAGGAGCGAGATCGCTCCTCTTTTTTGCGAAAATATCAAAAAAGTTGAAAAAATCGAAAAAAACTCTTGACAAGGGACTTGCAAAGTGATATAATAGGTTTTACCTCTGCGAGTAGGCTTTTTTGTTGTGCCCGCTGCGCCAAACCGAACGGTTCGGGGCAACACTTGCTCGGTGAGGGAGGTACACAGTCTTTCCCGAAGAGGAAAGAGAATAATTTGAAATGGGAGGTGCCGCTAATATGGCTAATGAAGCAAGAGTCAAGATCACTCTGGTCTGCACCGAGTGCAAGCAGAGAAACTATGACACGAAGAAGAACAAGAAGAATGACCCTGACAGACTCGAACTCAAGAAGTACTGTCGTTTCTGCCGTAAGCACACTCTTCACAAAGAATCTAAGTGATTTGGAGGAAGAATGATGGCAGAGAAGGAAAAGAAGGTCGCTGAAACCGAGAAGAAGCCGAAAAAGGAAAAGAAAACGGGCAAGGTCCGTGAGGCTTGGCGCGGTTTCAAGAGCGAAGTAAAGAAGATCGTTTGGCCCTCGTGGAAGCAGGTTCTCAAGAATACGGCAGTCGTACTTGTAATCGTTGCAGTCTGCATGGTTATGATCGCCGCGCTGGACTACGCTTTTTCTCACGGAATCATGGCTTTGACCGATCTCTTCGCAAAGTAAGAGGTTGATATGAGCGATATCAACGAAATGAACGTTGGACCGAGATGGTATGTGGCGCATACGTATTCCGGTTATGAAAACAAGGTAAAGGCAAGCCTTGAAAAAATCATCGAAAACAGAGGCCTGAATCATTTATTCTTCGACATTCGTATTCCTGTGGAAACCGTGATTGAAAAGAACGGCGATGTGGAAAAAGAAGTTGAGATGAAAATCTTCCCCTGCTACGTCTATATTAAGATGACGATGACGGAGGAGAGCTGGCACGCGGTTCGTAACATTACCGGTGTGACGGGATTCGTAGGCCCCGGATCCAGACCGACGCCCCTGAGCGACGCCGAGGTTGATTTCCTGAACTTTGATACCAAGCGCACAGAGCTTGTGGTCAAGGAGGGAGATAACGTCGTGGTTTGCGACGGACTCTTTGAGGGTTACACGGGTACGGTACAGGCAGTTTCCGAGGATCTGAAGAAAATCACGGTACTCATTAAAAGAGGTCGCCGCGATATGCCTGTTGAGCTCGACGCAGAAGTGGTCAAGCTCGCACAGCAGTGATCGAACGATCACAAGTACGTGGGAGGGAGAAAAATATTTGGAATTCTCCCGCAAATTCACCACATTGGAGGTAATTTAAAATGGCAAAGAAAGTTATGGGCTATATCAAGCTGCAGTTGCCCGCCGGTAAGGCTACCCCGCAGCCTCCCGTAGGACCGGCTCTCGGTCAGTACGGTGTTGCAATTCCCGTATTTACGAAGGAATTCAACGAAAGAACGAAGAATGACATCGGACTCGTAATTCCTGTTGTTATCACGGTTTACGCAGACCGCTCCTTCACCTTTATCACCAAGACTCCTCCCGCTCCCGTTCTGATCAAGAAGGCAGCAGGAATCGAGTCGGGTTCCGCAAAGCCGAACAAGACCAAGGTGGCTACGATCACCAAGGAGCAGGTTCGCAAGATCGCAGAAACGAAGATGCCCGACCTGAACGCAGCGAACATCGATACCGCGATGAGCATGATCGCAGGTACCGCACGCAGCATGGGCGTTGTCGTTGAGGACTAAGGAGGGTTTGAACAATGGGAAAGAAGTATATTGATAGCGCAAAGCTGATTGATAAGAGCAAGGTTTACGACCCCTCTGAGGCATTGGATCTGGTTTGCCAGACGTCCAAGGCAAAGTTTGATGAAACCATTGAGATTCACATCCGTTTGGGAGTTGACTCGCGTCACGCTGACCAGCAGGTCAGAGGTGCCGTCGTTCTTCCCAACGGAACGGGTAAGAACGTAAAGGTTCTCGTATTCGCAAAGGGTGACAACGTTCAGAAGGCACTCGATGCAGGCGCTGACTACGCAGGCGGCGTTGAGTACGCTGATAAGATCGTTCAGGAAAACTGGTTCGATTTCGACGTTGTTGTTGCAAGCCCCGATATGATGGGTGTCATCGGTAAGCTCGGTAAGGTTCTCGGTCCTAAGGGATTGATGCCCTCTCCGAAGGCTGGTACCGTTACTCCCGACGTTGCTCGTGCAGTCAACGAGGCGAAGGCAGGTAAGATCGAGTACCGTCTCGACAAGACCAACATCATCCACTGCCCCATCGGTAAGGCATCCTTCGGTGTAGAGAAGCTCACTGAGAACTTCAACACGCTCGTTGGCGCTGTTATCAAGGCAAAGCCCGCCGCTGCGAAGGGTCAGTACATTAAGAGCTGTGTCATCGCAAGCACGATGGGCCCCGGCATTAAGATCAACCAGGCAAAGCTTGGCTAATTCTTTGAATGATAACAAAAAAGAACCGTCCGATCGGACGGTTCTTTTTTGTTGCTTATTGATTGAAGTAAGTTTCATTGAGCTTCGCTTCGATGGCGAAGAGGTACTTGGTGTTGTCGCCGAAGCCGGGATGTCCCCACGTAGGCGAGCCGCCGGGAGTGGTAGAGCGTTCGAGCTGAAGCGTATAAATCTTTGCGTTGGTATGCGAAGCGAGATATGCGTTGACGGCTTCGTGAATTCGAGCACTGTACGCGCTGTTCATCGCTCCGTACAGGCAGTAGACGGCACAGTCGTCACCGTTCTTTTGGAAGATCGTCTCGAGGAGTCGGAGGTAGCCCGCTCCGAAATCCGATGCGCTTGCGTTATTGCCTTCCTCATTGGTTCCGAGGTTGATGATGACGATGTCTGCCTGTCTTGCAAAATCGTGCTCGGCGGTGGAACGGCTCGGACTTGCGTGCAGATAGTTTTTGTCAAAGTTGGGAGAACCGTAAATGACGCCTCTGCCCGAAAGTGCGAGAATCGAGTAGTCGGCATTCAGACGCGTTGCCAAACGGTAGGGATATGCCTGCGTTCCGTCCTGTGACTCATAAGTTCCGTCGTAATTTCCCATAATACCCCAACCGCAGGAGATGCTGTCGCCGAGAAATTCGATGTAAAGATCGTTCTTTGCGGGGGTGGTTTCGCTGATTGTTCCGTCGAGCGTGACCGAATAGAGCTGTGCGAGTGCGAGGGTGTATCCGGTTGCCTTCACGAGACGGATGGCGTGCTTTCCGTAGGGAATATTCTTGAGCTCCAGCGTGGTGTTTTCTTTGGCCACGGTAAAGTAGTTCGAGGTTCCGTTCTTCCAAAGTACTCCGTCCACGTATGCCTTGAAATAGCAGGGATCGTTGGATTTTGCAACAAAAGAGACGGTAGATTTCGTATTCAGATCAACGTTAAATTCAACGCCCGCGCCCGTCCAGTCCATGGTAATACAGCCGTCAATCTTCGCACGGCGTTCGCCGAGAACCTTAATGCCTGCGGTTTGCTCGGTCAACGGATAGGTGCGGACGTTGGAAGGACGGGGATAGATGGGGAGGGAGATTGAGGGCTTATTGGGATTGTCGTTATTGTTGGTGCCGCTATTATTGTTGGGATTTTCCGGCTCGTTCGGTTGCTCGGGCGGATCTTGCTTTTCTGTGGTGGTTTCTTCCTCTGTGCTTTCCGTTTCGGTTTTGGACGGAACGGTTGCCGTATCGTCACATGCGACAAGGACACTGGGTAAGATGAGACACAGAATCAAAAGCCAAGATAAAATAATTTTTTTCATAAAAAACTCCTTATGAATGGATTAATTTTATGATACACGATTTTTACGTTTTTGTCAAGAACATTTGTGAACTTGGGCAGATTCGCAAAAAGATCTTGACAAATCGCTGAAAATCGTGTAAAATATTAATGTGTATCTAAAATGCCGATATTATATATTTTTGATACCTAACAATCATTGATAACAGAATAAAACAAAGGAGGTGTTTTTATTGGAGTGGATTGTTACCGCCGTCGTAGCCGTTTTGGGCGTAGCCAGCAGTGCTGTGTTCTTTAAAGTGGGCTATAAACGGCGTCAAACGAAAGCAGAAGCCGAGATCGGTTCGGCAGAAGCAGAAGCAAAGCGAATTCGCGAGGAAGGCGCAAAGGCAGCCGAAACGCAACGCAAGGAAGCTCTGCTCAGCGCAAAAGAAGAAATTCTCAAGCAGCGCAATGAAGCAGAAAAGGAACTCAAGGAACGCCGTTCGGAAATTTCCCGAATGGAACGACGCTTGACCCAGAAAGAAGAAAATCTGGACAAAAAGACCGAAAACCTTGAGAAAAAGAACGAACAGCTCGATAAGAAGCTGAAGGAAAACGAAGAGCTTCGTGTACAGATCGAGGAACTTCGTGCCAAGGAAATGGTGATTCTGGAAGAGATTTCGGGTGTTTCCGCGGAAGAAGCAAAGGAAGAGCTGCTCTCGAGAGTCGAATCTGCGATCAAGCATGAGCTGGCGCAGAGAATGTCGGATCTTGAGGCGCAATTCAAAGAAGAAGCCGATACCAAGGCAAAAAACATTATTTCTCTGGCAATTCAGAGATGTGCGGCAGACCACGTTGCGGAAAGCACGGTGTCGGTTGTGTCCCTGCCCAACGAGGATATGAAGGGACGAATCATCGGTCGAGAGGGAAGAAACATTCAGATGCTCGAAAAGCTGACGGGTGTGGAGCTCATCATCGACGATACTCCCGAAGCAATTACGCTTTCGGGCTTTGATCCCGTACGTAGAGAGATCGCTCGTCAGACGCTCGAAAAGCTGATTTCTGACGGACGAATTCATCCCACCAGAATTGAGGAGACCGTGGAAAAGGCGACCAAGGAGGTCGAAGCGGGAATGAAGCAGGCGGGCGAGCGCGCAACGTTCGACGTCGGTATTCACGGAATCCATCCCGAGCTTGTTCGTATGCTTGGTCGACTGAAATACAGAACCAGCTACGGTCAGAACGTGCTCAAGCATTCGATCGAGGTTTCTTTGATCGCAGGAATGATTGCCGATGAGCTCGGCATTGACAGTGCGACGGCGAAGCGCGCAGGACTTCTGCACGATATCGGAAAGGCGCAGACGCACGAAATGGAAGGAACGCACACCGAGCTTGGTGTGAACCTTGCAAAGAAGTATAAGGAGAGCCGCGAGGTAATCCATGCCATTGAGGCGCATCACGGTGACGTGGAGCCTCAGACCATGACGGCAGTGATTGTTCAGGCTGCGGATGCGATTTCCGCTGCCCGTCCCGGAGCTCGCCGCGAGGATTTGGAGAACTACATTAAGAGACTCGAGAAGATCGAGGAGATCGCGAAGGGCTTTAGCGGTGTGGACAAGGCGTTTGCCGTTCAGGCAGGACGTGAGATTCGCGTTATGGTCAAGCCCGAAGAGGTCAACGATGACGGCATGAAGCTGATCGCACGCGAGATGGCGGCGAAGATTCAGGAAGAAGTGAAGTATCCCGGACAGATTAAGATCAATCTGATTCGCGAGAGCCGTGCCGTGGATTACGCAAAATAAGATCTTATTTTGCAAACCTATCACTCATTTTCCCAATGGGATTTCGTATAAATTTTTATATAAAACCATTTAGGTCAAAACACAGTGCAAGCTGTATGAGGAATAGATAGTAGTGGAGAGGAGCGACATCGTCGCTCCTCTCCTACTTTTCTTTCGGGAAAGAAAAGTAGGCAAAAGAAAGCAGCACCCTACTTTTCTTTCGGGAAAGAAAAGTAGGCAAAAGAAAGCAACACAAAAAAGAGAAGTGGGCAAAAGAAAGCAGCAAAAAAATATTTTATACTATTGAAATCCAACACGAAATATGATACAATAAAAATACGGAATTTTTGAAAAATAAAGGATATCAAGCCATGAATCAACAACAAACACCGAAGAAGACTTCGCCACAGCCGCAACGGTTTGTCGGACGTCCGATTCGTTTGCCCGAAAAATGTGCTCCGCCAAAGGGTCTGATCATTACGACGGTCATCACGGCGGTGCTTCTCGTGATCAGTCTGATGATTCTTTGCATCGCTTTGCTCGTCGCTCCGACCGAATCTCCCGAAAGTGACGGGGGGGACGGCACCCAAAAAAAGGAGCCGGTACAAACGAATGAGTTGCCAAGCGGTGCGGCAATCAAGGCAAAATTTTTGAGTTTTCCATCGCAAACTGCGAGTGGTTCGTATCGAAGCAGTTCGGCGGTGGGCGTGATTCGTGAAGATAGTAGTTTGAAATCCGATGCGGCAATTCTTGTGGACGTGAGCGCGGGGGCATCGATTTTTGAGCGTGAATCCGATACCAAGGTTTATCCCGCGTCGATGACCAAGGTGATGACGGTGCTGGTTGCTTGTGAGGCGGCGACCGATCCGACCGAGCTTCTGACGGTAACGCCTGAAATGCTGGAGGCACTGAACACTAAGGAAACCGATACGGTGACGGTAAACGGCTTTCGAACGAGTAAGGGTGCTTCGACCTTGGGCGGATGGCAGGCAGGTGATCAGATTACCGTGGAGGACGCGCTTTTTCTGGTCAATTACAAATCCGATACCGTAGCTTGCTGGCTGTTGGCAAATCGGTTTGGCGGCGGCGAGGACGGATTTGTCACCAAGATGAATCAAAGAGCGCAATCACTGGGACTTTCGCAAACGAATTTTACCAACTGTACGGGACTTTATGAGGAAAATCATTATACGACCTGTCGTGAGATGGCGGCGATCATGCAGGCGGCAATGAACAATCCCGCCGCAAAAACCGTAATCACTTCCTATCGGGAATATGTGGTTCAGGTCTATCGGGACGGCAAAACGAGTCGATCGGCACAGGCGTATGCCGCGTGGTATAGTGAGCGTTTGGAGAATATTCCTACCGTTTGTAACGGATCTTCTTTGAAATTCTGCGGAGGAAAAACCGGTTGGGAAACCATTCCGACCTCTTGCTTCGTTACGGCGGTGGAGGACACGCAAACGGGAAAATGGTATATTTGTGTCACCGTGGGACGAATTTCTGCGGCGGCAGAAAGTGTCGGCTCAGCGGCTTGCGCGGCGGATGCGCGCTATCTATACCGTACATACGTGGATAAAGTCGCAGTGGATTGGAATAAACTGTTGTAAGGAAAAAATAAGAAAGTCATGACCACCAGCCGTGCTGGTGGCTTGCACAAGCCCCCTTGGGGCATGTCACACGCTGAGCCTATAGGCTCGTCGAATGATCCGCCACTTGCGGAAGTTGCCCCACTGCCACAGA
>JAZRLS010000002.1:0-98925 GCA_045646945.1 Eubacteriales bacterium | reverse complement strand
TGCACACACGCATTATTTTATGCTTTGTACTTCTCTCTTGTTGTTCAATTTTCAATGACCGTTCCGCTGTGCTTTTCCGCGACAGCTTGACTATTATATCACACCTCTTAACTCTTGTCAATACCTTTTTTGAAATTTTTTGAAATTTTTTTCAAAAAACGAAAATAACGCTAGAAAAGGGTTGTTTTCGGAAGAATTTCTTCCTTTTGGTGGGCCATCGGGGACTCGAACCCAGGACCGACCGGTTATGAGCCGGTTGCTCTAACCAACTGAGCTAATGGCCCTCACAGACTTATATATTATATCGCAAAACCTATTTTTTTGTCAAGGCTTTTTTCTAAAAAATAAAAAAAATTAATTTTTATTTGCTCGACAGAATTTTCTTGATTTATTTTTTCTCGGATGATATTCTTTAAGTACACCACCAAAAACGATAAAACAAAAGGAGAAAAACAATGAAACACAGAAACGTTCTTATTTTATTGAGCATTTTATTAACTTTTGCCTGCCTTTTTGCATCATGCAACGCCAACAAATCAATCCTTCCCGATAACGACACAAATCCATCGACAGACGACTACCTTGCAAACATTCAATCTTTGGAAAACCAAATGCTTGAGCTTCAGCAAAATCAACAGCTCTCAGAGCTTGAACGTCAAAAAGAATTGGAACGCCTTCAAAACTTGCTGGCACAGCTCAAAGAAGAAAACAAAAATGCCCCCACCGATGACAAATCCGACAATTCAGAAACTCCGCCGACTCCCACCGGAAAATTTTTATATAATTTAGATGGAGAAAACGCTATCATCACAGGATATACGGGAACAGAGGATCAAGTGGTAATTCCTTCGATAATCGATGGCTATGCTGTCCGAGAAATTGCCGACAATGCCTTTTCTTCCAAACAACTGAAAAACGTTATCATTACAAACGGGGTTGCAAAAATCGGCTGGTTTTCCTTTCAAAACTGCCCTTCCCTTGTTTCTGTCACAATCCCAAATAGCATAGAAAGCATCGGTTATTCCGCCTTTCCTTCTCAAAACAAAAACTTCACTGTTTATTGTTCTAGCAACTCGTTTGCACAGCAATACGCCAAAAGTTATGGTATTCCTCACGCAACCGTTTAAAAAAGAAATACAAAAAACCGACAATATCTCTTGACCTCTCCCCGCTTATGGTGTATAATAAACATATCATAATTATGCGATATTTCTCATAAGAAAGGGGGAGACAGTCATTTCTAAGCTTCAACAGCTATGGGAAACGATTCAACGACAAAAAATAAAAGTCACGGCAAAAAGAATTGTTACCGCACTGGCATTTCTGATTCTCTGTAGTCTCCCCCTCCTTTTTGCTTCTCTGTACGTTTATTATTACGATTACGTAGACCATTCCAATCAATTCTCAGTAACCTTGTATGATAAAAACGGAACAGAACTCGTAAGTGAAGAAGGAACGCCTGAGAATGCGACCCCAGGTTCGATAGTAGATCTCTTCTATCAGTTAAACACCAAAAAACTTCCCCTTGCCAAGATACCCGACAACGCAAACGTGGAAGATTTCATTGTCGCAAAGCTTTCTTTGAATGGGGTTTCTTCTGAGTTGAAATGTTACTTTTCCAGATTTCAGCCACAAGGATACTGCATCGATCAAACCGGAAAAATCTACACGATTCCCACTTCTCTCAATGATCTTTTTCTGAAATCCAATTACGGCGAGCTATTTTACAGCAACGCGATGATTCCCACATTGACAACGATTGACGGTGATGCGATTCTTCCGCTGTCCGCCAACTGGTATTATCAGGCGGTAGACGGAGAATATATTTTAGCAAAAAGAAATTCAACCGCCGAAGAATATTATTTTTATGAAATTACGGGAACGATCGGAATTCAATTTGATCCTCCACCCGATCTCTGCTCGATTGCAATTTACAGCAACGAGAAATTAATTAAGGAGTGTACTTTGGACGAGCTTCCTTCGATTTCCGTGGATACGGAAAATCAATTGACGGTGGACGTCCAAGCCGAGTGGATCTCTTCGGAGGAGTCTGACTACTACGGCTCAATCCACTATAATTTCGGAGTACAAATCCGTAACCCCTCCACCTTTTCGATCCACACGGATACTGTAACGGCAGGTGAATTCTTGCTGATTTCCTGCACAAACATCAGTAATCCTGCCAGAATCCAATTCTTGCTCAACAACGAACAAGCCTTTCCTAATTTCATTTGGGACGGTACCGTAGCACGCGCGATCCTCCCTATTCCAAGCAGCACATCGCTCAAAGAATTCAATCTTCAAATATCCTATGGCGCGTCCAAACAGAATTTTGAAGTTGCCGTAAAAAAAGCAGGACAATCCACACTGACAAAATCCGATTGGGAAGCTCCCGTGCGATTCAATTCTCTCCAAACGCTGGTAACTCTGCTTGCTTCCCTGCCATCTCCGCAAAGTACATCTTTTTATTTCCGAGGAAATTTCCTTGATCCCACGGCGGAAGAATTTACACTGGAATACAGCCACAGAGACAAAATTCTTTATGGTACTGGGTGCAAACAATTGATTCCGTACGGTACCGAATTTGTCACCGAAAAATCAGAAGCCACCCGCGTAAAAGCACTCCAACACGGCACGGTCATTGATACAGGCTTTGACGAATCGCTCGGAACTTTTGTGGTTTTGGAGCACGGTGGAGGCTTGCGAACGATTTACGGCGCGCTAAGTAACATCTCGGTAGAAATTGGCGAAAGCGTAAAAAAAGGCGATACCATCGGAAAGACAAGCACAAATACAAGATCCGGTAAAAACGGTTTTATCCTTCTGTGTAGCATTGACGTAACACTGATCGATCCTGCTTGTATCATAGGGAAAGAGCTTTCCTTTGCTGATTAATCTAATCATTTTCAAAACAAAAAAGAAGAGGCTGTTCAAATGAACTTCCTCTTCTTTTTTGCATTATGCTTTTTTAACCGCCAGCGCACACCAGCCGTTTTCTTCGACGCGCTCCACGATCCTAAACCCATGCTCCTCAAAACAACGAATAACGTCGTCCGCACGCTCCACGATAATACCCGAAGCCAAGATTACCGAATGCTCGTCCATCAGTCTTCCGACGTCGGGCGTCATACGAATGATAATATCGGCAACGATATTCGCACAGATCACGTGATACGGAGCGTATGCGGGATCAACCTGACGAAGCAGGTCCGATACATCGCAGGTGACGTTCGAAAGTCCGCTATCCTTGATATTTTCTCTCGCCACCTTGACGGCAACGGGATCAATATCGTACGCTTTGCACTCCCCTGCACCGAGCTTTGCCGCACAAATGGCAAGAATACCGCTTCCGCAGCCAACGTCAAGCACACGCATCTCTGGCTTGATATATTTTTCCAGCAAACCGATCACGAGTCTTGTCGTTTCGTGCGTTCCCGTACCAAATGCCATTCCGGGATCCATACGGACAATAATATCGTTCGGTTGCGCCTCGTACTTTTCCCAAGCAGGGACAATGACAATACGTTCGCCGATACGAATCGGTTTATAATAGGCTTTCCACGAATTTGCCCAGTCCTCTTCGTTCAGCCCGCTGATCGAGATTTCGACCTCCAGTCCAAGCTCATCAAATCTCGCACGAAGGAAGGATACGGTATCCGAAACACCACCGTCGGAGGGAAGATAGACCGAAACCGAAGCCACCGTTTTATCTGCATTCAAAATTTTTTCATCGATCAGATCACCGTAGCAGGTCTTCAGGTCAATATCGCTGTAGTCCTCTATTTGAAGATAGTTGGAGATCATATTCATCACGGCACTGATCTCGTCCAAGAGTTCCAGCTTTGCCGTTACTTTGATCTGCGTCCACTCGGAAACGCTTCCCCAATCCTCACATGTATAATCCTTATCCATTCTTTCCGCCGTCCTTATTTTTTATCGAAAATACGCTTAAAAAATCCGCTTCTCTTGGAATAGTTACTTTCCTTACAAGCATCTGCAAATGCTCTCATATGCTCTTTTTGCTTTTCGCTAAGTCCCTTAGGAATCTCCACATTGACACTAAAAATCAGATCTCCGCGTCGAGTTGCATTGTTGATATAAGGAATTCCCTTTTGCTTTAAGGTAAAGGTCGTTCCCGGCTGTGTTCCCTCAGGAATGGTATATTTCTGATTTCCTTCCAGCGTAGGAACGTCAATCTCCGCACCAAGCGTTGCTTCCGCAACCGTAATCGGAATCTCACAGTAAAGATTATATCCGTCACGCTCGAAGATCGAATGACCCTTCACCATCACGGTAATGATCAGATCCCCGGTAGGACCACCGTTACGACCGTCGCATCCCTGACCTCGAATTGCAATACGCTCTCCGTCATCAATACCCGCGGGAATCGTCACACTCAGCTTCTTGTTGACTTTCACATAACCCGTTCCCTTACATTCGGAGCAAGGCGTCTTAATGACCTTACCCGTTCCGCGGCAAGAATCACACGTCGTCGTCGACTGAAATGCCATCCCACCGATTCTCTGCGTAATCCTCTTCTGTCCGGAACCGCCACACGCCTTACAGGTTTCCGCTTGCGTTCCCTTTGCCGCACCGCTTCCGCCACAATCGGAGCATTTCTGGATTCGGTGGTAGCTAACGTCCTTTTTCACGCCAAATGCCGCTTCCTCGAAGGTTACCGTTACACGAACGCCAACGTCTTCGCCGCGCGTCGGCGCATTTCTTCTCTGTGCACCACCGCCGCCAAAGCCACCACCGAAAAAGCTACCGAAAATATCACCAAGGTCGCTAAAATCGCCGAAACCGCCAAAGCCACCGCCGAAGCCTGCTCCGCCACCTGCCGACGGATCAAACGCCGCGTGTCCGAACTGATCGTACTGCGAACGCTTTTCCGCATCGGAAAGCACGGCGTACGCCTCGTTCACTTCTTTGAACTTTGCTTCCGCTTCCGCGTCGCCGGGATTCATATCGGGGTGATATTTTTTAGCAAGAGAGCGATATGCCTTTTTTATTTCAGCTTCTCCCGCTCCCTTATTGACGCCCAACACCTCGTAATAATCTCGTTTTTCTGCCATAGAGCCTCCCATACCGCACCTGCGGCTATTTTATCATTCTAAATGTCGTTCAGTAAAATCCTCATCATATACGCTTTTGCGGGGGATGGCGCCATGCGTCATCCCCCGTCGGGGTATCTTAAGGATTACTCGTTGGTCTTATCCTCGTAATCTGCGTTATAATAGGTTCCGTCGCCACCCTGAGCACCTGCGTTGCCACCCATATTATTAGGATCAAATCCCTCGGCACCGCCCTGCTGTGCGTAAAGCTTTTCAGAAAGCGTATAGAATGCCTTCTCGAGTGCTTCGGTGTCTGCCTTGATGGCTTCGGTGTCGCCCGTAGCGATAGTTGCCTTCAATTTCTCGATCGCTGCGTTGACAGCGTCCTTATCCTCTGCGGGAACCTTGTCACCAACCTCGCCCATCGTCTTTTCTGCTTGGAACACCATCGAGTCGGCACGGTTCTTGATCTCAACCGTTTCCTTCTGCTTCTTGTCCTCTTCTGCGAACATCTCAGCATCCTTGACCGCCTTATCGATTTCTTCCTGCGACATATTGGTCGAAGAAGTGATAGTGATGTGCTGTTCTCTGCCCGTTCCCTTATCCATTGCGGTAACGTTTACGATACCGTTTGCGTCGATATCGAAAGTGACTTCAATCTGAGGAATTCCACGAGGAGCCGCAGGAATGCCGTCCAGAGAGAATCTTCCGAGCGTGGTGTTGTTTGCCGCCATCTGACGTTCACCCTGAAGAACGTGAATCTCTACCGAAGTCTGTCCGTCAGCCGCCGTAGAGTATACCTGGCTCTTCTTTACAGGAATGGTCGTGTTTCTGTCGATGATCTTGTTAAATACGCCGCCGAGCGTCTCGATACCGAGAGATAAGGGCGTTACGTCAAGCAGAAGCAAATCCTTGACGTCGCCGCCAAGAACACCGCCCTGAATTGCCGCACCAAGTGCAACACATTCGTCGGGGTTGATTCCCTTGAAGGGTTCCTTGCCGAGGAACTTCTTTACCGCTTCCTGAACCGCGGGAATTCTGGTCGAACCGCCGACAAGAAGAACCTTGTCAACTTCGGATGCCGATACACCCGCATCTGCGAGAACCTGCTTGGTGGGAGCCATCGTAGCTTCTACGAGGTCCGCCGTAATTCTGTCAAACTCTGCACGAGTCATCGTTGCGTCAAAGTGCAGAGGTCCGTCTGCCGTTGCCGTAATAAAGGGCAGATTGATGTTGGTGCTTGCCATACCCGAAAGCTCGATCTTTGCCTTTTCTGCCGCTTCCTTGAGTCTCTGCATAACCATCTTATCGTTGCGAAGATTTACACCATTTTCTGCCTGGAAACGATCTGCGATCCAGTTGATGATACGCTCGTCGAAATCGTCACCGCCAAGACGGTTGTTACCTGCGGTTGCAAGAACCTCGAAGACACCGTCCGAAATTTCCATCAAAGATACGTCAAACGTACCGCCGCCAAGGTCGAAAACCATAATTCTCTGGTCAGCTTCCTTATCCATACCGTAAGCAAGTGCTGCCGCGGTCGGCTCGTTGATGATACGGAGAACCTCAAGTCCTGCGATCTTACCTGCGTCCTTCGTTGCCTGTCTCTGCGCGTCAGAGAAGTATGCAGGAACGGTAATGACTGCCTGAGAAACGCTCGTGCCGAGATATGCCTCAGCATCGGCCTTCAACTTCTGCAGAATCATTGCCGAGAGCTCCTGAGGAGTATACTGCTTGCCGTCAATTTCCTTCTTATATGCCGAACCCATCTCACGCTTGATACTAATCACGGTTCTGTCGGGGTTGGTAATTGCCTGACGCTTTGCCACCTGACCAACCATTCTTTCGCCTGCCTTGGTGAAAGCCACGACGGAAGGAGTCGTTCTCGCTCCTTCGGGGTTGGGGATCACGATGGGCTCGCCGCCCTCAAATACTGCCACGCAAGAGTTGGTCGTACCCAAATCTATTCCAATAATTTTTCCCATGATAAATTCCTCCTTTGGGATATTTTCTTAATAATTTTCGTTGTTATATTTTAGGTTAATTTGCAACCTTAACCATCGAATAGCGAAGAACTTTATCTCCCTTGATATAGCCCTTCATAAAGACCTCTACAATCTCTCCCTCGCCCGCATTTTCATCTTCCACGTGCATCACGGCATTGTGAAGATTGGGATCAAAGGGTTTGCCGAGTGCCTCAATCTCGGTCACGCCGAGCTTTGTCAGCGTCTCGGAAAAGCTCTTCAGCGTCAGTGCAAGTCCCTTGCCCATCGGCGTTTCTGCGTCCGCTTCGGTCGAATACTGCGCCGCCCGCTCGAGCGTATCTAAAATCGGAAGAATCTGCGTCAGCACGTCGCTGCAAGCGTCGGTATAAATTCCTTCGCGCTCCTTGGCACTGCGTTTGCGGAAGTTATCGTATTCTGCCGCAAGACGAAGATGGGTTTCGTTCAGCTCGGCAAGCGAGGCATCCTTCTCTGAGAGTGCCTTTTTGATCTCCGCGAGCTCCGCCTCCAACTTTTTGACCTTCTTTTTATCTGCTTTCGCAAGCTTTTCTTCCTTCACTTCTTCTTTATTCTCTTCCGTCTCTGCTTCTTCCGTTTTGGGTTCGGCTTCTTCGGACGAATTCTCTGTCATCGAAGCGATTGCCTCTTCGAGGGTTTCTTCGTTGACTGCCTCCGAGGTTTCCTCGGTGGAAATCTTATTCTCCTCCATGTCCTTCTCCTTTTTCTGCAAGCTCATTCAGCACGCTCTCTCCGTCAATGATGCTCGAAATACTCTCCGTAATCTCACCGATGGTTTGAAGCACCTGCTTGTAATTCATTCGTCTTGGTCCGAGGACACCGATCACTCCGACCGTTCGTCCGTTCTTTTTGATCGGCTTGAAGACAAGCGACGAGTTGTTCATGACCTTCACGGGACTTTCCGATCCGATCAAGACGTTGATTTCGTCATTTTCAGAACTCGATACCAAATCAAGAATCTCGTCCTGACTTTCCAGCGTACCAAGCAACTGACCGAATTCTTGAGTATCCGAATATTCGGGATACTTCAAAAGATGATTGATGCCCGACAAACGCATCTCCCCGCCGTCAATTTCATTCATGACCTCGTAAACGCTCTTGACTGCGGGATTGATCAAATACGCATCCTCGCCCATCGCGTTTTCAAGCTCCATAATAATAGGAAGAGTAATCATATCGGCACTCAAACCGCATAACACGTGATTGAATAGCTCTGCCAAACGGCGAAGCGCATCCTCGCGTATCTCTCCGTGGATCTTGACCTTTTTGGTCTTGACCGTGCCCACCGAGGTAATCATCAGCATCGCAAAGGTGTGGTCGTCGATCGAAACAACCTCAAACTTGGACATTGTCACCGACGAAGCCTTCGGCTTGATGGCAATTCCCGTGTAGTTGGTCATACTCGACGCAAGTCGCGACGCGGTATCAAGAATCTGATCGATCTCCGCCATCTTTGCCTTGAGAAGCTGATTGATCTGCACGACCTCACGCGAGGTCTTTGCATATTGCTCCACCAACGTATCTACGTAAAAACGGTAACCAAGCTCACTTGGCACTCTTCCCGCCGAAGTGTGAGGCTGAACGAGATATCCCATTTGCTCCAGCTCCGCCATCTCGTTGCGGATGGTTGCCGAGGAACAGGTGAGCAGATTGTTTTGCATAATCGCTTTAGAACCAACGGGTTCTCCGCCCTCAATATGCGCCTCTACAAGCGATTTTAAAATCAATTTTTTGCGTTCGCTCAGCTCTTGATTTTTTGCGCTCATACCGTCTGCTCCTCTCAGTGTGTTTTCTCGAGTTTAGCACTTAAATTCATTGAGTGCTAAATCCTGTATAAAATTTATCATTTTTTCCTTCTTTTGTCAAGGGTTTTTTCAAAGTTTTTTGTTAATTATTTGTGAACAGTGCTAAGATCACAGGCATACCACTATTCTCTCCCAAAAAACGCCAAAAAATACCGTCAAAAGCAACTATATCCCCATTTTGGGCGCACTTTTTAAACCATTGGTTTCACTGATTAGAAATCCATCAAATCACTCTTGACAAAAAGTGATTCGATGGATATAATATCAGTGTGGCCGCAATTTAGTAAATTCTTTCAAAGGAGAAAAAACAATGAGTGAGTATTCAATTCACGTAATAAACGGTAAGGTTATTGGAGATTCTGTCTTTTTTCTTATAGCAACCGATTTACTTCATAAAGAAATTAAACGAATTTGTGATTTTACGGATGCTCTTGATAAAGACCCCCAGCAGAAAAAAGAAAAAATCGCAGAATATAAATGTGCCAAATATCGATATGCTGCTGTTTCAGTGATTCATAGTACAATATACAATAACAATCGCTTCAGAAAATTGCATAACCTTGAATATTCTCATTATTTACTTGAATTTTTTGATGAGCTGTTGAAGGAACGAACAGAATATTTGGAGATATATGAATTCGCGCCTATCAATGAAAAACCTGATTTTAGCCTATATTATGCTATGTTAGCCTTTGCAGAAAAAGAAACATCAAAAATCGAAGCAAAATCAGAAAACACAACCGATTGGGAAAAGATAGAACTCGAGGAACGCATCGGAGGATTACAATTTGCCAAAGCTTGTCTTGACGAGGCTTGGGAAAGACGAAAGGAAGTGATTCAGTGAAAGAAAAGCTTGAACTTTTAAAGCTTCTTGCCGACGAAACACGCCTTGAAATCCTCAACATTCTATTAAAAGAGGATTCCTATGTGGAAAAGATCGCCTGTGAGCTTTCTCTCACTCCCGCGACTATCTGCTATCACCTCAAGAAAATGGAGTCCTCAGGCGTGGTGCGGTGTTCTCGTTCTCAGTTCTATATCATTTATTCCCTCAATCGGGAAATTTTCGACAAGCCGCTGTATGAACTCATTAAAAAAGATGAAAAATTTGTCAATACTGAGGAAAAGTATAAAAAAGAGGTTCTCTCAAACTTTTTTAAATACGGTCGTCTGACACAGATTCCTACGCAAAGAAAAAAGCGTGAAATCGTGCTTTCGGAAATCGCAAAGCAATTCGAATTTGACCGCATCTACCAAGAAACCGAGGTCAATGAAATCATTCTCCGCTATCACGAGGATTTCTGCACCATTCGCCGCGAAATGATCGCGTTCGGACTGATGACACGTGACCACGAACAATATCAAAGAGTAAAACAATGAATAAGATTCTCATCAACAAATACATTTTAAGTTACCGAAAGGAAAATAAGCTGACACAAGGCGAGTTTGGAGCGCTTATCGGAGTCAGTGCCTTTGCTGTTTCCAAATGGGAGCGAGAAATTTGCTATCCCGATCTGTTTTTATTGCCCAAACTCTCCGAGATTCTTGGAATTTCCATCGATCAAATGCTGGGGAAACGGTAAATTGATCAGCATAATAAACCAACAGTTGAACGCTTGTCAACAACTGGTTTATTGACTTTGGTATATCAGCATGATATACTGAAATCAATCAAAAACAGAAAAGGAGTTTTACGATGAATTACAAGCATAACATTAATTATTTCCAGAACGGCGAGGGACTCAAAATTCTCGGCGCAGCAATGGCAATCGTCGGCGGAGTTGTCTTCTACTTCGGATGGAGCTACATTTCCTATATCCTATCTTGCATTGCGATTCCCGCCGGACTGTTTCTCTTCTTTTGGAGCACGGGAACACGTTCGAGTGATAAAGACCTCGAAGAAGAAATCGATGAAATATGCGCAGACGTCAAAATCCGATGGGAAGATGACAAAAAATTGTCGGCAAGACGAAGAAAAAATATCGAACCCCTCGTCGTTCGCGGATATGAATACCAGAAAGGCTTACTGCTGAAAAAAACGAAAAACGGCTCTCTTCGCACTTCTCGTTACACCGTCGCAGAAATCGCTGTTCTTGAGGATGCCGTCTACCTCACAACAAAAAGCTTTTCCTTGATTGCCGACGATTGTGAAGATCAGACCATAGAAATCACCCTTTCCGACCTCCGTTCGGTAGAGCTTCAAGAGGAAGAAAAACAGTTTTCCTATCAAAAAGCAACCGTTCGCATCACCGACCGCCGTTTGGTGTTCCGTTACGGAGAAAACAATCTGCTCTCTTTCCCCATCAATAACGATCTGAACGTGGAACACTTTGTCGAACAGCTTCAAAATATTCTGCAAAAATCAATCTAACAAAAAAGAGTACGAACGTTAGTGGCGAACCCTAAAGGACAGTTTTTAAAAATACGGTATATCTCGAAAGAGGTATGCCGTATTTTTGCATTTGTGGACACAAATGCAGTGCTTGTCAGGAAAATTGATAAGGTATAGGTGAACTAAAAAAGGCTCCCTTGTGTAAAGGGAGCTGTCAGCGAAGCTGACTGAGGGATTGTTCTACGAGCTGATCAATGTATTCGCAAACACCCCGAAAGTTTTTATGTATTTCCGTGTTCGGTATTCTGATAACCGTCAATCTATATTCTTCAAGAAAAGCCGTTCTTTCTTCGTCGTATTGCTTTCCTTCTTCCGTATAATGTCCCGAACCGTCAAGCTCTATAACGAGCTTTGCCTCTGCACAGTAAAAATCCGCAATATACCTTCCGAGAACCTTCTGACGAGAAAAACGAACAGGATAAGTACGCAGAAAATCATACCAAAGGCGCTTTTCTTCCTTGGTCATATTTTTCCGCAGCATTCTTGCGGTTGGTACTATGTCTTTGTTGTGCTTTCTCTGCATTACAATCCCTCCGTCACGCTATCGCGTGCCACCTCCCTTTACACAAGGGAGGCTTTTGCAGTTAAGCGATCAAATGTTTCTCGGCAAATTGAATTTTGTTAGGTTAACTTGGTTAGTAAAAAGTAGGGGCGCTGACCAGCGACAATCATATTTGTCACATCAGAAATATCATAGTCACAATTTTTATACGTCGACAAAAACTCTTGTTCGCTCGGGTAAACAATTTCTTGACCGTACCAAGCTTTAGAGGATTGCGGTGTAAGCTCTAAGTATATTATTTTACTTTCCGCCTCAAACGTTAGTATCGTGTGTACTTTGTTTTTCTTCTTGTTGTATAACAACCATATTTTGCTTGAAACATTCAAACTGTCAAGTATTGATTTCATTACCAAAACCGCATCTACGCAAGTACCGATTTTTTCTCTAAGCGTAACAGATGGATCTTGAACAGTATAAACAGTTATTGAAAGATGATAGTAGTCATTATCAAATCCATTTTTCATATTCGGTTTATATTTTTGACCGTCAACAATGAAGCCGTATTCAAAACCGTTGTTATATAATTTTGATTTTAGTATATTGCATATTTCTTTGATTGTCATTTTCAAGTTCACCCCATCAAATTGTTGTTTCTTGTTTATAACTTATTTCACATCTACATTATAACATAAAAACCGCAGAAAATCAATCTGCGGTTTCTGTTTTTTTTGTCGGTAGGTAATGTGCTCTCAAAACTGTCCTTAAGAGTACAGCCCATTTGTTCGTACTCTTTTTTGTAACGTTAATTCGTCTTTCTCAGAAGACCGATCGCAACGACTTTTCTGTCCTCCACCTCAATGATCAGGTTATTATCTCCCGAGGTATAGGTCATCTTCCCGTTGTTCTCATTCGTAGGCAAACCGTGCACCGTACGAACATGCGACTCCAGAGTGCCGATCGAAACTTGTTTCCATGTTTCAACCGTATCGTCATGGACCTCGACTTGATCGATCGTTTCCTTGCCATCAGCCGACTTCATCGTGTAAAGATCAAAGGAAGAAAACTGATAAAACATCCGAGAATTACCGCTGCCGCAATCGAACACCTCACGCTTTGACCACGGCTCGCCAAGTGCACTCAATACCTTTTCAGCAGGCTTACCGAGTTCAATGACCGTTCCCTTATACGTAACGGAAAACGACGTACTTCCGCTATTTTCGGCCGCTTCCTCACCATTCTCGGAATCCTGTTTTTTTTCCTCACAAGCAACCAGTGTAATCACCATCATCAAGGCAAAAATCAAAAGAAGACTCTTTTTTAAAACTTGTTTCATTCCTCAGTTCTCTCCTTTTCTTTTTTCTGTTCATAGTAACCGTTCACACGCACATCCCACCGTGCCACCTGCTCTGCCTCCGAGCGACGGTCGGAAATACTGTGCTTTTCTATAAGGACATTCCCGAAATACTCCGAAAGCTTCTCTGCTCCGTACACGTTCAAATGCACGCCCGCATCGTACGTATCGGTTGTCCAATCAATCCCAATCTCCTCACAAAGAGGAATGAAATTATAGTAAGAAACGTCCTTCTCCTCGGCATACTCGACAATTTGTGTTTCCCACCCATCATACCACCAGTATGCCCAGGAATTGGTCGGTGCTTTCATCAAAATCAGCTCCACACCGTTTTCCTCACAAAGCACACGCATCTTCTCGAGATATTCCATCGCCGTCTCGGGAAGTGTCTCGTCCAAAATTCTCGGAGGACGCGGAAGCTGTGTCATCGGATCAATCCCCGTCTGCATCAGATATCCGCTCTGCGACACCGCAGGCGCGTCAAAGATATACTTAAAATCCTCCGCAGTCAGATCGGTAATGCGAGAATGAAATCGCAGAAGCGGAAAGAGATAATCCACAAAGCTTTCGTCCTCGGTCATCGAAGAGCGAATCGCGTTCACTTTCGAAGTCGACCATTTCATTCCGTCGATCGTCATTCGGTTGAACGCCTCACTCTGCGGCTCTCCGTATTTGAGTGCCAACACGTTAAAAACTACCGCTTGCGGCGTTTCATAACGCAGAGCATCTTCCAGGAGATAATACGATTGCCATACCAGCTGTTGTCCGCTTCCCCGTACGTACGAGGAAATACCGTATTTTTCCCAAAGAACGGCGGGAACAATGCTTTCGTACACCTCACAGTCTCCGATAAAAAGCACGTCGTGTCCGCCCGCCTGCGCGTAGTATTCTTCGGTCAGCGCACCTTCGGGATTTTCCCGATATTTCGGAATAACCAAGGCCTGCAAAAGTCCAAGGAGCACCGAAAGAAGCAAGATCGCACAGACCGCAATCAAAATTCGTTTTTTCATAGCACTCCTTTCTTTATTTTTTAATATTTTTAAAATTGATTATAAATAAACTGCGATGCATCGTAACCTACACCATAAGCACCAAACAGCAAAATCACCACGAAGAGAGTTCCGCACAGCACCCACGAAAGGATCGGTTTGTCGTAAAGTCGCGCACGAAGATCGGTCTTTGCCGTGATGGAAGCCACAACCGCCATCACAAGACAGCCAAGCGTCAGGATGATCCAATCGGCAAGCGTAAGTCCTAAGGTCATCGCACCGCGTGACAGGTCTCCCATATTCCAAACCGTCACCATACTGCCCCACTGACGGAAGCTAAGTCCCACGTCACGGTAACAGTCGAGTGAACGAATCAGACCCATCAAAAGGAAGGTTCGCATCGCCATAAATTTACCGTACCCCCACGACGAGGTGAGTTTCGGTGCTCGCTTGCGAAATCTTGCGTACAGCGGTTCAAGCTCCTGCGAAACAAGAATCACAAGACAGTTCAGCAGTCCCCATACGATAAAATTCCACCCCGCGCCGTGCCAAAGTCCCGTCAAGAACCAAGTAATGACAGTCGCAAGATACACAGGAATTCTCTTTCCGATCTTCGCACCGAACACACGGCGGCTGAAGGTCGAAAGCTTCATCATCGGTCGGCAGACCGACAGAGGATAAAACACGTAATCGGTAAACCACGAACCCATCGTAATGTGCCAGCGGTTCCAATATTCTTTGGTCGATTTCGACGAGAAAGGATGCTTGAAATTCTCCTTTAGTCGAATACCGAGCGTCTCGGCAATACCGATGGTAATATCCATACCGCCCGTAAAATCGGCGTAGATCTGCGCGGAATACAGAAGAATCAGGAGAAGCACGTACACACCGCGATACTCCTCGGCACTCTCCACGAGTACCCGCATCGCCACGAGAATTCGGTCGGCAATCACGAGCTTTTTGAAATATCCCCATAAAATACGCTGAATTCCGTAAGTAAAAGCGTGACGGTCAAAGTCGTGTGGTGCGTACAGTTGCTCCGCAAGATCTGCGTGACGCGAGATCGGTCCTTGCACGAGCTGCGGGAAGAACGAAACAAAGAGCGCAAAACGGGCGGGATTTTTCTCGGCAACCGTTTTGCCACGGGAAACGTCAATCAGGTATCCCGTCGTCTGGAAAATATAAAAGGAAATGCCCATCGGCAAAAGAAAATTCGGCACCGAAAACGCCTTCTCTGCCCCAAATGCGCCAAGAAGCGAATTGAGATTGACAACAGCAAACGCCGTATATTTGAGAACAGCAAGCACGCCAAAGAGCAAAACGAGTCCCACAAGAAGAATGTGAAATCGTTTTTTCTTTTGCGTTGCCTTATATTTCTTTCGCTCTTCCTTTTCCATCTCGGCACGGTGTTGTTCCAAAAACTCGGCTTCTTTCCGGTGTCCGCGATCAATCAGACGCGCAATGAGGTAAGCAGATACCGTCGTCAGAAAAATAAAGATCAGACAATCCAGTCCTGCAAACGCGTAAAAGAAATAGCTTGCCGCCAACAGAAGTCCCCATTGCCACTTCTTTGGAACAAGATAGTAGGCAAGAAACAGGACGCACAAAAAGGCGATAAAGCCGTAGGAAGTAAAAAGCATTAAAGCCTCCCTGGCAAATTATTCTTCGTCTAATTTTTCGATCAGCGCCATCAACGCTTGGGGAGAATTGAAGTTTTCGGGAACGATTTCCTCGGCGGGGATCGTCACGTCAAACTCGGCGTGAATCTCGGTCACAAGCGTAACGATATCGAGAGAGTCGAGAATGCCGTCGTCTATCAGATCGGTCGCCGTCGAAAAATCTACGTCGGGATGAAGCTCCGACAAAATTTTAAGCAGTTTTTCCATCATAACTCCTTTATTCTTCCGCCGCCTTCGCCCACGTGAGAAGCGTTCGGCGGTCAATTTTTCCGTTATCGGTCAAGGGCATCGCGTCAAGACGGCGCAATACCGCAGGCATCATATAGCGAGGCAGATAGAGAGAAAGTGCCTTTTGCATCTCTGCCTCCGAGGGTCCTCCCACAAAGAAGAGTGCTATCCTCTTTCCGTCCGTATCGTACAAACAGCAAACACGGCTTACTCCTTCTTGCTTGAGTGCCGCCGACTCAATCTCGCCGAGCTCAATGCGGTGTCCCATATGCTTGATCTGCGAATCCTTGCGGCAAACGAAAACAAGCTCTCCGTGCTCGTTGTATTTTCCAATGTCTCCCGTGCGGTAAATCACCTCGGGATATGCCGAGTTGAGCGGGTTTTGCGTAAATACCTCTGCCGTTTTTTCGGGATTCCGATAATAACCAAGCGTCACACAGGTTCCGCGAAGACAAATTTCTCCCGCTTCTCCCTGCTCTGCACGGGTATTGTTTTCGGTCAAAAGCAATACGTCGGTGTTGTCAAACGGAACTCCCACGGGAATCGGCTCGTCTGCGGCAAGCGCACGGTCGGCGCGCCAATAGCAGGACATTCCCGTTGCCTCGGTAGGTCCGTAAAGATTATAGAATTCGGCTTCGGGCAAAGCTTTACGCCAAAGATCGTACTGCGCTCTCGGAAAGACCTCTGAACCAAAGGCAACCTTGGTCAGAAATTTCGGGATCATCGTATCGAGTGCGCCCAAGGACGAAATCTGCACAAAAGCAGAAACCACCCAGCAAACCGTATTAATGCGATATTCATTCAGGTATTCGATCAGACGCACGGGGAAAGAAAACAGCATTTTCGGAACGAAATAGGTTGTCGCTCCAAATTTGACGGTCGGCATCAACTCCTTGAGAGGCGCGTCAAAATAGAGCGGGGTCTGGTTGGCAAATACCGTCTCTTCCGAAAATCCGAGTGCATCGGAAAGTGCATCGGTATAATCGATCACCGAACGATGGCAAGCAACGACTCCCTTCGGCATTCCCGTAGAACCCGAGGTAAAGACCACGTAGATCGCATCGGTGTCACACTGACGGCGGCGCACTGAGAAAAGCACATCGCGGTCAATCTCTCCCACTACGATTTTATCATACAAAAAGACCTCTCCGACGCCAAGTGCCTCGGCAGCCTTTTGATTTTTCTTATCACAAAGAATGACCCTCGGACGTACACTGTCAAGGATTGCCCGCATTCTTGCTTCGGGCATCTTCTCGTCAAGACAAACGTAGAAACAACCGGCGTAAATCACACCGAAAAACGAGGTCACCGTGCGAGGGTGCTTGTCCATAAAAATCACCACGGGATCGCCGTAGCATCCATGCTTTGCAAGGAAAGTTCCAATTGCCGCCGCACTTCTCTGAACTTCAGAAAAGGTCATTCCCTCTTTGCCCGTCGAAAAGGCAAGCTTATCGGGAAGCCGCGCCGCGGTGGTTTCAAGATAGGTTAAAATATTCTTTCTCATCGTTCTCAACCCGCTTTCTGCGTTGCGATGGTCGGAAATCCTTCCCACTTGTCGAACTTATAAAATTCTTTGCCGCCCTTCGAGGTCACGTAGCTTTGAAGCTTTGCTTCGGTCATCAGGCAACCGCGCTTCGTTCCATCCGAAAAGCTCCCCGCAAGTCTTGTGGCATCGTAATAATACCAAACTCCGTCCGAAATCTCTACGATACTCCAGAAATGCGTTCCGGGTTCCTTGGCTTCCGCCGAACGCTGAATTCCCTGATTTTTAATGCCAAGATATTCAAAGAACGCCTTGGACAAAGAGTAGTAAGAATAACAATCTCCCTCACCGCTGGCAAGCGCGAGAGCCGCCTCTTCTTCCCAGTCGGTCTGCCAAGTAGCACGGGTGTAGGAAGAGCCGTGCGCCGCCGCAATATTTGAGCGATCGGTTCCCCAATGAATGTAGTTATTGACAAAGTCGTAAACCTTCTCGATCTGCTCAGCTTTGGAGAGATTCGAGGTAATTCCAAGTTCTCCTGCCTTTGCCGCAATCTTTTCGTAAAGTGCCGTTCGGTCTGCCTCGGAGAAGGGTTTCTGACGAACGTACACCGTCAGCGTATAGGTAACGCTTCCCTTGGAATAGTACACCTTATAGGTGCCAACCGTTTTAAGATTGACCTCCGAGGCGTCAATCTGCAGATCTCCCGCGCCCGTCGTTTTTACAAAGCTTTTGTAGGAAACACCCGCGTCGCCCATATAGAGAATTACGTAATCCCCTTCGGGTCCCGTAATCGATGCCGCGACTCGGTCACCTCCGTCGCCGTCGCCGTCCGTCTCATAGTCTGTCGCCGAAAACGCTCCTGTTGCCAACATCACACCAAGAACACTTCCCGTAACGAGTATGGATGCCGCTAAAACAATGACCGTGATCTTCAAAACCAACAACATCTTGTTTCTGCGATTCCGATATTCTTTTCTATATTCTTCCATCTGGGATTGATATGACAAAACCCTATCCTCCGTATCCGAAAAATCAATGGTAATCAAAAAAGTATATACAAAATTATTATACACGAAAAGCTTACTTTTGTCAATGAAAATTCCCTGCTTTTCTCCAAAAAAATTGCGTCATTCCCGAAG
The DNA here is from genome assembly GCA_045646945.1 of Eubacteriales bacterium. GTDB lineage: Bacteria > Bacillota > Clostridia > Oscillospirales > CAG-272 > HGM12713. The sequence goes on along the minus strand of JAZRLS010000002.1, from coordinate 80,285 downwards.
TTTTCAAGAATGACGCAACAGGGCTGATTCAAATGTCAATCGGATGGCAAAGATATCCTCGATATCCCTTTTTTTCCAAGCTCTGCACGGCAATCTTAGCCTCATCTTCCGTAGCAAAAATGGCAAACACCGACGGACCGCTTCCGCTCATCATCGCACCCAAAGCACCACAGGATAAAAATAGCGAACGGATTTCTGCTGCCACAGGACGCTCCGAGAGCACGGGGGCTTCAAAAATATTATACATCGTCTCGGCAATTTTCAAAACGTCTTGTTTTTGCAAAGCTTCTTCCAACGCCGACATCTCCTTTGGAACATATCCGAAGCTCGCCTCAAAATTTCCGCAAGCCTCATCCAAACAGCGATACGCCCACGGAGTCGAAACTCCCGCTCCCTCACAAGCAATGACAATCGCACAATCGGGCATCTTTGGAATTTCGTGCAAAACATCCCCTTTACCGTCAGCAAACCGTGTGCCTCCGACAATACAAAACGGAACGTCCGCACCAAGGCGCGAACCGATCTCGCAAAGCATCCCGACCGAACAAGGCTCTCCGAGCAAACGGTTGAGTGCCACAAGCGTCGCCGCCGCATCTGCGCTTCCCCCTGCCAGACCTGCCGCCATCGGAATTTTTTTCAAAATATCAATCTGTGCGCCAAAAGAAGCAGTCACTGCTTCGCGAAGCATCAGAGCCGCCCGAACCGCCAGATTTTTCTCATCAGACGGAACCCCTTCGACGTTGCAGGTAGCGAAAATGTTTTCATCATCACGCAAGCTGACTGTCACCTCGTCACAAAGCGAAACGGTCTGCATTACGGTATTCACCGTATGATAACCGTCGGCTCTTCGCCCTGTCACGTCCAAATGCAAATTGATCTTGGCATATCCGCATACAGAAATGGATTTCATACTCATAGTACCTTCTCTTTTTGTTTTCCTTTTGTTTACTATACCATAAATCTTTGTACTTTGCAAGAAAAAAACAAAATAAAGAAGAAATATTTATGATAAATATGTAAATTTTATGATTTCTATTGACTTTCCGCCCCAAAAATTATACAATAATATTCGACGAATTATTCCTTTGAGATTCGGAATTCTCAGAAAGGACTTTTATCTTATGAATCAAGAAAATACCGAAACTAAAATTCACGAAGAGCAAGAAACTCCTCGAGTTCAAAAAGAACCCACGAAAAAGAAAAAAGAAACCGCTTGGAACAGAGTGAAGCAAAACTCTCCCGCGGCAATGCTCGCTACCTTTATCGTTTTTGTCATTCTCTACATTATTGTAAATATTCAAGCATTTTCGGGACTGTTCTCTTCTATTCTCACTGTTCTCACTCCCATTATTACAGGTGCCGCGCTTGCCTATATGCTCAACCCCCTGCTCAAGCTGTTTGAAACAAAAATTCTAAAAAAGATCAAAAACAGCAAAGCCCTGCGCGGTCTTTCACTTTTACTTACGTTTCTCGTAGCAATTTTGATCGTAGCAGCGTTTATTTTGCTTTTGATCCCTCAATTGATCGAATCGATTCAAGACTTTGCTTCCAAGTTTGATACGTATATCGAAACAACGGCCGCTTGGATCAATCAATTTATGGTCAAGCTCACATCCGATCCCAAATACGCAACGATGCTTGACAGCGAGAAAATTCTCGATTTTCTCAAGAGTTTCCTCGGCAACTCCAATGAAATGGCAAGCAGCCTTTCCAAAATCGGACTGGGAATTATCAACGTATTTACCAATACGCTTCTCACCATCTTTATTGCCATTTATATTCTGCTTTCCAAAGAACGCCTGAAAGCACAAACTCACAAGCTTGCCTCGGCAATGTTCTCCAAGAAAGGAGAAAGCCGCTTCTATAAATACATTACCCTCTGTCACGAAAACTTTACGGGATTTTTTGTCGGAAAGCTGGTCGACTCCTTGATCATCGGAATACTGACGCTGATTCTCCTTTTGATCTTCCGTATTCCTTACGCACCCATGATCGCAACCATTGTCGCTGTCACCAACATCATCCCCGTCTTCGGTCCTTTTATCGGAGCAATTCCCTCCTTCCTCATTATTTTCATTGCCAACCCCGTCAAAGCGTTGATTTTCCTGATATTAATTCTGATTATTCAACAGCTCGACGGAAACGTCATCGGTCCTAAGATTCTTGGAAACACCACGGGGCTGAGCTCGCTCGGAGTCATTGTTTCTATCGTCATTATGAGCGCCTACTTTGGAATTATCGGTATGATCGTCGGAGTTCCGATCTTTGCCGTCCTCGTTGCCGTCATTAAGGAATTTATTGACCATAAACTCGAAGAAAAAGGACTCTCTTCCGATACCGCAGATTATTATGAGCGAAATTCCCTCATCAACCCTCGCGAAGAGCAAGACTCTCTGATCACTCGTATGTGGAAAAATCTCTCCCCTAAAACACATGCTTACGCCGTCAAGAAAAAGGCTGAGAAAATCGCTCAAAAGCAGGCACTGGCTGCCGAAGAAGCAGCGAGAGCAGCAGAGGAAGCAGTAAAGGCAGCGGAAGAAGCAGCGAAAGCAGCGGAAGAAGCAGCGAAAGTTGCAGAAGAAGCAGCCAAAGCGGCAGAAGAAGAAATCATATCTCAAGAAAATCAAAAGGAAGAAAACAATAAACAATGAACACCGCAGAAACCGTAAAAAAAGGGGGCATCTCGGTAGATACCGAGCATATTTTCCCCATCATCAAAAAATGGCTCTATTCCGAAAAGGATATTTTCCTTCGTGAAATCGTTTCAAATGCGTCGGATGCAATCACAAAACTCCGCCGCCTCGAGTCTCTCGGTCACAGAGAAAGCTCCGACGAGCAATATAAGATCACCGTCACGCTGAACGCTTCCGAGGGTACGATCACCGTCGAGGACAACGGTATCGGTATGACCGAAGAAGAGCTGACCAAATATATCTGTAATATCGCGCTTTCGGGAGCAGTCGACTTTATCAGCAAATACGAAAACGAAGCAGAAGGCTCAAAAAATGGTATCATAGGTCATTTTGGTCTTGGCTTCTACTCTGCCTTTATGGTCAGCGATACCGTCGAGGTTATCACGAAATCCTACACCGACGCCCCTGCAGTACGTTGGATCTGCGACGAGAACGGTTCCTATGAAACGACATCGGCAGAGAAAAACGAGCACGGCACGGCAATTATTATGCATATCGCAGAGGACGAAAAAGAATACCTTTCGGCATCCAAGCTCCGCGCAATGCTCGATAAATACTGCTCCTTTATGCCCGTAGAAATCTATTTTGTCGACGCAGATAAGGACGAAGACGACGAAAAGGAGCCTGCTCCCATCAACGACGTCACGCCGCTTTGGCAAAAGCAACCCTCGGAGTGCACCGACGAGGAATATAAGGAATTCTACCGCAAGGTCTTTCTTGACTACCGCGAGCCGCTCTTCCAAATCCACATCAATGCCGATTACCCCCTCAATTTCAAGGGAATTCTCTACTTCCCCAAGCTCGCCAACGAGTATGAAACCATCGAGGGACAGATCAAACTCTATTACAATCAGGTCTACGTTGCCGATAATATCAAGGAAGTCATTCCCGAGTATCTGCTGATGCTCAAGGGCGTGCTCGATTGCCCCGAGCTTCCCCTGAACGTATCTCGTAGTTATCTGCAAACCAACACCTACGTATCGAAGGTTTCGGCGCATATCGTGAAGAAGGTCGCGGATAAGCTCTGCGCGCTCTGTAATAACGACAGAGAGAAATATGAAAGCATCTGGAAGGATATCGGACCCTTCATCGAATACGCTTGTATGAAGGATAAAAAGTTCTACGACAGAACGAAAAAAGCACTCCTTCTTCCCCTCACCGACGGAACCTCGCAAACGATCGATTCCTATCTGGAAGAAGCCAAAGAAAAGCACGAGGGTAAGATCTACTACGCCACTGACAAAGCCCTCCAAGCCCAGTATATCTCGATGTTTGAGGCTGAGGGCATCAAGGTTGCGCTCTTCGATAAAGCGATCGATACGCAGTTCGCTACCTTCATCGAGCAGTATATGGAAAACGTCAAGTTCCTTCGTGTCGATGCCGATCTTGCTGAAGCACTTAAGGGCGACGGTGTCACCAGCGAAAGCGAAACGCTCAAAGCACTCTTCACCGAGATTGTTCCCGAGAAAACCGAAATCAAGTTTGACGCACTCAAGGACGAAAACGTTCCCGCAATTCTCAACGTCACCGAGGAATCGAGACGAATGGAAGAGATGATGCGGCTCTACGGAATGGGCAACGGAGCCTCTTTCCCCACCGAAAGCACGCTCATTCTCAATACCGCCTCTCCCCTCGTGCAGAAGCTCGAAAACGAAGCCGACGAAGAGAAAGCAAAGCAGATCGCGTCCTACCTCTATAAGATTTCCCTGCTCTCCCAAAAGAAATTCTCTGCCGACGAAATGCAGAGCTTTATGAAGGATAGCTTCGAGATTCTGATGAAGCTTTAAACCTCCATCAAAACATCCCACCGTCGAATTCGACGGTGGGATGTTTTATATTATGAACGGCGGCTCGATTTCTCGAACCGCCGCAATCATATAAAATTTCAATTAGCAAACGCCCTGTGCCTTCATTGCCTCAGCAACCTTAACGAAGCCTGCAATGTTTGCACCAGCTACGAGGTCGTCGCCAAGACCGTACTCGTTAGCAGCCTTGACAGAGTTCTCGAAGATGTTCTTCATAATGGTATGAAGCTTTGCATCTACCTCGTCTGCCGACCAGCTGTAACGCATCGAGTTCTGCGACATCTCAAGTCCGGAAACCGAAACACCGCCTGCGTTAACTGCCTTCGAAGGAGCAACGATGACGCCGTTTGCCTTGAGATATGCAACTGCCTCGTTGGTCGTAGGCATGTTGGAAACCTCAACGTAGTACTTCACGCCGTTAGCAACGATCTGCTCAGCCTCAGCCATACCAACCTCGTTCTGGGTTGCGCAAGGCATCAGAATATCAGCCTTCACGCCCCAAGGCTTCTGACCTGCGAAGAACTCAACGCCGAACTTGTCAGCATAGTCCTGAACGCGGTTGCGGCAAGAAGCGCGCATCTCGAGCATGAAGTTGATCTTCTCCTCGGTAGCAACGCCATCGGGATCGTAGATGTAACCGTCGGGCCCCGAAATGGTAACAACCTTACCACCGAGCTCGTTGATCTTCTTTACCGTACCCCAAGCAACGTTACCGAAGCCCGATACGACGAAGGTCTTACCCTTGATATCATCCTTGAAATAGTTGAGCATCTCAACCGTGTAGTAAACTGCACCGAAACCGGTTGCTTCGGGACGGATCAGCGAACCGCCGTAAGGAATTCCCTTACCCGTCAGAACGCCCGTGAACTCGTCGCGGAGTCTCTTGTACTGACCGAAGAGGTAACCGATCTCACGAGCACCTACACCGATGTCACCTGCGGGAACGTCGGTATCAGCGCCAATGTACTTCTGAAGCTCGGTCATAAAGCTCTGGCAGAAGCGCATCACCTCTGCGTCGGACTTGCCCTGAGGATCGAAGTCCGAACCACCCTTACCACCGCCCATAGGAAGCGAGGTCAGAGAGTTCTTAAAGGTCTGCTCGAAGCCAAGGAACTTGATAATGCTCTCGTTAACAGAGGGGTGGAAACGAAGTCCTCCCTTGTACGGACCGATGGCACTGTTGAACTGAATACGGAAACCGCGGTTTACCTGAACGTTGCCCTTGTCATCAACCCACGGAACGCGGAACTTGATGATTCTCTCAGGCTCAACCATTCTCTCGAGAACGCCGCTGGTGATGTAGTCGGGGCGCTGCTCGATCACGGGCTCGATCGACTCGAGAACTTCCTTTACAGTCTGATGGAACTCGGGCTCGTTAGGATTTCTCTTAACGACTCTCTCCATCAGTTCATTCAAATACTGATTCTTAAAGCTCATATTTGGATACCTTCCTTTAAAAAATTAATTTACTGAAATATTATAACACAGTGCTCCCATTTTTGTCAATAAAAATTTGCAAAAAATCGTCATTTTTCCTTAATTTTTGCAAGATTTTTTTGCAAAATTTCATTTTTGGAATTTTTCGGCACTCTCGTTCGCTGATAGAAATAATACGGAACCAGAACGAATACCCACGCCGCAAGCCACGAAAGCGGCTCGGAATAATAAAGCACTCGCGCTCCCCACAGTGAAAAGCCCACCGTCGCCACAGAAACGCGAACCACCGTTTCAAAAATACCTGAGATCAGAGACCACGAAGCAACACCGATCGCTTGCAAAGCACTTCGGTGAACGTAAACAAGGTACAATATCGGCATCGCGAGAATCATTCGAAGCAGAAAATGAATTCCAACCTCAATCGCCTCAAGCTCCGACGCATCAATAAACAACAAAGGAAGCTTGTAAAGCAGAGGCAAGAGGACCACCATAAACACACCCGCCGCAGCAATCGAAAGAAGCATTCCGATATTGACGCCGTGACGAATGCGGCGATACTGCTTTGCCCCAAAGTTCTGCGCTGTGTAGGTAGTAAACGCCGCACCGAGAGAAACGGCAGTACACTCGAGAAGCCCGTACAGCTTTTTCGATGCCGTATATCCTGCCACAAAGCTACTACCAAGACCGTTGATCGTCGCCTGAAGAATCATTCCGCCGAAATTGATAATCATATATTGAATTGCCAGCGGAAGTCCTACCGACAGTGTTTCCCACGCTAAATGACCGTCCCATCGAAGTGCTTCTCTGTCAAAACGAACGATCTCAATGCTTTTAATCTTCCATGCGCAAAACAGAAACGAAATCATCTGAGACACCACCGACGCAAGCGCCGCGCCAAACACACCCCAATGAAATACAAAGACGGCCAAAAGATCAAGCGCAATGTTCAAAACAGCGGCAATGATCATCGCTACAAGCGGCGTTTTGCTGTCTCCGAGGGCACGAAGAATCGACGCTGCCAGATTGTACGCCGTCACAATCAGCGTACCCGCAAGCATCGTGCAAAGATAGACCGTAGCATCGCCGAGAATCTCTTGCGGCGTATCCATCAACAAAAGCAACGGTCGCGCAAAAGCAACCCCAAGTACCGTCAGAAGCAACGCAATCCCCGCGGAAAGCACCGAAGATGTCATAATTGCCCGATTCATTTTTACGTATTCCCGACTCCCGAAGAAGCGAGATACCAGCGTAGCAAAGCCCGCCGTCATTGTCGTCATACTCCAAAGAACCATCCAGATCGTCCAGTCCGTGCAACCAACCGCCGCTAGCGCATCCACACCGACACCGCGTCCAACGATTGCCGCATCGGCAATCTGATACAGCTGCTGTCCGAGGTTCGTCAAAATTACGGGAAAAGCAAAGGTCAGCATCAGCCGCCAAGGCTTTCCCGTCGTCATATCCATTACCTTTGACATCATATTCTCCCAACAAAAAATTCTTGCTATATTATATCATATACAACGTAAAAAAAGCAAGTGCCTTTCCCTCTTTTCACAATTTTTCTGCAACAATCGTTGATTTTTTTGGGGATCTATGATAAAATGATAATATCAAGAAATGAAAGGAGACACCGATGAAACGTTCTTATATAAGATATAGAAGATATGCCGTAGCATTCCTGCTTCTCCTTTCCCTGCCCCTCTCCTGCCTTTCTGCTTGCGCAAAGAAGCCAAAGAAATTTGAAACCGCTTGGTTTGATTATTTCGATACTTTTTCTCAGTTTACCGCCTATGCCGACACTCAGGAAGAATTCGACGAATATGCCGACGCTACGAAAACGCTCCTGAAAGAATATCACGAGCTGCTCGATATTTATCACGAGTACGACGGTATCGTGAATTTAAAAACGCTCAACGACGTCGCCCATAAAGAACCGATCGAAATCGACCAAAGACTCGGAGAGTTTTTGCTCTTTGGCAAGGAAATGCACGCACTGACGGGCGGCTATACCAATCTTGCAATGGGCGCGGTACTCTCACTCTGGCACGACGCGAGACAGACACAAACGCTCCCCGACGAACAAGCACTCCTTGAAGCAAACGAACACACAAACATCGATCAGCTAAAGCTCTCCGAAGACGGAACTCTCGTTCTCTTCTCTGACGACAAACTCAAACTCGACGCAGGCGCACTCGGAAAAGGCTTCGTCGCGAAAAAAATTTCACAAGAGCTAAAAAAACTTGGCTGTGAATCCTTTCTCTTAAACCTTGGCGGAAATACCCTAGCGCACGGAACAAAACCCGACGGTACTCCGTGGCTCGCAGGCATCGAAAATCCGACCGAGGGAAAAGGACTTGAAGGCTCGGTTGAGCTTTCGGGGTACGCGCTCGTTACCAGCGGCTCATATCAGAGATATTTCACCGTCGACGGCGTCGATTATCATCATATCATTCACCCAGAAACACTCTATCCCGAAAATTACTGTCTTGCTGTCAGTGTCCTGTGCCCCGATTCCGCAGTCGCAGACGCACTTTCCACAGCACTCTTCTCAATGCCCCCCGAGGATGGAAAGAAAATCTTGGCAAAAATAGATGATACCGAAGCACTTTGGCTCTTCTCTGACGGAAGCATCGAAACGACCGACGGTTTTATGAACCACGTCAAAACGGAGAAATAATATGGCAAAGCTGTCAAAAAAACATCGAAACGATATCATTCTCCTGTCCGCAGTGCTTTTGGCTGGCATCCTATTGCTCGTCATTTTTACAATCGTTCTCAAGGATACAGGGGAGACGGTCGTGGTCACGGTGGACGGCGAAGAATTTCTCAGAGTCCCCCTCGATGAAGATGCCGAATTTTGGATTGAGGGATATGACGGAGGCAAAAATCTGCTCGTCATCAAGGACGGAACGGCAAGAATTACCGAAGCCGATTGCCCCGAACAGATCTGCGTCAAAACAGGAGTCGCAAGTGAGATCAAATCCATCGTCTGTGCTCATAACAGAGTTGTCGTATCAATCGAAAAGGACTAAGTATGAAGAAAAAATATTCTTATAACATAGCATTCTGCGGAATTATGGCGGCACTTGCCATCAGCCTCGGCTATCTCGAAGTTTTGATTCCCTTCTCGGTAGGAATTTACGGAATCAAATTGGGACTTGCCAACCTCGCAATCCTGAGCCTGCTCTACCTTGCTGATATGAAAAGCGCGCTTGCCGTACATCTTCTAAGAATTGTCGTTTGCGGAATGTTATTCGGAAACGCAGTCGCATTCCTTTATAGCATCGTCGGCGGACTTCTCAGCTTCGTAGCGATGGTACTCCTAAAAAAAACGGAAAAGCTCTCCCCCATCGGAATCAGCATCTGCGGAGGAGTCGTCCATAATCTCGCACAAATGGCAGTCGCAGTCATCCTCGTCGATAATCTAAAAATCGCATTCTATCTCCCGGTCCTGCTCATCGCAGGAACAGTAGCGGGAGCGCTCGTTGGAGTCGTTTCTCAAAGAATCATTCAAAAACTCAAATAAAAAACATCCCCGCTTGTCAAAAAGACCTCCGAATCGAGAAAAAACAGAATCGGATGCGACATTTTAAAAGGATCCATTTGCTATGTTGAAAAAAATTCAAAAAATAAAAACTTTTTTCAAAAAAGACTTGACTTTTAAAAAAAGGTATGATATAATACATAGGTCGCAAAGATCTGGGTGTGGCGCAGCTGGTAGCGCGCTACCTTGGGGTGGTAGAGGCCGCAAGTTCAAGTCTTGTCACTCAGACCAAAAACGGGGATGTGTCCGATTTGACGGACTGCCCCGTTTTTCTTTATTTTACAAGGGTTTTAAGCAAAAAAAAGAGGATGAAAAATCATCCTCTTTTTTTGTTGTTTTTTAGCCCCTGTTACGCAGTTTTTTAAAAAGTGTTACGCAATTTGCTACGCAGATTTGTGTAGTACCTTTGCTTTTTATAGACTATTGATATCTTTTCAAAATGGCAACTCATCCTCTGTTTTTACTGGCCGTGATAGTAATCGGTTTTTTATGTTCTTCAATATTATATTTTGGAATGTTTCATCTTTAGAAACGAACCAATTATAAAATTTGTTTATAGCTTCAACACTAACATAACGCGAACCATAATATCTATAATTGCTATTAACAAAAATGCCTATCAATTCAGAAACATTTTGTACCGATTCATTGAGACAATTAGACTCCAACAGTTGTTGCAATCCTTCCAACACGTTAGGCACATTTAAATTTAAATTAGGCTTTTCTGTAAATTCTGCTAACACTCCGTATACTGACTCTGTAAATTCTCTATAAACAGCACGATCTTCGTCAGATATTTCGAGTGCTTTCATATCTTTTTTGTCAAGAGCCATCAAGATATCTTTAAATGATTCATATCGTTTAGACGGATCTGCATTCATCATTTTGTTTAAAATATATTCGTGCTTGAAATCAGTAATATTATGTTTTTTCAACATACGCCAAAATAGTTCGGCTATGCAAAACATATCTGTCCTTGAAGTATACTTCCCTTCAGAGAACTCATTTGGAAGACGCTGCATTTGCTGACGATTAATAATTCGATTAAAACTATCCGCCGACATGCCTACTTTATCAATCTTCTTTCCAAGGCCGAAGTCTATAATTTTTACTTCATCATGTTTAGAGATAAGAATATTACTTTCCCTAATATCCCTGTGGATAATGCCGCTTTTCTCTATGCACGCAAACCCTTCTATCAATTGACGAAAAATATCGTTTGAATCAGTCAGCTGAAGCCAATAATCTTCGAACCACTTATCTATTGAATCTCCTTCAATATATTCCATAAGAATGTATCCGGTATAATAATCCTCATAGAGATAATATGTAAAAACTCTAACCACATTTGGATGATTAATTTGATACATTAATTTTATTTCTTTTTTGAACGTATCAAAAAAATCTTTCTTTTGAATGCCTGGTTGAGGACTATATTTTTTACAGACAAAAAGCTCATCTATCGAAAGGTCTTTTATCAAGATGGTTTTACCAAAGCTTCCAGCACCCAAGTTGTCATTTATAACATCATAGCCCTTGACCGGTGTAAATTCAACAGTTTTCATAATAGCTTTTATTGTCCCCGTATTTTATCATTTTTTACATTATACCATAAAATTCAACCATTTGCAACCTTTCCGCAAACAATCCTCTCCCCCTATTCGCAAACGCACGATTTCACGATATAATGATCCTATCAAACCTAGGAGGATCATTATGAAATCCATACTTGAAGAACTATTCTACGGCAACGTATGCCCTAACACGGATTGCAGGAGCAAGAACAAGGAAACGAAGGAACTGATGGGCTACGTTGCAGACCACCACGACTCGCTTTTGAAGGAGCTGACGGACAAGCAAAAGGAGATTCTTGAAAAGTTTGACGACTGCTACAACGAGCTAACCGACATCAATGAGAGGGAGATTTTCGTCTATGCCTTCCGTCTTGGTGCGCGGATAGCCATCGAAGTTCTCTTCCCTAATGCCGAGTCATGAGGTGATATGATGACCAGATGTATCGCTCAAAGGAAAGACATTTATTACGTTCGTCTCGTCTACTATGACAAAAACCATCAACGCAAAGAAAAGTGGGTCAGCACAGGACTTTCGGGTCGTGGAGCAAAGAAAAAAGCCACTGCCATGATTGATTCCATGGTTGAGAAATACAGTTATCTTGAGAAGAGTGAGCATCCATCCAAGATGGCTGACTACTTGAAGATGTGGAAAGAACTCCAAATCAACGAAGTGGCTGAGACCACCTATGACGGATATCACACTTATATTAACCGACACCTGATTCCCTATTTCAAAGATCTAAATTTGAATATTCAAGATATCACGGCAGGTCATATTTTTGATTACGTCAATTATCTTTCTAATGACGGCGGACGGAAAGACAACAAGATTGGCGGACAGTCAACAACGTCAATCAGAAAGATCATCAGCATTCTGCGGCAGGTGTTCGACTATGCCGTTCTCTATGGCGATATCAAAATCAATCCTGCCCTGCAAGTTCCCATGCCTAAAAAGACGAACAAGAAAGACGAAAGACAGGTGTTTCTTACAGCCGAGGATGCTCAAAAGATGCTCGATGCTTTTAGGGATAAAGAGATCGGTCCAATCGTTTTCGTAACGCTCTATTACGGCTTGAGAAAGTCCGAAGCCCTTGGTCTTCGATGGCAAGCCATTGATTTTGATGCCAATACGATCACGATCAATCACACTGTGGTTGGCGGTTCCCATATTGTAGCAAAGGATAGCACAAAATCCTATTGCAGCAGACGTACTTATGAGCTTCTCCCCGATGTCAAAGACTTGCTTTTGAAGTTGAAGGATCAGCACAAAGACTACAAGCGACGGCTTGGTTCCGGCTACCATAACAACGACTATATCTTTAAGAATCCAAACGGCGTGCCCTACCGTCCCGATAGCCTCACAAGGAGTTTTAAGCGTGCCCTGGCTCGTCATGGACTACCTCAGATGCGTTATCACGACCTGCGTCATTCGACTGCTAGCATTCTTGTTGATAAGGGTTGGGGCATCAATGATATCAAGGAATGGCTCGGCCACGCTGATATCTCAACCACAGCGAATATTTATGCTCATATCAGTCATCGAAAGAAAGTCGCTCTTGCACAAGACCTTGATAAAATTTTAAAATTCGAACAAAAATCCTAATATCCCATTGACAAAGGTAGCGCAATTGTGATATAATAATACTACCAAAGTGAAGGAGGTTTTGATATGAATAATTCTATTTCTATTCGTCCCTCAAAGGATATTCGAAACAATTATGCGCAGATCTCTTCCCTGACAAGACAAAATCCCGTTGCCATTACGGTCAATGGAAAAGAAGATACCGTGCTGCTTAGCCACGAGGATTTTCAGGATCAGCAAAATTATATCGCAGAGCTTGAAGCAAAACTCGCTGTCTATGCACACTTGGCACAGGCAATGGATGACATCAAGCTTGGCAGAGTTCAAAAGGCTGATGATGCATTTGATGATATCATTGCAGAATTGGAGAACCTCGACGTATGATTTTTCAGGTAAAGTTAACCGATACCGCCAAAGAGGATCTTCGTTCCATCGCCACGTATATTGCCGATCAATCCAAAGATAAAAAAATTGCGATCAACTTCGTCAATGAATTAAGAGAAAAAGCAAAAATTCTTGAGGACTTCCCCGAGAGTGGTGCGATCCCTGATGACCGAATTATGAAAAATTCCGGTTATCGCTTTCTCGTTCATAAGGACTATTTGATTTTCTATCACTACGTTCCGAAAGATGAAACTTCTTATATTCTCGCTTTCTTTAATGCAAAAAAAGACTATTCTCGCGTTATGAGAAGATTTATCAAAAAATAAAACTTGTGTTGTTAGTCCGCGCCGTTAGGCGCGGGCTTTTTATTTGCTAAATTATATAGACGACAATACTTTGCGCTCTGTTGTCGGTCAATCTAATGAAAATAGAAAGTAGATGTCGTATGGAAAATATTACCCCTGAAGTTAATAAAGTAACCGAAACCCTAACAAAAGAATTAGAAAGCCTCAGCAACGAAGGTTTACACGATTTTTTTAAATTTGTTTATCGCCTGAACCACGTGCACGGAAACACAATTGCTCTAGATCAGTTTGAAGAATTTTTAGAGTCGTTTGAATCCAATCCTTTCAAGGTACTATAGAACCAGCCGCCCTGTTGAAGATCATTCCTATCCTTCCAATATGTATACTCCGAATAAATCTCTGATAACATCACCGCGGTGTTTAAGTTGAATCTTCTAATGAATGGTCTGGGGACTCTTACAAAGTCGCTCTCGAACATAAGATCAAGTTTGTTTTTCAATTTCATCACCTCCTTTCTTAAAGGTATCATTCTATGAATTAATGCAGGTTCTTTTTGGCCATTTCATACTCTTCCTAGGTAATACCGGTACCGTCGAGTAGGGTACCTAACCTATTACGTAATACATTAATTCTTCTACATACCCGTAGTTCATAGGCACGAGTTTCACGAAAATCATCTAGGTAGTTCCTTTCGTGTAAAAAGTTAGCGAATTGAGTATCAAGCTCGTCTAACTCTTGTCTCAACTCATACTCTTCTTCAAAGACGCGCCACATGATCATATTCTTTTCCGGCTCTTCAGAAAAGATCGGGGTTTCATAATACTCATCACAAAGAACAAATCCTGTCATAGTACATGCCATAAGTGCAAGTTTTGTCACGCGTTGGGGAGAAGATCTCGCAAGTTCAAATCTTGCTATTCTGACTATGCAAGAAAGCCTTGAAATCATGCGTTTTCAAGGCTTTTTATTACATATTGTTATTATTTTTTCATATCTTTTTTATACTGGGACGGGGTTTTACCAAAGTGCTTTTTGAAACAATTGCAAAAGGTATTCAGTGAATTGTAGCCTGCCTCATAAGCAATTTCGGTTAGGGTTTTGTCGGTATTTTTCATTCTCGTTGCAACGTACTCACTTCTGACCGCGCCGAGATAGGTTCTGAAAGGAACCTTTAACTTATCACAAAAGAAATGAGCAATATACGACGGATGATACCCAAATTCCTTTGCCAAATATGAAATCGTCAGCGGTTTTTCGAAATTATCGTGTATATATGCGATCATTCGAGGTGCGAGATTCAATTCTTGCGCTTCCTTCAACGGTTTTAGTTCAAGCACCTCTCGAATTCCCGCTATGGCAACGTATGCCCATCCAACCGATTCAAATTCATTTTTAGCATCTACCATTCCTCGAAATGCCAACGCGGTGCTTTTCGGGATTCGATCGGCACAGATCAACGGGCATTCAGGCTGCATCGTGATAATTTGCGGCATATACTTCGTAATCAACTCGGTATTGCACATCACCGAAATACATTCTGTTTTCTCATTTTCGGACGAATTTTCCAAAAGATACTCGTGAATCGTATTGGGAAAAATAATGATCGTATCGCCTTTCTTTAAGACGTAGACCGTTTGATCGACCTTGATCTCCTGTATTCCGGAAAAGCAGTGGGCAATCTCCAATTTATTATGAAAATGCGAATCAAAGGCATGTGCGCTCTTATGATAGTCAAAATAAATTTCCTTTTTACTGTTCTCGTAATATGGGTACATTTCTCTCTCCTTCACCTTATTATCATACATTATAACATATTTTTCTCGAAATGTAGCATATTTTAGTGAATATTTTGAGGAAAATCTATTTTTTTTGTGATAAATACATGTTATAATGATAATGAAAAAATATTTTACCATAAGGAGAACAAAAATGGCAACACTGAAAAAATGGTTAAGAATAAACCACACTCCTTGCCTTCCGATTGGCAACAACAATTCAAAAATTACAGGCTGCGAAGCACACATTGCGTTATCTCGCACTGCGGCAAACGAAGGAGCCGTACTCTTAAAAAACAACGGCAATCTTCTGCCTCTGAGTGTAGGCGCAAAGGTTGCAATTTTCGGAAATGCACAGATTGATTACGTAAAAGGCGGTGGCGGAAGCGGCAACGTTTTTTGCGAATATACGCGAAACATTTATGAAGGTTTGAAGCAAAAAATCGGAAAGGTCGAGGTTTTTGACTCACTTTCTCTCTACTACAAGGACTGCGTTGAAAAATTATATAAAGACAACCAAAAAAACGGCATGCTCACCGAATCGGAGATTCCCGACTCTTTACTTCGTGCCGCAAAGGACTTCACCGACACGGCGATCATCACCATCAACCGCTATTCCAGAGAGGAGGAGGACAGACGAAACGACGGGACCGATACCTATTTTGTTTTGAGCACGCAGGAAAAGAAGATGGTCGACGTCGTTTGCGAAAATTTTGAAAAGGTCATCGTCGTTCTGAATACGGGTGCTATGATAGACACGTCTTGGTTCTCGGATAACGACAAGATTTCCTCTGCGCTGATGGCATGGCAAGGTGGTATGGAGGGTGGACTTTCCGTAGCAGATCTTCTGGTTGGTGACGCAAACCCCTCGGGTAAGCTGGTTGACACCTGCGTTTCCGGCTTTGAAGATTACCCCTCGTCGGAGGGATTCCATGAATCGGAAGACTATGTCAAATACACCGAGGATATTTTCGTGGGTTACCGTTATTTTGAAACCATCCCCGGCAAAAAGTCCTGCGTTACCTATCCTTTCGGATTCGGTCTTTCTTATACGACCTTTGCACTTTCCAATATGTCTGCGGTAGCTATGGGGGCAAAAATCATAGTCAGTGTTGACGTGAAGAACACGGGTAGCCGTGCAGGAAAAGAGGTAGTTCAGGTCTACTACTCTGCCCCTGTTGGAAAAATCACCAAACCTGCCATGGAGCTTTGCGCCTTTGCTAAGACCAAGCTTCTCGCGCCCGAAGAGAGTGAAACTCTTGTCATGTCGTTTGACGTTTCCGATATGGCATCCTACGACGATATCGGCGACGTTCAAAAATCCGCTTATATTCTCGAAGCGGGTGAATATAAGCTCTTTGTCGGTAATTCTGTACGAAACGTAACCGAGCTGGAATACAAATACGTACTTACCGAGAATGTTATCACACAGCAGCTCACGGAATACTGCGCGCCCCAGCGTCTTGGAAAGCGTCTTACCGCCAGCGGTGAATATATCAGCGTCCCCGACAAAAAAATTACGCAAAAGAAGTTTGCTTGTGAATATCAGTGCGAGGAAAAGATTCCCTCGCCCGAGGAGATCAAGCAGCTGATCAGCGTTGATCTCGGCGAGATTTCTCTGGACGATTTTATTGCTCAGCTGACCGACGAGGAACTGATGGGACTTTTGATTGGAAAGCCGAGCACGGGTGTTGCGCATACCGACGGTATGGGCGGACTTCCGAAGTACGGTATTCCCGCGCCGATGACCACCGACGGCCCTGCAGGTGTTCGTATCCACCGCACGATCGGACTCAAAACCACCGCATTCCCCGTCGCAACGATGCTTGCCTGCACTTGGAATACCGAGCTGATGGAAAAGATCGGTATTGCGGGAGCGCTTGAAGCAAAAGAAAACAATCTCTCGATCTGGCTTACCCCTGCGCTTAATATTCATAGAAGCCCGCTTTGCGGAAGAAACTTCGAGTATTTCTCCGAGGATCCTTTAATTTCGGGTAAAATGGCTGCGGCAAAGGTCAGAGGTATTCAGTCGGTCGGCATCGCCGCCACCCTCAAACACTTCGCCTGCAACAACAAGGAAACCAACCGTATGGAATCGGATTCGATTCTTTCGGAGCGCGCGCTTCGCGAAATCTACATCAAGGGCTTTGAAATTGCGGTAAAGGAATCCAAGCCGAAGCTCGTTATGACCGCGTATAACGTGATCAACGGTACTCGCGCATCGGAAAACGCAGAGCTGATCACTGGTATTTTAAGAGGAGAGTGGAACTTCGACGGTCTTGTCACAACTGACTGGAGAAATCACGCCAACGCGGCAGATGAAAAGCTCGCAGGCAACGATATCCGTATGCCCGCCATGGACGACGGAATTGTTGAGGGAGTTGACAGAAATCAGCTTGCCGTTTGCGTAAAACGCTTGCTTGAGCTGATTTTGTGGTTGGAATAATTAAATTTTATACACAGTAAAAATAAAGCCTTGAAAACCTAATGTTTTCAAGGCTTTATTGGTACGTATCTTATTTCATCCAAAATTTCTTTTTGAGCAAGAACCAAAGTGCCGCCAAGAATGTGAAGCTTGCAGAAATCGGAATAAACGCAATTTCTGTTGCATTCTTAAGCTCGGTATTCGCCGTTTCAGCCTTGGAGTTGTAATCATTGATCGCCTCTTGAAGAACAAGGTATTCTTCGTTAGCTTTCTGCTTTTCATCCTCCGTCAGCTTCGAATAGAGTTGCAATGCAGAATAGAGTTCGCTGTAAGTATTCTCTGCGGACTCGTTTTCCGACAAGGTTTCTACTGCATTAATGAATGCCTGCAAATATCCGAGTGCTGCAACATCACGATTTTCATGGTTACCGCACACAGAACAAGTACGTCGATCCATACCTGCTGTATCGGGAGTAGGATCAATGATTCGCTCCCATTCTCCAAACGTGTGCCCCCCCTTTGAAGGAAGCTCAATATACATTGTATAATCACATCTTGAGCAAGATACGTAAGCATCCCATCCGACTTCCGTACAAGACGGTACTTTCGCTTCGTGTTCAATTCTATCGTGATTCAATGCTGCAAGCTCGCGCGTTTCATAATGCTCGCAATTACTACAAGCTCTATGTTCCTCACCCTTTTCCAAGCAAGTAGGTGCTGTTGTTTCTGTCCACTCGCTCATACTATGGTCGAGCTTCGGAATTTCACCATAAGTTGTGTAATCACATCTTGAGCAAGTTACGTATGCATTCCAGCCGATTTGCTCACATGTAGCTGTTTGAGCATTATGGGTTACTTCATCGTGACCAAGCTTATCCACAACTTCCGTTACAATGTTGTGGCAAACAGAGCATTCTTTTTCCTTTTCGCCATCCTCCGTGCAAGTAGGCGCAGTAGTTTCTACCCAATCCCTGTAGGAGTGCCCGTTAGCCGGGATTTCTACATAAGTTGTATGATCGCATCTTAAACAGGTTTCATAAGCGTTCCAACCAATATCCGTACAAGTTGCAGGGTGAGCCGGATGCGATACTATATCGTGTTCAAGAGTCGCTACATCACGAGTTTCGAAGTGATCACAGTTCTCGCAATCCCTACGTTCCTGACCGCCAACGACACAGGAGGGGACCGTAGAAGTTAGCCATTCACTATAGATGTGTCCGGTTTCATCCACGAAATCGTCGATATAAACATCTCCGCAATCGCTACAAGTATGGGTTGTGTATCCACGCTCCGTACAGATAGGAGGAGTAACAACCGCTACGTAAGAGTGTGTAAGCATCGGAATGATTGAGGTTTCAAGCGTTTCTCCACATACGGTGCATTCCTTGTGTTTGCTTCCGTCTGCTTCGTAGGTTGCTTCCGCATCAATCATCCAATCGCTCGATGTGTGACCTGTTGCAGAAATTTCTACATAGGTCGTGTAATCACATCTCGAACAGGTAACATTTGCACTCCAACCGATTTCGGTACAAGTAGGAGCTTTCGCATCGTGATTTACTTCGTCGTGTCCAAGAGCAGCAACATCACAGGTTTCAAAGTGAGCACAATTCTTGCAATTTCTTTGTTCCGTTCCGATTGTTGTGCAGGTAGGTGCCGTAGTAGTTGACCATTCACCATAGGTGTGTCCGGTTGCTTCCACGTAATCGTCGATATAAATGTCACCACAATCGCTACAAGTATGGGTCGTGTATCCACGCTCCGTACAGGTAGGAGGAGTAACAATCGAATCATACGAGTGTGTAAGCATCGGAATGATTGAGGTTTCAAGCGTTTCTCCGCATACGGTGCATTCCTTGTGTTTGCTTCCGTCTGCTTCGTAGGTTGCTTCCACATCGATAATCCAATCACTTGTTGTGTGACCTATTGCAGGGATTTCTACATAGGTCGTGTAATCGCATCTTGAACAAGTAACGTAAGCATTCCAACCGACGTCGATACAGGTAGGTGCTTGGGATGAATGTGAAATTTCGGCGTGCCCGAGAGACTCGATCTCGCGCGTTTCAAACGCATCGCAACCGTAGCAATCCCGACGCTCGTTTCCCTTTTCCAAACAAGTGGAAGCTTTGATCACTGTCCAATCCCCATAAAAATGTCCCGTGGCGGGAATTTCCGTATAGGTCGAATACGAACATCGCTTGCAAGTTACGTATGCATGCCAGCCAACCTCGGTACACGTCGGTGCTTGCGCTGAACGACGGATCGTTTGATGTCCGATCGGTGCGATCTCGCGAATCTCGTAATGATCGCAATTTTCACAGTCTCGGCGATCGATTCCAACACCGACACAAGTGGAGGCAATATATTCTATCCAATCTCCGTAGGTGTGTCCTATGGCAGAATTTTCTGTGTAGGTCGAATAGTCGCAACGAATACAGCTTACGTATGCGTCCCAACCAACCTCGGTACACGTTGGGGCTTGCGCCATATGATGAACGGTACTGTGTCCGATTGCCGCAACTTCGCAAATTTCGTAATCATCACAATTCTTACAGTCCCGTTGTTTTTGACCGTCAAGGATACATGTTGGGTTCTCTGTTATCATCCATTCCTCATAGGAATGTCCCAGTGCATCCACATAATCATCTATATAGCTATTTCCACAACCGCTACACGTATGTGTTGTATATCCCCGTTCCAAACAATTCGGTGAAGTGATAACCGATACATACGAATGATTCCGCATAGGAATGATCGAAGTCTCAAGCGTTTCACCGCATACCGTACATTCTTTATGCTTTTGACCGTCCGCTTGATGAGTGGCTTCCCGATCAATGATCCAAGAACTCAAGACATGTCCAAACGCGGGGCGTTCCATATAAGTAGAATAGTCGCAACGAGAACAATTCACATAAGCGTTCCAACCAATCTCGGTGCACGTCGGTGCTTTAGCTGTATGCAAAATCACACTGTGTCCAAGGGCAGAAAGTTCCACATAGGTCGTGTAATCACACCTGGAACAAGTAACGTAAGCGTCCCAACCGATTTCGGTACAGGTAGGTGCTTTGGCTGAATGCAAAATTTCGTCGTGCCCGAGAAAAGCGATCTCGCGCGTTTCAAAATGATCGCAACCGTCGCAATCCCGACGCTCACTTCCCTTTTCCAAGCAAGTGGGAGCTTTGATCTCTCTCCAATCTCCATAAATATGTCCCGTAGCAGGAATTTCCGTGTAGGTCGAATATGCACACCGTTTGCAACTTACGTATGCACTCCAACCAACCTCGGTACATGTCGGAGCTTGCGCCGAACGGCGGATCGTTTTATGTCCGATCGGTGCAATCTCGCGAATCTCATAATGATCGCAACGCTCACAGTCTCGGCGATCGATTCCGACGTCGACGCAAGTGGGTGCAGTATATTCTATCCAAGCTCCGTAGGTGTGTCCTGTGGAACAGTTTTCTGTGCAGATAGCTTTACTACTCTCAACATTTCTCGGAAAAGAATATTGAAAACCGTTCTGCTCTTTTTTCTCTTCTCCGTTACCGTCAAAAACGTGAGAATATTGTACGCAAGATTCACTAAGAGAAGTATGGCAAAGAGCGTACTTTTCCTCTTGAAAAGAGCTTGTCTCACTGATTTTGTCGTCATCGTAAGGAATAGCGACGTTCAGCAAGGACAAGCTCTCAACAGAACCAATATATACGTAACAATCCCATATGTTATCTTGCTTTACCGTAGCGTTTTCGGTCAGTGTGGATTGATTTTCAGCATTCCCTATCGCAAATATAGAAATACCAAACACAATCGCCAGCAAAGCAAAGAAACACAAGGCGGTAAGGAGAAAAGTCATTTTTTTACCTTTTCTCATATCAAACAATTCCTTTTGTTTGAAAAATGTCTATCAAGACCACACCATTACTGCACCGTACGGAAGGTATGCACGCCTGGGGCGACCTTGTAGGTTTGTCCGTCGGGGAGAATGATGGTTGCCTCACTATTACAAGGAACTTCAAAGGCATAGAGAATTTCGTTGCCTTCATATTTCCAAGACGAGAAAATCTTCCCGAGCGGAGACTCGTATGAACCCTCGGCAAAGCCGAGTCTGCGGTCGGGATACGGACGAATGGTAAGGGCTCCGTCGGACACGACAATACCGAGCACTCGGCTCATCATCCACGCGCTGACCGCGCCAAAAGCATAGTGGTTATGCGATCCGTTTCGTTCTCCGTCGGTGGTAATACCGAACCAGCTTTCCCAAATCGTAGTTGCTCCTTGATGAACCTCGTAGAGCCAAGAGGGTTGCTCGGTTTGAAGCAACAGATCGTAAGCAACCGAAGCATACCCGAAATCGGTCAAGACGTCACACAAATAGCAGGTGGTCAAAAATCCTGTACCGATCTGATTTCCGTTTTTGCGAATCAGCTCTGCCAAATCTTTTGCTGCAATCTGCTTTTCCTCTTCGGAGAGCAACTCGTGAGCAATCGGGCGAACAAAGTGACACTGACGCTCCGAATGGATGCGACCGTTCTTAACGTAGAGATAACGGTAAGCCGCCTTGGTCTTCTCATACGCATCACGGAAGAATTCGGTGTCCTCTTTCTCATCCAAACGCTCTGCCATCTCTTGCATTAAAAGACAGCCTTGCGCCAAAAATGCCGTAGCAATTTCCGGATATCCCGTTGCTTCTCTTTCTTTCGCATAATCATCGGAATTCATTCCCGGTTCGCACCACTCCCCCCAGTTGGTTGCGGTATCGAGCACATAATCGCGAATATCTGCGGGAAGCTTCTCGTTTTCGGGACGCTTCTGCTTCGCTCTCTCTAAATTGAAGAGCATCCAACGCTTGATCGCGGGATAAAGTTCTTCAACAAGGCGAGGGGAATTCAAGCGCTTCATCATACGATAAGGCACAAGATGAAAGGCATCGCACCAACCGGCAGAACCGTCCATTCCGATTGCGTGATCGGTCTTTCTCGCATCCTTGCGAGGAACGACGTAAGGAATACATCCGTCCGCGTATTGCGCGGATGCCACCTCACGAAGCCATCTTTGCAGTACGGGATAGGAATCCATCAGGTACATTGCCGCTTCCGAGAAGACCTGACAGTCTCCTGTGAATCCCAGCTTTTCGCGATGCGGACAGTCGGTAGGAACGTCCACAAAATTGCTCTTCGTACTCCAAAGGATATTTTGAAACAGACGGTTGACCTCCTCATTTCCGCAACGGAAGAACGAGGTTTGCTCCATATCGGAATAGACCGCAACGCCCGTAAATTCGTCGCCCGTCAACGAAAGCTCGCTTTCCACCAAAACATAACGGAACCCGTAATAGCACTTGGTTTGATGGTAGACGTTTCTGCCGGGTTTGCAGGTGTATTCGATCACCTGTCGACACAAGGGAGAATCCGGATTTTGGAAATTATCATTTTGGAAATTGCCGTCCTTGTCCAAGACCTCGCCGTGGGTCAGTACGATTTTCTCCCCTCCCTTTGCCACAAGATCAAGCTCAACGTAGCCCGCAAAATTTTGTCCGAAATCAAGTATTCTCTGCCCACTCGGCGTAGTAAACAGTCTTGCGCGGAACTGCTCATGAGGGGTGATGGGAAGACAAGTGCCAATCAATGTTTCATAACCGAAATCCAAGCGCTTAACCTCGTGCCAATCGGTGATCTCCTTGCGGGCATCGTATCTCTCAAGGCGCATCGTATCATTTTCTTGCAACGGTCCGTTCTGGCTTGCCTTCCAGGTTTCATCCGAGCAAACCGCCACCGTTCCGTCCACCGTCAACTCACAAAGAAGCGCAAGGTCGGTACCGTAGCAATAACGGTACATACTCCAGCCGTGGCTACCTCGTCTCCATCCCTCACCAATAGTAACGATGATCTCGTTGCATCCTTTGTGCAGATAGCGACCAACGTCATAGGTCTGCACCTGAAGACGCTTGTCATAGTGAGAGGTTCCCGGTGCCATATAATATCCGTCCACATGCTGACCGTTGATCCATGCATCATACACACCGTGGGCGGTGATATACAGTCTTGCCTTTTCAAAATCTGCAAGATCAAATTCCTTTTTTAAATAGCTGGCAGGATTGAGCGGTGCGCCGTGTCTTGCGCGCTCGCTATATTCGGGACGAATCAGCTCAGGATCAATCCACTGAGCAATCCAATCACTCTCTGCCATTCCCGTTTCAAATTCCCCACGGACGGATTCGCCAAAGCAATCCGATTCATCCCAAAGCGTTACCGTCCAAACGACTCTCGTTTTTGAAGGAATTTCTATTTCAGGCAAATATTCGGTCTTGGAAGATACGATCTTGCCACTATCAAATGCTACTTTCCCGTCATATTCCAAAGTGATACGAAAGGCAGTTTGAAGCATTCCGCCAACGGGAAGCCAAGTCAATATCACACGCCCGGGATCAATCCCCATCGGGCGAGAAAGAGTATTCGTTTTTAATTTCGAAGCAATCATTTGCAACCTCCTGAACATACTCGGTTCTACTGTTTAAAATTATATCATAGGGGAGATAATATGTCAACAAATTCCACCCATTTATTTTTTTAATAAATGTTTACTTTCAGTAATGAAAATCATATTATTTCGTTGACAAACATAAAAAAATGTGGTAAAATAAATTATAGTCTTGTTTTTGCTCGAAGAGCATTTCTTTTAGATTTGTAAAAGCCTAGGCTTTTATAGATAAAATAAGGTTCGTAACGTACGTAATTTACGAACCAAAAAAGAGGAGGAACATTCTATGTTCAAAAAAGTTTTATCCCTTGTGATGATGGTAGCTATGCTTTGCACGGTCGCTATCACCTTCGCGTCTTGTGGTAATACTACCGCAGACATGACTGAGGCTCCTTTGGCAGAGGTTGAACTCGAGAAGGACTTTGATATTCCCGATGATTTCAAGATCGGTATTATCTGTCTTCACGATGAAGCTTCCACCTATGACCTCAACTTCATCAATGGCGTTGAGAAGATCAAGACCGTTCTTGGTCTTAGCGACGAGCAGGTAATCTACAAGAAGAACATCGACGAATCGGCTGCTTGTACTGAGGCTGCTGAGGACTTGGTAGACCAGGGCTGTAAGATCGTTTTCGCAAACTCTTTCGGTCACGAATCGTTCCTTCTTGAAGCTGCAAAGAAGCACCCTGATGTTGAATTCTGCCACGCAACCGGAACGATGGCTCACACCGCCGGTTTGGACAACTTCCACAATGCATTCGCTTCGATCTACGAAGGTAGATTTTTGGCAGGCGTTGCTGCAGGTATGAAGCTCAACGAAATGATCGAGAAGGGCGACATCAAGGAAGATGAAGCTAAGATGGGTTACGTTGGCGCATTCACCTATGCAGAAGTTATCTCCGGTTACACCTCCTTCTACCTTGGTGCAAAGTACGTTTGCCCCAGCGTAACGATGGAAGTTCAGTTCACCGGATCTTGGTACGACGAAATCAAGGAAAAGGAAGCTGCTACCGCGCTGATCAACAACGGTTGCGTTCTGATTTCTCAGCACGCTGACTCGATGGGTGCTCCCTCCGTTTGTGAGGAAAGAGAAGTTCCCAACGTTTCCTACAACGGTGCTACCGACGAGTCCTGCCCCGCTACCTTTATCGTTTCCTCGAGAATCGACTGGGCTCCCTACTACCTCTATATCATCAAGCAGGTTTGCAACGGTGAGAAGATCGCTGCTGACTGGTGCGGTGGTGTTGAGGAAGGTTCTGTCGTTCTGACCGGCATCAATAAGACCGCTGCTGCTGACGACACCTTTGAGAAGATTCAGGAAGTTGCAAAGAAACTGAAAGACGGCGATCTCGACGTATTTGACGTTGATACCTTCACAGTTGGCGGCGAAAAGGTTGCTGACGATCACAAGGCTGACGTTGACACCGATGCAGCATTCACGCCCGACACCGACGTTGTTGACGACGGTAAGTTCCTCGAGTCCGAGTACAGAAGTGCTCCTTACTTCGATCTCAGAATCGACGGCATCAAGCTTTTGAACGAAAAGTTCTAATTCAGATTTCACGAAAAAAAGAACAAGCGGGGCCCCGCCCCGCTTGTTCGCTCATTTACGAAGTTCAACCAAGCGACTTGAGCTTCTTCTCGAGTCGCTCGCTTGAATTTTGTAAAAGTTTTTCTTTTTTACGGAGGAGCTTGCATGAACAAACAAATTGCTCTTGAAATGAAGGGCGTAACCAAAACCTTCGGCAAGATTGTCGCAAACAACAACGTAGACTTCAGCGTTTACAGAGGTGAGATTCTTGCGGTGCTAGGGGAAAACGGTTGCGGAAAGACCACGCTGATGAATATGATTGCCGGCATCTATTATCCTGATGCAGGTAGCATTTTTATCGATGGAAAAGAAGTCGATATTAAGTCCCCTGCCGACGCCTTTGCTTACGGAATCGGTATGATCCATCAGCACTTTAAGCTGGTAGATCTTTTCACCGCCGCAGAAAACGTGGTGCTCGGAAACAATACCGACGAGAAGTATAACATCGAAAAGGTCACAAAGGACGTCAAGGAAATTGCCGACAAATACGGATTTTACATTGATCCTTCAAAGAAAATCTATGATATGTCGGTATCCGAAAAGCAAACCGTGGAGATCATCAAGGCACTTTACAGAGGAGCGGATATTCTGATTTTGGACGAGCCCTCCGCCGTGCTGACGCCGCAGGAAACCGACCGTCTTTTCGACGTACTTCGAAAAATGAGAGAAGATGGAAAATCGATCATTATCATTACGCACAAGCTTCACGAGGTGCTTTCAATTTCCGACCGAGTCACGATCCTCCGAAAGGGAGAGCATATTGGCACGGTGAATACTGCCGAAACCAATGCGGATGCGCTCACCGAAATGATGGTAGGAAGAAAGATTTCTCTGAATATTCACCGTCCCGAGCCAAAGAATGTTTGTGACAGACTTGAGGTCAGAAACCTTTCCGTGATCAACGATGACGGTGTCAAGGTGGTTGACGACGTTTCTTTTACGGCTCGCTCGGGAGAAATTCTCGGTATTGCAGGTATTGCGGGATCGGGACAAAGAGAACTTCTTGAAGCAATTGCCGGTTTAAAAAATCTTGCATCCGGCGAGATCATTTTCAACCGTCCCAAAAAGAATCTCCCCGTTTCCTTTTATCACAAAACCTTCGCACAAGTCACGGCACTTGCCGCCGAAGGAAAATTCCATTATGAAGACGGTACTCCGGTAGACTTTACCGGAATGAGCCACTCGCAGATCCGCACGTTGGTCAATGACGGAAAGGTTCTCTTTAACGAAGACGAAATTATGGATCTGCGCGACAAAACGCCGCTCCAGATTCGAGAAATTGGCGTACGACTTTCCTTTGTTCCCGAGGATCGACTTGGTATGGGTCTCGTAGGAAATATGGATATCGTTGACAATATGATGTTGCGTAGCTACCGCAAGGGAAACTCTGTCTTCGTTGACAGAAAGCGTCCGGGAGATCTTGCGGATACCGTGGTGAGCAAACTTGAGGTTTCCACTCCCAATACCCACACCCCGGTAAGACGTCTTTCCGGCGGTAACGTGCAAAAGGTTCTCGTTGGACGTGAAATCGCGGCGGCTCCCGCTGTTTTGATGGCGGCATATCCCGTCAGAGGTCTTGATATCAATTCTTCCTATACCATTTACGATCTGCTCACCGAGCAAAAGGAAAACGGTGTTGCCGTTGTCTTCGTAGGAGAAGACCTCGACGTACTTCTGTCTCTGTGTGACAGAATTATGATCATTTGCGCCGGTAAAATTACCGGTATTGTAGACGGTAGAACCGTCACCAAAGAGGACGTCGGTCTTTTGATGACCAAAACCGACGCCGACCAAACAAAGATTGATCAGGAGGGATAATCAATGAAGAACACCAAGAAAAAATTCGAGTTTCCCTTCCACGTCATTAAGAGAAGCGATATCCCGCTTTGGAAATCGATGCTCTTTCGAGCCATTGCAATTCTTGCCGCCCTGCTTCTCTGCTCGCTCCTTTCCATTCTCATTATCGGAGCAAATCCTTTAAAATTCATTGTCACGATGTTTGACGGTGCCTTTGGCTCGAGTCGACGTCTTTGGAATTTTGCCAAGAGCACTTCCATTCTTCTTTGCATCGCCTTGGCAATCACTCCTGCATTTAAAATGCGATTTTGGAACATCGGTGCAGAAGGCCAAACCCTCATCGGTGCACTTGCCGCCGTTGCCGTCATTATTTACGGCAAGGGACTTCCCGAATGGTTGCTTCTTGTTCTGATGTTTGTCGCGGCAATCCTCATTGGTGCGATCTGGGGCGGACTTCCCGCACTCTTTAAGGCACTTTGGGGTACGAACGAAACACTGTTTACTCTGATGATGAACTACGTTGCCACCGGACTTGTAGCTTATTTTCTCCTCCTTTGGACACCGAGTGGATCCAGCGTACTCGGCAGACTTGACTCCGGACATCTCCCCGTATTCGGTCACGATTATCTATTGCTGATCGTCCTTGTGCTCGTTCTGACCGTAGGTATTTACATTTATCAGAAATACACCAAGCAAGGCTATGAGATTGCCGTGGTCGGTGAATCCGAGAACACTGCGAAATATATCGGTATCAACGTCAAAAAGGTTATTATCCGTACGATGCTGATCTCGGGTGCCATCTGCGGATTTGCAGGCTTCCTCATTGTCGGTGCGCTCGACCATTCGGTTGCCGTCACCTCGGTCGGAGGTATGGGCTTTACCGCGATTATGGTATCCTGGCTTGCAAAATTCAATCCCCTGATGATGGTAGTAAGCTCTGCCTTTATCACCTTCCTTGATCAAGGTGCGGCACAGGTCACCACGACATTTAATATTGACTCTTCCTTCCCCGATATGGTGGTAGGAATTGTTCTGTTCTTCATCATCGGTTGTGAATTCTTTATTGGCTATCAATTGAAACCAAAATCCAAAAATGAAGGAGGTAACGAGCAATGATGTTTCTTGACTATCTTTTGACCTCGGTTGCGCTCGGTATGACCTTTCTTCTCGGATGTACGGGAGAAATTCTCACCGAAAAAGCAGGTCACTTAAACCTCGGAATTCCCGGAATTATGTGCATCGGCGGTGCTTCGGGCTGTCTTGCACTGAAGCTTTGTTACGGTCTACCGGGTGTATTGGTCGTTCCGATTGCAATCATCGCTGCTTTCATTGGCGGTGCGTTGATGGGCGCGATCTACAGTTTCCTCACGGTAACCCTCAAGGCAAATCAAAACGTTACCGGTCTTGCGATGACCATCTTTGGCGTCGGGGTAACGAAATATATTATGAACGGTATGGCAGTCAACTCGATGCGAAGCTACCTTTACGCACTGAAATATTTCCGTGCTCCCTTTTCGACCGTTTCCAACGGACTGAAATACTGGGGAATTATGATGTATCTTGCCATTGCGATCGCATTGGGCGCGGCTTACGTACTCTCCCGCACCAGAGTGGGGCTCCACTTGAGAGCGGTTGGCGAAAGTCCTGCTACCGCAGATGCCGTTGGTATCAACGTCACCGCCTATAAATACGGCGCAACCTGTATCGGAAGCGGTATTGCAGCGCTCGGTGGACTTTACTATATCATGGATTATATGGGTTCAGTAGAGGCGTATAAAACCATCGAGGCGCTCGGTTGGCTTTCGGTTGCTTTGGTTATTTTCACGCTTTGGCGTCCGCAAATCAGTATTATCGGATCGATTATCTTCGGAATGCTTTACCTTGCTGGTACGAGAATCCCTACCCTGCTCGGTATTAATCTCGGTATGAGCGCAACGCCTCTGCTTCAAATGCTTCCCTATCTTGTAACCATCATCGTTCTGATCATTTCGAGTATCGGAAAAAAACGAGAAAATCAACCGCCCGCATCCCTCGGTCTTCCTTATTTCAGAGAAGAACGATAAACAAAAAACAAAGCCAAAAGCTTGTTGCTTTTGGCTTTGTTTTTTTATGTAGCTTACTGTTCACGGAATACCACCGTCTTAGTCGCGGGATCCATCGACTCAACGATAGCAAGTGACTCCAGCTGATATCCGAGATTTCGAATGCTTCTGCCACCGTACTGGAATCCCTTTTCAATCACGATGCCGATTCCCTCCACGCTCGCACCTGCGGCTTCGGTAATCGAAATGAGTCCCTGCAGCGCACAGCCGTTTGCCAGAAAATCGTCTACGATCAGAACCTTGTCGTCCGCAGAAAGAAATTTTTTAGAAACCAAAACCCGATTTTTGTTTTTATGGGTAAAGGACTCCACCTCTGCCGTATACATATCACCGTCAATATTGATGCTCTTTGCCTTTTTGGCAAATACCATAGGAACACCAAAACAATGTGCAACAGCGTAAGCAATTGCAATGCCTGATGCCTCGATCGTCAATATCTTTGTAATCTCTTTATCCGAAAAGCGTCGATAAAATTCCTTGCCAATCTCGTCAAGGAGCGCAACGTCCATCTGGTGGTTGAGAAAACTATCCACCTTAAGAACATTTCCTTCTTTTACAACACCATCCTTTAAAATACGTTCTTCCAAAAAATTCATAACGTTCCCTCCCATCGTTGGATTGTTAGGTATATTATACTCCCTTTTTCGACATTTGTCAATCAAAATTTATCTCCTTCCTTTGCTCTCCGAGGAAGAAAAAAACAATCCTCATAGAATACGAAAAAATAGCATAAGCTATACTATCAATTTTATTGGAGGATTTATGAAACGATCGATCGGACTTTGGCAACTTTTTGGCTTTGCGGTAACCTCGCTGAGCGGAACCTTGTTGCATTTTCTATATGACTGGTTGGGTGAGGCAATTTGGATTGCGCCATTTTCGGGAGTAAATGAGTCGACTTGGGAGCATATGAAGCTACTCTTTTGGCCGATGTTTCTCTATGCCATCGTGCAGAGTTTTTTCTTCAAAAGCAGAGAGGCTTTTTGGTGCGTTAAGTTGCGTGGAATTCTTCTTGGGATTGCCCTGATTCCCGTCATTTTCTACACCTATAACGGTGTCATCGGAAAATCTCCCGACTGGCTTAACATCGCCATTTTCTTTCTCTGTGCAGCCATCGCATATATTTACGAAACAAAGCAATTTAACGAAAAGAAGGTGCCTTGTAAACCTCCTAAATCGGCAATATTAGCACTCTCTGTAATTGCCTTACTCTTTGTGATATTCACCTTCAAAACACCCGAAATCGGAGTTTTCAAGGATCCCATCACGGGTTCTTATGGCAGATAAAAGAGATCCTCCTGGAAGGGAGGATCTCTTTTATCTTATTTTGCTCGGTGTTTATCAATAAACGACAAATAATCAATCAGCATCAAGGGTTTCGAATAATAATATCCTTGCACCACGTCACACCCAAGCTGCTTGAGCATCTCGACCTCTCCGATCGTCTCCACTCCTTCTTGCACAATGCTCATACCAAGCGATTTTGCAATGCGAATTACCTGCTCTAAAATCAAGCGGTCACGGTCTTCGGAAATTCCCTTCTTGATGAAGAAACGGTCGAGCTTGATTTCGTCCATTTTTACCTGCTTCAAGATATTATACGAGGAATATCCCGAACCAAAATCGTCAATCGAACACAAAAATCCGTTTCGGTGCATGTGCGTAATGGTCGAATTCAATCGCTCGTAATTCTCATCGGCAAAGCTCTCGGTAAACTCCAAAATCAACATTCCGTCGGGAATATGATAACGATTTTTCAAATCGGTATAAAAGTCTTTAAAATCGTTCTGAATGGCAGTAACACGGGAAATATTGACCGAAACGGGATACACCAATTGATTTCGTTCAATCGATTCGGAAATATATCGACAAACCCTCTCATATACGTAATGATCGAGCTTGACAATAAATCCGTTTGCCTCAAAAATCGGCAGAAAAGATGCGGGAGCACGATAGATGTTTTGTTCCGGATCATACCAACGCACGAGTGCCTCACAGCTTTCCACGCAATTCTTAACAATATTGTATTTCGGCTGATAAAAGACCACAAATTCTTCATTAGCAAGCGAACCGTCTGCCTTGGTTTCCACGTCTGCCTTTTGCAAGTATTCCTGTCGCATCGACTCATTATAGAATTTCATCGGTTGTTCGGTTCCCAACTCACCCGTTTGATTTTTGGCAACGATTGCCTGATCCATCAGCACGTCGATTGACATGGATGCGGGCGGCTCGATTTCGTTAATACCGAAATTTAATTTAATGGAAAAATTATCTTCCTTCAGCGCAGGATAACGACGGGCAATATTATAGAGCTGATTCAAGCGATCAATTAACGTTTTCTGCTCCTTATAATGCAACAAGAGGAAAAATTGTCCGTCCGCGTAATATCCGTAAGTTTCATCCAACCCCGTCGTTTTCGTAAAAATAACATTCAGATATTTCAAAAGATTTTCGGCTTCTTTTTCACCGTAATTTTCGGTAATAAAGTTAAAGAATCGAACCTCTACCGCAATCACAGCAAATCTGGTTGCACGATTTCTTTTAAAAATTTCCTGCGTCGCATTCTGAAATCCAAGCACAGACAAGCATCCCAGCATAGGATTCTTATAACTCAATTCCTTAATTTTACGCTGTGAACGATGACGATTGATCATCGTATAAATAATCAAAAAGATTAAAATGATAAAAATAATCACCATCGCACTCAAAATGGTATTGATGATTTGATATCCCACCGTATACGCATTTTCCGCGCGATAAAGACCAATCACAAACAAACCGTTTGCCGCTTGCGACGTTCCCAACGAAATCACGTATGAGCTTTCTCCGATTTTCATCGAATGTACCGTGGGTTCTCCTTCTTCGACGTGCGCATTCAACTCGTCGACCATTTCCTTATTATGAACGGTTCCTCGTACGTATTCAAAAATATTATCGTTTTGATTCAGGTCGCCCGTCTGAGTATGTAATACGCGAAGCACTTCCCCACTGTGAGAACACAGGGCAACAAAGTCCGCACGTTCCAACTTTTCGGGATCTGCTGCGTCAAAAACGTTCGACAGTGCGCTGATCGGATAAAAGAAAACCACCGTATCGATCAGAGGATGTTCTTCCAGTGTGGCATAAAAGGCAATGGTCTGCATGTTGTGCTCAAAATCGTACACCACACCAATCACTCCGTTTCCTTTCTT
Source organism: Eubacteriales bacterium (assembly GCA_045646945.1). Taxonomy (GTDB): domain Bacteria; phylum Bacillota; class Clostridia; order Oscillospirales; family CAG-272; genus HGM12713. The sequence goes on along the minus strand of JAZRLS010000002.1, from coordinate 47,609 downwards.
TCCTACCGAAGAAAGGACCTTCTCGGATTCTTCAAAATCATATGGGAGTGCGTAAACGTTGTATTCCGTATCTTCTTTGAAAAAGCGAACATCCACAACATTGGAGTAATCGGAAATCAACAAAATTTCCTGTATCGTTGAAGCAAGCGTGACAGAATCCTCACAAGTCGCCATACGCTCGGCAGCATGATGCACCTTTTGATTCATTGCATCAATTTTCTGTGTCAACAAGGTTGTTGTATCGGCAGAATAATTTTCCACACGAGATACGGCTTGCTCTTCCAGTCCGCCCGAATACCGAACCAATAAAACCAGTGTCGCACCGATTAAAAGAATACAAAGCAGGATAATACTTGCAAATGCAAATTCTCTGGCATGTTTTTTCAAAAAAACTTTCATTGTGCCGATGTCGCTCCTCACTCAAAAATTAGGATGTGCTCACTTTTTCAGTAACGCTTCATATTCCTCGGTTAAGGCTTGCAGACGTTCTCTTTCCCGATCAATTTTCTCACTAAAGTGATTGAAATACTCTACCTCTTCGTCCCTTGGAACCTCCTGCTTCAAAAGGGCGGAAACCAACGCTGCTTGAGAACGGGAACGTTTTTGCTCCAGCTCGGAGATTGTCCCTTTGGATTTTCGAATTTGCTTACGCAGTTTTCTCTTTTGAAACATAACATTCTCCCAAAGCTTTTATTTTTGCTCGTCGGATGACGAAGTATCCTTTTCTTTTTTCAACATTTTTTTGAAAGGCTCCCAAGCAAAGGAAAAAATCATTACCACGGCTATGAGAACGAAAATGCAAAGCAATCCGATTTTTGTTTGAAACAGACGGCCCGCCGCAGTCAGAAAGCCAAGATTTTTCTCATATACACCAATGACAGCCTCAGCCCGTGCGGGATAGGCATCATTGATCACGTTATTGTCGCCCTTGGTAATAAACGCCTCTCCATCGTCGACAATTTCAACCACACGGTGCGTATTCAAGTGCCCTTGGAGCATCGGATCATCCGAATAAAAGGTAATGACGTCTCCCTCCCGAATCTCCGAAGCATCCGCTTTACGGATCTGAATATACGACTCCGCGGGGATCGCGTCTTCCATACTATCGGTCATCACCCAAATAGTTGCACGGTTTCCCAGGAAAAAAACTCGGTTGCCGATCTTGGAAATCATCATTCCAACGACCAACAAAAGTACCGCAAAGAAGAAAACGTAAAATAAAATTTTTCCGACAAGCTTTGCCTTTTTTTGAATTCTCATGACTTATTTTCTACGTTCCTTTTCCTTACAAATTGCCACGGTGCCGATCAATGCTGCCTTGAGGGCAATGTCTGCCGCTACGTCGGCGACACGTTCGAGCTCCTTGGGATGCGTACGGCAATAATCCTCGACCTTCTTTGCAGAGGTATCCCACCCCTTTTTGACACCGCTCGCTACGTTCTTTGCGCTGTTTGCCGTGGCAGAGGCGACCTTAAGGGTGGTGGCTTTTACGTCACTTCCCATTCGTTGAGCTATGATCTGAGCGTTATTTGCGGTTCTTTCCAATTTTTTAACCCAAGCAGGCTTGATTCTGCGCTTGGGAAACTCGGAGGTCAAATTGAGTTTTTTGATCAACGAGTCGGAAATCAACGCAACGTCCACTGCCCGAAGAATAGCTCGATCCTTCGAGGATTGCTTCTTCGGTCCATTTTCTCGGCTGTCCGCGGGAACACGCAAATTTTTCTCATAGGTTTTGTGGAACTCCGATGCCGACAACGGCTTGAGCTCGCTCTGAATTTCAGGCGTCAGAACGCTTGGCGTAATCTCACTTGCCAACGTTTTTTGAGACTCAAATTCGTTTTTGATGTTATAGCGGAAAATCAGATATTGCAACGCGGAAATCGAATAGATCTCCTTGATATAGCGGGGATCGATCGTCTCCAGATTTTCCTGCACGAGCATATTGTAGCCAATATTTTCGTAGCTCTCAATAAACTCCCAAAGCTCGAGACATTGACGAAGATTTTTGTTTTTCAAAATCGCATTGGTGCGAATAATGGGAGGACGTACAAACTGCCCCTCCATACTCTGCACAAAGGAAGAATTGATATACGCACGGCAAATATGGTGCAAATGAACTACTCTCAGCCACAAGTCCTTGGTATAGGTATAGTTCTTTAGCTCTTCTCCCGTCGTTGGCTCCTCGGCAATCTCCATACGGAAATGAATTTTTCCATGCACACTGCCGTGGGTGAAATTCTGAGAATAGTCCAGACTGGTGTTCTTTTCGTCCTTTCCTTCCTTTAACGCAGTTTCATAGCGACGCTCCACAAACCAAAACAAACGGTTAATGAGCGTATTGATAAACTTATTCTCATACGTCTTATTGGTTTCGTCCCGAAATACGTTCAGAATCTTCGAGGGAGTAATGGTATCGCCCTCCACCTTGGAAATATAGTCCGTATGCTGACTGAGATGTTGAATGGAACGGCTGGAAATGTTGCGCGACAGCTCGATCGGCAACACCTTTTCGGTCTCCTCGATAAAACGAGAGGGCGAACGAATGGCTTCGTCAAGCGCGGGGAGACAGTCTTCAATCTTTCTCACCCATTCCTCGTCGATTGCCTTGAGCATATATCGCTTCTTAAGTTCGATTTTTGCGCTTCCGCCACCCAAAGCATCGATGATTTCGGGATAAAAATCATACTGTTCTACCATTCCGTCGACAAAGTACAAGGTGTCCTCGTAAACGTCCTCAAAACGGTCGACCTCGGCAAAGGAGGGCAAAATGGTACTCGTCTCTTCGCTTGTTTGTTCCTTTTCCTGATCAGGAAGCATCTCTTCGCGTTCCATGGTTGTCTCCTCCTTTCCAAATCAAATCAATACATTTTCTGCAGTCGTTGCAGATATGCCGTACATTCGGGCATGCTGTTCTTTCCGAAGAGCGTATCCATATATCGGATCAATCCCTTGATCTCATCACGAATCAAAGAAAGATTCAAGCTTTCAAATTTACGGTAAACCTTGGTTGCCAGCAGATAATCGATGGCTTCAATCTCGTTTCCGCCGCACGCAACGTAGACAGGAACGAAGGTCTTGAGCTGCTTCATAATACGGTTACCGAAGGCAACACGGAATTTTTCAATGACATAAACGTCGAGCATCGAAATCTTCTCCAGATTTTCTTTGCTGACGGGGTGCTCCTCCACCGCTTTTCGGTAAAGCGATTCCACGTAGGAATAATTGATACGCTTTGCCTCGGTGGTCGGTGCGTCAAACGGAATACCCTTACTATCCAAATTAATGACCAGCGCACGGTCGTAAACCTTGTCGGAAACGGCAAAGGTCGAATCGTCGTTGTTCGCCGTTCCGATGTACCAAACGTTCTGCGGAATTCGCAATTTTCCGTCCACCAAATGCTTGGGGTCGGTCTGCCACGTCGAAGAAACCAGCTCGATCTTCCACTCGTTGGGGTCGGGCATTTCCAAAATCGAGAGCATTTCAGCAAAATAATATTCGACACGCGCAATATTCATCTCGTCCAGAACGATGATGTTGATATCGTCGTTGAAGGTCGATTCGTAAATGCGGCGAAGCACTTCGGTCTCGTTAAATTTCTTGGTAAATTCGTTGAAATATCCAAACAGCTCCGAGCGGTCACGCCACGAGGGCTGAACCGACGCGATGGTGGAATCGTTGACGAAATATTTACCCATAATATACGGAAGCGAGGTTTTACCCGTTCCCGAAATACCCTGCAAAATAATGAGCTTGGTCGAAGCAAGACCGGCAAACATCAAGCGAATCGTCTTTTTCTCATAGTAAAGATGTGAGCGAGAGCAAGCAAAATTTCGAAGATCGTCACAAATCTCTTCCAGCGACATATTCGTTTGATAGACGGGAGGCGTGTACATTTCGTACTTTTCATCCACGGCTGCCAAACGGAAGAAGCGACGGTCATCGGTAGCAAGAGCCTCGCCTTCTTCTTCTTCGTCCTCTTCGTCAAAGATCGCGCGGAGCTCGTCAAGAGAAAGACCCGTATTGGCAATTTTGAGTGCCATAATGCGTTCTTTTTCTTCCGTCAGCTTGATGACGTCGTGGTGAAGATCGGCGATCTCTTCCAACAAGTCCTCGTTTCCGACCAAGGTCTTTCGGAATCGGATATATTTTCGAATCCCTATGATTGCCAAAAAGATGACAGCACCCCAAACGGCAAACGCAAGAAGGAAGCAGAAAATTGCCAAAATCCATCCTAAAACGCCAAAGTCGCTACTATATTGCGATAATTGGTCGAAATATACGAAAAAGTTAAAAATCTGAAGCAATCCCAAAAAGAGATTGGAAAAGATCTGCCATACACCGCCAAGCATCGTAGTGATAAAGGCAAAAAACCAACTTAAAAATCCATCCATAGCAAAAACCTCGATATTTTGATTCCAAACAATAAAACTCGCAGCGCGGTGAGCGCTGCGAGTAGCATTTCAAATGATTTGCGCCCGATTATTTATTTTCCGGCTCCGCGGACGTTTCCGTTTCTGTGGGTTGTTCAGCGGCATCAGACTCTGGCGCATTCTCCTGTTGCTGCTGTTGCTTCAAATACTCCTCAATTGCTTTTTTCTTGATCGCTTCCTCTTCCTCCGCGGTCAGCTTGGGAGCCTCGTCATCCTTCTTCTGCTTGAGCGTCAGCAACGCCTTGATAAAGACGAAAAGCTCATAGAGGAAGAAAATGATCAAAGGAAGAACAATCGTGATCAAAAAGCCCTTGGGAGTCTGCAGGAAAGAAAGTACGCTACCAACATTGGCAAGCTTCTTTCCGTTCCATTTCGCAATAACAAACTGCCACGAAACCGGCTCGTCGTCTTCCACGACGTTCGTTTTTACGTTATCGCCCTTGGTTACGTAGCTTTCCACCGCTCCGCTCTCATCGTACACAATCTGAGTAATACGGTGAGAATTCAGTTCGGTGCTTCCATTTCCGTCAAGGTCAGCATAGAACGTAATAACGTCCCCCTCGGTCAGAGCCTGCTTTTCCTCGACCGTCAGCATTTCACCGAAAATCAGATCTCCCCTCTCAAAGGTAGGAGCCATCGAATCGGACGCAACGGTCAAAAAGCATTTTCCGCCAAGCGCAGGAACGCCGTCCGCATTAGACTGTGCCGCCAAAGCGAAAATCGTCATAAAAACGGAAAATACCACAAAGATCCAAATAAAAACATTTAATACAATTTTGAGTATTTTTTTGTGTTTTTTCATAAAGCAAAACCCTTTCAAAATGCTATTATACACATTGATACTTTATTATAGCATTTATCACAAAGATTGTCAAGAAAAAACGCAAAAAAATAATCAAAAAACACCAAAAAATCAAATAAAACCAACGAAAATGAGAATTTGATGATAAAATTTGAATGTTTTTGGAGTTCATCCATGCTTTTCGATGATTTTCACAAAAATTTCAACGGGGATTTTTCCCCGTTGAAATTTTTCATTTGGGTAAACCGTTACCCGTACTGTTCCGTGGGACTTTCAATATGCAAGAAGAGTTCCCCTCTACGCATATTCGATATTCCCCATTAGACTAATGCGTTCTGGTCTGCGTCAAATACCGTAAGTTCAAACTCTACTGCTCCGGTCAAATTGGCAATATTGTCGGAAAAAACGTTTGTATTATGACCGTCGATATAAATGTATACAGTAATCGTTTGCTCTGACAAGGTTACCGTATCAGAAAGAACATCTTCAGCAGCAAAGGAAATCGTAGACGACGAAGCAGTAAACTCCTTGTATCCGGTAGCTCCCGCAACAACAACGGTAATACCTGTGTTCACAGGAATTGTAATGCTGGAAACATACAAATCATAAGCAGTTTCTGCAGTACCCGGACGCAGACGAACCGTATAGGTAGTCTTTGCAACATAATCGCCAAAAGCATCAATATATGTCTTTGCGCCCGATGCCATCGCAGAATCACTCGATGCACTGGACTGATAGTACCAGTTGTCTAGCGTATCATCATCGTTCAAGTCGAAGTCCTCAATATTAGCCTTCGCGGTCCAAGACTCGTGAGCAACGGGATACAACTTTGCATCCACTGCATTGGTACCCGTAGTACTGTATACACCAGCATCTTGGGTACCCGTAATTTCAAGGAAAATCGAGTCAGATTTTGCGGTAACGGTCATACCCGTAGCCGTAACCTTATCGTTCATCGAGAACCACGCGTAGGTCGAGGTTCCGAGGAGTGCTGCTGCGATCAACAGCATACACAATGCGGGGATTAACTTTTTCATAATGTTTCTCCTTTAATATGTTTTTATTACCATCGGTCTTCCCGAAGGAATTCAAAATAGGGTTATTCTTCGGCTTCCAAGCCGATGATCGACATAGACATATCGATCTTAAATTCTCCGCCGAGAATATTGTCAAGACACTCGGGATCATTTCCCTCCAGCCAGATAACCACCGTATATTTGGTAGTATCCCCCGGCGCAAAGTCTGAAATTTGATCTCGTGCGATGACACTCTCGCTGAGAAATTCGGTCGTTCCAGGTTCAGGTCCCGAGCCATCCACCTTGGTTCGGGCATAGTCGGTTGCCTCTCCATTGACGTAAAGGCGAACACGAACTGCTTTTTCAATATCCAAGGTCATATTGGCAATAAACACCTGATATTCGTAGGTCACCGTTTCCTCTCCCGCGTTTTTGCAGTAGAAGGTATATGCTACGTAATTCTGACCGTTATGCTCTCCGTTGATCATATCGAGATCCTTTGGGAGCGTACTTCCGTCGATATTCGTAATTTCCTCCGACGCTTTACAGTTGAGTCGGGAAATCGGGTCGGAAAAGTCAGGGGTTTCGGAAAGCGTGAGTGCATATTTTACGCTGTCAAATTTATTGACCGTTACGGTAAAGCTTCCGTATTTACTGTACATTGCCGTCACCGCATACAGCAAAGCAAGAGCCGCGGTGGCGCATCCGATTGCGATAGGGATGATTCGCATCAGCATTCGGTATCGCTTTACCTCAGCCGCCGTACGGCGAAGTCCGATATTTCCGTTGCTCAATTTCATAGGCTGAAATCATCCTCCGTATCCTTCTGTGCCAGTGCCGTCCGAACACCCATATCGTGCTCGGTGGCATACTTTCCTTCGTACGAAAGCGACGTAGCGTAGCCACTGCACTCAAAGCGGTTCAACAGCGAGATCTGATCGTAATTCAGAACACCGTCGGCATACACATCGGCACGCATACTTTTGAGATAAGGAATCAGAGTTGGGATCAGTTGCGGTTTATTGCGGCTTCCCACCCATTTTGTTGCGGAGGGTGCCAGCATCACAAGATCGACAGGAATCTGCACAAGTCTTGCGGTTGGGCAATTCGTATCGGCACATCCGACCAACATCGTTTTGACGCCCAAAAGCTTCATATCCAACACGGCAAGTCTTGCGGGCTCGGTCTTTTGATAGAGCAGCGACGTACCGAATTCCAAGCAAAGCTTGGTGGGATGGCGGAAATTGTTTTCTTTGATCAGGCGCTTCATCCATTTGTAAAAATCGACGTACTCGACCATTCGTGACGGACAGCGCACCGAAATCCATTGCAATTCCCTGCCCGACTCCATGAACTTGGTAATATGCTTCATTGCCTCGATGACGTTCCATTCCGCCAAACGAAAGCCCATATCGGTAGTTTCGAAGACGTGTTGATAGGTGGACGGGGTGAGGTAACCGAGTGCCGTACTGCGAACCACCGTTTGCGTGCGGTAAGCGACGGGCAATCTGGTGTCACAGGCATTGATCTGATGATAGCGAAGAACCAGTGGCAAGACGCCCGAATCCAGCGTTTTTTCAACACGATGCTTATACAATCGCAAGCGAATGGCTTGCGTCAATGCATTGGACGCCACAACTCTTTCCCCTTTCAAGATATATTCTGCGCTTTAAAACAAAAAGCACCAATTGCACAGACTTCGGGGCTCCCCGAAAAGAATGCAACTGGCTGTCTTAAAATTGAAGACCCTATAGCTTTGCGTCACGGCTTTTCAACCGTTTTGCCAATATTCAATATAGCAAATAATACAGCAATCATACTATTATTATAGTCCTTGCCCGAGACTTTGTCAAGGGGGTTTTAGATTATTTTTATAATTTTTTTTATTTTTTCTCATTCTTCTAAGGACAAATGCACAAAGTGCACAATTTTTTCTTTCAAACTGACAAGAACTGCCCTTTTTGGGGAGGGCAGTTCTTTTTTCTTAAAATCCTTTCTGTTCGCGCTTATGACGGTACATCAAGCCGTCCGCACGGTGAAAGACGTTTTCATAGTTGGAATCGATTTCCGGATCATAGATCGCAACACCGCGAGCCACCGAAACGGGAATCTTGACGTCCTCGATCATCAAATACTCGTTCTCGCAAAGCTCATCAAATCGCGCGATTAAGCTTTGATACTCCTCGTAGTCATCATTTTCCAAGATCACCACAAATTCGTCTCCTCCGATTCGATATGCCAAGCTTCGGTGGAAAGCACCTGCAATCAGCTTTGTCACACGAACCAGCAATTCGTTACCGTATTCATGTCCGTAGGTATCGTTTACAATCTTCAGATTATTAATATCAAACACAACAACGGCAAATTTCGGGTGTTCGCCCACGATACGCTTCTCAAGTTCAGCAACAGCTTCGGTATATGCCGCACTGTTTTTTAAACCCGTCAAGGAATCACGGTATGCCTGTGCCTGCACGTTGGTCATATTTTCGTACAACCGTCGGTTGGCATCATTCAATACTTGATAGAGCACGCCGACCTCGTCCTTGAGATTACAATCGATTTCGGAGAGTTCTTTGCGGTTACCCATCGACGTTGCCACTACTGCCAGACGGCGAAGCGGACCGATAATTTTTTTCGTTATCACAATGGTCAATAAAATGAAACATACCACCACGCCCAAAGACATCAAAACCATCGAGGTTACCATTCGGTTTCCTTGGCTTTGAATATCATTATAATAAGCGCAGACCACCAGTGTCATTCCGTTGTCCAAGGGGGCGCTTGACGTTGCAATGTCCTGATCCGAACCATCGGACCGAAGATTATTGTAAGGATGGTAAAGCTCCTCTCCCGTTCGGGAAAGCAGGTATGCATATCCGTTTTCGTAGGGCGAAATCTCTTTTACGGCATTCAAAAGATAGGAGAGCTGAATATCCATTCCCGCCACGCCGATCAGCTGACCGTCCTTGTAGATCGGTGCTACGTAGGAAACCATCAAAAAGTCGGAATTACTATGATAGTACGGGGCAATCCAAACCGCCTTTTGTGCTGTTGTAGGCTCATGCCACCAACGAATGTGATCTCGATTTCCCGAAAGGTCGGTCACGGGAAGCTTTTGAAGCTCGTTAGTCTGCGTGGTCAGACCATAAAAGAACCCTACGTCGGGCAAACGAAGATCGGGATTATAGCGAAAATAATATGCGATCATTCCTTCGGTATTTCTTGCCGCATTATTAAAAAGAAGCTCCATATCGCGGGTATATGCCTGCTGATAGTCCAAATCAAGCAAGGAATCGGCGGAATCCAACTGCTCCACCGCAGCCTCGGAAACGATCTGAATCGATTTTTCCATATCCCCCAACATATCGTTGATTTTGGTTGCCTCATTTTCACTCTCGAAGCGCATGATAGTATCTGCGTTTCGATACAATATTTGATGAGTTGCATACAAGACGACACCGCCGATGGTAAGACTCAAAATCAGCAATCCCGAAATGACCACCACTAAAATTTTCGTTCGAATTGATTTCATACTAGGTTCCTCATATTTGTTCATCCAAAAAGCTGTACTTACATCCTAAGTATATCACAAAAGTTTCCCTTTTTCAAGGTTATTTCGTTTTTTTGTTGTTTTGCGTTTTTCGAAAAAATCTTCGAGCAAATTGATCGGCTCTTTTTCAGCAGTTTTTTCTTTCTTTTTTATTGCTATTTTTCGATTTTCATTGACTTTCCTACCAAAATTTGCTACAATAATTGCATATGACATTGAAACAACGATGAGGAACGAAAATGAAGTGGGTATTGACTTATTTAAAACCTCTCAGAGCAAGAATTACGGCGGGTACCGTAATTAAGATCATCGGCACGCTCGCGGAGCTGATGATTCCCTTTTTACTGAGCTATATTCTGGAACATGTCATCCAGAAAAACAGTGTCCAAAGCATTCTCTTTTACGGTGCTCTGATGGCAATTTTCGCTGTCATTGCTTGTCTTGGCAACATTATTGCCAACCGAATGGCGGCAAAGGCAACGATGATCTTTGCGACGCAAATGAGAAAAAATCTCTTTTCGGGCACACTTCATCTGTCGGCAAGAAGCACCGACCGTTTTACGATTCCCTCTCTCGAATCAAGAATTACGTCGGATACCTATAACGTACAAAACTTTATCGGAATGATGCAACGAATGGGCATTCGCGCTCCGATTCTTCTGTTGGGCGGAGCACTGATTACCATGCTGATGGACAAGAAGCTGGCTCTCGTTATGATCGCCACGCTTCCACTGATTTTTATTGTTGTCTACAGTATTTCACGTATGGGTGTGCCTCTTTACTCCAAGGTTCAGCAATCGGTGGACGGAATGGTGCGCGTTGTTCGTGAGGATGCGCAAGGCATTCGCGTAATCAAGGCTCTCTCCAAGGTCGATTATGAAAACGTCCGTTACGATAAGGCAAACATGACACTCCGTCGGAATGAAACCCGTGCGGGTATCATTATGGGGGTGGTCAACCCCATTATGACACTCTTAATGAATCTTGGCATTGTTGCCGTCATTGCGGTCAGCGCGTATTTCGTGGCAAACGGCACGTCCTCGGCAACGACCGTCATTGCTTTTATGCAATATTTCACGCTTATCTCGATGGCAATGATGTCGCTCTCCCGTATGTTCGTGATGTACACCAAATGTGCCGCCTCTGCCAAGCGAATTTCGCTTGTGATGACGTGCAAAAGTGAGCTTACGCTCTGTCCCGACGACGGCAAAGGAGACCCCTCTCTTCACGTTTCCTTTGAGAACGTCAGTTTTTCCTATCTCGGCAAAAAAAACAATCTGAAGGAAATTTCCTTCTCTTTGAAAAAAGGACAAACCCTTGGTATCATCGGCGCGACGGGTAGCGGAAAATCCACGCTCCTTCGCCTTCTGATGCGCTTCTACGATGCCAACGCGGGAACGATACGCATTCACGGAAAAGACGTACGCTCCTATTCTCCCGAAGAGCTGACCGCGATGTTCGGCGTTGTTTTTCAGAATGACTTTCTGTATGCCGATACCATCGAGGAAAATATTCGTTTTGGGCGTAATATTTCCAAAGATGAAATCATTTGGGCGGCAAAGATCGCGCAGGCACACGACTTTATCACTTCCTTTTCGGACGGCTACGACCACTCGGTATCGACGGGCGGAACCAATCTTTCAGGCGGTCAACGTCAACGCGTACTGATCTCCCGTGCGATTGCGGGAAAACCCGACATTCTCATTCTTGACGACTCCTCCTCGGCACTCGATTACAAGACCGATGCGAATCTGCGCCGTGCGCTTTCCGAGGCTCTTCCCGAGTCCACGGTCATCACCGTGGCACAAAGAGTCAGCTCAGTCAAGAACTGTGACCTGATTCTCGTCATCGAGGACGGCGAAATCATTGGTTTCGGCAACCACGAAGAACTGATGCTGAACTGCTCGGAATACAAAGAAATCAGCGATTCGCAGATGGGAGGTGCTTTCCTTGACTAATCCAACGACAAAACTCGAAACGAAGAAATCAAAAAAAGGCATCTTTCTGCGCCTGAGCAAATACGTTTTGCGGCAATGGCCCCTGTTTATTTTCGCTTTGGCTTTAACGCTTGGTGCGAACCAACTGTCGCTGATGGGTCCGAAATATTCGGGAGCGGCGATCGATGCGATCGAACTGGATCGTGGTGTCGATTTTCCCACGGTTTGGGAAAACGTGCTCTTTATGATGGGCTGTTACGTCATTTCGGCACTGCTTTCTTACGCGCTTTCGGTGGTCATGATTCATTTGAGTCAACGAATCATCTACCGTATGCGAAAGCAAGTGTTTGAAAAACTGACCACACTCCCCGTGGGATATTTTGATACGCATGCCACGGGAGATATCATCAGCCATCTCTCCTACGATATCGATACCATCAATGCGACACTCTCCCACGACCTCATTCAAGTAATGACAAGTATTTATACCGTGGTCGGTTCGCTGATCTTTATGTGGCAAATCTCAAAGCCGATGATTCTGATTTTTGCCTTGACCGTTCCGATCTCCATTCTCTTTACCCGTTTCCGTTCCAAGACGGTTCGTCCGCTGTACCGCAAGCGCGCCAAAAAATACGGTGAGCTGAACGGCTTTGCGGAAGAAATGCTGACGGGATCACGCACCATCTCCGCATACGGCAGACAAGAGGTCATATCCTCCCGCTTCAACAAAATCAACGATGAGGCGATGGATGCTTTTTACAAGGCAGAATATCAGGGAGCTCTGCTCTTTCCGACCATCAATCTGATCAACAACATCTCCCTCGCCCTTGTGGCAGTCATGGGCGGAATTCTCTATATGTACTCGCAAAATGGTACCTTCCTTGCCAACTCAATGTTCTTTATCACGCTAGGTGGCGTGGCGCAGTTTGTGCAGTATTCGAGAAAGTTTGCGGGACCGATCAACGAGTTCTCCAACATTCTTCACGAGTTTCAATCGGCATTTTCCGCGGCAGAGCGTGTCTTTGCCATCCTTGATGAAGAACCCGAAAAGATCGATGCTCCCGATGCGAAGCCGCTCTGCGACGTGAAGGGTGACGTTGCGTTAGAAAACGTGACTTTTGGCTACACCGAGGACCGAACCATTCTCAAAAACGTTTCTGTACACGCCAAGAAGGGACAAACCGTAGCAATCGTCGGCCCCACGGGCGCGGGAAAAACTACCATCATCAATCTCCTGATGCGTTTCTACGATCAGCAAAGCGGTGAAATTCGCATTGACGGAATGGAATCGGTCAAGATCAAGCGCGCCGATCTGCGGCTTGCCTTTACGATGGTGCTTCAGGACACCTGGCTTTTCTACGGTACGATTTACGACAACATCGTCTACGGTAGAGAGGATGCCACCCCAGAAGAGGTCTATGCGGCGGCAAAGTCCGCAAAGATTGCCTCTTATATTGAGACTCTTCCCGACGGCTATGATACCGTACTCTCGGACGACGGTGTAAATATTTCCAAAGGACAGAAGCAGATGATTACCATTGCCCGTGCGTTTCTTTCCCAAGCCCCCATTTTGATTCTCGACGAGGCGACTTCGAACGTCGACTCGCGCACCGAGATGCAAATTCAAACGGCAATGACCGACCTGATGAAAAACAAAACCTGCTTTATTATCGCGCACCGACTTTCGACCATTCAGAATGCGGACACCATTCTCGTCGTCAAGGACGGAGAAATCATTGAGCAAGGAAATCACGATCAGCTGATCGGGCAAGGCGGATTCTATTACTCACTGTATCATTCACAGTTCCATTGATCTTTTTCTCTGCTTAAGGAAAGCCGCCGAGGAGGTTTCAAACGAACCCTCCTCGGCGGCTTTGTGTTTATGCGTTTTTTGATTATTTTAACACTTTCGTTTCAAGGTAACGGCAAACGTCGCCGACCGTAATAAATTTCACAGGCTCGGTAAAACGGAAGCCGAACGCCGCTTCAATCTCCATTGCAAACAGCATAATGGAAAGTGAATCCAAAGCAAGATCCTCCATAAGGCGAGTATTCTCGCTCACCTCGTCCATTTTGATATTCTGATTAACCTTTGCCAAAATTTCTTTCAATTGATCTAACATACTTTAATTCTCCCTATGAATGTTTTTCAGATAAGAACGACGTCTTTTATGTTGTTCTGCATCGAAATATTTCCATTGTGCCATGACCTGCGTATTGGTTTCGAGATTGAGATTGGTTTCGAAACGTTCAATCTCTCCGCTCTCGAGATACTCGGTCATTTTTTGAAGCATCACGGCATTGATCCCCGCCGATTGATATTCGGGCAGGATCGCCACAAGGGCAAGATCAACAACCTTTGGCTTTCTTACCAAACGAAGCATTTTGATGAGTGCCGCCGGGGTGAGTCGTCCACCACTCTTCTGAAGAGCCTCTCCAAAGGACGGAATACACAGAGCAAAGGAAACGACACGGTCGCTTTCATCACAGATGACGATCAGATATTTTTTATTGATGACAAGCATAAACTGATCAATCAGCTGCTTTTTCATACTCTCGGTAAAAGGAACGGTTCCGTAAAGATGGCGATAGCAGAGGTCAATACATTCAAACACGCCGTCCTTATAGCGGTTGATATATTCCTTCTTGCTCATCTTGTCCGAATCCACCACGTGCAATTTGCTGAGCTCCAAGGCGCGTTCCGCCACTCTTGCAAGCATTTCGTTTTTCACCTTCGGTGCCTTGAGCGCAAATTCAAGCCAATCAATTTCCTTTTCGTAGCCACACGCCTCGATCAGTCCCGCGTAATATTCGTAATTGTACTGTTCCTCAAAGGTCGAGAGGTGCTCAAAGCCTTCGATCAGCAGGCCTTCTCTCTCCAGATCACTGTATCCAAGAGGTCCGCAGACAGTATCCATTCCCTGCTTTGCCGCCCAAGTTTCGAGGGAATCAAAAAGCGCGCGTGCCACATCAACGTCATCAATGGCATCAAAGCGAGAAAAGCGAACTCTTTTTTCGGCATGAAGCTCATTGAACTGCCTTTGAAGAATTCCTTGAATTCTTCCCACGGTTTTTCCCTCTTTTTGAGCAAGAAAGCAAACACTGTCACAGGTATCTGCGTAAGCATTTTTTGTAGTGAAAATTTTCATTTCATCGCCATAAAGAGGAGGTACAAATTGGGAGCAATCTCGGTAAAGCCTGATGGGAAATTCAACAAATTCACGCTGCTCCGCTTTCGTTTTCACCTCGATAATTTTTATATTTTTCATCACTTAATCCTCGAGCGATTCGTCCTCTCGGCGAAGAAATGCAAGTCCGTATCCCGCAAGCCAAGGACCGCAATGGCAACCACTGACGGGCGAGACAATCATCGGCTCGTGGTTGGGTTCAATGCCGTATTGCTTCTCGATTTCCATCTGTTGCTCCACCAGTGACGTTCCCGTATACATCCGCCAAAGCACGTAATCCTCGGGAGAACGGTCTCCGATCATCTCTTTCAAAATCACGCACTGTTGATGCAGTGCTTTTTTGAGAGTTCTGACACTTTGAAGCGCACAGATTTCTCCCTCGTGCGAAAAGTGAAGCACAGGACAAATGCTGAGCATTTTTCCCATCAATGCCTTTCCGCCCTTGAGTCTTCCGTTGTAAATGAGATAATCGAGTCTTCCCACGACACCGAGAAATTCCTGACGCTCCATCATCCAAGCAATTTCCTTCAGAATCGTTTCGGTGGGAACGCCCTTTTCCACCATTTCTGCCGCCTTGATTGCGAGCAGACCTTCGCCAAAGCAGGCAATCTTTGAGTCGATGACGGTAATTTTAATGCGGTCGGAGAACTCTTCCGCAATCAAACGAATGAGATTGTACGTACCGCCGAGATAAGCACTCAAAGCGATCACAATGATCTCGTCGTAGCCATCAAAAATTGCCTTTTCGAAATGCGTCATAATTTCCTCGCGCGTCGGCATGGAGGTATAGGGGAGATTGTCTTTCGGATTCTCCATCGTCTCAAGCTGAGTGTAAAACTCAACGGGATCAAGATTGAGTCCCTCAAGATATTCTTTGCCCTGAAAATGAACGTGAACGCGGATAAAGTCAATGTCATACTCTCTGTAACGCTCGGGCGCGTATTCAATACAGCCGGTGGAAGTACACAGTATTTTTCTCTTGCTTGCCATCGTATTTCTCCTTTATTATTTTTTAATTTATCTGTAATCTCTTCCCTCAAACAGGGTTTGATTTTTTGCCATATTCAAAAGCATCGACGCCGTATTTCGAATCGAATCGGCATTTGCCGTGCCGCGTGCCTTGATGATCGGCTTTCCGACACCGAGAATGATTGCTCCGCCAAGCGCGCTGAAGTCGTACAGACCCATCAGGTGTGCCACAAGCTTCATCATCTCGGGATTTCCCGTCTTCTTGGCATATTTGACCACGTCGGTAATGATACGGCGAGCAATTCCCTCCGAGTTCTTAAACACCTGATTTCCCGCAAATCCGTCGCAGACGAGAACGTCGCAATCGCCCGAAAGCGCACGGTTTCCTTCAATATTTCCGATGAAATTGAGATCTTTTTCCAATTTCAGTCGAGCATGCGTTTCTTTGACGAGTTTATTGCCCTTCGTTTCCTCGGCACCGTTGGAAAGCAATCCGATGCGAGGGGATTCGATGCCGTAAAATTCCTTCATAAATTCCGAACCCATATGCGCAAAGGCAACGAGCTGATCGGCATTACAGTCAATGTTTGCTCCCGTATCACAAAGGCAGGTAAAACCGCCCTGCTCTGCGGGAAGAATTGCCGCAAGCGCGGGACGCTTTAGCTCCTTGGCGGGAACGTAACGAAGCGAGCCTGCCAAAAGCGCACCCGTACTGCCCGCATTAATCAAGCCGACGAGATCCTCTCTCTCCCCCAGTGCAACAAGTGCCTTGACGAGCGAAGAATCGTTCTTTCGGAAGATTGCCTCCATGGGATTATCATAATTCGTGATGACATCCGAAGCGTGAACCACTTCCACACGCGTACGGTCGCAATCACTTTCCTTCAGCTTTTTTTCAATGATCTCGGCGTCACCGAACAGCACCACCGAAAGCTCCTCGTGGTCGCGAAGTGCCTGCACCGCACCTTCCACCAAAAGCGCGGGACCGTGGTCACTTCCCATAACGTCAATGGCAATTTTATAAGTATTCATTCCATTTCTCCTTATTCTACCGCAATCAGATAGTCGTAAATTTTTTGTCCGCCGAGATAGACCTCGACCACATGATCCTCAAAGCGTTCCTCGAGTGCCTCACTCATTGCCACGCGTTCTTCCTCAGAAACATCCTCGCCGACAAACAGAGTAATCAACTCTCGATCCGAAAGATCTTCAATTCGCTCAATCATATCTCCGAGTGTTATGATAGGATCTGCATTTGACGTCAAGAGATCTCCATCCAAAATGCCGATATATTCTCCCTCTCGCACCGAAACACCGCGGATGACCGTATCACGAACAGCCACCGTCAGCTCTCCCGATACCACGGCATCCTTTGCCGCAACGAGATCGTCAACCTGAGCCTCAGGATCAGTGACGGCAGGATTAAAGACCGAAAGTGCGGCATATCCCTGCGGCAAGGTTTTCGTGGGAATCACACTCACGGGAGCACCCTCCCAAAGTGCTGACGCCTGCTGTGCCGTCAGCAGAATATTTCCGTTATTGGGAAAGACCAAAATATGGTCGACATTCAATTCTTCAAATGCCGAAAGAAATTGCTCGGCAGAGGGATTTCCCGTCTGTCCGCCGTCAATGATCACGTCAGCACCAAGTGAGGAAAAGAGTGCTTTCATTCCCGTCCCTGTTGCCACCGTGACAACACCGTAAGATTTGTGGGGCATTTTCTTTTTCACCGGCTCGGCAATCTCTTTTTCGGAATGCTGGAGGGACATATTTTCGATTTTGACATTCAAAAATTCACCATACGTCTGACAAAGCGTCAATACGTCCGAGGGAGTCGCCGTATGTGCGTGCAGCTTGAGAAGATCTCCCTCTCGGATGGCGACGATCGAATCGCATCCAAGATGTTCCAAACGTTCGCTGAATGCTTTGACGTCAAGCTCTTCCCTCGCAAGCTTTGCTCTCTGCAGACGCACCATGCACTCGGTGCAATAGCCGTAGGTCAGCGTGCTGTCTGTAGTGAAAAGATCGTAATTGACCTCAGCAGGCATCGTTTCTTCTCTTTTCGGCAATACGCTCTCTTCTCCGCAAAGTGCGGCGTACATTCCCTTAGCGATATAAACGTATCCCGCACCGCCGCTATCGACAACGTCGGCTTCGCTCAATACGGGAAGAATCTCCTTGGTCCGTGCCAACGAACGCTCGGCTTCCTCAATATTCAGCTTCAAAAAATCTTCGAGCGTGCTGTCCTCCCTCAGGTGGGATTTGGCATACTCGGCACTCTCGCGCACCACCGTCAAAATCGTGCCCTCTACCGGGGTTACCACCGAAGAATACGAGCGTTTCACTCCCTGCAAATACGCTGCCGAAAGCTCTGCGATGCTTGCCGTTTCCTGCTGTTTTTTAGAAAGCTCCTCGCAGATTCCCGCAAAGAACTGAGAAAGAATGACTCCCGAATTTCCTCTTGCGCCAAAAAGCGAGCCTTTAGCAAAATCACTTGCCGCCACCGACAGTGTTGCGGCATCGTTTTCCATCATTTTAAAGACACCGCTCTCGATGGTTTTTGTCATATTGGTTCCCGTATCTCCGTCGGGAACCGGAAATACGTTGAGGTCGTTGATCTCCTCCATATGCAAACGAATTCCGTTGGCTCCGCCGCAGAGAATCCGCTGAAAGGTTTTTCCGTCAAGTCTTGTAATTTCCATAATTACTCCGTCATTCAAAATCGATCATATTTTAGTTGGTTGGCACCGTTGACACTGCCTGTAGAAGCCGTACCGTAGAAAGGATCACTTGATCCATATCGTACTTTTTGTTCAAAAACAAGAAATCTCTCACCACTCGCACAAATCCGCCGATAGCAAAAGAAATTTTAATTTGATCCTCCATCCGCTTTACGGTAGGATCGTACAAGGCATGAAGACGCTCTTCGAGTCTTGCGCACAAAACCTCCTGCTTGCCGCGAAAAATGATCCGAAGATCTTCGGTTTGCTTTTCCAGAGAACAAAGAAGTCCCACAATATACGCTTTGGGATTATCAAACATCTGATCGCTTTCCACAAAATCCACCATTACAAGATCAATGGCAGAATCCTCGATTTCCTTGGAAAGCTCATTCGAGTCGGTATAATGGTGATAAAAAGTCGTTTTATTGATCTGCGCCATTTCGCAAATATCCTTGACCTTAATCTTTTCAGGCATCAAACGCTCTCTGAGTGACAAAAAAGCGGTTTTAATCTGCCCTCGTGTTTTAACCATTCGTAAATCCATTGCTTTGCCCCCTGCTTTTACTATATTCCCATTAGTTCGAAATAATCAACTTTAGTTGCATAACTATATTATAGTCGATTTTTGTCGAAAAGTCAATATCTTTCCCAAAAAAGCTTGGCAAGAAGAATTTTCTTCTTGCCAAGCTTTTTAATTATCTTCGCGATACGGCTCTCCGTATTTTTCTTCATACGCTTCATTTTCCCGAATCACCCACAAAGGAAGCTCGGACGGCTTTGGTTCCCGTGCCACACACGCAAAAATATCATCAAGATAGTTCGTCGGATGTTGGAAAAATTCTACTACCGATACGGTGTACATCAGTTTTTCATTTTCATCCCAAAGTGCCAGACGACCGTCAGATATCCCGATACTTTTTCCACCTTCAAGCGGATATTTTTCCTTGCTCTCCAGCGAATCGGATGCGTGCGTCAAAGCCCTGAGAATCTGTCGATAAATACGATACTCCCGTTCGGACGTGATATGAAAAAGCTCATAGGTTTTCCGACAGTTCATCAGCAAAAACAAATTTGTGTATTTGGGAGCAAACACGCCCTCATCCTGAATTTGAATGGGAGAGGCGAGGCGTTTCCACTCTTTGACACGAAAAACGAAATAATCTTCTTCTCCGTTCTTTCTCCGAACCCCAAAGCGAATCTTTTTTCTTTTAACGCTTCGAATCCCCGTCACCGCTCCGTAATAACAAATACCCGATTCCGAAAAATGCGACGATTGATACAGCGCAACGTAACGGATCGGAAAGCAGGTAGGATCAAAATGTCTCTCGGGTGCATAATAATATTTCTTTGCCAGATTGTGCCGAAATTGCTCCTCTGAGCCAAACGAACCAACCAACACGTCACGCTCCAGCCAATCGACCTGTGAAAGTCCGATCGCAATCTCCGCTTCCATTTCGGCAAGCGCGTATTTTAAAATCACGTATGCGTGATACAGTTTTCGATAAGAAGCGGGAAAATCCGCAATTTCTTGACATTGCTCCACATGTTCGAAGACTCTTTGCCAATCTCGAGGAGCACTCAGGGAAGAAAGTGCCGAAGAAAGATCTTCCCAAAGCTCCTCTGCCGTCTCATCGATGGTATAATTTTTCTTGAGATCGTGAAAATGCTTCGACACCGATGTGATCAAATAGCACATCCATCGATTTTCTTTGGTGTCGTATAAAAATCGAAGATTGGTAGCTTCGCAAGGCAACGCCGTGGGCTTACTTCCTCTCAGCACTCGAAAGGTTCGATCGGCACGACAGATGCTCCGTGTAGGAAATTTCATCAAATTTTTCGCTTCTTTTACGAAGCCTTCCAACGGTTTTTGAAGTCGTTGAAGATCCTGCAAACAGATCGTATTCGGCATAAAATCTTCCCCCTTTCCTCCATTTTTTCATATCCTACTGTCATTCTATCACATTCGTCTTCATTTTTCAAGAAAAAAAGCGAAAAAACGAGCGTTTTTGCAAGAGAAATTTCAAATATGAATTGACAAAAAAGTGATTTCGTGCTACAATGAAATATATTATTTTTTATATAATAAAGGTAAAGAGATAGCAATGATTTGGTCAAAAGAAGAAACATTACCCAGAGAAGAGCTTGAAAAATTACAGCTCGATCGCTTACAAGAAACCGTAACGCGCGTGTATGCAAAAGTTGCCCCTTACCGTGCCAAAATGGATGCAGCAGGCGTAAAACCCGAGGATATCAAATCCCTCGAAGATCTAAAAAAACTTCCCTTTGTCACGAAACAGGATATGCGTGACACCTATCCCTTCGGACTGTTTGCCGTCGATCGAGACGAGCTCGTGCGAATTCACGCTTCCAGCGGTACGACGGGCAAGCCGACGGTTGTCGGTTACACACAAAATGACCTGAAGGTCTGGACCGAATGCGTTTCGCGTATCGCTTGTATGGGCGGTGCGTCCTCGCACGACGTCGCACAAATCTGCTTCGGTTACGGAATGTTTACGGGAGCACTCGGTCTGCACTACGGTCTCGAAAACATCGGAGCCACGATCGTTCCCTCCTCGACGGGAAATTCCGAAAAGCAGATTATGTATATGCAGGACTTTGAAACCTCTCTGCTTGTCGCCACTCCCTCGTACGCGCTTCGCCTTGCCGAGGTAGCAAGAGAGATTGGTGTCGATCCCATCAAGGATCTGAAAGTAAAGATCGCGCTGGTCGGTAGTGAAATGCTCACCGATGCGATGCGTGAGGAAATGCACAAATATTGGGGCCGTGATCTGCTCATTACCTCGAACTACGGTATGAGTGAGCTGATGGGTCCCGGTGTTTCGGGTGAATGCACCGAGCTTTGCGGTATGCATATCAACGAGGACTTCTTCCTCCCCGAAATTATTGACCCCGCCACGGGAGAGGTTCTCCCCGCAGGCGAAAAGGGCGAGCTTGTCATCACCTGTATCAAAAAAGAAGGTATCCCGCTCATCCGTTACCGCACCAAGGATATTACCCGTCTCTTCTACGAGCCGTGTAAGTGCGGTCGAACCTTCTGCCGTATGGAAAACCTTTCGGGCAGAAGCGATGATATGCTCAAGATCCGCGGTGTCAACGTCTTCCCGAGCCAGATCGAAGAGGTCATTCTCAGCGTCGAAGAGCTCGGTCCGCACTATGAGATCATTCTCGAGCGCGACGGCTATCTTGATAAGATGACAATCAAGGTCGAGCTGGCACACAGCACAGACTCGTTCTCGGAATTAGAGAAAATTTCCAACTCTGTAAGAAATAAATTAAGAGTCGTTTTGGGACTTGACGCTAAGGTTCTTTTGGTGTCCCCCAATACCCTACAACGCTTTGAGGGAAAAGCAAAGCGCGTCAAGGATTTAAGAAACAACAAATAAGGAGTAACAACCATGGCAAAGAAAACCATTATGCTTGGAAATGAAGCCATCGCAAGAGGCGCATTTGAAGCAGGTGTTAAGGTTTCGAGCGCGTACCCCGGTACCCCCTCGACCGAAATCAGTGAATATCTTGCAAAATATGAAGAAGTTTATACCGAATGGGCACCCAACGAAAAGGTTGCCACCGAGGTTGCGATCGGTGCGTCGATCGCAGGCGTACGCAGTCTTGCGTGTATGAAGCACGTCGGTCTGAACGTTGCGGCAGACCCGCTCTACACCTTTGCTTATACGGGTGTTGGCGGCGGTTCGGTCATCGTCGTTGCCGACGATCCCGGTCTTGCCAGCTCGCAGAACGAGCAGGATACGAGAATGATCGCCCGTGCGGCGCACGTTCCCGTACTCGAGCCCTCGGATTCTCAGGAAGCCAAGGACTTTATGAAATACGCCTACGAGCTCAGTGAAGCGTACGATACGCCCGTGATTCTCCGCACCACCACCAAGCTGGCTCACTCTCAGAGCACTGTGGAGCTTTGTGAGCGTGTGGAGGTGGAAAACAAAAAATACGAACGCAATGTTCCGAAATTCGTTATGATGCCCGCGTCTGCGATCGGCCGTCACCTCGTGGTCGAGGATCGCGAGAACCGTATGGCAAAGGATGCCGCATCCTTCCCCGTCAACCGTATGGAAATGGGAGACACCGAGGTCGGCTTTATCACCTGCGGTATCGCATATCAGTACGTCAAAGAGGTCTGCCCGAACGCAAGCGTTCTCAAGCTCGGTTTGGGCAATCCCCTTTCCCGTGAACTCATCGAGGAGTTCTGCTCCAAAGTCAAGACTGTTTACGTCTTTGAAGAGCTCGAGCCCGTCATCGAAGAGCAGGTTCGCGCTTGGGGATTTGAGGTCAAGGGCAAGGAGTGCTTTACCCGTCAGGGCGAATACAGCGCAAATCTTCTGAAAAAGGTTCTCTTCGGGGGAGATGACGCGGTATTTACCAAGGCAGAAGCACCCAACCGTCCTCCCATTCTCTGCCCCGGCTGTCCCCACAGAAGCGTATTCTCAGTACTCAACAAGTTGAAGATTCACGCGGCAGGCGACATCGGTTGTTATACTCTTGGTGCCGTTGCTCCCCTGAGTGTCATTGACACGACGATCTGTATGGGTGCAAGTATTTCCACCCTACACGGTATGGAAAAGGCATGTGGCGAGGGTTACGTCAAGAATTGGGTTGCTGTCATCGGTGACTCGACCTTCTTACATACGGGCATCAACTCGCTGATCAATATGGTTTACAACAAGGCAACGGGCACGGTAATGATTCTCGACAACCGTACGACGGGTATGACGGGACATCAGGAGCACGCCGCTACGGGTAAGACGCTCAAGGGCGAAGAAACGAATGCCGTAGATTTCGTTGAACTCTGTCACGCCGTCGGTGTCAAAAACGTCATCGAGGTCAATGCCTTTGACGTTGCTGAGCTGGAGCGCATCGTCAAGGAAAGCGTTGCCAGCGACACGCTGACCGTCATCATCACGAAATCGCCCTGCGTCCTTCTCAAGGGTCAGAAATTCCCGAACCGTTGCGTCGTCAATCCCGATGCCTGCCGTAAGTGCGGTGCTTGTATGAAGATCGGCTGTCCTGCAATGACGCGCGGCGAGGACGGAAAGGTTCGCATTGACGAAACGATGTGTAACGGATGCGGACTTTGCCAAAACTATTGTAAATTCAACGCAATTGAAATGGTGGTGAGATAATATGACGAAAAATATTATGATTGTCGGTGTCGGCGGACAGGGTACGCTTCTCACCAGCAGAATTATCGGAAAAACCGCAATGGAGATGGGACTTGACGTCAAAATCTCCGAGGTACACGGAATGGCTCAGCGCGGCGGTAGCGTAGTGACCTTTGTTCGCTTTGGCGAAAAGGTTTACGAACCCGTCGTAGAAGAGGGGCAGGCAGACGTCATTATCTCCTTTGAGCGTCTGGAAGCACTCCGTTACGCGCATTTTCTCAAGAAAGACGGCGTTCTTGTTGTCAACGACTGTCGCATTGATCCGATGACCGTCGTCATCGGTGCCAAGCAATATCCCACGGAAATTTTGGAAGGATTAAAACAAGAGCACGAACTTTATGCCATCGACGCTCAGTCGATTGCCAAGCAACTTGGCAATGCTAAGGTTCTCAATTCGGTCGTGCTCGGTTATGCCGCAAAATTTATTGGCTTTGAAAAAAACACGTGGCTCGATGTGATCGCCTCCACCGTTCCCGCAAAGACGATCGAAATCAATCAAAAAGCGTTTTTGCAAGGTTATGAATCACACCAATAAAAGGAGAAAAAGCAATGATTTGGAATGAAACCAAAGAATGTATGAGCCGCGATGAAATGTCCAATCTGCAAAGCGCACGACTCGTCAAGCTCGTAGATTACGTTTATCATAACGTAGAATTCTATCGCAAAAAAATGCAAGCTGTCGACTTGATGCCCGGCGATATCAAAAGCATTGAAGATATCACCAAGCTTCCCTTCACCACCAAGGACGACCTGCGCGACAACTATCCTTTCGGACTCTTTGCAGTTCCCAATTCCGAGATCGTGCGTATCCACGCATCAAGCGGAACAACGGGTAAGGCAACCGTCGTCGGATACACGCGCCACGACCTTGAAATTTGGGCAGAATGTGTAGCAAGATGCTTTTCGATGGCAAACGTCGGAAAAGACGACATCATTCAGATTGCTTACGGCTACGGACTCTTCACGGGAGGCCTTGGCGCGCACAACGGTGCGGAAAAAATCGGTGCGACCGTTGTTCCGATGAGCACGGGTAACTCGAAAAAGCTGACCACAATGATGGTTGACTTCGGTGCTACCGCCATTGCCTGCACGCCCTCGTATCTTTTGCACATCTCCGAGGTGCTTGCCGAAGAGAAGTTACTGGATAAGATCAAGCTCAAAGCCGCCATCTGCGGTGCGGAACCCTGGACCGAAAAAATGCGTCACGAGATCGAAACCCGATTGAATATTAAAGCCTACGACATTTACGGTCTGAGTGAGATTATGGGTCCCGGTGTGGCTTGCGACTGTGAATATCACAAGGGACTGCACGTCTGTGAAGATCACTTCTATCCCGAAGTACTCAACTCAGCAACGCTTACGCCCGCTGCGCCCGGTGAGACGGGTGAGCTTGCCTTTACCACTTTGACCAAAGAAGGCATTCCCCTGATTCGTTACAGAACCAAAGATTTAACAAGCATCGATTACATGACTTGTGATTGTGGCAGAACCAGCGCACGCATTTCCCGCTTCAAGGGACGTGTGGACGATATGCTCATCATCCGCGGTGTCAACGTCTTCCCGAGCCAGATCGAAGCGGCACTCATTGAGGTGGAGGAGGTTACTCCGCACTATATGATGATCGTTGACCGTGTCAACAATCTCGACACCCTCGAGGTTCAGGTAGAACTCGATCAGAAATATTACACCGACGAAATCCGTACCATCGAGGCACTCAACAAGAAAATCGCACACGTGATTCAGCAGGCACTTGGCATCAGTGCTAAGGTCAAGATCGTAGAACCGCAAACCCTCGTTCGCAGCGAAGGTAAAGCGGTACACGTGATCGACAAACGTAAATTATATTGATTTTCAGGAGGAATTATTATGCTTGCAAAACAATTAACGGTATTTATTGAAAACAGAACCGGTCGTCTTTGTGAGGTTCTCAACGTATTGAAACAGAACAACGTCAATATCCTCTCGCTCAGCCTTGCCGACACCACCGAATACGGTCTGCTCCGTCTGATTGTGGATCAGCCCGCGATTGGCAAAGAAAAGCTGACCGAAAACGGTTTTTCTTCTCTGCTCTCCGAGGTTTCGATCATTAAGATTCCTCACAAGGCGGGAAGTCTGCAGGAACTGCTCAAAGCCATCGAAGAGGGTGGCGTGAACATCGAATATATGTACGGTCTGTCGATTGAGGGCGAAGATGCTTACGTCGTTCTCAAGGCATCCGACGCGACAAAGATCGAGGAGATCTTCTCGGCTTACGAAATTACGACGGTAACCGACGAGCATCTACACGGACTCAATTAAACTATGCTCATCGATTTTCACACGCACGTTTTCCCCGATAAAATTGCCAAAAGAACCATTGATTCTCTTTCGGAAAAGGGCGGAATTCCGCCCTTTTCCGACGGTTCTGTTGCCGGTTTGCTCGAAAAGATGGAACTGGCAAGCGTTGACCTTTCGGTCAATCTTCCCGTCATGACGAGCCCCACGCAGTTTGACAGCATCAACCGTTTTGCCGCCGAGATCAATGCGACCTTTGCCAACAAAAAACGCCGACTCCTTTCTTTTGCGGGAATTCATCCGCTCTGCGACGGCATCGAGGAAAAAATGAAATGGATCAAATCGCAAGGATTTCTAGGGGTAAAAATCCACCCCGATTATCAGGACACCTATATCAATGACGAAGGGTATCTCAGAATTTTCCGTGCGGCAAAGGAAGAGGATCTGATCGTCGTCACGCACGCAGGTGTTGATGACGGCTATCCGAACTGCCCCGTACACTGTACGCCTGAGCGCACGCTGGACGTGATGCACAAGGTAGGTTCCTTTAAGTTTGTCTTGGCGCATTATGGTGCCAACCGAATGGAGGATCAAGTATTTGATCTCCTTGCCGGAGAAGACGTTTATTTTGATACGGCGTATCTTCTCCGCTTTCTCAAAAAAGAGGATTTTATACGTATTCTCGAAAAACACGGGGAGGATCGCGTTTTGTTTGCCAGCGACTCTCCGTGGAGCGACATGCGCGGGGACGTAGAAATTCTTCGCTCTTATTCGTTACAACAAAGCACCGAGCAAAAGATCTTTTCAGAAAACGCAAAGCGGTTGCTCGGCATTCATGAAGGTGATCTATAATGGGATACAATCAAAAAATGTTTGCGCTTGGCTCTAAGCGCTCGATTATTCGCGAAATTTTCGAATACAGCAAGACGCGTGCCGCAGAGATCGGTGCGGAAAACGTCTATGATTTCAGTCTGGGCAACCCCAGTGTTCCCGCCCCCAAGGAAGTCAACGACACCATTCGTGAGCTTCTTGATACCGAGAGTTCGGTGCTTCTGCACGGCTACACCTCGGCACAGGGGGATCTCGGCGTTCGTACCAAGATTGCAGAGTCGATCAAAGCTCGCTTTGGCATTGACTCGATCACGCCGAATCATATTTATATGACCTGCGGTGCCGCCGCTTCGCTCTCAATCTGCCTCAAGGCAGTGATCGAAGAGGGAGCGGACGACGAGTGCATTGTCTTTGCTCCTTTCTTTACCGAATACCGTGTCTTCATTGAGAACGCGGGCGGTAAAATCGTAGTCAGTCTGCCGATGCCGAAAACCTTTGCCGTCGACATTGCTGATTTTGAGGCAAAGATCAACGAGCACACGAAGGCGGTGATTGTTAACTCGCCCAACAACCCCAGCGGTGTGGTTTATACTGAGGAAACAATCAAGGCACTTTGCGAGGTGCTCCGCAAAAAATCGGCAGAATACGGTCACGTCATCTACCTGATTGCGGACGAGCCCTACCGTGAGCTTGTCTATTCCGACGTTCCCGTTTCCTATCTGATGAACTATTACGAGAACACACTCGTTTGCTACTCCTACTCCAAGTCGCTGTCGCTCCCCGGTGAAAGAATCGGCTATATTGCCGTTTCCCCCGAAATGCAGGACGGTACGAACATCTATCTTGCCGTCTGTGGTGCAGGACGCTCCCTCGGCTACGTTTGCGCGCCGAGTATGTTCCAGCAGGTCATCGCGCGTTGCATTGACGCAAAGGTTGATATTGAGATCTACCGAGAAAACCGCGATCTGCTCTACAACAATCTGACATCTTACGGCTATGAATGTGTCAAACCCGACGGAGCCTTCTATCTCTTCGTCAAGGCACTCGAGGACGATGCAACGGCATTCTATGAGAAAGCCAAGGCGCATGAGCTTCTCGTGGTTCCCTGCGACGATTTTGGTGTCAAGGGTTACGTCAGAGTGGCATACTGCGTCGATAAGCAAAGAGTTCTGAATGCACTTCCCGCATTCGAAACTCTTGCCAAAGAATACAACGCTTAACGCAATAAAAAAGGAATCCATCGGCTGTGCCGATGGATTCCTTTTTTATGTTGATTTACTGAAGATCGTCCTTCTTCTTTTTGAACTTGACAAAGCCTACGACGATGCCGCTCAATGCAAAGAGCGCGATAACGTTGGGAATGACCATAATGTTATTAAACATATCGGCAAGCTCCCAAACCAAATCGTTGGGGAACAAGCTTCCAAGGAAGATAAACGCAATAGCAAGAACCGAGTAAACGATTGTTGCTACCTTCTGCTTTTTGCCGAACAGATACTGTACGTTCTGCTTACCAAAGAAGTTCCAGCTGATGATCGTAGTAAATGCAAAGAAGGTCAGACAAACCGCAACCAGAATATTTCCGAGCGTTGCATTGCCAAACGCGGTTCCAACAGCAACCTGCATCATATTTGCTTTCGTCATGATGCCCGTTGCGGCATTCAATTCCAGACCCAGCGTAGAGCCAAGCGGTCCGTTGCCCGCATAGAGTGTGGAAATAACAACCAGAGCAGTAATCGTAAGAACGACGAAAGTATCGATAAACACACCGATCATTGCTACAACACCCTGATCGTGGGGATTTTCTACCTTTGCCTGTGCGTGTGCGTGAGGCGTAGAACCCATACCTGCTTCGTTCGAGAAAAGTCCTCTCTTAACGCCCTGGCTGATCGCCGCTTTGATCGCAGCACCAAAAGCACCGCCGATCAATGCCTGAGGCATAAAGGCATACTTGAAGATCATACCGACGGTTTCTGGCAGCTTCGTAACGTTGATACCAAGAATGATCAGACCCATGACAAGATAAATTACTGCCATAATAGGAACGATCTTTTCTGCCACCGATGCGATACGCTGAATACCTCCGATGAAAATGAAAGCACAAATAGCAGCCAAAGCCAAACCAACGACCCACATAGGAATATGGAATGCAGTGTGCGTTGCTTCTGCGATCGAGTTGGACTGAACCATCGATCCCATAAAGCCAAGTGCCAGAGTAATCGCGATAGCAAAGAATACCGCAAGGAATTTTCCGAAGCCGTTATTGAATGCCTTCTTGATGTAGTAAACGGGACCGCCAAGCACCGAGCCGTCCTCTTGAACGATCTTGGTGTTCTGTGCCAGAACAGCCTCGGCATAAATGGTTGCCATACCAAAGAATGCGATCAGCCACATCCAGAAGATTGCACCGGGACCACCAATCAGAATTGCGCCGCAGGCACCGACGATGTTACCCGTACCGACCTGAGCCGCAATCGCGGTTGCGAGTGCCTGGAAGGAAGAAAGTCCGCCCTTTTGCTTACCGCCCTTCAATGAGAGGTTCCCGAATACCTTTTTCATACCTTCGCCAAAGCAACGAACCTGCACAAAGCGAGTACGAATCGAGTAGAAGAGACCTACACCAATCAAAAGGAAAATGAGAATGTAGTCCGAAAGATACGCATTGATCTTCTGAACAATCGGTAGAAGAAATTCTGTGACAGCTTGCATAAAAGCCTCCTTAAAAAGAAAATAAAATTAAGATAAAAAATACCGCTGAAAAATCAGCGGCTCTAAAGAATAACAAAACACAAGATGAAATATCTTGCCTCTGTCCTCTTGCCTGAGAGATTCGATAAAGCAATCGCTCTATCTTGCACCTTCGGCACCCACTTAAGGGATTCTCCAGAGCTCCTCGGTAAACGGTCTCGGTGGATGTGTCCAATTCCGCATACGTCATAGGAAAATATTCAATAACAGAGATATTATAGCACACAAGAAAACAAAATGCAATACTTTTTTCAATATTTTATCATTTTTTCAAAGAAATTGCCGTTTTTCACGGCAATTTCTTATTTTTTATTCTTCCCCGACAAATTTAACAAGCTCGGAAAGATCTTTTCTCTTTTTCGGACGTAACGGATCGCCCTCTTTCGCATAACCGAGAGTGATGACAAGTCGAATCTTCCCCTCCAGTCCGCAGATTTCACGGATTTTCTCGTCGTCGAGCCAGCCGAGAATACACGTACCGAGTCCCTGCGCCGTTGCCTCTGCCGTCAGATATGCCGCTACGATACCAATGTCTATTGAACGGTAATCGTTCTTCTTTACTTTTGCACCGAGTGCCGCCGTGGGAACGTATGCCTCTTCGGAAATCACGATCATCACGGGCGCGTCGGCGGCAAATTTATTCATTCCCATGCCCATCGTAGCGGACGCGACTTCCCTTGCCTTTTCTCCATAGCAAACCGTCAGAAAATAGGGCTGACCGTTACACGCCGAGGGTGCGATACGCGCCGAAGCGAGAATCGCGTCGATTTTTTCTTTTTCTACCTTTTTTGTGGAATCATAGCTTCGGCAGGACTGCCGAGCTTCCGCAATTTCTATAAAATTCATTTGTTTTTCCTCATTTTTTCATAATCTTTCATAAATATTCTCTGCGATCCGCGCAATCTGGGCACGTTCTTCGAGCGTTGCCGTACGAAGCTTCTTCTTTTTGGGAAGTCCCCACACGTCAAACCACCTCGGTCCGATCCATTCGTCGGGAGCACACTTCTCATAAACTCCCCACAAAATCGAAAGACAAGCTCGCCTCGGCTTCATAAAGATCACCTTCATCGGATGCTTGATCAGGGCGAAAATCGGCTCTGGATAGTGCGCGGTGATATTGGTAAAGCTGATGCCGGGATGGGCGATACAGAAATCGACTCCGCACTCCTGCTCGGCAAGCGATAAAAGACTATACGTCAAATACCGCTTAGCATTGCCGTAAACCTTTGACGCTTTTCTTCGGGTGGAAAAATCAATATCATTGAGGTCAATCTTCGAATAATTATGTGCAATGCTTCCTACGGCGATCACCCGTCCGCCGCGCTCGCGAAGATTTGGCAAAAGCTCGCGGATCATATAGTAAGGCGACACGAAATTGATCTGAAACACGTTATCATAGCCCGTATCGCAAATCTTTCTGGGAATACTGTACGCGCCCGCATTATGCACAAAGCAATCAATATTTCTTTGCTTCAATTCCTCTGTCACCCTTTGTACCGAAGAAAAGTCGGACAAATCCACCGAAATACATTCGATCGACCGACCGTCAAATTCCCGCAAAAGTGCATCGCGAAACGCTTGCGATCGCTCAGCGTTGCGGTCAAGCAAAATCAGATCCGCACCAAGCGCGGCAAGATTGCGGCAAAGCTCTTGCCCAAGACCGCCTGTCGTTCCCGTGACGGCGATACATTTTCCAAGTAGCGAGGTTGTGTTTTTTTCGATCCATCGACTTGTTCTCATCGCTTACTCCTCTGCGCCTGCGGCAACACCAGCACACCTTCCTTTTTCTTTTGCGCGCGGTATTCACTGGGCGTCATTCCCATTTGCTTCAAAAATGCGCGATTGAACGTGCGAAGCGTATTAAATCCAACTGCTTCACTGATTTGCGTCACGTTCTGATCGCTTTTCACCAACAGCTTACAAGCAGAGGATACGCGCAAGGAATTGACGTAATCGTTAAATCCGATATGAAGCTTTTGATTCATCACATGAGAAATATAATATTTGCTGACGTGCAATTCCCTCTCCAGCATCTCTAAAGAAAGATTTTTGTCAAAGTGAAGCGTACAGTAATTGAGAATACTGTCAAGCACCTGGTGATCGCCCCGCTTGGTATCGAGAAGCTCCATTTTTTGCAAGAGCTTGCAAAAGAAAACCAACAGGTATCCGCGAAGCAGCGCTTCCTTAAAAGGCTCGTTTTGATGATAGGTATCCGAGATTTGATAAACCAGCGATTGCAATTCGGGATCTTTCGCCGCGCCCGAGATCACATTGGAAGCAGGAAGTGCCTCGGTAAACTGTCCGAGCAATTCGGGAATGATTTCGGGGCTGACGAGAAGCAAAACGTACTTTTCCCGTGCAAAACTCTCAAATCGATGAATCTGATTGGGAAATGCCAACAGAACGTCCCCCTCTCTTACGCAGTATTTCTGGCTGTCAACCACGGCAACCGTTTCCCCCTCGAGAAGAAAGGCAAGCTCAATATGATAATGCAAATGTGAAGTACAGTTCAGCGGAATGTCGGTAAAGCGGGAATCACGGCAACCGAAATAATCGGTCGTTTTATTTTCATAATAAATTTTCATCGTTCTCTCTTTTCTTTTGTCTCAAAAATAGTCCTACAGCACTATCTTACCACAAAATTTGTCTTTTTGCAAGAGAAAGATCGTATTTTTCACTTGATTTGCTCATATCTTTTAGCAAGAATTTTTTTGGAGGTATTCTTGCGCGAAATGATGGAAAAACTATCCTTATCTGCAAAAAAGCTCTCCCTTTTCTTCCTCCTCTTATTATTTCTTTTCAGTAGTTGTACCCACTCCCCTCCTCTTTCTGCCTATCGTGACACCGCTTTTTGCGCCGATCTTGTGTACTTTCGTCAAAATATTCGAATCTGTGCCTTCGCACAAGTCGCGGCACCGCGGGAAGAATCGGATTCTCTGCCACGGGATGTCACGTTATCCTTTCGCGAGCCCGAAGCCTTGCACGGATTAACAGTAACAAGAAAAAACGGAGATATTTTTTACGAATATAAAGGACTTTCGATGAGCACCGACGCCACAGAGCTTCTTCGCTGTATCGATCTGCTTCTCATTGAGGAACACAAAAACACGGAGGACCAAAGCTATGACATCCGTCTTTCTTCCGACACGGGATTTCCCGAAGAAATCGTTACGTCTGAGGAAACACTGCAAATTCAAAATTTTCAAAAAATTTCTTCGAACGAGTGAGGTGGGGATATGAATCTGCTCTTTCTGATTTCTTCCTTGGATCGGGGAGGAGCGGAAACCCATCTTTTGTCGCTTGCCTCAGAGCTTGCACGAAACGGACATTCCATTACCGTCCTATCCTCGGGGGGAATACTGGCAAAACAGCTTTCAAGGCTGGGAATCACTCACAAAAAGCTTCCCCTGCATTCGCGTTCTCCGATTTCTCTGCTTTACAGCTATATTTCTCTCAGAAAGTTACTCTCTACCAAGCAATACGACCTGATCCACGCCCACGCAAGAATCCCCGCGTTTCTCGCCGCACGCATAGCAAGACGAAAAAATATTCCGATGATCACCACCGTGCACGCAAAGTTCCGCACGACGCCTCTGCGGCGATGCTGTTCTCGTTGGGGAAATTACAGCATTGCCGTCTCGGAAGATCTGAGGCAATATCTTTGCGAAAAGTACGATCTCTCATCAGAGCGAATTTCCGTCATCCCCAATGGAATTGATACGAATCATTTTTTTCCCTCCCCTCCAAACGAACAACGTACCATTCAGAGACTGGTATATCTGAGCCGTCTGGACGACGATTGCTCCGAGGTCGCATTTCTCCTTTGCGAGCTTGCGCCGAAGCTTTATTCGCGCTATCCCAATCTTGAGATCGTCCTCGGCGGTGGCGGCACTGCACTTCCTCACCTACAACGTATCGTGCAACAAATGAAACTACCGATCATTCTTATGGGGCATCTGGACGATCCACGTTCGCTTTTGTGGAGCGCAGATTGCGTGATTGGTACCTCGCGCGTTGCGCTCGAAGCAATCGCATGCGGTATCCCTGTCATTCTTGCGGGAAACGAGGGATTTCTCGGACTGCTCTCCGAGGAACTGTTCCCGAAGGCGGCGGCAACCAATTTTTGTTGCCGCGGCACGAAAGCCGTAACCTCTGCACTTCTCTTGGATGCGATTGACGAATTTTTTTCTATGACCAACGAAGAGCGAAAATCACAGATTACCTTGCTCCAACAAGAAATACGAACAAAGTACACCATCGAACGCGTCGCAAAAGAAACGCTCCTCGTTTATGAGCGCATTCGTGCAGAAGCTCACCTTGAGGGAACCGCTACGCTCGTCCTTTGCGGCTATTACGGTGACGGAAACACCGGGGATCACGCCCTTTTGCGCGCCGCGATTCGACGAGCAAAAAAAGAGCACCCGACCTTCTCGCTCTGTGCGATCACGGCACACGGCAAAAAGAACGAGCCTCACTTTGGCATCCGATGTATCGGACGCCGTTCCCTTTTTTCACTTCTTCGTGTCATTCGAAGCGCAAGGCTTTTCGTATTCGGCGGCGGAACACTTCTTCAGGATCGGACAAGCCTGCGTTCTCTTTGCTATTACAGCTTTCTTTTGCATTACGCGAAGCAACACGGCGTTGCCTGCGAGCTTTGGGCAAACGGAATCGCTCCCCCTCGCTCACGCATGGCAATGTATCTGATCCGCCGCGTGCTCTATGATTCTCAAAAAATCGGTCTGCGCGACCATCGCTCCCTTGCTTTGGCACACGAGCTTTGCGCCGACAAGGAAAATCTACCGCTTACGTTAGAAGAAGATCTTGCTGAACACACGCTTCCCACTGAGGAACACCGCATTCGTTTTCTTTTAGAACGTTACCATTTGCTTGGGAAGGACGGAGCAATTCGCCGCTTTGCCGTCATCGCACCGCGCGGAATGGAACAGAGCGGTCAGCGCCATATTTTTTCCTGGTGGCTTACTCGTTTGATCTCGGGGGGAATTCACCCCGTCTTTGTTCCGATGTTTCCCAAGGAGGATCTCTTTCTTTGTGAGCGTCTTGCCAGAGAATTTGGCGGAACACTGCTACGAGGTCTTTCCGAGCGCGATCTAGTGGGACTGATGTGCTATGCTGAAAGAGTGGCAAGTATGCGTCTGCATGGTTTGATCTTTGCCTCGTGTGCTAAAATTCCTTTTGTTGGTTTTGGGGAAGACCCGAAGATTGAATCCTATTGCCGTGAACACGGCGGACGCTATTGGACCGAAGATCTCTGAAAGTCATGACCACCAGCAGTGCTGGTGGCTTGCATAAGCCACCTTGGGGCATTCCACACGCTGAGCCTATAGGCTCGTCCAATTATCCGACACTTGCGGTAGTCGCCCTACCGCCACAGATGTGGCAACTATCTTTGGCCTCCCTTGTGTAAAGGGAGGTGGCACGGCGCACCGTGACGGAGGGATTGTTTTATTATGTTTTTTGCCACGAGTACAATCCCTCAGTCGCTTCGCGACAGCTCCCTTTGCACAAGGGAGCCTTCCGCTGCGGCGGGAACTGTTCATAGCTAAAACTTTTTGGAACCACCAGCACTGCTGGTGGTTTTCTATAACCAAAAAAACAGAGCAAAGGATTTTGTAAAAAACCTTCGCTCTGTTTTTTTAGAAATTCTCCCACGTTGCAAGCGCATATCCGTAGAGCGGATGCGCTTCTAGAACATCGAGAATCGCGCCAACCGAGCCTGCCGCGTGTGCATCCGAGCCGTACGAAAAACGAATTCCCTCTTCCAGCGCCCAACGAACGATCGTATCTTGCGGATACATATAAAAGAGGTCCTTTTTTCCGTCTGCCAAATGCGGATTGATTTCAAGAAGCATTCCCTTGGCGGAAACGACCGAAAGCAATTGGCGAATCAGCGTCTCATGTTTTTCGGGAGAATAGCCGTCGTCGATCATCACAAAGCGCTTGGGACGCTCAAACACCCAACGGAACATATCGGGGTGTGCAATAGCAGAAAAAAGTCCGCTTTCTGCCGCAAGAATTGCATTTTCAAGTGCCATTTTTGCAAAATCATTAAAGGAAACGTTTTCAAAGCTCTTCAAAAAAAGATGCATATGCGACGATCCCAAAATAAAATCGAAATCTCCTTCGTCCAGTGCCTCTTCCACCTCAGAAATCACAGGCGGATAGTAATCAATTTCGATACCGCACTTGATGCTGATGATGCCCTCATAGCGCTTAGCAAGCTCACGCACGCGCGCACAGTATTCCCGCACTTTTCCCTTTGGGATACGGTCAGGCGCGTTCGAAACCGACAGCGGCATATGATCGGTAATGCAAATCTCCCCGATCTTTTTCTCCAAAGCAATTTGAACAAACTCGTCAAATCGCTCGGGTGCCTGCAGCACCATTGGATGCATATGATAATCTTTTCTCACAAAAAACCTCTTAAAATTTATTTTCCGTCTCCCCACACAGAATATGCCGTCACAAGTCCTGCGCTCAAAAGCAAACCGCCAACAATATCGGTCACCCAATGAACGCCCGAGATCAATCTACCAAACACCATTCCCGCAAGAAAGAGACCGCAAGCAATCAAAACTCCCCGTCGCAGAAACGTGTGCTTAATTCTCCTGCGGAATTGCATCATCGCCGTGGGAATCACGCACGTCACAAGCAAGGTCGTTGACGATGGGTATGATGCTTCTAACACTCCGTCGATCAGAACCGGACGGTAATTGATCACAACCTTCTCAAACAGCAAAAATAAAGCAACAACCACAACGTAAAACATACCAAGCGCAAGAATACTGCGGTCTACCTTTGCGATGCTTTTCCTTTGAATCCATTGAACGAGTCCGAGCACGCCAAAGCCGAGTGCCACAAAGATCGGAATAAGTCCAAACCAATCAGTTAGCTCATAAAGAGTCACATGAACGCCCGTCATACGGTGTACGGCTTCATTGAGCGTAGCAACCCCCACGCTTGAGCCCTGCGGACCGATGGGCGAGACGTCGACAAAACGAACAAGCAACGTCCAAAAGACAAACGCCGCAAGCAACCCGATTGCAAAAAAAGCACTTGTTTTGATTTTCTTTTTCATTTTCATTTTAAAAATCCTTTCTTTTCTGTCGTTTGGCTTTCACCAACGTACAGTATAAAGAAGAACTCTCAAAAAAGCAAGAATCAAAACGTCACATCTATGACACGAATCGTGTCACGAGTGTTTGAACAAAAGAATCCCCTTAACAAGCAACAACACAAATGAAAATACCGCCGCGTAGGGATGCAGGCTAATCACAAACACCAACAAAACACTCGCACCGAGAATCAAGGAAATTTTCGTTTTGCTTTTGTTCCAAGCCACCGCCGAACAATTTTGCAACGCAAGTGTCAAAATTCCAAAAGCACTCATTACGATCACCAAAATCAAGTATAACACTTTCAAATAGCTGTTTTCCAATAAAAGCAAAGAAACCTCAAAAACTCCGCTGTCACTTCTTTCTGCAAATAACGGCAAACACAGAAGCAACGAAGCAAAAAAATCAAGTAATCCAAAAACAAGATCTCGAATCCGAACTTCTTTGTTTTTTCCCTCTTCTTCGGCAAGAATCAATATCTCATCGGAAGAAAGAAGTTCATCGATACTCAGGGAAAAATATTTTGCAATTGCTTTGATCGATTCGATGCTCGGAGTTCCCCTTCCCGACTCCCATTTGGAAATAGCGGTACGGGATACGTAAAGGGCTTTCGCAAGTTCTTCTTGCGTTAATCCCTTTTGCTTTCTTAATTCTTGTAGCTTTTCTTTCAATTCCATTTCCAAACCTTATCTATCCATTCAAATTTTTCTTAATATCTTTTCTGCGTATATTATAACATACTCACTAAGACATGTCAAGTTTCAGCAAAGCAGCTTCAAGCATTCAAGGGCATATCCTCATGGATATGCCCTTGAATGTAACGTTTAATCAACTTCTGCTTCTTCGTCCTTCGTTTCCTCTACCAAAACAGTCAGCTTCGTCACTCGCTCTTCGTCCATCTGTGCTACAATGACGAAAATATTTTCATATCGGAAGCTATCGCCTACGTGAGGATCAGCCTCAAGCATCTCGATTGCCCATCCACCCATCGTAGAATATTCGCAAGAAAAGCTTTCAGGCTTCGCAAAATCGATTTCTTCAAAGAAGTCATCGATATTCATATCACCCAATACCTCATAGGTGTTCTCGCCCGTAGCAAGGCACTCGGTAATAATCACGTCGGTATCGTCCCAGATATCGCCGACCAGCTCCTCCAAAATATCCTCCATCGTAATAATACCAAGCGTTCCGCCGTACTCATCGATGACAATCGCAAGATGCATCTTTGCTTCTCTCAGCTTCGCGAGTGCCGCAGGAAGCTTCATTGTCTTATGAAGCTTGCAGGGTTTGAGAAGCATCGAACGGATATCAGGGTTCGCTTCATCCAGCGTTGCCTTATAATATCTCGTCAAAGAAAGAATACCCACGATATTATCAATACTTTCCTCATAGACAGGCAGTCGTGAAAACTGCGTCATATCGGACAAAAGTGTCTCAATTTTCTCGGGCTCGTCGTCCAAATTAATTGCGGTCACATCAATACGAGGCGTCATAATCTTCTCGATAGTAGTATCACTGAAGTCCAAGGTAGACTGAAGCAACTCTCCCTGCCCTTCGTTGATCACACCCTCTTCTTCAACCGTATCAATGATAGAAACCAATTCTTCTTCCGTCACAGTAGGCTCATCGTCTTTGCGGTCACATCCCCAAAGCTTTCTCAAGACAAACAGAATTGCCATTACGATAAAGACAAAAGGACTGAGAATCACGGTTAGGATACGAGTGGGAATCGCGATAATACGAACCACCGTATCAGCGTGCTGCTTGGAAAGGACCTTGGGGACAATCTCTCCAAAGATCAAAATAACTATCGTTACCAGAATCGTTGCAATGGTGGAAGCAAGTCCCACATTATGTTGAAACAGATTCATCACGATCAGAGTCGTGCAGGTAGATACCGCAATATTGGCAAGGTTATTACCAATCAGAATTGCGGAGAGAGAGGTAGTAAACTTATCGCAGATGCGATAAGCAATCTTTGCCGTACAGCATCCTCCTTCGCATGCCTTTCGTAACCGCATTTTGTTAGCGGTATTAAAGGCAATCTCAGACGCCGAAAAGTACGCGGAAAGGCAGATCATTACGAAAATAACCACATATGCCCACCACATATTCAAAAAATGTTCCGAAAATGTCATGCCGTCACCTCCTCACCGGATTCTTCCGCTCTCAGAGCGGCAAGATCATCCTCGTCAAGGATATGAACAATCACTTCGGTAAGACGTCCGTCCACCACGGTTTTTGCCGTATATCTGATATTGTCATAAAGGAAGGATTCTTCCTCCATGGGTAAATGCCCGAGCGTTTCCAAAATAAAGGAAAGCATCGGCTTTGCTGCAATTTTTCTGGGAGCAGGACCCAAACCCATACGCTCATACGCAGTAGCAACCAGCATATGAGTATTCACCATATATTTGTTTCCGCCAAGCGTTTGGAAATTTTGGTCGACGACGTCCTCTTCGTCGAAGATCTCGCCTACCAGCTCCTCCAAAATATCCTCGATGGTCACAAGACCGATCACCTTCTTGCCGTCGTCAAGAACCATCGCAACCTGCAGCTTATGCTGTCGCATATCAGTGAGAAGATCGTCGATTTTCGCATCCTTACGAACGAGATACGGCGGCTTCATCACACTTCTTAGGCGAAGGTTGGGATTTCGTTTATGCTCAATCAAATAAGTTCGGGTACGCAAAATACCTACGACACGCTCGGAATTTTCCGCCTTGACGGGCAAACGCGAGTGATTGGTGTTTCGGATCGTTTCCAAAATTTCGGCAGGAGTCGCATTGACTCGGATAAAGTCAATATCCTTCTCCATCGTCATAATATCTCCCGCTGTCGTCTTGGCAAACTCCAATGCCGATTTGAGCATATCGCTCTGCTCCTCGTCCACGATTCCCTCTTCTTCTGCCGTTTCAATGATCTCGGTCAGCTCATCCTCGGTAATCGAAGGCTCTACCTCTTTTTTCGAGAACAGCTTCGACGCAAAATCAGAGATCAAGCCAAAGAACGCCGAAAATGGCTTTAGAATCTTCATCAAGAAACGAAGAGAGCCTTGGAAAAACAGAGATACCGATTCACTGCGGTCATTGGCAAAGCTCTTTGGAATCATTTCGCTGAAGAGGAAAATGATCACCGTACTCATCACCGAGCAGATCATAGAAAACGCAAAAGAATCCAGAAAAGCATCGGTTTTGCCGAATTTCTCGCGGAAAATATCCGTCGCAAGAATGGTAAATACGGCGGCACCCGCAATTTTGGTCACGTTATTACCAAGAAGCAGCGTAGTCAGTGCCTTGTCGAACTTATTAAGAATGTACATCACACCTTGGGCTCTTTTATTGCCGTCATCGGCAAGTGCCTTAATCTTAATTTTGTTCACCGCCGAAAACGAACTTTCGGTGGCGGCAAAATACGCGCCTCCAATCACGCAAATAAAAAAGATAATCCATAAAGGTATACTGTCACTACCCATGAAAAAACCAACTCCTTACCTATTTATTTTTTAGTAATATTAACTTTTATTTTATCATTAATCGATAGATTTGTCAAGCATATACGAATAAAAAGAAGCAAGTCTTTCGACTTGCTTCTTTTTATTCCTTTGAAATTACTTTTCGTTCTTGTAGATTTCCTTGAAGTACTTGTAGGTATCAACCTTCAGCTCTCCGCAAGCGGCCTCATCACAAGCGATGATGCCGTCTTTATGCATCTGCAGTGCGCTGATCGTCCAAGCGTGGTCTACACCGCCCTCAACGCAGTGACGCAATGCGCGAGCCTTGTTGTGTCCGCTGATCAGGAGCAGAACCTGCTTCGAATCGCAAACCGTGCCAACACCAACCGACAGAGCCGTCTTCGGAACCTTGTTGGGGTCGTTGTCGAAGAAACGGGAGTTAACAATGAGGGTATCCTCGGTCAGAGCGCGAACACCGGTTCTCGACGACAAAGATGTAAAGGGCTCGTTGAACGCAATGTGACCGTCAACGCCGCTGCCGCCCATAAAGAGATCAATCCCGCCGTAAGAAGCGATCTTGTCCTCATAACGCTGGCACTCTGCCTCGAGGTCCTCTGCCATACCGTTCAAAATGTTGATATTCTCTGCGGGGATATCGATGTGGTTGAAGAAGTTGTCGTGCATAAAATACCAGTAGCTCTGGTCGTGCTCACGGGGCAATCCAACGTATTCATCCATATTGAAAGTAACGACGTTCTTAAAGGAAACCTTGCCTTCCTTGTTCATCTGAATCAGGTTTTTATAAACGCCAAGCGGAGACGAGCCGGTGGGCAAGCCAAGAACGAAGGGACGGTTTTCCTTGTGATTGTTGATGGCGTTCGCAATGTGCTGAGCGGCCCATGCACTCATTGCATCGTAATTGTCTTTGATAATTAATTTCATGATTTTTACTCCTTTGTAGAATATAATTTAAAACTTACAATTAAAATTATAGCACTTATTTCTCAGTTTGTAAAGGTGTTTAGGAATTTTTTGTTAATTTTTTTCTACAATCTGATTCATTGATTTAACAATCAAATCTTCTCCCACAACACCTCGAACGGAAACCAAGGGATAAACAGAAGTTCCTCTTCCGATCACCGTTCCGGGATTCAAGACACAACCGCAACCAATATCCGCCCCATCAGCCAGTATTCCGCCAATCTTTCGTAGACCTGTTACATATTCTTCATCCCCGTGAATCACGATGTTCTTTCCATCACTCTTGAGATTCGAGCAGATGGAACCTGCTCCCATATGCGTTTGATTTCCAAGAATAGAATCACCCACATAGTTATAATGCGGAACCTGTACTCCTTCTAACAGAATGCAGTTTTTCAGTTCGCTGGAATTACCGATGACACATTTCTCTCCGGTGATGACACTCCCTCGAAGAAATGCACACGGGCGAACCTCTGTTCCCGAACCGATGATCGCTGGGGCTTCTATGGTTGCTGTTGAAGATATCTTAACGTTTTCACCTACAAGAATACCGTCGGCAATCAGCGTATATCCTTCAATCCCTTCGTTGATTAAATTGATCATATACTCTTTGATTTTCGGAAGCAGTTCCCAAGGATACTCTGAGGAGGAAAATAAAGGCTGTAGATATTTGGTCTTACAATCGAAGAGTTCTTTGGTTTTTACTTTCTTATTCAACACGATGTCCTCCTCTTACGATAACGTCAACCATTCTGCCCGCATATTCCATACACTTTTCTCTATTTTCACACTCCACCATTACTCTGATAACAGGCTCTGTTCCACTTTGGCGAAGTAGAATTCTTCCGTTCCCTGCGATAAGCGTTTCTATTTCCGCCACTTCATCAAGAACATTTTTGTCCTTCAGTACCGCGGCTTTATCTTTCACACGAACATTCGTTGTATACTGGGGATACAGCTTTACGGGAGCAGCCAGTTCAGCAAGCGAAAGCTTCGAATCACAAATCTCCTCGCAAATCATAATCGCCGTCAGCAATCCGTCTCCCGTGGTTGCATATTTTTTCAGTATAATATGTCCGGACTGTTCACCGCCAAGGCTGTAATTGTTATTTTGCATACATTCATATACAAATCGATCTCCTACAGTGGTCTGTTCGCAATGGATTCCCACTTCTTTCAGACTGTTGATAAATCCACTGTTTGACATAATCGTAGCAACCACAGTGTTTTTGTTCAGCATTCCTCTGGATTTTAGTCGTTTTCCAAGAATATACATAATGGCATCGCCGTCAACAACATTTCCATCACCGTCAACCGCAATACATCTGTCACAATCCCCATCAAAAGCAAATCCAAAATCAAGATGCTTTTCTTTTACCAATGCACACAGTTTTTCTATATGAGTAGAACCATAGCCGTGATTGATATTGAGTCCGTTCGGCTCATCGCCAATCACCATCATCTGAGCACCAAGTGCGCCAAATACACTCCTTGCAATCATCCACGAAGCTCCGTTCGCACAGTCAAGTCCGATTCTTAATTTTCTATAAGAATTCGAAGCAAGAGAGATCAAATAACCCACATAGCGATTTCTACCCGAAACGTAGTCTACGATACATCCAATTTTCTCTCTTTTTGCAAGAGGAAGATCATCCTGTGCAACCCCTAACACATCCATATCTCCGTCAAGGTATGCCTCAATCAGAGCAGTGGTAGCATCATCCAGTTTTTCGCCATAGCGATTTATAATTTTAATTCCGTTATCATAAAACGGATTGTGCGATGCCGTAATCATAATACCGCAATCAAATTCGTCTTGTCTGGTTACGTAAGAAACGCTTGGCGTTGTTGTTACGTGCAGCATATACGCATCCGCACCGGAAGCAGTAATTCCCGCGACAATAGAATATTCAAGCATATAGCTGGAACGTCGGGTATCTTTTCCTATCACAATTCTCGGACGATCGTTGGCTTTGTCGAGGGTGTTATGGGAATAATACCACCCAAGAAATCTTCCCACCTTATATGCCTGCATGGATGTAAGATTCATATTTGCCTCGCCGCGAAAACCATCGGTACCAAAATATTGGTTTGCCATACGCTCCTTTAAATTTTTACGTCTCAGATCTATCTCGTCTCGTAAAAGCGCATCTGCAGAGATGTTAAAAAGCTCGCAAAGAACCAAAATCTTGTCAATTTGCGGCATCGCCTGATTCATTTCCCACTTGGAGATTGATTGACGCGACACGTCAATTTTCTCCGCCAGATCCTCTTGTGAAATATTAGCATCTGTTCTGAGTTGGGCAATTTTTTCGCCTATTGTCATAACAATCCTCCCATTATATTTTTACGCATATTTTTTATCTTCAAATTTTTCAGAATATAATGCTTTATCATTATATCATATTTATTCTCTAAATCAACCAACTGTGCTTGGTTACTTTTTGCAACCTAAGGTTGCGATTTCCTATCTTTTTCATAAATTATCCCCTCTTTCCTCTTTCTTAAAATGAAATTTTGCAAACTTATAATAACATTATATTCAGTTTGCGAAAAATAATCAAAGATGGGTAAGAAAAAAACAGATATGTAATTACATATCTGTTTTTTTCTTTACATTCAAACAATACGGTTAAACGCTCAAATTACTGATTCTTTTTCATTCCTTGATATAACTCTCTATACGCATCCAATAACCGCTCAATATTTTCGTCTGTCCATTCAAAATTACCCGAAAGATTATCTGCCATCACCTCTAAAAATTTTTGGCTACTGCCTGCATGATCCAACTGTCCTCTGATCTGACGGGCGATGTACTGCTCCATACCGTTACAGTCAAAATCCCCTGGCGCAATATGTAGCTCGGCTCTTTCTTTTTTAGGAAGATAATCAAACAATTCGTCAATGGAAGATTCAAACGCATCGGCGATATGCGGTAACAGCATAATATCGGGCATACTCATTTCCGATTCCCATTTGGAGACAGCTTGATTTGACACACCAATCATTTCACCAAACTCTGCTTGTGTCCACCCTTTTTCTTTTCTCAAACGAGCAATGTTTTGTCCAATCGTCATAGACATCTCCTTGCCAAAAATCAATCTTGTAAATATATTATACACCAGAATTTTTTGAAAGTAAAGTAACTGGTTGGAGAATTATTGTATAAAAAATTCTCTGTTTGGTTGAAAAATAAAAACGATTTATTTTATTCTTTTACTATGAGCCCAAGCAATAGATGCATACGTAAGCAAGCCGGCAGCCGTGATCGGAGTAAAGCTTTGAAAGCCGCTTATCACAACGGATATTGCATCGACAATCGAATAAATTCCAAAGAATAACGTCGCCAAAAACTCAGAGAAATTCAAAGAACCTTCGGGACATCTCTTGTTTTTTACTTGAACATATAGAACAAAAAATACACCAAAAAACCAAAAGACAGAAGCTATCGGAGTGGCAATTATGATATTCATTTTATCTTCTGCTTCACCAAATATTATAAATAACAAATATAAAAGCCCTGAAATCAGTATAGGTATCAGGATAGAAAGTTTCTTGTTCTCAAACATTTTATCAAGAAATTTTCTCATTCTAGCACCACCTTTCTTTATCACATTATATCAAAAAATTTGTATTTTTTCAAGATGTTTTCTAAAGTCACAGGTTAAAAATCAAACAGTCTGGGAAAAGGCACAACAATGAAAGAAGGGCGT
Organism: Eubacteriales bacterium; assembly: GCA_045646945.1. GTDB lineage: Bacteria > Bacillota > Clostridia > Oscillospirales > CAG-272 > HGM12713. The sequence goes on along the minus strand of JAZRLS010000002.1, from coordinate 2,665 downwards.
TTCTGAAAGGAAAATAAGAAAAAGACCACGGAGAAACCCCTGGTCTTTTCTTGTTGGAATCATAGTATAAAATTGAAGTTATCTAACTAACTCCTTAAAATCTTCTCTTTCCCAGAGAGGAGAAAAAGTTTCAAGCGTCATAATTCTATTTTTTAATTGTTCGGAGATGGGCTTATTCAAATCATCCAAACCTTGAAGTATATACGGCAACTGATTGTCTTGCGAAAAATCTACGGATAGTCCGTCAAGAATACCACTGGTAAAGCTTTGCTTTTCATAAGGAATCTTCTCCGCGTGTTCTAGCATCGTCCTCAAATACGCCACGCTTTTCTCATAGTTGCCTTCAACGACCTCAAACTCGGCTCGTTTCTGATATGCCGCACAAAAATTCTTGTGAAAGCCAAGATAATTCCCATCCGGAATTGCCGATTTGAGGATTACTTCTTCGGTATCAAGCGCATCAATCACATAAGACTCCCCACGCTCTGCAAACCAATAAATACTCGACAACGATACACAAAGCGAACTTAATTTTTTGTACACCATCATTTGACGATGCAAAATCAATTCCTCTCCTTGCAAACAAAGCTCCATCGCATTATCACAAGTAGTCGACGCTGTATTCGGAAACATTTCTGCATATTTCTTCGCCTCTTCATACCGATCCATATTTTTGCAACACACCATCGCGTTCCAAATAGCGTTCCCTTTGATCTTGGAATCCTCACAATTCTCAATAACGATATTGTTGTGCTTGATCGCTGTTTCCATCATTTCTTTGGAATACTGCGCAGTCGGATCTTCTTTGTACTCGCTACAATATGCTACGCTCATTTCACACAATGCCAACCACGAAAGATATTTATAATCCATCGGATATTCATTTACCGCCTTAAGGGCAATCTGATAATTTTCTTTTATATCATACATAATATGATTATCACAATGCCGATCAAATTCTATGCGACGTTCGTCGATCTCTTCTTGTTTACCACCCAATAATTCGTCTGCCGATATCTGCAAAATTCTTGCAAGAGGCATAATCAACGAAAGGTCAGGTGTAGTAAGTCCGCATTCCCATTTTGATACAGCTTTATAAGTCACACCGAGATAATCTGCCAATTGCTCCTGTGTCAGATCATTCTTTTTTCTAAGTTCTTTGATTCTTTTTCCAATGTTATTCATCGTATTTCTCCTAAAAAAATTAAGCTCGGCCTTGCTTTGAATATAGTATAACATAGATAAAAACAACTTACAACCCCCACGTTATCGAGAAAAGCTCTCTTACGGAGAGAGTTTATATATAACCAGCGACATCAGTCATGCTTACTTTCGAAAATATCGTTGTTTTGTTCGCATACGCTAAAATCACGCCAACTTCGGATTGGATAGAAAAAAGACCGTTCAAAAACGGTCTTTTTTCTTGTGCTTAGAGCTCAAAATGACAACTCTTTAATAGATATTACAAAGCAAATCAATCTATGTCAAATGCAAAATATCCAAAGGTTTTCATCTTTTCTATCATTTCAAACCATAAATCTTCTTGTTCTTTATTTGCAACAACAATGATGCTTGGGTTTCCGTAAAAAATTATTCGTCTCTCTCCATCTATCCTTGTTTTGTCGCAAACATATCGCAAATTAGATTTTATAGCATAGTGTTTCTTGCACCAATATCTATATATATCCGCAAAAAGGATTTCAGATATATACCCCTGAGCATTAACAAAGGATATTTCCTCTGGCGAAATGCCTTGAATTGAAGATATAGGAATATTTATTTCTCCAACAAACGTCTCATTCCCGTATTTATCCAATTCAGTATTTTCTTCACAATAAAAATCGTATTCAAAATATAATGCCTTTTTTATTTCTTCCAAACTCTCATAAATGCTCACACCATTGAAAGATAGCCAATTCCCGGTATGTTCATCATATTCTTGAACATATAACTTAAATAAGTCACCTTGTTTCGAAATTAAAGCTCGTTCAGTATTTGCAAAATCAAACCATATATAATTATAATCACCGGGTTTAATTCCTAAATATTTATCCTTTTCCCATTGCGCAGTAATTGCTATCTCACGTTTTTCGCCAATTCGGTGACCTAAAAAAGCAAACAAAAACATTACAGCAAAAATTATCATTTCTTCAATCAAAAAGAGAAGAAATAACTGCCAATCTCGTTGTGCAAATTCTGAAAACGGCTTATCTCCTGTCCAACTGTCTGTTCGAAGAATATTTCCGATAAGTAATACGCCACAAACAAAAACTACACCTATATATATCCAATAGCGTTTAGGAAAAGAAAATCTTTTGTTCATGCTCTCACCGCCTTTCTTGGATTTATTATAGCACAAAATCATATATTTTTCAATATCTTCACGATTAAGAAGTCCTGCAATCTCCCGTCGCAAAAGGATACTCAATCCTTTTGCTCGGTCGCCTACCGACTGAGCTTAGCTCAGTCAAGAAAGAGCGCATATGGCTGGTAAGCGTGATGGAGCTGATCGAACCAAAACAAAGGAACCAGCGACATCATAGGATGAAAGGTTTCGCTACGCTCCACCGCAAGTTTGCATATTGGCAAAGCCAACTGCAAACGTTGCCAGTCACCCTCGCTACGCTCGGTTTCCGTTGACTGCACGATCTTGCTGATTGAAACC
>JAZRLS010000001.1:0-12292 GCA_045646945.1 Eubacteriales bacterium | reverse complement strand
TAAGAAGCTTCGTCCCGGTGAACCCGCGCTTGAGGGTCCCGCGCAGACGCTGATCAATAACTATTTCTTCGATGCAAAGCGTTACGATATCGCAAACGTCGGCCGTTATAAGTTCGACAAGAAGATGGCGATCCATTCGAGAATTCGCGGTTACGTGCTGGCAGAGGCTGCCGTCAGCCCCCTGACGGGTGAGGTCCTCTTTGAGGAAAATACCGTACTGGATTCCGTAAAGGCTCAGGCAATCGAGGACGCAGGTATCAACTCTGTAATGATCCGCCTGGATAACGGTCAGGTCATTAAGGTATTCTCGAACAACACTGTTCGCCCCGAGGCAATTCTCGGCTACGATCTGAAGGACTGCGGCGCGACCGAAAAGGTCAGACTGCCCCTGCTTCTCGAGTTGATAGAGCAGTGCGGTGACGACGCAGAGGCACTCAAGGCAGCGGTCAAGGAGAACATCGCAGAGCTTTGTCCCAAGTATATCACGAAGGACGATATCTATGCTTCGATGAACTACCTGCTGAACCTCACGCACGGCGTGGGCAGAGTCGACGACATCGACCACCTTGGCAACCGTCGTATCCGTTCGGTCGGTGAGCAGCTGCAGAACCAGCTCCGCATCGGCTTTGCGAGAATGGATAAGATCATTAAGGAAAGAATGACGATTCAGGACAACGAGAAAATGACCCCCGGTCACCTCATCAACATCAAGCCCGTGACCACCGTCATTCGTGAGTTCTTCGGTTCGTCTCAGCTTTCGCAGTTTATGGACCAGAACAACCCCCTCGCCGAACTGACCCACAAGCGCCGTCTTTCGGCACTCGGTCCCGGCGGTCTTTCGAGAGAAAGAGCTTCCTTTGACGTCCGTGACGTTCACTATACGCACTACGGCCGTATGTGCCCGATCGAGACGCCTGAAGGTCCGAACATCGGTCTGATTTCCTATCTGACCACCTATTCCAAGATCAACGATTACGGCTTTATCGAGGCACCCTACCGTAAGGTAGTAGACGGTGTTGTTACCGATGAGGTCGAGTATATGACCGCAGACCGCGAGGATAACTTTATCATCGTGCCCGCCAACGAGCCGATCGATGAGAACGGCAAGTTCCTCAAAGACAGAGTCACCTGCCGTGATAAGGGTGAGTTTGTAGAAAAGCTCGCTACCGAAGTAGATTATATGGACGTTTCTCCCAAGATGGTTGTCTCGGTTGCTACGGCAATGATTCCTTTCTTGGAGAACGACGATAACTCCCGTGCACTGATGGGATCGAACATGCAGAAGCAGGCAGTGCCGCTGATGGTGACCGACAGCCCCATCGTCGGAACGGGTATGGAATACAAGGCAGCTGTCGACTCGGGCGTCGTGATCGTCGCCAAGAGAGCGGGCCGCGTAGAAAAGGTTGACGCAACCAAGATCGTCATCGTTTGTGAGGACGGTCAGAAGGACGCGTACGAGCTCATCAAGTTCAAGAAAACCAACCAGGGTACCTGCTTCAATCAGCGTCCCGTGGTCAAGAGAGGCGACTTCATCACCGAGGGACAGGTCATTGCCGACGGTCCCGCTACCAGCAACGGTGAAATCTCGCTCGGTAAGAACGCGCTGATCGGATTTATGACCTGGGAGGGTTATAACTATGAGGACGCAGTTCTTCTGAACGAAAGACTCGTCAGAGATGACGTTTATACTTCTCTTCATATTGAAGAATATACGCACGAGGCAAGAGATACCAAGCTCGGACCGGAAGAGATCACGCGCGAGATTCCCAACGTCGGTGAGGACGCGCTCAAGGATCTGAACACCGAGGGTATCGTTAAGAAGGGAACCGAGGTTCGTGCAGGTGACATTCTGGTCGGTAAGATCACGCCGAAGGGCGAGACCGAGCTGACGGCAGAGGAAAGACTGCTTCGCGCTATCTTCGGTGAGAAGGCAAGAGAGGTCAGAGATACCTCGCTCAGACTGCCTCACGGCGAATCGGGTATCGTCGTTGACGTCAAGGTCTTCTCGCACGAGCACCACGACGACGTTCCCGCAGGCGTTAACAAGGTCGTTCGCGTTTATATCGCGCAGAAGAGAAAGATCTCCGTGGGAGATAAGATGGCAGGACGTCACGGTAACAAGGGTGTCGTATCCCGCATTATGCCTCCCGAGGATATGCCGTTCCTCGAGGACGGAACTCCTCTGGATATCGTCCTGAACCCCCTGGGCGTTCCTTCGCGTATGAATATCGGTCAGGTGCTTGAGGTACACTTGGGTATTGCCGCAAGAAAGCTTGGCTGGAAGATTATGACCCCCGTATTTGACGGTGCCAACGAGAAGGAGATCATCGAGTGTCTGCGTATGGCAGGCAACTGCCGTAAGATCCTGCCCGGCGAGAACATCGACGGCAAGGAGCTCTTCCTCGAGACCGAGGACGAGGCAGGCAAGAAGGATCTCGTTCACATCACCCCCGAGCAGAGAGCAAACGCGGAGGAAATGGCGGCTCTTTATGAGACGGGTAAGGTTCGCGTGATCGACGGTAAGACCATTCTGTACGACGGCCGTACGGGTGAGCCCTTCGATAACCCCGTTACGGTAGGTATTATGTACTACCTCAAGCTGCACCACCTGGTTGACGATAAGATTCACGCACGTTCGAACGGTCCGTACTCGCTCGTAACGCAGCAGCCTCTCGGCGGTAAGGCGCAGTTTGGCGGTCAGCGTTTCGGAGAGATGGAAGTTTGGGCACTCGAGGCGTACGGCGCGGCATACACGTTGCAGGAGATTTTGACGGTCAAGTCCGACGATATCAACGGACGCCGCAGAACCTACGAAGCAATCATCAAGGGACAGAACATCCCCACACCCGGTATCCCCGAGTCGTTTAAGGTGCTTGTCAAGGAGCTTCAGTCGTTGGCACTGAACGTTCGCGTACTCGATAAGAACGGCGAAGAAATTCAGCTTTCTTCTCTGTGCAACGAGGAAGAGACGACGCCTTATACCAACCGTGCGGAAGCGGCATTGATGGATGAGGTGCTTGGTCAGACCGAAGAGACCGACGATATGGATGAATCCTTCCAGATCGACGATATCGACGACCTGATTGACGGCACGGCAGGTCTTGGCGACGTCTTTGACGACGGCTTTGACGCTGACGATGAGAATATGTAATAGTGAAGGAGAACAGCTGTGGAGCATAATGAATTTGATTCGATAAAAATAGGTCTGGCATCTCCGGATATGATCAGAGAATGGTCTTATGGTGAGGTCACCAAGCCCGAGACCATCAACTACCGTACTCTCAAGGCAGAGATCGGCGGCTTGTTCTGCGAGCGCATCTTTGGACCGACCAAGGACGGCGCTTGTATGTGCGGAAAGTACAAGAATTCGCACAACAAGGAGCCTCACAAGTGCGAAAAGTGCGGCGTTGACGTAACGACCAAAAAGGTACGCCGTGAGCGTATGGGACACATTGAGCTGGCGGCTCCCGTATCCCACATTTGGTATTTTAAAGCAATTCCTTCGAGAATGGCTCTCATTCTCGACATTTCCCCCAAGCTTCTCGAGCAGGTGCTGTACTTTGCCGACAACGTCGTCCTCGATTCGGGCTCGACGCCTTTGGAGGTCGGAACAGTCCTCAACGAAAAGCAGTATCAGGAAAATCTGGAGCTTTACGGAAACGACTTCCGCGTCGGTATGGGCGCGGAGGCAGTGAAGGAGCTTCTCGCGAACATCAATATCGAGGAGCTTTCGGCACAGCTTAAGGCAGAGCTTCTGACGGCTTCCGGGCAGAAGAAGACGAGAGTGATCAAGCGTCTTGAGGTCGTAGAGGCGTTCCGAAAGTCGGGCAATAAGCTCGAGTGGATGATCCTCGACGTCGTTCCCGTCATTCCTCCCGACATCCGTCCGATGGTTCAGCTCGACGGTGGACGCTTTGCTTCGTCCGACCTCAACGAGCTTTACAGACGAGTTATCAGCAGAAACAACCGTCTGAAGAAGATCATCGAGATCCACGCTCCCGAAATCGTCATCCGCAACGAGAAGCGTATGCTTCAGGAAGCGGTCGACTCGCTCATTGACAACGGCAGACGCGGCAAGCCCGTAACGGGCCCCTCCAACCGTCCTCTCAAGTCTCTCTCCGAGATGCTCAGAGGTAAGCAGGGACGTTTCCGTCAGAACCTGCTCGGTAAGCGTGTTGACTATTCGGGACGTTCGGTTATCGCCGTTGGACCTTCGCTGAAGATCTATCAGTGCGGACTTCCCAAGGAAATGGCACTCGAGCTCTTCAAGCCTTTCGTTGTAAAGCGTCTTGAAGAGATGCAGAGAGTTCCCGGTGTCAAGGACGCGCTCAAGAAGATCGAAAAGGCACACGAGAATCCCTGCGTATGGGATGCCCTCGAAAACGTTATTAAGGAGCACCCCGTGCTTCTGAACCGTGCACCGACGCTTCACCGTCTGTCGATTCAGGCATTCGAGCCGGTGCTTGTAGAGGGTAGAGCAATCAAGCTTCACCCGCTGGTATGTACCGCATTTAACGCCGACTTCGACGGTGACCAGATGCCTGTTCACGTACCGCTGTCGGCAGAGGCACAGGCGGAGGCAAGATTCCTCATGCTGTCGGCGAACAACCTTTTGAAGCCGATGGACGGTCGTGCCGTGGCAGTACCTTCGCAGGATATGATCCTCGGATCCTACTACCTGACGATGGATAAGGCAGGCGAGCCCGGCGAGGGCAGAGCCTTCCGCGATTTCAACGAGGCAATGATGGCGTATGCCAACGGAGCCCTCGGTCTGCACGCGCCGATTAAGATTCGTGTGACCAAGGAGATCGACGGTGTCAAGCAGACCAAGCTGATCGACGCAACGCTCGGTCGTATGATCTTCAATCAGCCGATTCCTCAGGACCTCGGAATGATCGATAGAAAAGATCCCTTTGAGCTGGAAATCCAGAAGGTTGTCAAGAAGAAGGAGCTCGGTCAGATGATCGATCTGTGTATCAAAAAACACGGCTCGGCAGTCTGTGCGGAGATGCTTGATAACATCAAGGAGATGGGCTACAAGTATTCGACCAAGGCATCCTTCTCGATCTCGGTGTACGATATGACCATTCCCGCAGAAAAGAAGGGATATATCGATGCCGCACAGAAGAAGGTGGATGCCATCAACCAGAGCTACAGCGACGGTCTTTTGACCAACGATGAGCGTTATAACAACGTCATTAAGATCTGGGGACAGACGACGGGCGAAGTTACCGACGCTCTTCAGAAGGGATTTGACGCGTATAACCCGATTAAGATTATGTCGGATTCGGGTGCCCGTGGTTCGATTGCACAGATGCGTCAGCTCGCAGGTATGCGTGGACTGATGTTTGCGACCAACGGTAAGACCATCGAGCTTCCGATTAAGTCGAATTTCCGTGAAGGACTCAACATTCTCGAGTACTTCATGGGTGCGAAGGGTTCGCGTAAGTCGCTGTCCGATACGGCACTCCGTACCGCAGACTCGGGTTATCTGACCCGTCGTCTGGTTGACGTTTCTCAGCACGTCATTGTCCGCGAAGAGAAGTGTGACACCGTCAAGGGCGCATGGATCGAGCAGATCATGGACGAGAAGAACGGAACGGTTCTTGAGCCGCTGTCCGACAGAATTGTGGGACGTTATACCATCGGTGCAATCCAGAATCCCACGACGGGCGAGATCATCGTTGGCGACGACGAAATGATCACCGACGAGCAGGCAGCTGCCATCACCAAGGCAGGCATTGAGCGCGTTTATATCAGAACGGTCATTCAGTGTCACGCAAAGCACGGTATCTGTGCACACTGCTACGGTGCGGACCTTGCTTCGGGCAACCCCGTAAAGGTTGGCGAAGCAGTTGGTATTATTGCTGCACAGTCGATCGGTGAGCCCGGTACTCAGCTGACGATGCGTACCTTCCACTCGGGTGGTGTCGCAGGATCGGATATTACGCAGGGTCTTCCCAGAGTTGAAGAGCTCTTTGAGGCAAGAACCCCCAAGAAGACCTCGGTACTCGCAGAGACCGACGGTGTGGTTCAGGAGATCCGTGGTGGAGACACGCCGAACACCTACGTGATCGACGTTCGTTCCGCAGAGACGGGCATGAGAATCGCGCATCAGGTTCCTTTCGGTAAGAGAGTGACTGTCAACGAGGGCGATACCGTTCTGAAGGGCGACGCTCTGACCGACGGTAGCAAGGCTCCCGCAGACATTATGCGTATCTTTGACGATCCGAACGATCCCAATAACCGCGATTACCTCGATAAGGTTTACGAATATATCATCAAGGAAATTCAGAAGGTTTACCGTTCGCAGTCCTGTAACGTCAATGACAAGCATATCGAAATCATTGCTCGTCAGATGACCAGACAGATTCGCGTATTCGATAACGGAGATACCGACCTTCTCGTCGATTCTTTGGTCGATATGAGCGAATTCGAGGAAGAGAACAACAGAATTCAGGCAAGAATCGACGCAGGCGAGCAAGGGCTCCGTTTGGCATCGGGTAAGCCTGTCCTGCTTGGTATTACCAAGGCGTCTCTTCAGACCGACTCCTTCCTGTCGGCGGCTTCCTTCCAGGAAACCACCAAGGTGCTCACCGACGCCGCGATCAAGGGCAAGGTCGACCACCTGCTTGGACTCAAGGAGAACGTCATCATCGGTAAGCTGATTCCCGCAGGTACGGGTATGAAGTGCTACCACAACGTTGACGTCGTGAAGAACGAGCCGACGGTAGAGGTGACCGAAATGACCGAAGCTACGGAGATTTCCGAGATTGAGGCAGTAGAAGAGGTCGCAGAGGTTTCCGCCCAGACCGAAGCAGTCTAATTAAATCACATCAAGCGCATTCGACTACGTCGGGTGCGCTTTTTGCTTTTTTGTTGACAAGCAAGGGAAAGTGTGATATCATATAAGGGAAAAAACAAGGAAGGTGACGTATGAAGCAGTTTGATTTTGAAGTGAAAAACGCGCCCGTGTGGGCAAGTACCGAGGTGCTGGTCGTCGGTAGCGGCACGGCGGGAATTTCGGCGGCGGTCGCATCGGCACGGTGCGGTGCAAAAACGATGATCGTCGAGCGCTACGGCTGTCTTGGCGGCGCGCTGACGGTGTCGAACGTTTCGTCGTATAGCTTTAGCGTCAACCGATTCCCCGAAACGCTTGCGGGACTTCCTAAGGAGATCGACGAGCGTTGCCGTGCCTACGGTGCTTCGGCGCCCGACTATCGCGGAAGCGGAATCTTCGTCGATGCCGAGCTTTATAAATGTATGCTCGACGAATGGATGGCAGAGGAGGGCGTGGAGATTTTGCTTCACACCACCGTCATCGGTACCGTGGCAGAGGACGGCGTCGTGCGCGGCGTGTTCTGTCAGAGTAAATCGGGCATCGGTGTGATTCTCGCCGACCGCGTGGTCGACGCCACGGGCGACGGCGACGTTGCCGCCTTGGCGGGTGCGCCCTTTGAGAAGCGAGAGGCGAGCAAGCTTCAGCCCGTCAGCGTGGTGTTCGGCATTGCCAACGTCGACGTAGAAAAATTCGAGGCGCATTTCAAGAATCCCAAGGGGAACGGCTTTGCCACCGTCTTTCAAGCGGCGGCAGACGCAGGGGAATGGCAAAGCACCAAGCGCGGCGGCGCGTGGAAGATTTTAACGCCCAACGGCGACGTCAAGAGCTTGAATTTGACGCTCGTTCGTGAGATTGACGCGACCGACGTCTTTGACCTGACGCGTGCCGAGATCGAGGGGCGCAGACAGATTACGCATATTATATCGCTCTTCCGAAAGTACGGAACGGAGATCGGTCTTGGAAATTGTCAGCTTCGCGCGATCGCACCTCAGCTCGGACTTCGCGAAACCCGCAGAATCACGGGCGATTACCGCCTTTTGGGCGACGATGTGCGCGAGCATCGCGAATTTGAGGACGGCATCGGACGGCTGATCTGCACCATCGATCTTTACGGAGATCTGAAGACGAGCTACCGACCGAGTGAGGTCGAAACCTTTTCGGTGCCTTACCGAGCACTCCTGCCGCAGGGCGTGGAGGGACTTCTCGTAGCGGGCAGATGCATCTCGTGTGACGAGGCAAGCTTTGGTGCGGTTCGGCTGATGGTGGGCTGTGCGCTCACGGGACAGGCGGCAGGCACGGCGGCGGCAATGAGCCTTGGGGAACACACGATGCCCCGCGGGCTTGACGTGACCAAGCTTCGCGCAAGACTTGCCGAGGACGGCGTGATTTTGTGATGATAAAATAAAAGGATACAAAAGCCTCTCCCAAAAGGAGAGGCTTTTGTAGTTGCATCTTTACGCGCTCGGCGCATCGACGTTGGCTTTTTCACCAACTTGTAGGGGCTGACGTCCTCGGCAGCCCACGGCAACAGCTTCCTCTCGGAGGAAGCCTTTTGTTTGCTTCGGCTTGGCACGGGTCGCCGAGGCGTCGACCCCTACAGGTTTGTAATAATTTTCACCTTTCGCACGCTCGGCGCACCAACGTTGGTTTTTTACCAACCGTAGGGGCGATTCACGAATCGCCCGTCCCGATACGAGGTTACATTTGTTTTGAAATTGCTTCGCAAAGATCCTTCTCCGTCGGCCATAGAATCAAATCCGATAACACGCATCCGAGATGGCTTCGGGCATTGAAGAAAAGCCCGACGAGCCGTACCGCGCGCCCGAGGCGAGTGCCGATTCGATGCGCAAAAGACGGTTGTACTTGGCAACGCGTTCACTGCGGCAGGGCGCACCCGTCTTGATGAAGGGAGCGTTCATTGCAACCGCGATGTCGGCAACCGTCGTATCCTCTGTCTCGCCTGAACGGTGAGAGAGGATAAAGCGATAGCCCGCGTCCTTGGCAAGGTGAATGACGTCGAGCGTTTCGGTCAGCGTGCCGATCTGATTGGGCTTGATGAGAATCGAATTGGCGGCGCGGCGTTCTATGCCTGCGCGCAGACGCGAGGTGTTCGTGACGAAAAAGTCGTCGCCGACGAGCATTATTTTCTTTCCAAGTCGTTCGGTCAGATCGCACCAGCCTTCCATATCGCGCTGATCGAGCCCATCCTCAATCGAAAGGATCATCGGGTATTTTTCGCACAGAGAAACCCAGTATTCGATCAGCTCACGGCGGCTGTAGCGACGGCGGCGCTTGGGCATCATATATGCGCCGTCGTCATACCATTCGGACGCGGCGGCATCGAGTGCAATTTTAATCTCGTCGGTTGAGTAGCCCGCCGCCGAAATTGCCTCCAAAATCAGGTCGATTGCCTGCTCGTCGCTCTCCAGATTCGGCGCGAAGCCGCCCTCGTCGCCCACGGTGGTAGTAAAGCCTTTTTCTTTGAGGATTCGCCCAAGCGCGTGATAAATCTCGCTCCCCGCGCGTAATCCTTCGGAGAAGCGGCAAAAGCCGACGGGAACGATCATAAATTCCTGAATTTCTACGTTGTTGGACGCGTGCGCGCCGCCGTTGAGAATGTTCATCATCGGGGCGGGGATTCGGTAGGCATCGACACCACCGAGGTAGCGGTAGAGGGGAATGTGATACCAATTGGCGGCGGCGCGTGCCGAGGCAAGCGAGACGGCAAGAATGGCATTCGCACCGAGATTGGATTTGTTTTCGGTGCCGTCCAGACGAAGTAAAAGGCGGTCAAGCTCGGCTTGCTCGGCAGCACTCACACCTGCAATCGCGGGGGAGATCACGCGGCAGACCGACGACACCGCGTCGGAGACGCCGCGACCGCCATAGCGTTCGTTATTGCCGTCGCGCTTTTCGTGCGCTTCGTAAATTCCCGTCGAGGCACCCGAGGGGACGCTTGCTACGCCTACCGTTCCGTCGGCAAGAAAGACAGACGCTTCGACGGTGGGATTTCCTCTGGAATCCAAAATTTCTCTGGCACAACACTTGATGATTTGCGGTTTATTCATAGGCAGTTCCTTCCTTCTTTTTTTCTTCGTACATAGTATGCCTTCTCTTGGGGGGAAGTATGCCAAAAGAAAAAAGAAATGGCAAAAAATGCACGGTGTCCATATACTGAAAATACCAAAATTTATCACAGAAAGGAAGAAATGCTTTGATTATCTACACGGTACAAAATGGAGACAGCCTTTATGCCATCGCGCGGAGATACGGAACGACGGTCGATAAGATCGTGCGCGACAACGAGCTCTCAGGCACAGCACTGACGGTCGGAGAAAGCCTTGTAATCCTGCAACCGCGCACGGTCTATCGAGTGGAGCGCGGCGAAAATCTCTATTCGATTGCGCAGAAATTCGGCGTGACGCTCGGAGATCTTTGGCGCAATAACCCAACGCTTGGCGGAACCACCGAGGTACGTGCGGGGGAGGTACTGACCATCGTGCCCGAAGAGACGCGTTTCGACCGTGAAATTTCGGTCAACGCTTACGTCTACCCCAACGTCGATCGCGACGTGTTGCGGAAAACCTTGCCGTACCTGACCTATCTGACGCTCTTCAGTTACCGCACCGAAGAGGACGGAGAGCTTGTCGGCATTGACGACGAGGAGCTCATCGAGCTTGCGAGGGGATATGGCGTCGCACCGATTATGCTTGTGTCGTCGCTCTCGGAGAGAGGGACCTTTTCGCCCGAGCTTGCGGAAGAATTTCTCTCGGATGTGGCGGCAAAGGAAATGCTGATCGAGGAGATCGCCACGACGCTGACGCGAAAGAGGTATGCGGGTGTCGAGGTCGATTTTGAGTACGTTCCCGCCGCGGTTGCCGATGAATACGTACAGTTTATCCGCGATCTTCGCGCGCGCCTCGCTCCCGGCGGCTACGAGGTCTTCGTTTCGCTCTCCCCCAAAACCTCGGACGATCAAGAGGGACTGCTTTACGAGGGACACGATTACGCGGGCATGGGAGAGGCGGCAGACAAAACCTTTCTGATGACCTACGAATGGGGATATACCTACGGCCCTCCGATGGCGGTCTCGCCCGTCAATAAGGTGACCGACGTGATCGATTACGGCACGTCGGTGATCCCGTCCGAGAAGATTGTGATGGGCGTGCCGAATTACGGCTATGATTGGAAGCTTCCGTTTGTTGCGGGCGAGAGCCGCGCGCGCTCGCTCGGCAACGTGGAGGCAGTCGCGCTTGCCAAAGAAAAAAGAGCGCGGATCGAGTACGACGAGGTCTCGGCGGCACCCTATTTTCGGTATTTTGAGAGAGAGAACGGAACTGCGGTGGAGCACGTGGTGTGGTTTGAAAACGCCAACAGTGTCGAAGCACTCATCGGACTCGTGGAGAATTTCGATCTCGACGGCATCGGCATTTGGACGGCAATGAAATATTTTCCGCAGCTTTGGCTGGTGCTGAATGCCACCTATCCGATCCGAAAGGTGCTCTCTTAACGGTATTGCTGACGGAATTCGGTGGGGGATAGACCGTTCTGCTTGCGAAAGACCGAACTGAAATAGTAGATGTTTTCGTAGCCGCACCGCGTTGCGATCTCACCGACCGAGAAGGAGGTGGAGGAGAGCAGACGGCGCGCGTGCTTCATTCGCTCCTCGGTCAGAAATTCTCCGATCGAGCAGGAAAATTCGCGGCGGAATTTGAAATTCAGCGTGCTCGGATTGCTTCCCGCGGCGGCACAGAGATCGGCAACCGAGAGCTTCTTGGAAAGCGATTCCCGAAGAAATTCGACCGCACGCCGTACTGTTTCATCGTGGCAAAGGCGCAGATCGTTTTTGGGATCGACAGAGATTTCGTTTTGTTCGTCGAACCACAGCCAAAGAATGTCTTCCAACAGGTGCTCTTTGTGATATAGCGATCGTGCATCTGCAATATCGATCAGTACTTCGTAGGCGTGAATATCATCCAAAAAGCGTTTGCGATTTTGAAAAAAGATTTTCCCCGTGGGGAGGGGAAGCGTGAAGGAGCATTTGGTATTTTGGCGGAATTTGATATAGACAAACGAGATCGGAGAGAGCACCGAGCGCGAAAAAAACACGTCGTCGGTAAAAATGGCGCAGTCCCCTTCGCGAAAGATGGTTTCCACACCGTCGACGTTCAGCCGAAAGCTCCCTTCTTTCAGATAGAGCAGGGCATAGGTGGGGTGGCGTCCCTCGGTAATGTCAAATTCTTTTCGGTACGCAATTTTGCTTTCTATAAATTCAAATGGCTTTTCCATCGTTTTTGCTCCGTTTTATTGTTGGATTTTATAAATAACATTTTATCATATTGTATGGATTTTGTAAATAGGATTTGCTATAATAAAGAAAAATTATAAAAATGAGGGAAGTTCAACATGAAAGAGATGACTTTTTCTATTCAAAAGCAATATACCTGCGAC